>JAXKAR010000050.1:0-52580 GCA_036305845.1 Emergencia sp.
AATATGCTGTATGAAAGGGACCGGAAAAACGGTCGCTTTTCCCACATTTTTTCTTTTCGTTTCAGTTTTGCATAAAATTAAAGTATGACATAAGAAAAAGCCCTGAACCTTGTGAAAAGGCTGGGCTTTGTCTTCGGTCTGAAACAGGCCAAAGGGCCTGTTTTTCATTTCCATAAATAGAGTTGAAAAGAGTCGAACTCGCGTAGAGAGTGAGAAACTCTCGCTGAAGCCCTAGCCCGGCGATTGGCAAGCGGATGCGAAGGCAGAGCTGCGGCAGGTCTCATGCCAGGCGGGCAGAGGCTACGCCTCGTGGGCCGCTACGGCCATCTCCACCAAAAAAATATTGAAAAACCAACGATTTTACCCGTTGGTTTTTTCTTTGACTACAATTTGACTACATTTTTGTAATAGTTATCAAGTTCAGATGAAATTGAATCATCAATATCATCAAAAAGGTACTCATAAACTTCTTGCGTAATGCGTGTATTTGTATGCCCGAGCCTTTTAGACACATCTATGATTTTAGTTCCCATAGAAGACAGAATGGCTGCGTGGGTATGTCGTTACGCGAAAATAAGGCTTTCGTTGCGATTAAAGTGTTTTTATGATAATATTAAATTATAGCATATAGTCATTACTTTTTTAGTTTGATGTAGAAGATGGAGCGAAAAATGGGTTTTAGATTTAGAAAAAGTATTCGCGTTGGTAAAAATATGCGAATTAATTTAAGTAAATCCGGAATAGGTTACAGTATTGGAACTAAAGGATACAGAGTAACGAAAACTGCCAAAGGGAATATTAGAAAAACCGCCTCTATACCAGGCACCGGAATTTCTTATGTTACGGAATCCAAAAATCCTAAAAAAGCAGTCAGGCAACAGACGTACCCTCGACATCTTTAAAGGTTGTTTGTGGATTTATTCTTATTTGTGTATTTCTAGCACTGTTTAAATATCTGGCTATTGCAGGTGTAGCTCTTGCTGTAATTCTTGGTATAGTATGCATAGTTAAACGAAAAAGTAATGCTGAACCAATAGATCCAGAAAAGGAATATCTACAGGGCCTGTTAACAAAACTTGAAGAAACTCAAGATATTGTAAACTATTCGGATAATGAAGAACTTGTAAAGAAATGTATAGAAGAGTTAATTACAACGATGAATGAAATGTCTTCGTACGATGAAGAAGTTTTAAATTTCGCAGGGATAACGAAAGTTGGATTCGATGAACAGATTAAGTATATACAAGATAATTCTGAACAACTTATAGTACAGGCAAGAGAGAGAAAGATGGTAAACGAGGCATATAAAAAAAAGAAAGAATCAGGTGAATAAGTTAATAAAGAAAAAGACTTTTTAAGCTGATTTACATTTGTTTATAGTTGCTAACAGTTTTGCTAACGAAACGGCGGAATTTATCAGAAACGTAAAAATGGTCCTCTTTAAAAATGGCTGAAAATGAACGTTTTCGGCCATAGAAAAATTGGAAAGAAGGTGGCTTTCGGACCTCAGTTCGACTCTCGCTGAAGCCCTAGCCCGGCGATTGGCAAGCGGATGCGAAGGCAGAGCTGCGGCAGGTCTCATGCCAGGCGGGCAGAGGCTACGCCTCGTGGGCCGCTACGGCCATCTCTGCCATAAAACCGGCCCGAACTCAAAATGGCTTCGGGCTTTATAATGCCTTGGAACCACTGTTTTTTAATGCTTACAGCGATTTTTAAGAACTGATACAGATGCATACAAAGACCATAAAGGTAAAAGGTAAAAAATTGGGAATTTTTACATTAATTGGGGATGAATTTGGTTCAAAATAGCAAATTTTAATTGGACATTGATGATGCTTTTTCTTTTGCGATATGACATTTTCAAATGAGCAGGAGGAGCTGTTTGAGGAGTTATGGAACTTTACCTGCCGATGGGAGGGGCGGAAGATACGGCAGCTTACCGGTGCGGAGTGGCATTTGGAATCAGAATCACAGCAGAAGCCTTTCTTCTTTATGAGGAATAGATACATTCCCCTTACATAATCGGTGAGTGAAGTGCTTGTTTGATTTTTAATTAATATTTCACGGCAAGTGAAGGTAGAATTGTTGGAATGATTGTTGTGTATATATTAGGAACATTTTTGAAGATATGAATAAATAAAATAGATTTAAGAATATCCTGATAAATAACGGCGCATACTAAGTGGAAGAATTGATTTTTTGCGATTTTTATGATAAAATAAAATGAATTTAAGAATATCATTAAATGGAGGTGCTGTATGAAATATATAAAACGAGAATTGGAGAGAAAATTTATCAAGATGAATTCTCATTTTAAGGCTATATTGGTAACCGGAGCAAGGCAGGTTGGAAAAACAACAATGCTTAAGCACTTGGCGGAAGGAACAAACAGAACTTATGTATCTCTCGATAATCGTATGGCAAGAGAGCTTGCTCAAACAGACCCAGTATTATTTTTTCAAACTTATCAGCCACCGATACTAATCGATGAAATTCAGAAAGCGCCCGGGCTTTTTGAACAGATAAAGATAATGTGTGATGAAAGCGACGAGAAAGGGCAGTTTTGGATTACGGGTTCGCAGCAGTACCAGATGATGAAGCAGGTCAGAGAAACCTTGGCAGGCAGAATCGGTATATTGAATTTGTACAGTCTTTCACAGAGGGAAAAACAAGGCGTTTTAATAGAAGATGACCTCAATTTATCTTTACAGGGACTGCTTCAAAGACAGAAACTTTTTCAAAAAAACAATATTGTAACTGTCTATGAGCATATTTGGAAGGGTGGAATGCCGGATGTTCAGGACGTTGACAGAGAAATAAGGGATGAATATTTTAATTCTTATGTAGAAACCTATCTCATGCGCGATGCAACGGAAGTCGGCGGTGTAAGCGACACCGTGAAATTTTCAAAATTCTTAAGTGCGTGTGCGGCGCTGGTATCTCAGCAGGTCAGCTATGCCACATTAGCTGAAGCATCGGATATATCCGAACCTACTGCAAAGGTTTGGCTAAATGTATTGGAAGGACTCGGTATTGTATATCTCATGAAGCCTTACGAGAATAATGAACTGAAACGACTTGTGAAAACGCCAAAGCTCTATTTCTGCGATACGGCACTTTGTGCATACCTGTCAATGTGGCTGTCACCGGAAACGTTGATGAACGGTGCTGCGAGCGGTCATTATTATGAAAACTATGTGGTGATGGAATTTGTAAAGACCTATGCTTATTCAAAGTCAAAAGCAAACCTTTCTTATTACAGGGATTCCAATGCAAAAGAAATTGATCTATTCATTGAAGAGAATGATACAATCCATCCGATTGAGATAAAAAAATCTGCAAGTCCAAACAGGAGAGAAATTAAAAAGTATTCAGTGATTGATAAGACATCTCTCAAACGTGGGAGCGGCGGTATTGTTTGTATGTGTGAGGAAGTTATACCGATTGACAGCGATAACTGTTTTATTCCGAGCAATATAATATAGTAATGAAGTACTGAAAATATAGACACTTTAGGACATAGATATTCTTTCCATAAATGGAGTTGAAAAGAGTCGAACTCGCGTAGAGAGTGATGAAGCCCTAGCCCGGCGATTGGAAAGCGGATGCGAAGGCAGAGCTGCGGCAGGTCTCATGCCAGGCGGGCAGAGACTATGCCTCGTGGGCCGCTACGGCCATCTCCACCATGGAAATGATGAACAATATTCGTATTCGTATTGATGAGATTGTTTACTCATAATGAAATACCATCCAAAAGAGATCTGTTCTCTGAATAATGACAGTTCTCTTTTTTGACAAGTGTCCAAGAAGTTATTGAAGTTAGTATAATCGATACGGTATAAACGTTCACTTAAATGTAGTATAATGTATTAAAATGAGAGCGATGAAACTGAATTTATAGAGGTAATAATATATGCAACATGAATGTAAAATTACTATCTTGGAAACAAAAGTTTTCAGTGACTATCAAGAAAAATACCTTGCAAATCCACACTCTGGTTCGTGTCCGTGCTTCAAAGCAGGTGATACTTTCCACTTAAAAAGGACAAGTGAACAGGACGATTTTTATCATTTGATGAATGGGAAATTTTGTGGAGAAGCATGGGATGCAATTAGTAGATATGTCTATACTGCTTTGCAAGGTGGTTCTATTATGCACAAATGGACAAATGATGAAAGAATGATGATTGCTTGTTGTAATGATGGTACAAGACCAGTAATTTTCAAAATTGAGAGAATAGATATTCCTGAAAATGACGAAGAACAACAGTGGCTTGAGAAACAGAATTTCAAAAATACCGCAGACGATGCTTATACAGGATAAAGCGTGAAATTCCAGTTTATTGAACGGCTTAAAGAGACGTGGGCAACCGCAGCATGAAATAACGAAACGAATGGGAGAGTTTTCCAATGACAAAAGATGCAGTAGAAAAATTCTTTGAACGCTACGAGCAGTTTTATATGCACTCACTGAAAGAGGCTGTTGTAGATGCAACCGAAATTTCCGAACTCTATGCACCTGAGTTTATCGGTGCATCCCCGTTTGGCGTCATGACAGCAAAAAACGACGATAGTTTTCGGAAAGCTCTGGAACAGGGGTACGAACAATACCGTAAAATCGGCACAAAGGAAATGCGAGTTTGCAACATCGAAGTTTTTCCGATAGATGAGTTTCATTGTATAGCGCGTGTTTCATGGAGAGCAACCTATGACACTGTTAAAAACCAAAATATAGAGATTGATTTCGATGTACATTACCTTATGCAGGAACAGAATGGAAAGTTAAATGTCTTCGGTTGGATTTCCGGAGATGAACAATCGGTACTGAAAGAACAAGGAGTCTTGTAACTAAAATTGGGATTTGTGAAGGGGGATATCGCAATGAAAAAGAAAATTACATTTGTTCGAGCAGGAACCATGAAATTATGAGGAGGTAAAAAATGTGGAGATGTCCTAAGTGCAATCGAGAATTCAAAAATGCGAATCAAAGCCATTATTGTGGAGAAAAGCCTAAAACAATAGACGCTTATATTATGGCGCAGGATGAGAACAAACAGCAGGATTTATTTTCCATAAGAGATATTTTGCGCCATTCGCTGCCTGAAGCAGAGGAAAGAATTTCGTGGAGTATGCCAACCTATTGGAAAGGGCATAATATTGTTCATTTCGCAGCCTCAAAGAATCATATTGGCTTTTATCCGGGACCGGAAGCTGTTGCATTTTTTAGTGAAGAATTAAAAAAATATAAAACATCGAAAGGGACTGTACAGATTCCGTATGGACAAATAGATGCTGATTTGGTTGAAAAGATTGCAAAGTGGTGCCAGGAAACAGAAAATCACGCTTAGTGATGCTTTCGTTTTGAACGATTGCCTATATATTTAACATTTCTCAAACATTTTTAGGGTATGATAAATGAAAATACAAGGAGGTCGTATCAATGGTACAGATTTTAATTGTAGAAGATGACTGTAACTTAAATGAAATTGTATCCAAACAAAAAGGTTTTGAAATCGGTACTGACGATTATATGGTAGAACCGGTGAATTTTAGGATCTGGGGTGATTCTCTGTATGACGCTGGCTTTGTTTTATGGAAGAAATTTGCGAATCCTTTCAGATTAAGACCGTTTACGGGTCTTGGCATGGCGCTTGTTAAAAAGGCAATGGAAGTCTTGCAGGGAACAATAGAATCTGAGAACGTTTACACAAAACTTGAAACGTTCTCGGTGGAATATTCCTGAAGATCTTTCAGCTTTAGTATAAACTTTTCCGCAGCTTTTGAAAATATCTGATACTTTTTCCATATAATATACAATTCAGCTTCCACCTTTGGGGTGAGGGGGCGGAAGCAAAGGTTACTGTTTTCGGGAATGTTTATAATTTTATCAAGGCCGATGGCATATCCCAGTCCTTCCTCTACCAGTAAGGAAGCATTGAAAAGTAGGTTGTAGGTGGCAACGATATTCAGGTTTGATAAATCCTGCTTTAGCCATGCGCTAAGCTCTGTGTCCTGATTTTTCTGGTGTGAAATAATCAAAGCTTTATCCCATAAATCTTCCGGAGATATGGATTCCTTTTTGGCAAGCGCAGAGTCAGATCGCATTAACACTCCCCAGGTATCTTTGATAGGCATTTTCAGAAAGTTGTATTTGGCAGAGTCTACGGTTCCAAATATGATACCGAAGTCAACCAGTCCTTTATCTAATTGTTCCATAACAAATTCTGCATTTCCGCTGGAGATATGGTAGTGGATTCCCGGATGTTCCTTTTGCAGTTCTTTTGCGGCTTTTGCAAGCAGTCTGAAGACATCGGTTTCGCCGGTTCCGATATAAATATCCCCCATAATAATGTTATCTGAGAGGGTAATTTCCTTCTCAGTTTTTTCTACCAGGTTCAAAATTTCTTCTGCCCTTTTTTTAAGAATCATACCTTCTTCTGTGAGCGTAATCTTTCTCGAGCCTTTTGTTCCACGTATTAAAAGCTGTTTCCCCAACTCTTTTTCCATGTTACGAATTTGTGTAGAAAGAGTAGGCTGTGAAAGATGCAGAGATTCCGCTGCTTTGAGGATGCTCTGTTCTCTGACAACGGCCAGAAAATAATGTAATACACGAAGTTCCATAATGAAAGTCCTCCCTATTGCTATCATAGCAGAAACAAGTATAGGTTTCAACTATATAAAAGTATTTAATATAAGTATTTGTGAATTTGGACGCGGGAATTTATAATAGCACTAAAGATAGAAGACAGGAGAATAAAAAAGAGGATAGACGAAATGAAACTGGAGAAAATGGTGGATTACGGCTCAAGAGAAGCTGTAATTCAGAATTTGCAGGATGCCGGATGTACGCAGGATATGATGGAATGTATCATGGCCCATCTGGATGAGGATGATATGAACGAACTATTTAAGCTGTTGGCACAGCACCGGAGCTGTCTCCTTAGTATGGTACATGAACATGAAAAGCAGATTGACTGTTTGGATTATCTGGTTTACCAGATCAAACGGAATAATAAAAAGAGCGATTAGAAAGTAATGAAAATTAAAGTAACATCAAAAGAATATGAGATTATATATGAACTGAATCAGAGTCGGGCTGCAAAGGATTTGTATGGACAGCTTCCACTGACTTTGGAAGTGGAAGACTTTAGTACAAATGAAAAGACATTCTATCCACCGGAAGAATTGGATATTCGCGACGCTCCACCGGCGAATGCCGAAAAGGGCAGTCTTTGTTACTATTCTCCGTGGGCAGATGTTGTGATGTTTTATGATTATTTTGGACAGGGAAGTAATTTGTATGAGCTTGGAGAAGTGGTCAGCGGGAAAGAAGAGATCGAAAAGCTGAACGGGACGATTACAGTTACAGCTTATCGGGAATGGGGATGAATATTGAGGTAAATGGAACTGTGCTTAAGGCAAAATTACAGTAATGGAGGAAAGAAAATCATGGTACAAAAAGTAAAGTTAAACAACGGCGTAGAAATGCCGATGGAAGGCTACGGTGTCTTTCAGGTAACGGATTTGCCTGTATGTGAGCAGGCGGTGCTTGATGCCATTGAATCAGGGTATCGTTTGATTGATACGGCAAGCTCTTACCAAAATGAAGAAGCTGTGGGAAGAGCAATTGCAAAATCCGGCGTTCCGAGAGAGGAGTTGTTTATTACAACAAAGGCTTATATTCAGCAGATGGGTTATGAAAATACGTTAAAAGCTTTTGACGAATCTTTGCATAACCTCGGGCTTGATTATCTTGACTTGTATCTCGTGCATATGCCTTATGGTGATTACTATGGCTCATGGCGTGCAATGGAGGAATTATATAAAGCAGGAAGAGTCCGCGCCATTGGTGTTTGTAACTTCCTTCCGGATCGTCTGATGGATTTATGCTATAACGCTGAGGTGATTCCACAGGTGAATCAGATTGAAAGACATCCTCACTATCAGAGGCAGGAAGAATTGAAAGTTATGCAGGAATTTGGCGTGCAGACAGAAGCGTGGGCTCCCTTTGCAGAAGGATTAAAGGGAATGTTTACAGAGCCTGTACTGGCAGAGATTGCAAAGAAATATGGAAAAACGCCTGCACAGGTAATTCTCAGATGGAACATTGAACATGGAGTGGTTGTAATTCCGAAATCAGTTCATAAGGAACGGATGGAAGAAAATCTTGCAATCTGGGATTTTGAATTAGATATAGAGGATATGGATAGGATTGCGTCACTGGATAAAGGTTGCCCATCTATGCTGGATACGCTGAAACCGAGCGAGGTAAAAAGGGTATATGACTATCTGAAAAACCCGGTTTTAACAAGTTTATAAAATCACAGGAGGAAATAAAAATGTTAGGAAATTTCAAGTATTCCAATCCGACAAAATTATATTTTGGACAGGATTCATTAAACAATTTAAAAGAGGAACTGGCAGGATACGGAAAGAATGTTCAGCTTGTTTATGGCGGAGGTTCTATTAAGAAAAATGGTATCTACGATCAGGTGGTTTCAGTTTTAAAGGAATGTGGGAAAGAGATTTTTGAGGATGGCGGTGTTATGCCCAATCCGACAGTGGAAAAGCTGGCAGAAGGATGCCGGATTGCCAGAGATAATCAGGTAGATCTCATCTTAGCGGTTGGCGGCGGCTCCGTCTGTGACTATTCAAAGGCAGTTTCTGTTTCTGCATATTGTGAGGATGACCCGTGGGAAAAATATTATATCCGGTTCGAGGATGTGACTTGCAGGACGATTCCGGTTGGATGTATACTTACGATGGTCGGAACCGGTTCCGAGATGAATGGCGGTGCGGTTATCACAAACCACGAACAGAAATTAAAAATCGGCCATGTGTTTGGAGATAATGTATTTCCAAAGTTCTCTATTCTGAATCCTAAATTCACCTATTCGCTTCCGAAATACCAGATGGTATCGGGCTGCTTTGATATTATGTCACATATTCTGGAACAGTATTTTTCAGGAGAAGATGATAACACATCCGATTATATTGCAGAAGGACTTTTACGTTCTCTGATTACCAGCAGCAAGGCGGCAGTGAAGAACCCGGAGAATTATGAAGCGAGAAGCAATATTATGTGGACAGCCACATGGGCGTTAAATACGCTGATTGCCATGGGCAAAACCACGGACTGGGAAGTACATATGCTTGGACAGGCAGTAGGGGCGCATACAGATGCAACACATGGAATGACACTTTCCGCAGTATCCATCCCATACTATAAATACATTATGGCAGATGGATTACAGAAATTTAAAAGATATGCGGTAAATGTATGGAATGTCAATCCGGCAGGAAAAACAGATGAACAGATTGCACTGGAAGGGCTCGTGTGTATGGAAAACTACATGAAAGAAATAGGTCTTGTAATGAACATTTCTGAGCTTGGTGTAACAAAGGATATGATTGAAGCTGTTGCAGATAGTACACTGGTTATGGAGGGCGGCTATCGTGTACTTACACATGAGGATATTGTCAATGTGCTGACTGCCAGTTTATAATTAGGAAATTAAGTATCGGAGGAAATGAAGTATGAGTAAAAAAGTATTAGTTATGACATCAAGTTTCAGAAAAGGCGGCAATTCTGATTCATTAGCGGAGGCCTTTGCAAAAGGTGCAAGAGAAGCAGGAAATGAAGTGGAAATGATCAGTCTTGCGAATAAAAACATCGGATTCTGCCGTGGCTGCTTTGCGTGTTTACAGACAGGCAAATGTGCGATTGACGATGATGCCGTTAGCATTACTGAAAAGATGAAGAATGCAGAGATAATCGCTTTTGCAACTCCGGTTTACTATTATAGCGTGTCCGGACAGTTAAAAACAATGCTGGATCGTGCGAATTCCCTGTTTAACTCGGAGTATCAGTTCCGTGATATATACTTGCTTGCATCGGCGGCAGAAGAAGGAAAAGAAACCGTAGCAGGCACGCAAACGGCAATTCAGGGCTGGATTGACTGTTATGAAAAAGCGCAGCTGGCAGGAACTATTTTTGCAGGTGGTGTAAATGATAAAGGAGATATTGCAGGACATAAGGCTTTGGAAGAAGCATACAATACAGGCAGGGGAATACTGTAATACGGATATAGTCATAAATAAATCAACCGGCACTGCGCAAAATCAGCGTAGTCCCGGTTGATATTTTAATTGATAGGGTTAGCCTTTGATTCGCTATTGTTTACGAGGCAGTGTGACAATAAATACGGAACCTTTACCTTCGGCGCTGGAAACCTCGATGGAGCCTCTGTGCAGTTCTACAATTCGCTTTACCATGAACAGGCCCAAACCGAAGCTATTTGTATCCGACCGGCTGCTGTTGACCTGATAGAACCGATTCCAGATTTGACCGATGCTGTCCTTGGGAATCCCAATACCGTCATCCTCAAAGACAATCTGAATTAAGCCGTTGCTCTCACGCAGAACAACATTGACATGACCTCCCTCTACGCCATATTTAATGCCGTTGGAAATCAGATTAGAGAAAATCTGTACAATAAGGGTCATATCTCCGATAAACTCATGATTGACAAGATAGTCAGAAAGCTTCAATGTAATATTTCTCTTTGCTCCATCTTCTTCCATTTCACTAACAACAGAATCGGCAAGGGTCGAAAGATTGATATTGTCTTCGTTGAGCTTGTAGGTTTTTTTCTCCATTCGCGAAATCACAAGCAGAGCATCGACCAGACTTGCCATATGTTTAATCTTGTCGTATAAAATCTCCGCCTCATGGAGCTGTTCCTTATCCAGATTCAAGTCCTGCATCAGATATTCACAGTGAGACATCATCACGCTGACCGGCGTTCTAAGCTCATGGGCCGCATCGGAAACAAACTGTTTTTCCCGCTGAAACTGGTCCTCAACTTTGTCCAGCATAGTATTAAAGGTATCTGCCAGATGTTTTAGCTCATCGTTCTTATTGGATTCCGGAAGTCTGAGGGAAAGGTCTGAGGACTCTGCAATTTCCGTAGCTGTGTCGGCTATCTTTGTGACAGGCTTCAGAGATTTGCTAATCATCCTGTAGCCGACAAAGGCCGTCAAAAATATAAGCACAGGAAAAATAATGGTAATCCATTTGGTCAATCTTTCGATCATCAGGGCGATAGAGCTGTAGGAGTGAATGCCCCTAATCCAGATATCCTGCCCGGAGCTTTGGATTTTCTTATCGTAGATATACCAGTGATCCTCGCCTTTGCTGAGCTCATGAATTCTGGTTCCGTCAAAGGGATAGTCCATAGGAAAGTCATCCGGCGTAATTCCGTTGATCATCTCAAACTTTTTATTGTAAATGCTGAGCATTACACCATCGTCATAATACGCTAAAAGCTCTGTATCGGGGAAATAGGCAGGGTAGTTGTTGATATCCTCCTGTAAATCTCCAACCTCATCCTGCAATTCTTCTTTCATGTTATCAATACTGTAGCTCTGGGATGCAAAAAAAGCGCCGCAGACAGCGATGGACAGTGTTACGATAATAATCCCGGTATACCACAGGGTAATCTTCAGCTTAATCGTTTGTTTATTCATCTAAAACCTCCAGCCTGTAGCCCATCCCCCGGATCGTTTTGATCATTTTTTTCTCATACCCCTCATCTATTTTTTTGCGAAGGTATCTGATATATACATCGACAATATTGGAGCCTCCCTCAAACCGGTTGTCCCAGGCTTGCTGCTCAAGCTGGGATCGGGTCAGTGTTATGTTTGGATTGTACATCAGGTATTCCAGCAGCATATATTCTTTTGCCGTCAAATCAATATTTCTGCCGGCTCGGCTGACTTCCTTTGTCTTAGTATTCATTACAAGATCTCCGGCGCAGATAATATTGGTCTTCTGCGTGCTGTTTCTTCGCGACAAAACCCGCAGCCGCGCAAGAAGCTCGTCAAAGGCAAATGGCTTTACCAGGTAGTCATCGGCTCCGGCATCAAGTCCGCGAACCCTATCCTCGATATCTCCTTTGGCGGTTAGAAGCAAAACCGGCGTATTGCAACCGGAACTGCGGATGTGTCTCAGAACCTGCAGCCCATCTATCTTCGGAAGCATAATATCCAGCACAATCATATCGTAAGAATAGACTCTGAAATAATCCAGGGCTTCCTCTCCGTCTGCGCAGGCGTCGACCGTGTAGTGTTTTTTCAGCCTCTTTGACAATATATCTCTCAGATCCTTTTCATCTTCTACGATTAAAATTTTCAAAAAATTCACCAGCTTCCGTTTTTTTAATGTTCTTCTAATAATACCGTATTAGTATTGTAGCATAACAAGAAAGCGGTCGAAAGGAGAAAGTAATGAAAAATAAGAATTTAGTAAGAATATTGACAGCAGTTTTGGTTCTTCTATTAACAATGGGAACCCTGGCAGGCTGCGGACAGGACACCGAATCTCAGGCAGCAGAAAAAGCAGGAACGCTGATTATGAAAGTCAATCCTGAAATTGCTGTAAACTATGACGAACAGGGCAATGTTATCAGCCTGGAAGCCCTCAATGACGATGCGGAAGCAATTTTAGCAAAGTGTACAGACTACGAAGGCAAAAGCTCTAACGAAGTAATCAAAGAGCTGATCAAATTGTTAAGCGATGCCGGTTATTTCAAAGCGGGAGATGACGGAACCAGCAAACCGATTACCTTTACCGTCCAGGACGGATCTGCTTATCCAAACGATACCTTCCTGGATGATATTATCGCCGATGTAAAGGGTCAGTTTTCAGATAAAAAGGTTTCCGGACAAATCATTATTGAGGGTGAAAGCAATTACGGCGTAAGTGAATATAATGTTTCTGACTATGGGGACAGTAGTTATAAAGCATCTGTAAAGAAAACCACTACAGAGAAGTCCAATGCCACCGTAAATACAAAGGGCAGCACAAGTGACAGCAATTATGATGCAAACTCAGGTTACGGAAGCAGTACAACCTCCAACCAGAATTCGGGTTATGCAAGCAATACCAACTACGACAGCAACACCAATTATGACAGCAATTCCAATTACGGAAATAGTTCTGAAAGCCAGAATTCCAATTACGATAGCAATTCTAATTATGACAGTAATTCCGGCTATGATGACAACGCAGATGACCAAAATTCAGGCTATGACAGCTCAGGCAATTCAAATTATGATGACAGCGATGATGACGATGATGATGACGACAGCGATGACGACCAGAACAGCGGATATGATGACTAACCTGCTGACAAACAAAGAGATAAAGCTGCGGCACGAATTAAAATATCATATCAGTCATGGCGAAGACATGATTCTGGCATCCAGGCTCAGAAAGATTTTCAGCCATGATAACAATGCTGACTCACACGGTTCCTACTGTGTGAGCAGCTTGTATTTTGACACACCTTACGACAAGGCATATTTTGAAAAAATTGAAGGTCTGAGAGACAGAGAAAAGTTCAGAATCAGATATTACAACGAGAATTATGATTTTATCAGATTAGAGAAAAAGATTAAAACCAAGGGGCTTTGCGGTAAACGAAGCGCTGCCCTGACCCGATCTCAAATGGAGGACATTATCGATGGCAGAATCGAATTTATGAAGTTTTCCGCAAACCCGCTCATCGTGGAGTTTTATGCCAAGCTGAAAGGACAGCAGCTAAAACCCCGTAAAATGGTGATTTATGACAGAGAGGCTTTTATCTATCCGCCCGGAAATGTTAGAATCACCATTGACAGAAACCTGAGGACTGTCCATGGAGGCGTTGAAATACCCATGTCAGAAGGACTCGCCGTCCTCGAAATCAAATACGATGAATTTCTGCCGGATATCGTGAAGCTGGCAGTAAGCACATCGGGCAGAATGAGCGGCTCTTTTTCTAAATATGCAGCAGTAAGACGATTAGATTAGGGAGGCAGTCAAATGACTTTTAAAGATATATTTAAATCAGGATTTTTAGATAATGTGAACGCAATTACTATGCTGGACATGGCGCTGGCCTTCCTGCTGGCCTTTGCGCTGGGGCTTTTGATATTCTATATATACAAAAAAACTTTTTCCGGTGTGATGTACTCGTCCAGCTTCGGAATTTCCCTCATAGGGCTGACCATGATAACTGCTTTTGTCATTCTTGCCATCAGCAGCAATGTGGTGCTGTCTCTGGGTATGGTCGGTGCCCTGTCCATTGTCAGATTCAGAACGGCCATCAAAGAACCCATGGACATTGTATTTCTGTTCTGGAGTATTGCGGCAGGCATTGTCCTGGGCGCCGGTCTGATTCCTTTGGCCGTATTCGGAAGTGTATTTATCGCAATCGTGCTGCTTATTTTCTCCGAACGGAAAACCTTTGACAAGCCTTATATTTTAGTGCTCACCTGTAGCAGCGAAGAAGCCGAAAAAGAAGCCACTGCCTACATCAAAGAGCAGGTTTGCAAGCTTTCTCTGAAAAGCAAAAGCGTGATGCCGGGCGTCATCGAACTTAACCTGGAGGTAAGAATAAAAAACGAAGATACCGGCTTTATCAATACACTGGGCGCACTTGACGGTGTGTCCAATGTGGTTATGGTTTCCTATAATGGAGATTATATGGGTTAAAACAAGAGGTGAACCATCATGCTCAAACACAAGCATATAGATAAAATCTGTATTCTGATTGTTGCTGCGGCTCTGGCAATTACCGTCCTGTTTACCTTTGGAGAAAGCCTGGGTCTAAAAAAATCCACCGCTGATTCGCTCTATGTCAGTCTGCTTTTTGACGATACCAAAGTCCAGCAGATAGAACTGTTTGTAGACGACTGGGAAGGCTTTATCGACAGAGCTGACGAAGAATATGTATCCTGTGATGCGGTTATCAACGGTAAAAAAATAGAAAACGCAGGTCTCAGGGTCAAAGGCAACAATTCCAGAAGTCTTGTTCGCAAATACGGTCACACAAGACACAGCCTCAAGCTGGAGTTTGATCACTATGTAAGCGGCGGCAGCTTTGCAGGTCTGGACAAGTTGAATTTAGACTCATCTTTTCAGGATAACAGCTATATGAAAAACTATCTGGCCTTGGACATGATGCGTCATATGGGTGTGGCAACGCCTCTCACAAGCTACGCCCGGGTAAAGGTCAACGGCCAGAATATCGGCCTGTATCTGGCGGTAGAAGAACCGGAAGAAGCTTTTGCCAAACGGAATTTCGGCAAGAACTACGGTAAGCTGTACAAGCCTGATTACAGAAGGCTGGAGGACCCCAATCAGGATGTGGCCCTTCAGTATACCGGTGACAGCATCGGCAATTACGATAATATCTTTAGAAATCAGAAATTTAAAACCTCTGACGAGGACAAGAGAAGACTGATAGAATCCCTGCAGAAAATAGCGGAACGAAGGGATCTGGAAGAGGCCGTGGACATTGAGCAGGTGATGCGGTATTTTGCCGTGCAGGTTTTTGTGGTAAATCTGGACAGCTATCTGGGGTCCACCGGGCATAATTACTTTCTCTATGAGGAAGACGGCAGGCTGCAGATGCTGCCATGGGATTACAACCTGGCATTTGCAACTTATTCCCTGGGCATGCCCGACCCCATCAACGATTCCGAACTGTATGTCAATTATCCGATTGATACCCCTGCCAGCGGCGATATTATGGTCAACAGACCCATGTTTCACAACCTGATGCTGAATGCAGATTACTTTGAAACCTACCACAAATACTTCGACCAGCTGATTTCCACCTACTTCGAAAGCGGATATTTTGAGAAAAAGGTCGCTGCCGTTACGCAGCTCATCAGTCCTTACGTCAAAACTGACCCTACGGCCTACTGCTCCTATGCGGATTATGAGGCAGGGGTCAAAACCATCACCGATTTTTGCCTTCTGCGAGCTCAAAGTGTTCGAGGTCAGTTGAACGGTGAAATTCCGTCGACAATCAAAGGACAGCAGGAAGACAGTTCAAAACGCATCGATGCGTCCGGCGTATGGCTGCCCGATATGGGAGAAATCGCTGATTTGAAAGATTAAAGCAAAGCGGTATATCGGCATTTACTGCCAACATACCGCTTTCCGCAAATTACGTGTAGGAACATACGAAATGAGCATTTTTCTGGTTGCTCCGATTAACGCCTGTTCATTTTTTAAAATTTTTTCAACGAAACGTTTTCAAACATGGTATATTTTGGGGCCATATGCAACCGGGTTGCATATATTGAAGATGAGACACTTGGATTTTTTTCTGTTCTCATGGTATTTTTCCTGCTCTGCAATGGCGGTGAGTGCAACGGAGAATATGCAAATTTATAGATGACAAACCCGTAAAGATATGCTAAAATTAATTTTAGTTACAAATCTGGGGCATTGGCGCAGCTGGGAGCGCGTTTGACTGGCAGTCAAAAGGTCAGGGGTTCGAGCCCCCTATGCTCCACCATTTTCATCCGATTAGGATACAAAAACGCTGAAACGTGATCGTCTCAGCGTTTTTGTATTACCCGGGTACAGGAAATGCCGCTTTGTTTTTGCAAGCTTTGCTGGCAAATCATAATTCATCTTTGTTCAGGATGATGCTTCAACAGATATTCCATACCCTTGGAAGTGATTTGTGAACCTGAACGACCTACATTCACCTTCAGCAACCCATCCTGCTGGAACTCGGCCAGAATTTTTCGCAGTTTTCCTTCTCCTATGTTGACATCCCTCTCTGTGAGTTTGTGGAGAAGTGCTGAGCGTCCGATACCGTGCAGTGCTTCAGATGAATTTGCGATAATATTCAGGATAAGCAGCTTAAGCGCATCTTCCTCATAAGGAAGGTTTGCTTTTGGATTTGCATTAGGCATAGAAATTTGCTCGGTTAGAAGCTGGTTGCTGGTGCTGTAAATGTAGTCCGGAATTGCGAACAGAATCCGGTAATAGGAGGCGATGTTTTCTAATTCACGGATATTGCCCGGCCAGTTATAGTCGAGAAGAATTTTTCGTTCCTTTGCGGAAATGTTGGCGTAGGTTTTGCCAAGAAACATTTTCAACAGAGGAAGAATATCCTCCTTTCTATCCCGAAGTGGTGAGATATTCAGCGCAATGACGTTGAGTCTGTAAAAAAGATCGCTTCGGAAATTCCCCTCCAGAATTTTCTTTTCTAGGTTTACATTGGTGGCAGCGATGATTCGTACATCCACATTGATGATTTTGTCGCTGCCCACACGCATGATCTGCCGCTCCTGAATTACACGAAGGAGTCTTGCCTGCAGCATGGGCGAGATATCTCCGATTTCGTCCAGAAAAATTGTCCCATGCTGTGCGTGCTCAAAAAGGCCTACCTTTCCGTTTTTCTGAGCGCCGGTGAAGGCACCGGCTTCATAGCCGAATAGTTCGCTTTCCAGTAAGCTTTCCGGAAGTGCTGCGCAATTGACGGCAACGAACGGCGAATTTTTTCGCAGCGAATAATTGTGAATGGACTGGGCCAAAAGTTCCTTTCCTGTACCGCTTTCTCCGCGAATCAGAATGGTATAGTCCGAGGCGGAAACCTTCTTTGCAATATCGATACATTGTTTCATGGAATCGGATTCATGAATGATATCGTGAAAGGTGTATTTGGCGTATAACCCCCGGTTCTTCAGCTGCTGGTTCAGGTTGACCTCGGTATCTCGAAGATCTTTCTCGTTTTGCAGAATAAGGCAGTAGCCCACAACCTCATCAAGAAGGACAAGAGACCGCTTTTCGACTAGATAATTTTCGTGATTAAAAAACATCAATTCATCCTTAAAATCTTCTCCACTAAACAGTGCTTCGGAAAAAACCGAAGAAGTATTAAAGTCCTCCCCCGAAATCTGATGAAAAATTTCATAGCCCTTCTCGTTGATATAATGGATTTGCTTGTGATTATCCAAAAGTAGTATCGCCTGCGAGTAGTTTTCGATAACATCAGTCAACAGCTGATTCTTTAGAACACTGCCCAGATAGCTGTTTCGGAAGTTTAGCCCCGTATCTATATCGTCCTTAATCTTGTGAATCAGGTTACTTTGAACTACAGGATTTTCCAAGGCAAGGATTGAGATCAGTTTTTGAAAGGTTTCGAAACTGATTTCACGGTTGCGGATATTATAAATATTTTTAATATGGGATGGAATCAGGTGTTCTGAACCGGTGGCGACGATAGAGGTCTGGATGTGACTGTAGGCGCCTTTTTCCTTTAGTGTGGAATCGTATGGCAGAAGATTTAGATGGCCGATACCAAGTTCGTAAATCATGTAGACAGTCTGCAGGATACTCTCTCTCGAGTCGTTGACGACCAGGACATCAGTTCCCTTTGCGATTTCCATAATTGGTTTCAGGTATTTTTTCTGAATGCTTCGAGAGATGACGACAACCTTGGAAAAGTCGCTGATATGCTGAACCAGATAATGGAGCATCTCTTCGTAAAGTACCAGATAGGCATCTGCTTGAATGATCTGGTTTTCGGCCATCTCATTCAGATAATAGTTATTGATGTCAATATAGTCGCCGAGGACGCTGTAAAGATTATTCTGGATATAAAGAATTGCATTTTGATTTTTGCGGTCCCGGTAAAAGATGGCTACCTTTTTCATTTTACACCTCGTTATGTTTTGTTTGAGTTCATTATACAAACGGCAGCGCCAATCGTCAAATGTAAACTTGTGGCATAATAATTGCATTATATGCAGGTACAAAAGGTTCTTCACCAGTAGATGAAAGGAGAAAGAAGATGAAGGTGCTTTTAATCAACGGGAGTCCTCACGAAAAGGGATGCACATATACGGCCCTGTCCCGTGTTGCCCAGACGCTGAACCAAAGGGATATCGATACGGAGATTTTGCATATCGGCAGCGGGAGTATCCCGGGATGCACAGCATGCAGTGGATGCAGCCGGACAAAGAGATGCGTGTTTGATGATGCAGTGAATCAAGCCATAGAAAAGGCCGAAGGGGCTGACGGTTTAGTTTTTGGAACGCCGGTATATTTTTCTTCCCCGGCAGGGTCCATGGTTTCCTTTATGGACAGAATGTTCAATGCAGGAAGTTTTTATCATAAGCCGGCAGCAGTTGTTGCCTCCGCTCGGCGTGGTGGGTGTACATCTGCGCTGGATGTACTGCTCAAATATCCCACCTATCAGCAGATGCCGCTGGTCAGCGGGGATTACTGGCCCATTGTTTACGGAAATACGCCGGAAGAAGTACTCCGTGATGAAGAAGGAATTTTCACCATGGAAACGGTAGGCCGAAACATGGCGTGGCTGCTGAGATGTATTGAAGCAGGGCGCAATGCGGGGGCTCAGCCGGAAACCGTAAAAAAGGAAATATGGACTAACTTTATTCGATAATGGAAGGCTATAGCAGGAGAACAGGAGGAGTGAAAATGAAACGAATTGCAGTAGTGACCGGTGCGGCAGCAGGGATAGGTCAGGGCATTGTTCTGAAATTAGCAGAAGAAGGCTATAAGGTATATGCAAATGCAAGAAGTGAAGAACGACTGAAGGAAACCCTCGACCTCTGCAAGGATTATGTGGTGGAACCGCTTGTCTTTGATGTAACAAAGGAGGAAGAAGTAAAGCAGGCGCTGTCGAGGATGGAAAGAATAGACTGTCTTGTCAACAATGCAGGCGTAGGTGTGAATAAGGCTTTTGATGATATCAATGAAGAGGATTGGAACTTAGTGCTGAATACCAATGTAAAGGGTTATTTCTTCGTTACAAAATATGCGTTGCCCAAAATGGAGAGAGGTGCCGTTGTCGTCAATCTTTCTTCAGGCGCAGCAAAGACTGGAGGAGATTTTGTTTCCTTGCCGTATTCGACATCAAAGGGGGCTATAAATTCCTTGACGATTTGTTTTGCCCGTATGCTGGCGCCGGAAGGGGTCAGGGTTAACGCCGTATCACCGGGATTTGTTGATACTGATATGCTCATCGTTAATGGGAAGATAACTAAGGAATATTATAACACCATTATCCCGATAGGACGGCTGGGTGTGCCGAGGGATATCGCAGATGCAGTCAGCTTCCTGGCTTCCGATAAAGCCGGATTTATTACGGGGCAGATTATCGAAGTCAACGGCGGGGACATAATGGGATAAACGGGATAAAAAATGAACAATATCCAGTTTATCCACTTTAGAAAGACGGAAGAGAACCGTATTTGTACGAGAAATAATGTGTTTCTTTTGAAAAAACTATTGGCATGGAATTTGCTGGTTATATATTTCACAAAGGAGGTGAAAAAGGTAGCCCGCATCCCGAGGTGTAAGGCAAAGTTCAGGATGCAGGCCGATGACTTTCATGTTTGTAATTTTGAAAAAAACAAACAATAAATATGTCTTTAGAATTTTAACACATTATTTGGATTTTTACTATTAAATGGAGGAAATAAAATGGGAAAAGATGCAACAAATAAGTCTCAGCCGAACTTAACGTTCGGAAAAGCGATTATCTGCATTGCAGCCTTAATCGCCGTATTATTTCTTGGATTTGCTGTGCTGGGTTGCGATACGAAGGTTGTATTTACCGTTGCAGGCACAGTAATCGGGATTTTACTGGTTTGTTTTGGTTTTAAGCTGGCAGATGTTTTTCAATGGTTTACTGATGGAGCAAAAGGCTCTATGGATGTCATCCTCATTCTGATGAGTGTAGGTATGGTAATCGGTACATGGATTGTTTCCGGTGTTGTTCCGACAATTATTTACTATGGGCTTGATTTCTTGACACCGCAATCCTTTATCTTAACCGGATTTGCGCTGTGCTGTATCGTATCCTTCTTTATCGGAAGTTCTTACTCAACGCTGGCAACTTTGGGTGTAGCATTCATGGGTATCGGCGCAGGTCTTGGCATTAACCCTGGACTCACTGCAGGTATGGTTCTGTCCGGCGCACTGTTCGGTGACAAAATGTCTCCGTTCTCAGACACGACAAATATGGCCCCTGCAGTTTCCGGAACTACGGTTTACAGACACATCAATTCCATGATGTATACGGTAATTCCGGCAATGCTGATTACTATTGTCGGGTATTTTATACTAAGTGCAAGACTGGATACATCCAGTGCTGAGATGACGTTGGTGGATGAAATGATGACAGGACTTGCAGCGAACTTTAACATTACACCGGTACTGTTTATCATTCCGGTTTTCACTGTAGTATTAATGCTGTTCAAGCTTCCGCCGGTTATCGCCATGCTTGCCAGTGCATTTGGTTCAATTATTATGGCGCTGATTTTCCAGCAGGATCATTCTGATTTCATGACCGTTATCAATGCTCTCGGTTCTGGTTATTTCAATGAATCCGGTGTTGCTGAAATTGACAGCTTGCTTAACCGCGGCGGCATTGCAGGCATGATGGAAGTCGTTGCATGGACGATACTGACTATGGGTATGGGCGAAATGCTGAAACAGTCAGGCGTTGTAGGTGTATTCCTGCAGAAACTGCTGGGTGGAATCAAAAAACCAAGAGGACTGGTCATCGGAACCCTTGGCTTCTCCCTCATTACAGCATGTCTGACAGCAGCGCAGTATCTGGCTATTATGCTCCCGGGCATGATGTTAAAGGATACTTATACCAAGTTTAAGATTGACAAGAGAGTTCTGTCCAGAACACTGGAAGACGGCGGAACGATGTTCTCTTTCTTGATTCCGTGGGACACAGCAGGTATTTACACCGCATCCGTGTTAGGTGTTGCAACCTTGTCTTATCTGCCATATGCAATTTTGCCTCTGGCTTGTCCGATTGTTGCAATTATCTATGCTTGCACCGGCCTGTTCATCTTTAAAGATGAAACCGCAGAAGCAGAGGAAGCGCCTGCAGAGGTATAAGTGAAATCAACAAAAATAATAAAGTAAACAGGAGGAAGATTATGCAGAAAACAGGAAAGGTAAAATTACCTGAAGGAAAGAAAATTGCCGTAAACTTGGGCTTTGACTTTGATTCTTCATCGGTGTGGATGGAATCCTTTGGGAAAACTTCTCCGGTTTATACATCCAGAGGGGAATACGGTGCAGAAGTAGGTGTTCCCAGAATTCTGGACTTGCTGGATAAATATGACATAAAATCAACTTTCTTTGTTCCGGGGCATACCCTGGATACTTACCCGGAAATTTGCAAAGAAATTGCAGACCGTGGGCATGAAATCGCCCATCACGGTTACATGCATGAGGACCCTACAGATTTATCCTACGAGGAAGAAGAAGCTATCATGATTAAAGGCTTGAAAACCTTAGAAAAAATTGGTGTAAAACCTGTAGGTTACCGTTCGCCGGGATTTGACTACAGTCCGAACACTGTAGAAATCTTGGAAAAATACGGGTTTAAATATGACTCCAGCCTGATGGGCAACGATTACTATCCATATTGTCCAAGACCATGCAAAGTGAATTTTGACAGAGGAAATGAGTTTGGAGAGCCTGCAAACCTGGTGGTTATGCCGGTATCGTGGTATCTGGATGATTTCCCACATTCCGAATTCATAATGACCAGAACAGGCATGAAACCGCAGAGCCAGATTTTTGAAATCTGGAAGGCGCACTTTGATTACGGAATTAAAAATATTGAAAACGGTTTGATGGATGTTGCTATGCATCCGCAGGTAATCGGAAGACCACACAATATCACCATGCTGGAAGACTTTATCAAGTATGTTAGAGATAACGGCGGATGGTTTGCACCTCTTTGCGATATTTTCGAGAGAATTGAGTTTTAAAGAAACCGATGAATACCCTGGAGCCGCTTTTGCGGCTCCAAAGATTATGGGAATTGGAGGAAGATGTGGATAAACTATATTATAACGGCAAAATCTATTCCATAGATAAAGACAATAGACAGTATTCTTCAATCGGTGTCAAGGACGGAAAGATAGCGTTCTTAGGAAGCGATGCGCAAGCAGACAAAATCGATGCTGTAGAGCGAATTGACCTGGAAGGAAAGACCGTGCTCCCTGGTTTTATTGATTCTCATCTGCATTTATTGAATTATGCCTTTTTATCAGAATCTTACAAGATGTTTGAAGTGGATTCCATACAGAATGTAATTGATGAGGGCAAGCGCCTGGCGGAGAATATGAAAGACAGCGAACCGGATACATGGCTTTACGGAAGAGGTTGGAACCAGGAAAACTTTACCGATGAAAAGCGTTTTTTAACCAAACACGACTTAGACCGGATTTCGACAGAGAGACCGATTCTGCTTATCCGCGTCTGTGGCCATGTGGCGGCGGTGAACAGCAAGGGGCTGGAAATTGTCCTGGGAATGGAACACACCAAAGAATACATAAAACATATTGATATAGAAAACGGTATTTTAACAGAAGCATCAGTGAAGCTTTGTTACAATGCCATGGATGTTCCGTCTGTGGATAAAGTGAAGAATATGATTCTAGGTGTACAGCCTGATTTTAGCCGGTGCGGAATTACCAGTGTGGAAAGTGATAATTTCCTGTCCTTGCCGGGAAGAGATAGAAAGGCAATTGTAAAGGCTCATCAGGAGCTGGATGCGGAGGGAAAACTCCGGGTGCGTATCCGTGAGCAAGGATCGTTTACCTGTTTTGAGGATATGAAAGAATATATTGATGATGGTTATCGGACCGGCGATGGCAGTGACTATTATCGAATAGGTCCTGTCAAATTATATGAAGACGGTTCTCTGGGAGGAAGAACGGCTTTGCTGAAAGAACCTTATGTGGAGGATGGTGATAACTGCGGAACGATGATTCATGATGAGGCAGATTTGCAGAACTGCGTGGATTATGCTTATGATCACGATATGCAGATCATTATCCATTCTATTGGGGATCAATCCACCGAACTGGTGTGTAGTGCATATGAGAAAGCCATAAAGAAGTTTGGTCAGAAGAATCTGCGCCTGGCGATCAATCACCTGCAGATTGTCGGTGACGATATCTTTGATCGTATGAAAGAAAATGAAATCCTTGCTTATATACAGCCGGTCTTCGTGGCAAGTGATAAGGAAACCCTGCGTAGCTTGGTCGGTGAAGACAGAGAGAAAAATGCGTATGCGTGGAAGTCCATGTTGGAAAAGGGACTCCATTGCTGTGGCGGATCCGATGCGCCGGTTGAATCTTTTGATATTCTTGAAGGCATTCAAGTTGCTGTAACAAGAGACCGACTGGATCAGGTTACGGACGGATGGAAACCGGAAGAAAAGCTGTCGGTTCTGGAAGCTGTTCGCCTGTTTACCATAGACAGTGCTTACGGCGCATTTGAAGAAGAGAAAAAAGGGAGCTTGGAAATCGGAAAGCTGGCGGATATGGTGGTTCTGGGGGAAGATGTTTTTGAAATCGATCCCCACAGAATTGCACAAATTCCGGTCTTAAGAACGATTGTGGGGGGAGAGGAGGTTTACCTTGCTTAGTTCGTCAATTATCTTTAACTCCTTCGTCCTGCTGTTTATTACCAGTGTTTTGGGCCTTCTCTTTGGGAAAATCAAGGTTGGTCGACTGTCTTTGGGCTCTTCGGGAGCCCTGTTTGTTGGTCTTGTTATTGGCTACTTTGTCATGAAAGCCGCTAAATCCGGTGATGTCTCTGGAGACGGATTGATGATTGCGGAAACGGGAAAAATCGTTGATGGCAGACTTTTTACCATGGCGCTGATTTTCTTCGTTTCATCGGTGGGTCTTCAGGCTGCAAAGAATATCGGTACGGTAATCAAGAAATACGGACTGAAGTTTGTTGCATTAGGAGCCATAATTACATTGATTGGCGCAGCAGGGGCGTACACGGTTTCTGGAGTGGCGCCGGGTGCAAACGTATACTCCGCTTCCGGCATTTACACCGGTGCATTGACCAGTTCACCAGGTTTGGCAGCGGCTATAGAAAATGCGGCCAATCAATCAGAGGCGCAGCTTGCCCATTTTGACCGGCTGTCTGAAAAAGAAAGACAGGAGGTTCTGGATGTCGTAGGCGTTTCTGCTGAAACATTTGATCAAAGAGAAAAACCTGTTCTGTCTGAGGCAGAGAAAGAAACTTATCGAAGCAGTGTTAATGGAGAAGTGGGTATGGGCTATGCGGTTGCTTATCCTTTTGGGGTAATCGTGGTCATTCTTGCCATGAACCTGTTTCCGCTGCTCTTTGGCATCAATGTGGAGAAAGAGCGACAGCTTTATTGCAGTGAGATGAAAATAGAGGCTGCAGAAGAAAAAGAAGAAGAGAAGTTTGATCTTATCGGTTTTGGATTGGTGTGCTTTTCCGGCTACCTTCTGGGGATGATAAAATTTCCACTGGGTTTCCTGGGAGACGTCTCCTTAGAAGTGACGGGCGGTGTACTGATCATGGCTCTAGTATTAGGGTTTATCGGAAAAATCGGTAAAGTTTCGTTTCGTATGAATGATCTTATCTTGGATGTTATCCGTGAGATTGCGGTAGTTTTCTTCCTTGCTATCGTGGGATTGAACTATGGATACAGCGCTATTTCCGCTTTGGCGGATAAAGGTGCGGTGATGGCGATCAGCGCAGTAGCCGTTGCGGTGATTGCTATTTTCATCGGATTCCTCGTTGGAAGATATGTGTTTAAGATAAACTGGATTATGCTGGCCGGCGGACTTTGTGGAGGAATGACATCCACTCCGGGTCTGGGCGCTGCCATTGAAGCAACAGAAAGTGAAGGTCCGGCCGGAGGTTATGGTGCGGCCTATCCTTTTGCGCTGATGGGTATGATTCTGTTCACCATTATCTTATATCTTCTGCCGCCGCTGTAGAAAAAATTCAGCGTCCTTAAGCATTTATAGAAAAGAAGCGCAGTAAATTATAGTATAGGGAAAGGCTTTATCCTTTCCCTATTACTATGAAAAAAGTATACAAGTGGTCGTGAAATCAATTTTACAATTGCCGCAGATACCACAGGTTTTGTGCCAATAGAACCATGTTGGATAAGGCGATAGAGAGCAGATAACCATAGATGTTTAGTGCAGGTATGCCGGTGAAAATCAGCAGACCGATTAACAGGAGCAGTTGCTGGAATAAGCAGTTTCGGAAAGACTGTCCTTCCCTGCCTACACTGATTAAGAGGCTGGTGGTGGTAGTTGTGACGAAGAGGAGCGGCGCACATAGACCGGCCAGTCGAATCATCAGTCCCAGGTCATCACGCTTATAGAAAAACAAACCCATTTCATCTGCGAAAATCCAGAAGAGGATACAGGTAAGGATTCCGATGATTAGTGCGGCAGCCATGGCGCGGTGAAGAAGCCTTTTGGCAAAACGATCTTTTTTCGAGGCAATCATGGTAGAAACCCGAGGCACCACAATAGAACAGATTGATCCCACCAGAATCATGGGATAACTGGCCAGCGGAAAGACCATACCTTTGTACATACCTAAAAGACTCAGCGCTTCAGACATACTGTAACCGATGGCGCAGAGCCTGGATTTTACGATAACCGAAGAAAACGCATTGACAAACTCAAAAAGGCATTGGGTCAGGCAGATTGGCGCAGCGCCTTTGACCAAGGGCGAGAGTACACTTTTGACGGTTGTTAAATCAAGTTTTTCTGCGGCGTGCGGCGCAGGTGCAAACTGTTTATCCGGCTTCGGTTTCGTTACCTTATAATAAATCAGCAGGAAGAGAACGCTTTGCATTTCTCCAATAGCATAGCAAAGATAGACCAGAGTCACCGGTGGAAATCCCGTATGATTCAGGAGAAAGCGGATTAGGCAGTAGAGAATGGGAAAGCGGAGAAGTTTTTCACTGATATTGATTAGAGAGGGAATTTTGATCTTTGCCAGTCCCAGAAAATGCCCTTTGACAATATTAGAGATGGACATGAGGATCATCAGCGGACAAGTTGCCAAAATGGGATAGCGGAGAGAAGGGTCTCCCAAGAACCGGGAAGCAATGAAATCTGCGCTGAAAAAAACGATGCCCACCAGAACCAGAGACCAGAGAAAGCTGAAGATGGTTGCAACCTTTATTGTGTTGTTCATCGCCGTGTAATCCCGGAAATGAGCATGCTTGGCCGACAGCTTAGAGATGGTTACGACCAGTCCCTCTGTCATAAAGGAAAGGAACAGGCAGTTGATAGGGGAGACAAGGCTGAGCAGTCCCAGCCCCTCTGCGCCCAGAATGCGGGAAAGGTAGAGATTGAAGACAAATTCGATAAGCCCGATGACCAGGTTGGAAAAAGTCAGCACCACGATATTCAGTTTTACTTCTCCCATGAACATACACACACCTCAATATGTCTATATGTATTGCGCCGGAGCTTGACCTATGCCAGAGAAGTCATTGCCAGTGGAATTTTCCTATGCTATACTGATAATACCTGTTGCCAAAATCCGGTTGGCAGAGTGTAAATCGCCGTCCGAAACCGCAAAGGGGAGAGGCGGACGTCAGAGAAACAATTGGGATACAGAAAAGCGGAGAAACAGAAAATGAATGATACAATTTTAGATAAAGCAAGGCAGGTCTTTCAGCTTCTGGAGGCAGAACCGGCATGTAGTGGACAGGCCGGACATGTTAAAGGATTGATTGATAAGCTGGAAAGTCGGGAACTGACCGTTTCTATCATTGGTCAGTTTAAACGAGGAAAGAGTACGCTGGCAAATGAAATTCTGCAGGACAAAATTCTGCCGGTAGGCATCGTACCGGTTACCAGTGTCGTGACTAAAGTGGTATACGGCGAAAGGTACGCGACGGTGCGCTATGAGAACGGAAGGGTAGAACCGGTGGAATTTGACCGGCTCAGCAGCTTTATCAGCGAGCAGGAAAACAAAAATAATATACTCGGCGTGGAGGAAGTGGTACTGCATACGCCATCATCGTTTTTGCAGAATGGACTGACTTTTGTAGATACGCCGGGCGTAGGTTCTTTCCACCAAAATAATACGGAAACAGCGTATCATTATATGAAGGAAAGTGATGCAGTTGTCTTTCTTTTATCAGTAGACAGCCCGATTAATCAGATTGAAATTGACTTTTTACAGAATACCAGAGAGTTTGCCGGAAGATTTTATTTTGCCGTTAATAAAGCAGATTTGGTGGACGAGGCTGACCTTGCCGCATATCTGGATTATTGCAGAACTCTGCTTTGCCAGCTCATGGAGACAGAGGATATAAAGCTGTTTCCTGTCAGCGCAAAGACAGGTGCGGGTATTCCGGCGCTGAAGGAACAGATTGCACAGGATTTGGATACTTCTATCAAGGAAATTTTAGCGGTATCTACGGAGAAGAAACTGAAAGATACGATCATCAGCGCGCTTACACAGTTGGATTTTTATTGGAAAGCCATGAACATGCCGTATCCGGAGCTGGATACACGGTTTGCGGCGGTGACCGATACCATTGCAGAGCTTAGAGAAAAAGCGACGTCCTGCAACGGCTTGTTTGAATTTCGTCTTAACGAGATGAAACTAGAGCTATCTGATAAAATCAGAGAACTTTTCGGTATGGAATATCACTACGATATCGAACAGCTTCCGGCAGGATTGATCACCATGGATAAAGACGAGTTTCTGCGGCAGACAGAGGCTTTATACGAAAATTTGCTGGACAGCCTGAATCAGGTGCTGCTCTACAGAGAGGAAAACGCCTATGCTGTAGTCAGACGGATTAACAATATTAATAGACTGACCAGGCAGCTGAGGAAGATCAGAGACGAATTGGCATAAAAAAATGAAAAGAAAATCCCCACAATGCCATTGAGGTGATATGCTCCCTCCTTGATAAACAGTTTTATTGTTTTAACTGTCTACCTAGAAGGGAGCATATCAAGGCATAGACCGTGGGGATTTTGTGATTTTGAATGTGGCTCACATTAAAAATAGCCAAACTAACTTTTATTTAAAATAATTCTTGAAGATCTGGTCATCTACAGTCGCGCCCTCTTGGGTAACGACAAGTGAAGACGCCTTGTTTGCCTGCAGCAGAGCCTCGTAAGTTGTCATACCCTTAGCCAAACAGGCGAGGACTGCGCCGCAGTGTCCGTCTCCTGCGCCGATGGTATCCACCACCATAGCCGCCTTTGTCGGAGGAACGTGGATTAACTCCTCCCCATCGTAAAAATACGATCCATCTGCGCCTTTTGTGACAATCACTGTGTTCTTTGTCATCTGGAACAGCGCCCAGGCGCCATCCTCCAGACTGTTTGCACCGGTATATCCGCACACTTCATCCTCGTTAAGATGGATAATTGGATGAAGGGCAAAAATACGGGACATCAATGTTTCATCGATATTGTTGAGCCGAGGGCCGGGAGCAAAACAAACGGGAATGTCCTTATGCGCTTCGAGAAAATCCACAATGGCATCGCCTGTTTTATCTTCGATTTCCAGACCACAGATATAGATGCTTCCGATTTTATCCATATTCAGCTGGTCAAACCATTCTTTGTAAAAAAGATATTCTGCACCATGCTCGACAATAAAGGTTCTTTCCCCGGATTCTTCCACAAAGCAGTAACAGCAGCCGTTGGGCTGATCAGGGGTTGGCATGGGGGAGGCAAGCCCCTTGAGCGCCAGCTGATTTCTGACAAAGTCACCGTAAAGTCCTGTGCCGATAGGGGAGAAAAGGGTGTAAGGTACATCAAAATGACGAATCATATCCGATACGTTGTAGGCACAGCCCCCCAAAGACATTTTCTGGGATTTAATATGAACGTCCTGCGCTGTTGTAGGAAGAAAATCCAGGTTGACGATGATGTCGGCCACCGTCGAGCCGATGACTAAGATTTTTTTCATTGATGTATGCTCCGTAATTTTGTATAATGCGTACTGTTTTGACCGAGGATATCTATTTGAGCCTCATGGCGCTAACCCCTTCAAAAAGCGTGTCGTACACATCTGTAAGACACGCCTTTTACTATGACTATTTTATGCCCAGCAGCAGTTCGTCGAGAATTTCTACGGCGTCCTGAATACAGCCGTCGCAGCTTCTCAAGACTTCGCCGCCGTCCACGCCTTTGATTTCCTTGCAGATTGTGGACTTGTTTTTTTCTTTGAACTTTTCTGTAGCCTGTTTCATCAAAGCATAGCATTGTTTTTTCGTATGTGGATTATCCAGATTCCCGTCGGACTCCTTCATGCCGATGACCATAGCCATAGCAGATACTGCGCCGCAAGTACCCATGGTACCCATACCGAAGCCGTAACCTTCTGCCAGTTTAAATACGGTCTCCGGCTCATAGCCAAGTACACTGCAGTATGCGCAGGCAACGGACTGGGCGCAGTTAAATTTCTGTTTGTGAAGACTGATTGCAAGTTCTTTTCTGTCCATAAAATAACACCTCGTATAAATTTATTCTGTGTTTATCGGCTGATAAACTTAGGGTTCTTTACCTTTACGTTGGCATCTCTGATAATCTGCTCCGGCTTTTCCTCTAACAGTTCAGGATGGTGCAGATAACGTTTATATTCTCGGAAACAGCGACCGTAATAGTAGCCGCTTTCTACTCGGTCATCAGCGGAAATCGTGATAGGCATGATTTTTCGCTCTTCGATGACTTCGCCCACCTTAACCAGTTTTTTTGCCGGCTGTCCCATGGCGATAAAAAGTCCTGTGGTTCCGAAATCATAAATATGATGAAGGACAGGACGCAGCCTGATGGAAGCCAGGTTAGTCAAAAACAGAGAGGTATGGAAAGGGCTTCCGTCAATGATTGAAAACGGAAGAGAAAAGTGCTTATCCCACCATTTTAATACCGATACTGCAGTACCTACCAGAAAGGGAACGCGCATGAGGTTGCGAAGCAGTCTGTCCATAGAATTGCCGCCTGTTATATGACGGCTTTCTTCGATGGCTTCTGTCAGCTTTCTGTTCACATCAAAGATGTTATCGTCCAGGTTAAAATAGATTTTGGTCACGGTCTCCTCGCTGTTATGTGCTCGAAGCGTAGTAAAGCAGACGCACAGATGATTCCGTGCGTAAATTTTCTTATTGATAACGAATCGGTTCAAATTGGGATTTTGAGAAACCAGTCTGACATAGGCAGCGATAATCACGCTCATATGATCCATCTTAACTCCCCTGTGACGGCATCGCGTAATGTACGCCTGAATCTCATCCAAATCTAAATCTAATTCCGTATAATTGGTTGCATCATATCGATGGGGCATGATATGGGGTGTGATCTGGTAAAATGGATCACAGTCCTTTAATCTGTATCCGTCGGCTCTGTTCATGATTTAATCTCCAATCGCATAATCTGTTTGAGATTATACTATAAAACGGTTGTGAACGCAAGAAAAGGGAGTTATAATTAAACTAATCTTAAGAAATGAAGGACAGAGTAATGGAATACAGTATTTTCAAGGCTGACAGCTTTCAAACCTCCGCTTGGACCGGCGGAAAAACTACAGAACTGGCGATTTTTCCTGAGACTTCCAGTTATGTGGAACGCAATTTTACCTGGCGCCTCAGCACCGCTGTATGCGAGCAAGAGGAAACCACATTTTCCAAGCTTCCCGGGTTTGATCGGGTGTTGCTGGTGCTGGAGGGGAACGTTGTTCTTGCCCATCAAGATGTTCGGGTATCACGTCTTTCTGCCATGGAGCAGGATCGATTCGACGGCGCATACCTGACTAAAAGTTTTGGCAAAATTACCGATTACAATCTGATGGTAGCAAAAGGGAACCTCGGTTTTCTGGATATACTGCCGCTAACCGAGGAAAGCGGACATTTTATCGGGGAAAGCCATCCGTCCTATAACTGTCAGGCCACCACCCTGTATCTGAAAGAAGGATATGCGGCTATTTCTATCCATGGAAAAACAGAAATGCTGAAGGCCGGCGATCAGATGGTCATTCGGGCAGATGGTGATGAGGAGATCGGATTTTCTGCAATGGGAGAGGGAGAGCTGATTCGTGGTCAGATTTTTTATCACTATCAGGCCGAAGAAACAGAACCTACAGTGATTCCGGCTCGCAAGGGAACCTTTGAAGATTATAAGACCTGTGTATACCTTGCCAACACCCAGTTTCGCGGAGCAAGGTTTATCTTCAGAAAATTGAATACCATTTGGTTTGATGAGGAGCTTTCACGGGCAATCAAAAAAATAGAAGGGTTATTTCTTCCATTTATCTTGTGCTTTGCCGGCTTCTTCGGGCTTGCGCTCTGGGGCGTATCTGCAGATTGGGAACCGATTCAATGGATTTCTACTTTTGCGGGATGGCTATTGATCGACATTTTCCTCATTTCACCGTTGATGTATTTTGCCGTAGTGCCGAAACCAACTAAAGCCCATATCAAGGACATAGATAAGCTTACCCCATACGAACAGAAAGTACGGGAACGTCAGATGAATACCAATGAACAGGTGGAAAAAATTCTGAAGAAATACAAGAATAGCGGCAGAAACTTAGAAGAATGATGTCGACAGATCCGGCAAAAATAAAAAATGTTGACAGAAATCATAGAAAACTGAAGTTCTGTCAACGTGTATGTTATTGAATATGAGTCCCGATGACCAATGTCTATCGTCTGCTGACATTGAGCGTCGGGACTTTTTGCCGTATACTATATTGGTTTTTTCTGACTTAGTTGTGGGCCTGCTTATACTGCATCAAGAGAATTAAAATTTCTTGACTGCCGCCAGAAATGCGTCTACGTCCTCCTCGGTTGTGCCCCAGGAAGTGACCAGACGGATTACGGTGTGATCTTCACCGGAAGGCGCCCATTCATAGAAGAAAAAGTCTTTTTCCAGTTCCTTGACCAATTTTGTTGGAAAAATCGGGAAAACCTGATTGGTCGGTGATGTGCCGTAAAATTCGTAGCCGGCAGCGGCAATGCCTTCTCGCAGTTTTTTTGCCATGGCATTCTCATGTGCGCCGATCTGGTAGAACACGCTGTTCTCGCCGCCCTCAAGCAACGCCTCAAACTGGACGCCGATGAGGCGGCCTTTGGCCAGCATACCGTTTTTCTGCTTGATCATCCATCTGAAATGGTCGTTGATATTGTCGGCAAAGACAATCAGCGCTTCGCCCAGAAGTAATCCGTTCTTCGTACCGCCGATGTAAAAAGCGTCGGCCAGACGAGCGATATCCTGAATCGTCAGGTCGTTTTCTTCACAGGTCAGGGCAGCCCCCAGCCTTGCACCGTCTACATAAAGATACATATCGTGGCGGTCACAACAGGTACGTAGAGCCTCCAATTCAGCTTTCTTGTAAATTGTACCACTCTCTGTTGGATTGGAGATATACAGCATTTTAGGAACTACGGTATGATCGTCTTCAAACTCTCCCCAAGCAGCGTCAATCATTTCCGGCTGAACCTTGCCATCCACGCCTTCTACGGTCAGGACTCTGTGGCCGGTTGCTTCTACTGCGCCACATTCGTGAATATACGCATGCCCGGTTCTCGGCGCAACCACTGCTTCGAAAGGCTTCAAGGCTGCGGCAATGGTAATGACATTGGTCGGCGTTCCTCCAACCATCATGTAGACTTCACAATCCTGCCTGCCAATCAAATCTTTGATCATCTGCGCAGCATGTTCGCTGTGCGGATCCAGCGCATAACCGTCGGTGTGTTCTTCGTTGGTCTTAATCAGAGCGTCCAGGATATGGGGATGGGCGCCCTGGCTGTAGTCACTTCTAAAATAAATCATAGAGAATCCTCCTTTGCCATTCTTCGTAGATCAGTTAACCTCATTATAGAATACTTTGGAGGAAAAATCATTATCTTTATACAGAATTTATCCGGGAAAATACAGTTTATCGTTCATCGCCTTTTTCGTGATGATATTTTTCTCTGGTTGCCAGTCCTCCGCGGATATGTCGTTCCGCCTTGTTGACATCCAGTACGTTCTTTACTTGTGCGGCAAGTGAGGGACTGATTTCCTGCAGCCGTTCGGTCACATCCTTATGTACTGTGCTTTTGCTGACCTTAAATTGTTTTGCGGCGGCTCTGACGGTTGAATTGGTTGAAATAATATAGTTGGCCAGCGAAAGTACTCTTTCTTCTATGTAATCCTTCATAAATAAACACCGCTCCTTAAACTCAAGTTAGAACCAGTATATGCGGAGAAAGTACGGATATGCTCGACACTTTTGGTCAAAATAAACAAACTTTACAGAAATTTAACATTGGAGATATGGCATTTGTGCGCCCGGTATAGTAAACTCTAACATAGATAAATGGAGGTTTTATCGATGATTTATTTTGTGGAAGATGACAACAGCATCAGAGAACTGGTTTTGTACACCTTAAATAATGCAGGATATGAAGCCCGCGGCTTTGAACGGCCGTCGCTCTTTTGGGATGCTGTGAAGAAGGAAGTTCCCCGGCTGATTCTTCTGGATATTATGCTGCCTGAAGAGGACGGACTTCAGATCCTGAAAAAGCTGCGCACAGTCAGCCAAACAAAGAAAGTCCCTGTCATGATGTTGACCGCAAAGGGGACGGAATATGACAAGGTCATCGGCCTGGATTACGGCGCCGATGACTATTTGCCGAAACCTTTTGGTATGATGGAGCTTATCGCAAGAGTTAAGGCGCTTCTTCGCAGGGCGGAAGTCGTAGATCCGGAACAGGAGTATAGCGTCGGAAAACTCTTTGTAGCGCCGGCGAAGCATATTGTAAAAGTCGACGGGGAGGATATTACTCTGACGCTGAAGGAATTTGAAATTTTGGCGTTATTGGTAGAAAATCAGGAGATTGTTTTTACCAGGGATCAGCTTTTGACCAAGATTTGGGGATATGCCTTTGACGGTGAAAGCAGAACGGTAGACGTTCACATTCGTTCCCTTCGTCAAAAACTGGGAGAGTGCGGAAGGCTGATAGAAACCGTTCGGGGTATAGGCTACAAGCTGGGAGAAAGTGAACATGAAAAATAGGATTTTCAGAAGTACCTTTCTGGTGGCCATCATAGTTTGGATCGCCTGTTTGATTCTGATATTAGGCGTATTGTATTTGCAGTATAGCAAAGAGTATCATGGAGAACTGAAGAATGAGGCTTACCTGCTTGCTCATGCGGTGGAGATATCGGGGCAGGATTATCTCAGCGATATAGAGCTTGCGGAGGGGCATAGAATATCCTGGATTGATGCAAACGGACAGGTCAGGTATGACTCTTCCGTAGACGAGGCAGAGATGGAAAATCACAGCAATCGTCCGGAGGTTACAGAAGCATTGGAGAGCGGATACGGAGAAGATATCCGGTATTCGACCACCTTGGCGGAAAAAACCGTATACAGCGCTGTGAGACTTAATGACGGCACTGTTTTGCGTATTTCACAGGTACAGGTCACGGTATTCAGTTTGATTCTGGAGATGATTCAGCCGATTTTAGCGATTCTGCTTTTGGCAGTGGTTCTGTCTTTCATTCTTGCGGCACGGACAGCGCAGAAGATTGTAGAACCCCTCAATAAAATCGATTTGGAAAATCCTGATAAGGCAGAAGTTTACGAGGAGGTTCGCCCGCTGATTTACAAAATTGCAGAGCAGAACGATGCATTGAACCAGAAAATCAACAGGTTGATGATTGACGTGGACGAAAAAACCAGAGAGGCTGACTTTCGAAAAGAGTTCACTGCCAATGTGTCTCATGAGCTGAAAACGCCGCTGACTTCAATTTCCGGATTTGCCGAGATTATCAAAAATGATTTGGTCAAGACTGAGGACATTCCTCGCTTTGCCGGAAGAATTTACGATGAAGCGCAGAGGCTGATTATTCTTGTGGAAGACATTATCAAACTGTCCCAGTTAGATGAAAAGGCGGTAATCGCCAAAAAGGAAAAAGTAGACCTATATACAACCTGTAAAGAAGTGCTTTACATCCTGGAGCCGGCTGCCCGGGAGAAGAAGCTGAAGGTAAATCTTACGGGGACGCACATTTACATAGAGGCTGTACAACAAATTTTGGGAGAAGTTATTTACAATCTATGTGATAATGCGATAAAATATAATCGTACAGAAGGGAATTTGACGGTAACCGTCTATGAGGAGGACGGCAGACCGGCAGTGAGTGTATCCGATACGGGTATCGGTATACCTCGTGAAGATCTGGATAGAGTGTTTGAACGGTTTTACCGGGTTAACAAGAGTCATTCCAAAGAAATTGGCGGGACAGGCCTTGGATTGTCTATTGTTAAACACGGAGCCGCTTATCACAATGCCAGCATCAAAATTGATAGTGAATTAGGGATTGGAACAACGATAACCATTATCTTTTAAGCGTTAAAAAGGAGAGGAAAGAACGTACATGGATATTTTTTCATTTATTACGCTGTTTGGCGGCCTTGCGCTGTTCCTTTACGGTATGAGTCTGATGTCTCAGGGCCTGGAAAAAGTGGCGGGAGGCAAACTTGAAGGCATTTTAAAGAAGATGACGTCTAACCCGTTGAAGAGTCTGTTTTTGGGTGTGGGTATTACCGCAGTGATTCAGAGCTCTTCTGCTGTTACTGTTATGCTGGTGGGTCTGGTTAACTCCGGAATCATGCAGTTATCCAGTACTGCAGGGGTGATTATGGGATCTAACATCGGAACCACAGTAACGGCATGGATTCTCAGTTTAGTTGGTATTGAGAGCGACAATGTCTGGGTTAAGCTATTGAAGCCTGAATCATTTTCTCCGATTCTTGCCCTTATCGGCATTATTCTGATGATGGCGGCAAAGAGCGGAAAGAAGAAAGATATCGGCAGCATCATGATTGGTTTTGCTATTCTGATGTATGGTATGGAGTTTATGAGTGATTCTGTTAGTCCGCTCAAGGACATGCCGGAATTCACCAGCCTGCTGACTGCATTTAGCAATCCGTTCCTGGGTGTTTTGACCGGTATTGTTCTAACTGCTGTAATTCAGAGTTCATCTGCGTCGGTAGGTATTTTACAAGCACTGTCTCTAACCGGAGGCATTTCTTACGGAATGGCTATTCCGATTATCATGGGACAGAATATCGGTACATGTGTAACAGCATTGATTTCCAGTATCGGTGTAAGCAGAAATGCCAAGCGTGTAGCTGTAATTCATATTTCCTTTAATATTATCGGTACCGTGATTTTTATGGCGATTTACCTGATTATGCATTATCTGGTAGAGCTGCCGATTATCGGACAGGCGATCAATCCTGTGGGCATTGCGATTATACACAGCATATTCAATATTTCTACAACTCTGTTGCTGCTTCCGTTTTCCAAACAGCTGGTCAAGATTGCCGAAGGTACAATCAAGACCGAACCGGAAAAAGAAATCGCTTTTCTGGACGAGAGACTGCTCAATACGCCATCTATCGCTGTGCAGGAATGCAGCAATCTGACCAAGACTATGGGGCACCAGGCGAAAGCGTCCGTTATGGATGCTATGGAACTGATCTTTAATTATGATGAGAAGAAAGCGCTTCAGGTTAAGGAACTGGAAGGAGAAGTGGACGTTTATGAAGACCGGCTGGGCGCTTATATGGTGAAACTGTCCGGTACTGATCTTTCGGATGAAGGCAACAAACAGGTTTCCGAAATGCTGCATGCAATCGGTGACTTTGAACGAATTAGTGACCATGCGGTGAATATCATGGAAGCCGCCAAAGAGATTCACGAGAAAAAAATTGTGCTTTCTGACGAAGGACTTCGCGAACTAAAGAATGCAACAGAAGCAATCAGAGAAATTATGACGATTGCGATTCAGGCTTTCGAGGACAATGATCTGGATCTGGCATATCATGTAGAACCGTTGGAGGAAGTTATGGATGGCCTCATCGACGAGATCAAGCGGAACCACATTGCAAGACTGCAGACGGGAGAATGCACTATCCAGCACGGTTTTGTCCTTTCGGATATTCTGACCAATTATGAGAGAGTATCTGACCACTGCTCCAATATTGCAGTAGCCATTATCGAGCAGTCCAGATCTTCTTTTGACCCACATAAATATCTGGATAAACTGAAGACCATGGAAGATCCTGAGTTCAAAGCCATGTACAGTGAATACCAGAAGAAGTACGGTCTTTCTCAGCAAACAAAATAACCAATTTCGTTGAAATCTGTCTTCAAATTGTGTATAATATCTCTAATAATCTGGATAATATTTGTAAATGCTATATTATAGAGATGATCAGAGATTACGATTTTGTTGTAAATTTAAAGAGAAAAGAAAAGGAGTATGGAAATGGCAAGTGAAGTAGGAATCGACTTAGGGACAGCCAATGTCTTAGTATATATAAAGAATAAGGGAATCGTGCTCAACGAGCCATCAGTAGTTGCAATCAACAAGGATACTGATGAGATACTGGCCGTAGGGGAAGAAGCCAGACAGATGCTGGGCAGAACACCGGCGAATATTATTGCGGTCAGACCGCTGAGAGACGGCGTTGTTTCCGATTACGACATTACAGAGAGAATGCTCAAGTATTTTATCAGAAAGACTTGCGGCAGCGGCAGATTCTTCAAGCCTAAAATCATGGTTTGCGTGCCGAGCGGTGTTACAGAAGTCGAAAAGAGAGCCGTAAGAGAGGCAGCAACCCAGGCTGGCGGCAAGGATGTTTTCCTCATGGAGGAACCTGTAGCGGCAGCTATCGGCGCGGGGCTTGATATTGCACAGCCGGACGGCGTTATGGTTATCGACATCGGCGGTGGAACAACGGATATTGCCGTAATTTCCCTGGGCGGTATCGTTGCCAGCACATCGGTTAAGATGGCAGGAGATAAGTTCGATGATTCCATCATTAAATACATGAGAAAAGTCCACAAACTGTACATCGGCGAAAGAACTGCGGAAGAAATCAAGAAAACCATTGGTACGGCATATCCGAGAGAAGAAGGTCTGACCATGGAGTGCAGAGGCAGAGACTTGGTAACCGGACTTCCGAAAACGGTGGAGGTAACTTCCGAAGAAATTATGGAAGCGTTGGAAGAACCACTGCATATTATTTGCGAAGCAGCGCATAGTGTTCTGGAGCAGACTCCGCCGGAGCTTGCAGCTGATATCAGCACAGCAGGTATTGTGATTACCGGTGGCGGCGCACTTCTCTACGGTATTGATAAGAGAATCGAAGAGAGAACCGGAATCAAAGTTAAGATTGCAGAAGATCCAACTTCCTGCGTAGCTGTAGGAACAGGTAAGGCACTCAACGAACTGGAATCCTTAGAAGGCAATTCCCTTAACAGAAGAGCCCCTTATCTCTAATGGAGCTAGCCCAATTTGCGTAGCAAATTGCAGGAAACTCCTTATGCTTTAACGCCCCACGAGCAAACAGCGAGTGGCAAGGCGTTAGTCGTATAATTGAATAGTTAAAGGCGTTTTGCGGCGGACAATATCTTGCTGTGAGCGCCTTTTTTCGTAGGTGTTTTTTGACCATTTTGCCGGATTAGTTGTATATATAGTGAAAGGAGGACGGGAAAGCATGCTGACCGATAAAGAATTTGAAAAGAAATATGCCAGACAAAAAGATATGGTTTTCCGGATAGCGTTCACCTACATGAAAAATCAACAGGAAAGTGAAGATATCATGCAGGAGGTTTTTCTGAAGTTATATACGGCGGAGCAGAGTTTCGACAGTGAGGAACACGAGAAACGATGGCTTATTCGTGTGACGGTGAATTTGTGTAAAAACCATCTGAAATCTTTTTGGCACAGTCATCGGGGAGAACTCAAAGAGTGGCAGCCAGCTGCAGAAAATTTAGAGACCCAAGAGGTGATTAAAGAAGTGCTGCGATTACCCGAAAAGTATAAAATTGTCATTTATCTTTTCTATGTAGAAGGCTATAAGGTCAGAGAAATCGGAGAGATTTTAAACGAGAAGGAATCCACGATAAAAATGAGGTTAAAAAAGGGAAGAGAACTGCTCCGTATGGAGTACATAGGGAAGGAGGTATTGCAGTGAAAGAAAGACAGATTCGAGATGGATTCAGTCAGATTAAAGTGAGTGCAGAAATGGACGAAAGAATGCGTGAACGTATAAAGGCACAGGCAAGGGGAGCTGAATCATCTGATGAGCAGGTCTGCCGGGCTGAACGACCACGCAAGAGAATCCGCAGCGAGTTGTTTTGGAAAAAAGCATCTGTGATTGCAGCAGTAGGCATAATCGGGATTGCCGGCATAAGCCAGATTCCACAGGTGCAGACCTTTGCCGAAACCATTGCCGGAAAATTTGTTACCATATTCGATTTAGGCGATGAAAAGATAGAAGTTGAGAGCGATTATGTAAAGATCTCTCAAGAGATGAGTGATGAATGGAATAAGTACGGTTCTTTGACCAAGGCAGAAGAAACGCTTGGGATTAAGCTGCTGAAATATGATAAGAGCAGCGAAGAAAATCATTCTTGGTCTTTTTATCCGGACACAACGACAGAGGGAGAAATTTACGGCGTTACTGTTACTAACTACAGCTATATCCTGGGAGATTTAAAGCGGGTTCAAACAAAGAAAAACGCCGATCCGGCCATAGGAAATACGATTTCCTATGAAGCAGGAGAAAAGTTCCGTTCGCCTATAAGTTGTCAGATGATAATCCGAGCGGAGGCAGAAAGTGCAACGGAAGACCTTTATCCGGGTTACGAGACCAACAATATCGACTGGATCGCTGAATTTGATGCAGAGAAATACTATTGTGAGAATCTGAATACAGAAGTAATTCTTTACGAAATCGAAACGGATGGACCGGCAGAATGGAATCTGGTGGAACCGGCGAAAACAGCGGTAATGCAGTTCATCTATGAAGGCGTGGAGTATCACTTTATGGGACAGGTTAGTCTGGATACCATGAAAGAACTGGCGGAGCATCTTCACAACTAAAAAACGGACGGATATTGGGTAAATATATAGAGGCGTATCGGAAAACTGATGCGCCTTTTTTCTTTACCTCAACTCCAAAATCGGGTATTATTAAAGAGAGCCTATCACAAACAGAGAATACAGGAGTATATATGAAACTGGAACTAATCGCAACCGCAACCTTTGGACTGGAAGCGGTAGTAAAGAGGGAAATACAAGAACTGGGTTATAAGATTTTGAAAGCGGAGGACGGCAAGATTACTTACCTTGGTGACGAACGAGCCATTGTTCGCAGCAATCTTTGGCTTCGCTCTGCAGATAGAGTTTTGCTTAAAATGGCAGAATTCAAGGCAGAGATCTTTGAGGAGCTTTTTCAGCAGACAAGAGCTCTGCCTTGGGAAGAACTGATTCCCATAGACGGAAAATTTACCGTAACAGGAACTTCCGTCAAGTCTAAGCTGCATAGCGTGCCGGCGTGTCAGAGTATCGTTAAGAAAGCAATTGTAGAACGCCTCGGGGAATACTACTGTGTCGACCGGTTTGCGGAGACCGGCGCAGAGTATACGGTAAAAGTCACTTTACTGAAAGATAATGTAACGCTGACGGTGGATACCAGCGGAGCGGGACTTCATAAGAGGGGCTATAGAGTCTGCGATGTAGCGGCTCCGATTAAGGAGACCCTTGCTGCGGCTATGGTGCAGCTTTCCTTTTGGAAAAGTGGAAGACTGCTGATGGACCCTTGCTGCGGTTCCGGCACAATTCCCATTGAGGCGGCAATGATCGGCAGAAACATCGCGCCGGGAATCGGCAGAAAATTTGCAGCAGAGGGCTGGGAACTGATTCCTGCGGAAACTTGGAAAGATGAACGAAAAAAGGCATTCGATGCAGTAGATTACGATGCGGATGTGCAGATTTACGCTTTTGATGTAGATCCCAAGGCTATCGAGGCGGCGGAAGAAAACGCCATTGAAGCCGGAGTGGATGACTGTATTGTCTTCAAGAGAATGAACATGAACAAAATAGAGGCCAGAGAGCCGGGCGGCATCATCATTACCAATCCCCCTTACGGAGAACGTATCGGTGAGGCTAAGCAGATAGAAAACATTTACCAGAAGTATCATGCGTTTTTTGCAGAAAATCCAACCTGGTCTTTATTCATGGTGACCACGGACAAGACGGTGGAAGACAAGATTTTCGGACGACCTGCTGACCGAAGAAGAAAGCTATATAACGGTCGTCTGGAGGTTTGCTATTATCAGTTCCATGGAAAGAGGGCGTAGGTGTGCAGATTATCGTAGATAAAAATCTGAGAACGCCGCTTTACTGGCAGATTGCAGATCAGATTAAGGGTATTATTATTAACGGGCAGCTGACTCATGGCGCGGTACTGCCGTCGGAAAGGGCGCTTTCCAAGATGATTGGCGTCCATAGAAATACTGTTGTTAAAGCGTATACCCACCTGAAAGATCAGGAACTGGTGGAGTCCATTCAGGGTGTGGGCTATAGAGTAACATATAAAAGCGAAGGGTTTTATGAACCTGATGTCAGAAAAAAGGTCAACTGGAGTACCATTATCAAAGATGAATATCAAGATATGGAAAGAACCTTTGACGATATTTTTCTGCGTTTTTCCGAAGAAAATAATATCTCGCTATCAACAGGTATGCCGCCGGCTATTTTTGACGAGGACATACTGGCGGCGGATATTGCGGGAATTCTCAAGGAGGAAGGCCGTAGACATTCGTTTCTGTCCCCTTATCAGGGAGATCTGAACTTGCGTCAGCGGATTATTTCCTATCTCCGTACAAAGGGAATCAGCGCAGGAATCGGTCAGGTACAGATTCTTTCGGAAACGAACCAGGCGCTGGATTTTATTATTGCCGCTTTACTGTCTCCGGGGGATAAAGTCATCATTGAAGAGCCGGTTTCACCGGATGTGTACAGAGTTATTGAACTTGCCGGATGTAAGCCGGTTACTGTTCCCGTTGATGAAGACGGCTTAATCTGCGAAAACCTGGAGGCGCTGATAGAAATGCATCATCCTCGGTTTATCTATGTGAATTCCAGTTATCATGATCCTACGGGGAATATTCTTTCCGTGGAAAGGAGGAAGAAACTGCTGGAGATTTCCAATCGGTACAGACTTCCGATTATTGAAGAGGATGCGGCGTCAGAGCTGTCCTTTCAGGATAAGTTTTTGCCGACCCTAAAATCCATGGACCGCAGCGAAAATGTGATTTATATCTATTCCTTTGCGTTGACTTTTATTCCGGGGCTGTCTTTGGCCTTTGTCGTGGCGCCGGAGAAATTAATTCGCAGTTTGAGCTATCTGGTGTCCATTCGGCTCATGTCCCTCGACTGGATGACACAGAAATTGCTGACCAGATATTTGACCGATGGAACTTATGACAAACATGTGCATACGATAGCACAGCAGAATCTGCAGAAGAAGAACTTGATGTGTGCTTATCTTGACCGGCTGGCGCCCCGAGGTGTAACTTATCAGGAACCGAAGGGGGGCGTGTACGTCTGGTGCAGACTGCCGGCCGGCGTGAGTAGTAAAACAGTAGTAAAAGAATGTGCCAAAAGGGGGATTTCTGTGGTTCCCGGGGAGGTATTCTACCCGTACAAAAACGGCGGGCAGAACAACATCAGACTGAACTACTCCTATGAAACCATAGAGAGAATTCGACTGGGCATGGAGAATTTTGTGGATGTGGTAGAAAGTTTGTCTAAAAAATAACATTTAAAGGAAAAAATAGAACTGCTCAAGGCGAGTATTACCAGTGCATAGGGCTTTTTTTTACCAAATTTTAGAAACTGGCACACAAAAAAACCAAAGCACTGGTACTTTAATTTTTTGACAAATATAGTATCATTTTTATAACGAGAGTTAAACTATCTTTATGGAGAAAACTTAAATTTATTCAGAGAGAAAAGGAGATTTTACCAATGGCAGTAAATTTAAAAGGAAGAAGCTTTTTAACTTTAATGGATTTCACACCGGAAGAAATCAGATACATGCTTGACTTAGCTCACGATCTGAAGGCTAAGAAAAGAGCAGGAATTTGCAATCAGGTTCTGAAAGGAAAGAACATCGTTCTGTTGTTCGAAAAGACTTCCACAAGAACAAGATGCGCATTCGAAGTAGCAGCTATGGACGAAGGCGCTGGCGTAACTTTCCTGGATTCCGGAAGCTCCCAGATGGGCAAGAAAGAAACTATGGAAGATACTGCTAAGGTTCTGGGCAGATTCTATGATGGTATCGAATACAGAGGTTTCGATCAGGAAGTTGTAGAAGGTCTTGCTAAGTATGCAGGCGTTCCTGTATGGAATGGTCTGACTGACGTTGACCACCCTACACAGATCTTAGCTGACCTGTTAACTATCGAAGAACATTGCGCTAAGCCGCTGAACAGAGTTAAGGTTGTATTCTCCGGTGACATCAGAAACAACATGTCCTATGCTTGGATGTATGGTTGTGCTAAGATGGGTATGCACTATGTTGCTTACGGTCCGGAAGAATTACAGAAAGAACTGAACCAGGATGTAATTGCTAAGGTTCAGGAAGTTGCTAAGGAAACCGGCGCTACTATCGAAGTATCCGCAGATCCAGCTTGTCTGAAGGGCGCAGACGTAATCTACGCTGACGTTTGGGCTTCCATGGGTGAAGAAGCTGAAATTCCTGAAAGAGTTAGACTTCTGACTCCATTCAAGGTAACTAAGGAACTGATGGATTCCACAGAAAATCCAGATTGCCTGTTCCTGCACTGTCTGCCTTCCTTCCACGATTTCGAAACCAAGATGGCTAAGACTCAGATGGAAGAAGGATATGACATCCGCGAAGTTACCGACGAAGTATTCAGAAGCAAGAACTCCGTTGTATTCGACGAAGCTGAAAACAGAATGCATACAATCAAGGCTGTTATCGTAGCTACAATCGGTTAATTCCGGGCAGCGAAGACGGACTTGCCTAAACAGCATTAACCTAAAGAAATTTATGCTGCCGTGGGTGGCACAATCTGCAGCCTGCGGCAGTATTTTTGTAAACATTAAGGAGGAGAGATAATTATGAAGCCTGGAATCCATAATTATTCTGAAATCGGAAAATTAAATAAAGTACTGCTTCACAGAATTGGCGATGAAGTAGAAGGTCTGGTTCCTGACAACTTTGAAAGACTGTTGTTCGACGACATTCCTTTCCTGAAAGTTGCACAGCAGGAACATGACAGATTTGCAGAAGTACTCAGAGAAAACGATGTAGAAGTTGTTTACTATGTGGACGAAACTGCAAAGGCATTGAAAGACAAGGCTGTTAAAGAAGAATTTTTAAACAAGATGCTGGATGAAAGCCATTTGAATTCTCAGGGTGTTAGAGAAGCAATCTATGATTACCTGATCAACATGGAAGAGAAAGCTATGGTTGCGAAGATTATTGCCGGCATCAAGAGAGATGAAATCGAAGTGGAAAGCAAATCCTTGGCTGACTTCATTTCTTCTTCTTATCCTTTCTATATGGATCCAATGCCAAACCTGTACTTCACCAGAGACCCTGGCGCTTGTGTAGGAAACGGTCTGAACATCCATCACATGAGTACAGTGACCAGAAGAAGAGAAGCATTACTCCTGAAGTATATGTTCCTCCACAACAAGGATTTTGCACCGGAAGGTTCCCAGCTGTGGTATGACTACGACCACGAAGCTTCCATCGAAGGCGGAGATGTGCTGGTACTCAACGCAGAAACTGTTGCAATCGGTCTCAGCGAAAGAACAACAGCCCCTGCTATCGAAAGATTTGCAGAAAATATGCTGAACAAGTCAACTTTCAAGAGAGTTCTGGTATTCGACATTCCGAAGAGAAGAGCATTTATGCATTTGGATACTGTATTTACTATGGTTGACTATGATAAGTTCACGATTCATCCGGAAATCGAAGGACCGCTTCAGTTATTCGAGATCACCTTGGGCAAAGATGGAAAAGCTAAGTTCACTTCCATTACAGATTCCCTGGATCATATCCTGAGCAAAGTCCTCAAGTTACCTGCAGTAGATCTGATTCGCTGTGGTGGTAATGACCTGATGGCAGCACAGAGAGAACAGTGGAACGATGGTTCCAATACACTCTGTATCGCGCCTGGAACTGTAGTAACTTACGAAAGAAACTACGTGACCAACGACCTGCTGGACAAGAAGGGTGTAAAAGTTCTGACCATTCCAAGTGCGGAACTGTCCAGAGGCAGAGGGGGCCCAAGATGTATGTCTTGCCCTGTTAACAGAGACGATTTATAAAAAATAGGAGAAAATAAACATGGCAGAAAAAATTGTAATCGCATTAGGCGGAAACGCTCTGCAGTCCGGCAAGAGCGAAGCTACAGCAGAAGCACAGTTAGAAGTTGTAAAAAAGACTTGTGACTATATTGCAGACATTAGCTGCAAGGGTTACGAAATCGGTTTGGTTCACGGTAATGGACCACAGGTTGGAAGAATTCTCTTAGCATCTGAAACTGCAAAAGACGTAACTCCGGCTATGCCGTTTGACGTTTGCGGCGCTATGTCCCAGGGTTATATCGGCTACCACCTGCAGCAGGCAATGAGATTTGCCCTGAAGCAGAGAGGAAAGGATATTCCGGTACTGACAATCGCTACACAGATGATTGTTGATAAGGAAGACCAGGGTTTCAAGAACCCGACAAAGCCTATCGGACCTTTCTACAGCGAAGAAGAAGCTAAGGCTTTAGTAGAAGAAAAAGGCTATTCCGTTAAGGAAGATGCAGGCAGAGGCTGGAGAAGAGTTGTTGCTTCCCCAATTCCAAAGGAAATCGTAGAAATCGATGCAGTAAGAAGACTGTGGGATTCCTCCATCGTTATTTCCTGCGGTGGCGGTGGTATTCCGGTTGTTGAAAACGAAGACGGAAGCCTGGAAGGCGTTGCAGCTGTAATCGATAAGGACTTTGCAGCAGAACTGCTGGCAGAAAGCGTTGGCGCAGATGCACTGATGATTCTGACAGAAGTAGAAAAAGTTGCAATCAACTTCAATAAACCTGATCAGAAAGACCTGGCTACACTGACCTTAGAAGAAGCACAGAAGTATGTAGACGAAGGTCACTTTGCTCCGGGAAGCATGCTGCCTAAGGTACAGGCTGCAATGAAGTTTGTTCAGGCAAACCCTGACAAGAAAGCGATCATTACTTCTCTGGATAAGGCTGTAGAAGCTTTAGAAGGCAAGACTGGTACTGTAATCGTAGCAAAATAAGTCGTCAAAAAGATTATATAAACACAAAAGAACTGTCTCAAGAGGCAGTTCTTTTGTGTTTAGTATTATGGTATGTATAGGAGTGATAGATTCATACTATTCGACGAAAGAGCCGCCTTTGAAAATCTGTTTTGGCAAAGCTTTCTGTGCTTCCGGAACACCTTCCAGATTCTGCTTCTGAATGGCTCTGATCTTCAGCGGCAGGGAGAACAGATTGATGAATCCTTCTGCATCGCTTTGATCGTAAACTTCATCTTCGCTGAAAGTGGCGAATTCTTCGTTATATAAAGAATAAGGGGATTTGCTGGCTGCAGGCCAAGCAGTACCTTTATAAAGCTTCATTTTAACCGTTCCGGTAACCAGCTTCTGCGTTTCATCTACGAAGGCAGAGATCGCGGCACGAAGTGGGGTAAACCAAAGACCGTCATAAACGAGCTGTGCAAACTTTTGAGAAACGATATTTCTGTATTGCAGCGTATCTCTGTCCAGAATCAGCTTTTCTAAATCTTTATGGGCGGCAAACAGGATAGTACCACCGGGAGTCTCATAGACGCCTCTGGATTTCATACCGACGAGACGGTTTTCGATAATATCAATCGTACCAATGCCGTTTTCGCTACCTAATTTGTTGAGTGTGGTAAGCAGCTCAATTGGTTCCATTTTCTGACCGTCAATAGCAACAGGAATACCTTGCTCAAAGTCAATTTCTACATAAGTTGGCACATCCGGTGCATCCTCCGGGGTTTTTGATAAGACATGAATGTCAGCCTTGTGTTCGTTCCATGGGTTTTCCAGGTTGCCGCCTTCGTGACTGATATGCCAGATATTTTCGTCTCTGGAGTATATCTTTTCTACAGTTTGCGCAATAGGAATATTATGTGCATGGGCATAATCGATACATTGTTCACGAGACTGGAGGTCCCAGATTCTCCAAGGTGCAATGATCTTGATGGCAGGATTCAGGGCATGAATCGTAGATTCAAAACGCACCTGATCGTTGCCTTTACCGGTACAGCCGTGGGCAATGGTGAATGCGCCTTCTTTTTCGGCAATTTCTACAATTTTCTTTGCTTGGAGCGGTCTGGCCATGGAGGTACCCAGCAAATAGTCGTTTTCGTAGATTGCATCGGCCTTTAAGGTCGGATAGATAAAATCAGTGATGAATTCTTCCTGAATGTCCAGGATATACGCTTTGTCTGCGCCGGTAGCATAAGCTTTCTTTTCTATTGCGTCAAAGTCTTCTTTCTGTCCCGTATTGCAGCAGACAGCGATAACCTCGCAGTCATAATGCTCTTTTAACCAGGCGATGATGATTGATGTGTCCAGGCCGCCTGAGTAGGCCAGGACGATTTTTTCTTTAGCCATATTCTTGTACCTCCAATAGAATAAATATTTGTTATTATGAATAAAAATTTAATGATGTAGAGAATATACCACAATAAAAACAAAAAATCAAGGGTAAATTTGATAAAAATCACAAAAAACATAAAAATATTGAAAACCATATGAATAGTTATAAATTTAACAAAATAATCATGTCTGACCTATTGTCAGTGGACGGAAAATAGTGGTATAATTATAGATACGAACATCGGAGATATTGTTATGGAGAAATTTAAGAAAACCGTATTTATTGCAATTTTTGTATCCCTTGCGTCACAAGTAAAGTTTAACTTCATTACCGACGGCTTTATTATCGCTATGTCGGTAGTTGTTTTTGCGATTTTCATCTATTGCTATGAGGATTTATCACCAATATATATCGGGATTTGCGCCTGCATTTTTTCTCCGTTATTCCGGCTATTTATTTCCGGCGTGTATGGGGGGGAGTTTGCCGGTATAAGTTTACGTGCTTCTGCGGCGCTGATTATCCCGGACATGGCTTTTTTCTTTTTCTACGGAATATGTTATACGTTGATTTATAAGCATGTGGTCAAGAAACCTAAGGACATTCGCAATTTTCCCTATGTTATTCTGGCTTGTGACTTTCTCTCCAACACTGTGGAGCTTACGGCCAGATGTCTGGTTCAGGGACAGAATGTCTTTACTGTGACGATTTTGCTTTCTGTTTTTATGGTGGCAATCTGCAGAACACTTTTGATCCAGATGATTCTTCTTGCTATGGAATTCTACTCCAACCTTTTACTCAAACAGGAGCACGACAGAGAATACAGAAGACTCATCGTGCAGGCATCTATCTTCGAGAGTGAGCTTTACGTTATGGAGAAGAATGCAGCCGAAATTGAGGACATTATGCGACAGTCGTTCGCCCTGTATAAATCCATTGAGGCTATGGATTTGCCCAGAGAACTGAAAACAGCCTCTCTGGAGGTTTCCAAAAATGCTCATGAGGTCAAGGGAGATTATCTTAACATTATTACCGTTTTGAAGGAAACCTTTGTGGATGATATTGATGAGACCAGGCTTTCCATGCGAGACATGATTGCCATAGAAAAGTCAAATATTACAGCATATATCAAGAGCAAGGGTTATAATATTGAATTAAATACTAAAGTCCGGGTCAATTTTTATGTAAAACAATACTTTAAAATGATGTCTGTAGTAAGGAATTTGATTTTAAATTCTACCGAGGCCATTGGTGAGCGCGGGGGCAGAATCAGCTTGATCCTTCGCGGTGACGGTGAGCGATATATTCTTACGGTTCGTGATAATGGACCCGGTATTAGTGAAGAAGCATTGGAAACTGTCTTTATAGAGGGATATTCTACAAAGTTCAGCCAGGAAACCGGCAATGTGCAGCGTGGGTTGGGGCTGACCCTGGTCAAGGATTATGTAGAAAACTATTTTCATGGCGAAATAGCCGTTACCAGTGAAAAAAACAGATTTACCGAATTTAACATAGTTATGCCGAAGGGTATCTTCGAGGAGGAAGAAAATGAGGTATTACCTGATTGACGATGAGATAGGCACAGTAAAAACCTTAGAAAATATTGTAGAAAGTCGAGTGGGCGGTGACGTAATCGGTTATCAAACTGATCCGGAAAAAGCTGTGGATGAGATTATTGCATTGCGTCCGGATATCGTGCTGGTCGATCTTTTGATGAGCAGAATGGATGGTATAGCCTTGGTTGGCAAAATCAAAGCTATGCGCAGTGCCATCAGTTTCATCATGATTTCTCAGGTAGCAGAGAAGGGCATGATTGAGCAAGCTTATAATGCCGGTGTGGAATTCTTTATTCATAAGCCGATCAATGTGATTGAGGTAGAGAAAGTTTTACTTAATGTGGAAAATCAGATTAAGATGAACAGCATCATGAACAATATTAAGGGTATGTTTGCAGACGAGGCGTCAGAGGCAGAGGAAGTCAAACCTCGCGAAGCAAAAGATTCCTTACAGGAAATCAACATGTTCTTAGGTCTTTTGGGTATGATGGGTGAGAAAGGCGTGGCTGACATTCAGGCGGTGTGCAGGTATCTGATTACAAGCGGCGGTGAGTACACAAAAGATGTGCTGAATCGAATTGCCGAAGATCAGGAAGATTCGCTGAAAAATATTGAACAGCGTATTCGGAGAGCGATCAAGAAGGGAATGAACAATGTAGCCATTCTGGGCATTGATGATTACAGCAATGAAATTTTTCAGGTCTATGCCAATTATGTCTTCGATTTTAAGAACCTGAAAGATGAGATGGACTACATCAAGGGGAATTCCCCGGGAGGCGGCCGTGTCAATATTTCCAAATTCATCGAGGGTCTGTTGCTATATCGCAATGCGCTGAAATAAATAACAGATATAATCTGGGAGAACTGCAAAGCCGGTTCTCCCTTTTTCGCGCTTAAATTTCGGAAATCTTCATGCGAATAGGCCATGAAAGTATGGCTGGGGAATATTCAGAACATTCCTTCGCTTTTTTGTGAATCTTTTTGAGTTTTCTTGAAACGGTTTGTTAAGATTGTATCAAGGTAGTTTTACTCAATATTATTTTATTTCATTCGAACTAATGGATTTATTAGGAAGGAGACGTTTATGGAATTTTTAGACAATCTAACCACCCAAATGTACAACGTGATTTGGGCGCTGCCTTTGACGCTTCTTGCTCTGGGTACCGGACTGTATTTCACACTCCGCATGAAGTTCCCACAGGTAAGATTATTCAAAGACATGCTGCACTACTTATTGGGCAGAGACAGAAAGAGAGAAGACAGAACCAGTAATGAAGGTATGTCCTCTTTCCAGGCATTCGCGCTGGCTCTGGGCGGCCGTGTCGGCGTAGGTAACATCGCCGGTGTAGCAACAGCAATTTGTTTCGGCGGTCCTGGTGCTGTATTCTGGATGTGGCTCATCGCTTTCATCGGTGCAGGAACTGCATTCTCTGAATCCGCACTGGCACAGACTTACAAGACAAGAATCGACGGCGAATACAAAGGTGGTCCTGCTTACTATATCGAAAGAGGTATGGGCGGCAAGAGCTTAGCAAAGATTTTTGCAGCAATCTTCGCATTAGCAGCAATCCTTGCTAACGGTATTACTGGTCCGACTATCCAGGCATTCAACTTTGCTGATGCAGCACACAACGCATTTGGCCTGAATCCTTGGATCGGCGGTATCATCATGGCAATCTGCGTAGCAGTTGTTGCTTTTGGCGGCGCAAAGAGACTGGGAAGAGTTTCCGAGCTCATCGTACCGGTTATGGCTATCGCTTATATCATTATCGCTCTGGTTATTCTGGCAATCAATTTCAAACAGATTCCGGAAATGTTCGGACTGATCTTCAAGGGCGCATTCAAGATGGATTCCCTTTATGGAGCTATCTGGGGCAGCACAGTAATGTGGGGCGTTAAGAGAGGTATCTACTCCAACGAAGCCGGATACGGTTCCGGTGCACACGCTGCTGCTTCTGCAGAAGTTTCCCACCCTGCTAAACAGGGTCTGGCACAGTCCTTCTCCGTATACGTTGATACACTGTTTGTCTGCACAGCTACAGCAATCATGATTCTGTCCACTGGCATGTACAACGTAACAAACGAAGAAACTGGCGTAATGATCACAGAAAATCTGCCGGGCGTAGATCCTGGTGTTGGTTACACCCAGGCTGCAATCGACTCCGTAATTCCGGGTATCGGTTCCGCATTCATTGCAATTGCAGTATTCTTCTTCGCATTTACTACACTGCTGTCATTCGTACTGTACACAGATGTAAATATTTCTTACCTGCTGAGAAATACAAGCGAAAAGACCAGAACAATCTGGACTAACGTATTCAGAATGATCATCGTATTGATCGTTTTAGTAGGCGCTACCAGATCTTCTGCAGCAGCTTGGAACACAGCAGATATCGGTATCGGTATCATGTGCTGGATTAACTTCATCGCACTGCTGATCTTATCCACCAAGGCTGTTAAACTGCTGAAGGACTACGAAAGACAGAAGAAGATGGGATTGGATCCTGTATTCGAACCTGCAGATATCGGTGTAGACAATGCAGAATTGTGGACGGATATCGTAAACGAAAAGTATGCCGATCAGTTAGCTGCTAAGCATCAGGCTGAAGGCAAAGCAAAATAGGTTACTAATTTGTACTCATATTGCATTTAACAAATTCTCAATTAATACATAGTGACAAGCAAAGACGGATGCTGTTTCCAGGAAGCATCCGTCTTTGCGTTTTTTGTATAAAGAAAACCCCGTGTTAGACGCGGGGTTCAATGGATGCTATGCATTTGACCAGTAATGCAACCTAACTTAAGATAAAAGTGCGGTCTGCCAACTGCATTTTATCAAAAGAAAGGAGCATTAACATGGGTC
>JAXKAR010000051.1:0-24317 GCA_036305845.1 Emergencia sp.
TCCGAAAACGTGAACACAAATCTGGTTTTACTGAAGGAAAGCATTTTTCCAAGAAAAAAAGTAAAACCAAGAGCATAGCTCCAAATTATTTCATCGCTTCATGTCGGTTCGCTCTGAATTTTACTGAAAAATCGACTTATCATTAGAAATTCAGTAAAATTGCAGGATTGATGGATTCGATAAAATCGATATCCCCGCTATTATTCAGTTGCAGTTAAGACGTTTTACTTTTTTTTGTGCGATTTTGCTCTTTTTCAGTAAATCGATTTACCGTTTCACTGCAGCATCCCACTTTTCATCCAAACAATAACATTTACTGCTATATTCTGCCAATATTTTCCACATTGCCATCAGGCCTCTGACAATGCCCATATAGATGAAAATTCTAATGCGACAGTCTTTTCTTTTACGTGTTTATAAACCTAACTGCTGCAGCAGCGCAGCTTTTGGCAGCGCACCCAGAGTTTTGGCTTTCAGTTCTCCGCCTTCGAATTTAGCGCAGGTCGGAATACTCATAACACCGTACTGCATGGCAATTTCCTGTGCATCGTCGATATTCAGTTTGCAGACCTTGAATTTGCCTGCAGCCTCTTCTGCAATTTCATCGATGGTCGGCGCCAGATTGATGCAGTGGCCGCACCATGGCGCCCAGAAATCCAGAAGTACCGGAACATCGGACTCTAAAACTTCTTTCTGAAAAGTGTCTTTCGTTACATTAATAATCATTGTCTCTACTCCTCTCTTGTTCTCTGTCTCTCTCGTTCAACCAACTGATCGAGGGACTCCCTAATAGTATTTTCCACTTGGTCGTGAATATTCGCGATTTCATGTCTGTCTAAAGAAGCTGTATCAATGGCAGGATGAATTTTTACATCAATAACCGCGCCGTTTGTAAAACAACCGTTGTCTTCAAAGAGATGACGGGTGCCGTTAATGGAAACCGGAACAATAGGGGCTTTTGCCTTAGTTGCCAGTTTAAAACTGCCCGGCTTGAAATCGGCCATTTTCGTAGAACGGCTTCTGGTTCCCTCCGGAAAAATAACCAGATTAAAACCGGATTTTACCGTCTTTACACCCTCCTGTATGGATTTCAGGGCTTCACGGGCATCGCCTCTTTTAATGAAGACGCCGCGGATGGATTTGATCCATTTGCCAAAGTATGGAACCTTTTCCAATGTCTCTTTAGCAATAAAGCCGACCTGGCGACCTTCCATCATATGTAGAATCACGATAATATCTGCATACCCCTGATGGTTGGAAATAAACACAAAACCGTCCTCTTTTGGAATATTTTCCTGTCCCTCTATGTTTATTGTCAGGTCGAAAATATCGATCAGGTTGTGAATCCATAATGCAACATTTTCGCTGATGATGGCCTTTTCTGTTTCGATATCGCCGGCATTTCTCGCCTTTTCTATTTTCTTCATTGCAGGACCAAAAACACTGACGGAGCGGAATAATTTGAATCCGCCGGGTAAATTTCTAAATACTTTCAAAGTATTGCCTCCAATCTGTATTATCGTGGAATCATTTCGCCGTAAGCGCTATGCTCTGTCTTCGCGGCTGCTTGCCAGTCGCTGTGCGCTCTGGCATCTGTCATACATCGCCTCTGCTTGCGCTACCGCTTGCCAATCGGCGTGTACGGACATTATACCACAAAATAAGTAGAAATTTCTATAGAAAACGGGTATAATAGAAAGATAGGATAGAACCCTCAAGAAGTTAAAGGAGGCTGAAAGATGAAACTGATTAATATTGATTATATACCCGGACAGGAATTTGATTTGCTGGGCATGGTAAAAGGCAACGTAGTGCAGTCAAAGAATCTGGGAAAGGATATTGGCGCCGGCTTCAAGACTCTGGTTGGCGGCGAGTTGAAAGGCTATACAGAAATGCTGCAGGAAGCAAGACAGATCGCTACATTGAGAATGGTAGAGGAAGCAGAGAAATTGGGCGCTGATGCCGTAATCAACGTAAAGTTTTCTTCTGCGGCCATCATGCAGGGTGCAGCAGAAGTTATCGTCTATGGAACAGCGGTAAAGTTCAAATAGAGGATTTGTATGGACAAGATTGGACATAGAGACAATCGGATAAGATGGATCGTCATAGGCGGAGCATTGTTATGCTTCGCCTATCTTGCATTTCGGATTTCTTCGGGTACAGAACCGGCTTTTGATATTGCAATAAGAAACTGGGTGTATGACCACAGAACCCCCTTTCTTAACGGCATTTTTATTCCTGTCACTTATATGGGAAACTGGCAGACGATTGTAATTTTAGGTGCGGGACTTCTGATCGTCCCTGCCACAAGAAAAAATATAGGTGTTCCTTTCGCGGTGATTTCCCTGTCTTCTACAGTGGTATACAAATTGATAAAGAGTTTGTTTATGCGACCCCGGCCGGAACTTGCAGTTCGTATTATTGAACAAGGCGGATGGTCGTTTCCAAGCGGACATTCTATGAACTGTATTGTATGTTACGGGCTGTTGATTTATCTGGTACGGCGCTATTGCAAAAACAGACGTGCAGCCAATGGGCTTACGGCGCTGTTCTCCCTACTCATCGGCCTGATCGGTATCAGCAGAGTTTATGTAGGAGTACACTTTCCAACAGACGTTCTGGGTGGATGGAGCTTGGGCGCTGCATTCCTCATGGCAGCCATAATGATTTTAGAAAAATTGAGAGGAAAAGACAATGATTGTAAATAGCATTACAGAAACTATCGGAAAAACGCCGATGATGAGACTTAACAAGATAGAAAAAAGCGAGGGCGCGGAAGCTGCTGTTTATGCAAAGCTGGAGGCGTTTAACCCTGCAGGCAGCATTAAGGACAGAGCGGCTATGTGGATGGTTACAGACGCAGAGGAAAAGGGAATTTTACCTCCGGGAGGGACAATTATTGAACCAACCAGCGGTAATACAGGCATTGGACTTGCAGCTATTGCTTCAGCCAGAGGATATCGGGCAATTTTCGTTTTACCGGAAACAATGAGCATTGAGCGGCGTAAACTTCTTGCTGCCTACGGCGCAGAAGTAGTGCTGACAGAAGGCGCAAAGGGTATGCAGGGCGCCGTGGAAAAAGCAGAAGCGCTGCATAAAGAAATCCCGGGCAGCATAATTGCCGGTCAGTTTGAAAATCCTGCCAATGCACAGGCCCATATGGACACGACAGGCCCGGAGATCTGGACGGATCTGGAGGGTAAGGTTGATATCCTGGTTGCCGGGGTAGGCACCGGAGGCACGATTACCGGAATCGGCAAATTTTTAAAAGAAAAAAATCCTAAGATAAATATCGTTGCGGTTGAACCAAAGAAGTCCCCTCTTCTTTCCGAGGGAAAGTTCGGTCCGCATAATCTACAGGGAATCGGCGCTAATTTTGTTCCGGCGCTTTTGGATCGCAGCGTGATTGATCAGGTTATACCGGTTATAGAAGAAGATGCTTACAGACTGGCCAGAAGCCTGGCAGAAAAAGAAGGCTATCTGGCGGGAATTACTTCCGGCGCAGCCCTGTTTGCCGCTGTAGAGCTGGCGAAGAAGCCGGAAAACAAAGAGAAAAATATCGTCGTTATATTACCTGATTCAGGGGAAAGATATCTTTCTACCGTCCTTTTTGACCGGTAAGAAAGAAAAAGAGGAGTTGTTATGGCGGTAACAGTAAAAGATTTGTTGAACTTAGAAATTATGAAGGATTTTAAAATCGTCGCAGGGAAAGAAGGCCTTTCCCGGAAAATCGACGGTATAGAAATTCTGGATTTTGAGTTCGTCCAAGAGGGAGAAGCTTATCGAAAAAGGGGATTTATAGGCAATAGCCTTGTCCTTTCCAGCTTGCTCTTTGCCAAAGATGAGCCGGAACTGGTTATGACTGCCATCAAAAAACTGATTGAGCAAAATGTGCAGGGGCTTGCGTATAAGCCGGTATTTTTTGAAACTTTACCCAAACAGGCTCTGGATTATGCAGAAGAACGGAATTTCCCTATTTTGGAATTCGGTCACGATGAATTCTTTGAGGACATTATTTTCGGTGTGAAGGATCTCATTGAAAAGGATGGTACTTTGGGCATGGCAGAACCCTTATTTGGGGAAATGCTGAAGCGCGAATTCTCTCCCGAGGAAGCAAACGAGGCTCACGAGAAAATTCAGCCGCTTCTTAGACCTTTGATTTCTGTAATCTGTCTTAAGGCAGAAGATACAGATGAAGAGAAAACTGCCTCAATTATTCGCAGAGGCCGTCCTGATGATCGGCTGCAGAATAAGATTTTTGTTGGCAAGTATCGAGATTGTTTTATGATTATTCTGTCTCAGGATGAGGATACTGCCGATCGGTTCAGCGCCCTTTTAGAGGATGTTCTCATTGCTTACGGCTTGATGGGCAAAAACACGATTATGGGGATAAGTGACGTACGTCCTGCTGCCGATCATTTTGACCGGACTGTCCGAGAGGCTTACTGGTCCGAGGCTGTGGCGGAGATTGAGAAAGAAACTGTTAAATTCTATAAGGATATGGGTATATATAAGCTAATCACAGCTTGTATCCATATTAGCGGTATCACTGAATATATGGAGCAATACCTGTCACCTCTCTTTGAAGAGGAAGAAAAAGACGGAGATTTACTTCGTACAGCTGTTGAATATGTCCTGGCAAAAGGTGATACAATAAAGACAGCAGAAAGCCTTTTCTGCCATAAGAACACGGTCAGGTACAGAATCGGAAAGCTGCAGGAAAAATTAGATCCGGACTCCGGTGAAAAGGAGTTTTATGAGAATTTAGCTGCGGCAGTAAAAATATATTTGCTGCTTAATCGGCAGTAACAAGGAGGAAGAAACAATGAAAAACTATGTATGTGGAGCATGTGGTTATGAATACGATCCGGCTGTAGGCGATCCGGATAACGGCATCGAACCGGGAATTGCTTTTGAAGACCTTCCGGCAGACTGGGTTTGCCCGTTATGCGGTCTGGGTAAAGAGACCTTTGAGGAAAAAGCGGAATAAGGAGAAAATGGCATGAGCGCTATGTTTAAATTCAGTTACGGGCTTTTTGTCCTGACTGCCAGAGAAGAAGAAAAAGATAACGGCTGCATTATCAATACGGCCATTCAGGTGACAGCAGACCCTAAGCAGGTGTCTATAGCCGTCAACAAGACCAATTATACCTGTGGGATGATTGAAAGAACCGGTGCGTTTAATCTGTCATTCTTAAATGAAGCAGCCAAGTTTGATACGTTCAAACATTTCGGCTTCCAAAGTGGCAGAGAAGTGGACAAATTTGCAGATTATGCTTTTGGGGAGAGAGCAGATAACGGTATAATGTACGTGACAGAAGGCACCAATGCAATGATTTCTGTTAAAGTGAACAAGACCGTGGATCTGGGAACGCATTTGATGTTTATCGGAGAGGTAACGGAAGAAAAGGTATTGAACGACATACCTTCCGTGACTTATCAGTATTACTTCGATCACATTAAACCGGCGCCGGAAACAAAGCCAAAGCAGAAGGGATATGTCTGCAAGATTTGCGGATATGTTTACGAAGGTGAAGAACTGCCGGCGGATTTTATCTGCCCACTGTGCAAACATGGTGCGGAAGATTTTGAGCCTATACAATAAATAGGCTGAGAAACAAGTGTAAAAAACAGCTTGTCCGGATAAGGACAGGCTGTTTTTGTTTTTGGTACAAAATAATCGAAAAAAATTTATTCCAATTTACAAAGAAATGGACGAGATTTTTTGCTAAAATAAAAGCATAATATAAATTGTATAGTAAGAAACGCGACGGGAATTGTTTCTACCCATAATAAGATCCTGGAAAAAATCCTACACTTAATTGATAATTGAAACCCAAAAAAACCAACTGAAATAATTCCCTGCGTAGCTTATTTTTTTTTTGCCTTAACGGAGTACCGCACCCGGACCTCTATCAAAATAAATGCTTTTCGACCCGGTATAAAGGGGAATTCCGTAGCATACTCTTACATCCTCCGGGAAAAGGCCCATTCTTACGGCACCTCGACCTGCTGAGTACATGACTCTGTTGTCAATACGGTGATCAGCGGCCACAGATACAGCGGAACCTACTGCGATACCTAAATCGGTTATGTTAAATGCGCAGTTAGCTCCGGCTTTTTTCATTTTTGCACAGTTTTCAAAACCGCACATTGCGCAATTGGTCAGCCCAAAAGGTTCTGCGGTTACACCGATCAGCACAATGCAGTGGCTGTTTTCCACATTAAATGCATCCCGTTCAATAAAATCCTCTTTGTATTCTGCGGCAGCCTTGTGCATTTCTTCCACCAGGGCAGCTTTTTCTTCACCGGTTAAAATCATGGTGATAACTTTGTCTTTTCCACTTCCTTTTGGAGCGGTTCTCGCTGCTGCAGCCATTAAATCTGCAACGTGAAGGGCTGCGTCCCTCTCTGCAGCTTCCATTGTTTTAATCATGATGATATACTCCTTTTCCTCTATTGCCGGAGAATTTTCTCCATGGCCTTTCCTTTAGCAAGTTCATCGACAAGTTTATCCAGATACCGAATCTCCCGCATGAGGGGATCTTCGATATTTTCTACCCGGATACCGCAGACTACGCCCGTAATCAGACTGCGATTAGGATTGAGACAAGGAGCCTGCCGGAAAAAAGTTCCGTAGTCCACATCAGAAGCAAGTTGCTTCTCCAGTTCTGCTTCATCATAGCCGGTAAGCCAGAAAATGACCTGATTAACCTCATCTTTGGTTCTCCCCTTCTTCTCCGCTTTCTGCACAAGCAGCGGATATATTTTGGAAAGCTTCATGGCAAAGACTTTGGTGTTTTCCATAGTAAGACCTCCTCATATAATCTTTGCCTTATTATATCACGTACGCCGAATATCGTCATGCTTTTTCTGTTGCGCAAAAGCGAAGACAGAGCTTAGCGCTTATGGTATAATGTCCATATACACCGGATGACAAAAGGAGGAACTTATGCTTGAGGTAGAAATTAAAGCGTCTCTCGGAGATAAAACTGCAGAGCAGGTGGAAAAGACTGCAGAAATGGAAGGTTTCGTGAGGGCAGAAACTTTACATGAGGTAGATGTTTATTTCAATGGAAACGATCGTAACTTTATGAAGACGGATGAGGCCTTGCGTTTGCGCAGCTGTGAAAACCTGAATGAAAATACGGGAGAAGCGATGATTACTTACAAGGGACCTAAGATTGATGCCGTTTCTAACACACGTATAGAGTACGAAACGCAAATTGGCGATTTGAAAGTTATGCAGAATCTACTTACTTCATTAGGTTATCAGGCAGCTTTCACAGTGGAAAAAACCAGACAGGAATGGAAGCTTGCAGCAGATGGCGTTGCTGTGGTAACCCTGTGCCTGGATAATGTAAAGAACTTGGGCAGTTATTTGGAATTAGAAACTTTGGTGGAGACAGAAGAAGAAAAACAGGCCGCAGTGGATCGGCTCCTTGCTTTGCTGGACGGTTTTGGTATTCCAAGAGAAAACCTGACAAGAAAGTCTTATTTGGAAATGCTGTATTTTTAATCTATACGTTGTCGGCTATCCGATAGCGATAAATTATGCAAGACATTAGATTGTGGCGTGGATGATATTCTTGATTTCGTTGACTGAAGGGGGTTACAAGTAAAATGGATAAAAGAAAAATCGAACAAATTCGTCAAAGGTATGACTTGATTATACACATTAACGAGGATGCCGATGTAGAATTTTGGTACGCAAGAGACCTTATGAACTTGTTCGGTTATGACCGTTGGGAAAATTTCGATAAAGCGGTTTGCCGTGCGATGGAGTCCTGCGAAACATCAGGAATAGCGGTGTCAGACCATTTTCGTGAGGTCACGAAAATGGTTGAACTCGGTAGCGGGGCAAAAAGAAATATCAAAGATTATATGCTTACTCGTTATGCTTGTTATCTTATTGCCCAAAACGGTGATCCGAAGAAAGCAGAAATAGCTTTTGCTCAAAGCTATTTTGCAGTCCAGACAAGAAAACAAGAACTGATCGAGGAACGCATTTCTTTGATTGAAAGAACAGAAGCAAGAGGCAGATTGAGAGAGTCTGAAAAAAGATTGTCGCAAAACATTTATGAACGTGGTGTTGATGACGTAGGCTTCGGTCGTATTCGCTCTAAAGGCGATAAAGCTTTGTTTGGCGGATATTCTACGCAGGAAAAGAAAATTGCATCTCAAGCCGGGAAATTACCCGAACTCGATTCGAGCGATGAAAACGAATGATTTTTTTGCCTATTAACTTCCGATAATCTCTTTGCTCTGCCAACGCTACATTAGGGAGCATATAATCTCCCACTTGACGATACACAACGCCTTGTCCTTCAAATATTGTTTTTATAGAAAACTCCTCCCGTAATTTGATTGTACTATCATTTCACAGGAGGAGTTTAATTTTTACGAATGTGCTGATTATAGAAAAACAGATATCACCCTTTCGCTTGATGCCTGTCATTCGCCCTTGCAATGTCGTTTTTATGTGTTTTCAGAAATACTTACTTATACCCACTCGGCAAATTGACATTATTTTTTTAATTTGTCGTATCTGTCAACATTCAGACCTTTAATCAACCTTCGATCAGTTTTCGGTCAGTCTGTGAGTAGATTTTCGGATAATCCCTTCAGCACGTCATAGAAATCTGCGTAAGGGGTGTATTCCTTACCGATTTTGTCCAGGTACTGAGCGAGGACATCTCTGGCGAAGCAGGTATCTACTGCTTGGGCCATGTTTTTGTCGGTTAGGCTGTCACCGATGCCGATGGCATGCTCGTAGTCGTATTGGGCCATTACATCGGTTTTCTTCAGTAGCTCATTTCCATCGTCGTACTGGGAAATCAGTTTGATTTCATCCCCTTCTACGGTCATTTCCACGGTATGAAGAGCTGTGATTTTGTCCATGTACGGAGCCAGCTTTCTTTCGGAGAACTGACGGAATCCACCGGAGATAACCACCACCGGTATGCCCTTTTCCGCCATAGCATCGAGAAACTCAGAAAAGCCGGCACGGATTTCTACGCCATCCACATATTCCAGCATCTTAGGCAGCCATTCTGCAGGTCTGCCATCGTAGGCATAGCGGACAACCTCACTCAGGGTCATTTCGCCGCTGAACAGTTTACCGTTATATTCTTTAAACTCTTTTGGATCGACAAAGGGCAGAATTGCACCGGTCAAGGTGTCCTCAGTAGTAATTGTGCCGTCAAAGTCGATAAAAATAATATTCTTATACAAGTTTTCCTCTCCTTTATTGAAAAAGGCTGCCGCAGAAAGCAGCAGCCAATATTGTGCATAGGTTTACAGCATCAGATCGAAGTTCTTCTTCAGATCAGGATTTAAGAATGCCAGCATTCTTGCCAGTTCTGCATGATCCTTTGCGTATTCGGTTACAGGAATGCCCTGCATTGCAGCATCGATAGCCTGACGCATGGATTTTGCGCCTTCTTCACTGCCGTTTGGATGACCGTGAACACCGCCGCCTGCAGCCAGCATAACGTCTGTACCCACTTCTTTGATAATCTTTTCTACTGCCATCTGTGTAGTTCCACCGGAGCAAGCATACATCATCGGTTTGATGTTCCACCATGGCTGGGTGAAGAACTTGAAGCATCTGTAGAATACCTTGTGAGATACAGGGAACTTACCGAACGGATGACCGTTAATCTGGAAGTCAGCGCCTGCCAGACGGGTCAGCTTGCCGACCAGAAGCGGAGCAGCAATACCGGTATAGGTGGAAGCTGCCATAGTTCCCGCATAGTTTACATGAGCCAGAATAGGCACATTGATGTTAGGGTCGTCAGCCAGCATTTTCAGGGTGTCGTGTCCTGTGGTGTAGACATTGACCATGAGGCAGTTGCCGCCTGCTTCCAGTACTTTGTAAGCGTTTTCTTTTACTTTGTCAGCCTGGTCGGAAATGTTTACAGCATATAAGCTGTGTTCGCCTGTTTCTTCGTAAACTTTCTTTTCCATAGCCATGAACTTCTTAACACGTTCTTCCAATGGGCAGAACGGACCGTCGGCCAGCATTAGCTCATCGTCTTTGATTACGTCAACGCCGCCTTTACAAGCTCTATAGAACAGCTCAGCGCCTTCGTCAGGCGTCCAGCCGATATTTGGTTTAATCATTGCGTTGAGCAGAGGTCTGTCTTTTACGCCCAAAACTTCTCTCATGCCTTCAACACCGAACTTAGGACCCTGGAATTTTTCGATAAACTTCTTAGGAAAAGCAACGTCAATCAGTCTGATCATGCCGGAAGCAGAAATGTTTCCGAACAGGATTGTTTGGATTGCAGCCATGCTGGTGGAGAAGTTTTCCATTGGATAAGCCACCTGAATGAGGTACATCGGCGGTTCATCAGACATATAGTCACAACCCATATCCGGTACTTCGTAAAGGGCAACCAGCTTGGAACCGAATCTCTTTGTCTTTTCGATGGAATCAGCGCCTACCTTAATCCATGTACCGGTAGTCTGTTCTGCGGCAATGGCCATAGCCAGTTTTTCTATGTGAGAAGTCTGTACCTTTGCCTGATAAGTTGCAATAACGTAGTCTTCGGAAAAGGCAACCTCCGGAAAAGCATAGGTTAAGTTTTCCATATCTAATTTGCGGATCATAATATTTTACCTCCTAGTGGTTTGAATGTCCGGAAGAACGGAGCTTATCGGCGCTCTTTCGGAAAATTTAACTTGCAATGATGTATTACTCGATGTTGGAGAATACTTCTTCAAATGCGGCTAATGTTTCCGCAATGGTTTCGTCATTGTCTGCCATGCTGGTGTAAATACGGCTTCCTGCCAGGGTGATAACGCCGTTTGCAGTCAGGGCTGCGCCGAACTCTTCGATATAGTGCTGGCGTTCAGGAATCTTCTGGAAGATATCCGGGTCAGTAACACTCAGATACATTACGCCGGAAACCTCGAAGTGAACGATAGAACCGGTGTTCCATGTTACGAACGGCAGATCGTATTTGTCAATCAGCTTCTGAATGCCGTCGCAGAGTTTGTCGCCGTTTTCACCGGCTTTTCTTGCAGCATCCTGGTTTACAATTTCGTCGATGGCAAAATAGCCTGCTGCGCAGCTCAGTGGATTTGCGGTCAGCGTACCGCCTACATAGGCTTTTTTCTTTCCGGCTTTTACGCCTGCTGCTACGCAGGACATGATTTCTTCACTTCCGCCTACGCCGCCTGCCATTGGATAACCGCCGGCAACGATTTTACCGAATACGGTCAGGTCAGGCTTTACATTGAAGAACCCTTGAGCTCCGCCGGGACCAACACGGAAAGCTGTTACAACTTCATCGAAAATCAGCAGTGCGTCAAATTCGTCGCAGAGGGCTCTTACCTTTTCTGCAAAGTCTTTTGCTACAGGGCGAGTGCCGCTTTCCGGACCGAAAGGTTCGATGATGACAGCAGCAGTACCGCCGTTCTTTTCGTTTTCTTCCAGAACCTTGCGCAGACCTTCTACATCTCCCGGGAAGAATTCCTTAGTATTCTGGGAAGCTTCCTTTGGAATACCGTGAGCCTCGAAAGTCTTGGTATATGGGATGTGGAGGGAGTATACCAGCTGATCGGACCAGCCGTGGTATGCGCCGCCGACTTTTACGATGTTCTGCTTGCCGGTGTAAGTACGAGCAATACGGATTGCCACCATGTCAGCCTCTGTACCGCTGGCAAGACATCTGTACATTTCCACCCACGGCATACACTCGTGGATTTTTTCTGCCAACAGTTTTTCGTAAGGGTGGAACAGACCGGTAACCGGACCGGATTCTTTAACCACTTCCCATACCTTTCTGTTTACCGGTTCGTAGTTTGAACCCAGAAGTGTAGGGCCTCCTGCCTGCAGATAGTCTACATAGCGGTTGCCGTCAATATCGTAGAGGTATGCGCCTTCGGCTTTTTCGATAACCAGCGGGAACGGATAGTTGAAGGCCAGGTTGTGCTGAACACCGCCCGGGATAACCTTCTTAGCTTCTTCAATCATCTTCTTGGAACCTTGGCATTTTTCATCGAAATACTTCATGTATCTTGCCATTGCCTCCGGCTTAATGCGGCGAAGAGGCTGATTTACCAGGTTTTCCATCTTCTTAAAAATTTCTTTCTCGTCCGGCCAACGAGATACGCCATACTTTGCATCCATAATTCAGATACCTTCCTTCCCTTTTGCTGATATTTCCTGTCGGGAAACGTCAGCCTCTTATTATTTTAAATGGTTATAACATATGTTTAGCCGTTCAAGGCGGCAAAATTCTTTTTGTTTTGCTTGTATAAATCCTTGAATACCGGAAGCAGTTTCTGATATACTGCGTGATTCTCAGCATTCGGTTTATATACACGGTCTACTTTAATAATCTTCTTAATCTCCTTGATGTCATCCAGCATACCAAAGCTGACAGCCATGAGGGCAGCTGCGCCCATAGCGCCTACCTGTCTCGGATTTTCGATGGTTTCCACATCTCTGCCCAAAACATCCGCCATAACCTGGCAAATGAACGGGGAAATCGCGCTGCCACCGGAGAATCTGACAACCGGATTGGTCTTGAAGGTCGTTTCGGTAGCCTCTAAAAGCCACAGCATATGCATACATACCCCTTCCACTACGGATTTCATCAAATCGCTTCCTTTGGTGGTGATATCCAAGTTGAAGAAAACGCCTCTGGTGTTGGCATCGTCGAACGGACAGCGGTTTCCGTGCATCCAAGGCGAGAAGACAACGCCATTACTGCCTGCCGGCGTGTCCTTGATATAGTCGATCATTTGATCCCAGTCCATATCCAACTGGTCGATTCGGTCTTTGACCCATTCGATACACTTACCGGAAGTTTCTACTTCTGCGATATAGTTATATGTAGTTGGATCAGCGCCTACCAAAGCGCCAATGACGTTGCCAAGATCAAGGTGAAGCCTATCGACTGTAGTAGCAACCCAGCCGCTGGTGCCGGAGTAAACCAGGACATCGCCTATGTTGACACATCCTGCGCCGACAGAGCAGAGGCTGACGTCACTGCCACCGGAGATAACGGAGATGCCCGGAGCCAGACCCAGTTCTTCTGCCGCCTTCGGAAGAAGCTTCCCTACTTCATCGGTGGATTCGCACAGTTCCGGTAGGTGGTTCATGTCGATATCCAGCATTTTGCATAAAGTTTTGCTCCAACAGTGATGATGAACATCGTAAAGGAACGTGCCGCCGGCGTCGTCGATGCTGGCAACCATGTTGCCCGTTGCCCGGCAGGTCAGGTATTCCTTTGCGTCCAGCCACTTATAGGTTTTGGCAAAAGTCTCCGGTTCGTTCTCTTTGATCCAGAGATATTTCCACGCCGGATCTTTAGCGCTGGCGGATACTGCACCGGTAATCTTCAGGTATTTCAGGACCTTGACTGCATCCAGACCTTCGACTTTGATTCCGGTACTCATGTATTTTTTGAACTGCTTATCAGCGCGGCTGTCCATACAGCTCATACCCCGGTGAAGCTGCGTACCGTTCTCATCGACCATGACTACGGTCTGAAACTGAGAACAGAAAGAGATACCTTTGATTTCTTCCTTTGGCACACCCGTTTTTTCTAAAAGTTTTTTGGTGGCTCTGGCCATGGACTGCCACCAGTCGTCAGGATCTTGTTCTACACCGCCGTTTTTCAATACATGAAGCGGATAGCCGTCGGTCTCTCCATCGATATATTGTACGCTGTCCTCCGCAGAGATATTAAACATACAGGCTTTCATTCCGGTGGTGCCGACATCATAAGTAATTACTTTTACTGACATGTTCATTCCTCCTAATGATTTAGCTGCTCACCGCATAGCGATGAGATAAATTCCATTAGATAATCGCATCTATCATCCTTCTCATTTCTGCCTTCATTTTCTCACTGTCAAAAGGCTGATTGTATAAGTGATAGTGGTTAATAAGTCCGTAATATGCACCCATAAGCAGGGTTGCAGTTTCGCCGGAAGCATCGTCGTCAAGGTTCTTTGCAATCAGGGCCTCTATCATCTGCAGCGGGTTATTCTCTCCGCCGTTCATGACGGTGCTGTAGATGATCTGGGTAACCAGCTGAGGATATCTGGCTGTATCTTCGATAAAGGTGTCAAAGATGCTGACAATCCCCTCTTTTCCCCGGTGTCCGCTCTTTAAGTAAGCTTTCTCCAAATCGCTGATCTCCTGACCGCATAATGCTGTCAAAAGCTCGCTGCTCCCGGCAAAATAGTTGAAGACTGTACTTCGGGAGACGCCGGCGGCCGCTGCAATATCACGGAAATTTGTGTTTTCAATCCCTTTTTCCTCGTAAACCCCCCTCGCCGCGCGCATAATGGTAATGCGGGTCAAGGCTTTCTTTCCGTTTTCCATAGGCTTACCTGTGCCTTTCTGTAATTGGACTCGAGTCCAATTGTACTATAGTCTAATTATCTCATTTTTTAGAAAATTGTCAATGGCTTTATTGTGAAAATTTTGTGATTTCTGCAATAAAAAATCCAACGAAGATGTGAACTGAATTTTTCAGGACATTTGGTTGGATTTTTGCTTAATGCTATTTAGCAAAGTCTATTGTATAGTGGAGTTTGCCAGAATATAGAAGACTTCTTGGCTTGGCGTTTCTTTTTTCTCCATAGGCGGCAGACTGTCATCGTAGCGACGCGCCTCTTCTTCGTCAATATGCATAACCGGACTGTCTGCATAAGTCCATTTTCGGCCGTCCAGAGCGCCTGACTTTAGCTCTTTGACCAGCATAGCTGCGGGGAAAATACCATTTTCTGCACAGACATTAAATTTTTTACAGCTTTTGAATCCCCTGCTAACGTAATTGCCCGGATCGCCGAAAATGACGATGGTATCGTAACCGGAAGAAATCGCTTTTTCAAAGGAATGTTCAATCAGCAGTTTTCCGTATCCCCTTCTTTGGTATGCAGGCAGGATGGATACCGGACCAAAAGTCAGAATTTCTTTTCTCTCCCCTGCCTCATCGGTGAGAGTGGCTTTGGTGTACATAATATTGCCGATAATCTGGCCGTCTGCTTCTAGGACAAAAGCCAGTTCTTTGATAAAATCCGGGTGGCTGCGCATGGTGCGCACCAGGTAGTGCTCTGTGCAGCCCGGAATATACATATTGTAAAAGGCTTTTCTTGTGATTTCTTCTACCCTGTCGTAATCTGACGGGAGCTCATTTCTGATTAGAACCTGAATTGGCTCTGTTTCCTTGTATGTTGTCATAATTCCCTCCGTATTTATATCTGATTCGTTTTAATCTTTTTTGCTGTGAGATGTGTTATATGAAGATTTCTCCTTGCATGATTTTGAATTTCACAACTACATTTTAACATAAGTTCTTGACCGCTATTTTATTTTTTTCAAATTCCTACAACTATTCTACGCTATCCGCATTTCGATCATGCGAAGATGAAAGCAATTTTGGATTTACTGAAAAGCGGTAAATTCCTTGAGAAAAAAGTAAAATTGCAATTAAAAACTGCAAATAAGGGTGAAGACTGACCTTGAAATTGGTTAGACTTGACTAATGATTTACTGAAAACAATACAAATATACTATGGCTACAGTAAAATCTTTGGAAATCAGTCCTAATACAGTTATGGGTCGTGGGGAATTTCTTTCTCTTTTACTTTTTTTAAATCAATACTCCGGTTTTTCAGTAAAGACAAAACTCTGTTCAGCTTATTCCCCTTCCCCGGAAAAGCGGAAAAGCCTTATGCAAGCGGAAAAGCCTTATGCTTGCTAAATTTCTCCTGACGGGGTAAAATAGAACCATCATATTATAGAAGAAAACGAAGAAAAGGATAGACTTATGAACAAACCAGTATTAGTCATTATGGCTGCCGGAATGGGCAGCAGATACGGCGGACTTAAGCAGATTGACCCAATCAGTGAACAAGGCGAGATTATTTTAGATTTTTCTCTTTATGATGCAATGATGGCAGGCTTCGAAAAAGTAATTTTTATCATTAAGAGAGAAAACGAGGAGGATTTCCGCGCCTTAATTGACCAGCGGGCCGGTAAGCATCTGCAGGTGGAATATGCTTTTCAGGAGCTTGCTGATTTACCGGAAGGATATGCTGTGCCGGCAGATCGGGTAAAACCTTGGGGCACCTGCCATGCGGTTCTCAGTGCGCGCAAATTGATTGATGGTCCTTTTGCGGTCATCAATGCCGATGACTATTATGGACCGGGGGCATTTCAGTCCATATATGATTATCTGCAAACAGCGCAGGATGATGAGAAATACCGCTATTGCATGGTTGGATACAACCTGGAGAATACGTTGACAGAAAACGGTCATGTAGCGCGCGGAGTCTGCGAAGTGTCTGACCAGGGGCAGCTTTTGGACATTGTAGAGAGAACAAGAATCATGTATCACAATGGCGGAATTGCTTTTTCTGAGGACGATGGACATACTTGGACGGCTCTTGCGGAAGGAACGCCGGTATCCATGAATTTCTGGGGATTCACTCAGTCCTTTGTCAGGGAGATGGAAGAACGTTTTCCTGCTTTTCTGGATAAAGCGCTGATTGAGAATCCGCTGAAAGGCGAGTATTTCCTGCCCGGAGTTGTAGATCAGCTGATTCAGGAGGATAAGGCAGTTGTAAAGGTACTGACTTCCCGGGATAAATGGTATGGCGTTACTTATCAAGAAGATAAACAGGGTGTGGTAGACGCACTGCAGGCGATGAAGGATAAGGGCCTCTATCCGGAAAAACTCTGGAAATAAGGCTTTTGGCAAAGAGAGTGGGCAAATGGAAATAAGATTAACGGATATATTGACCTATTCAGGGTTGAAAAGCGCAAGAGCACTGGCGGGAATAAACGGGCTAAACAGGTTCGTGCGCCGGCTTTCCGTGTATGACAGAGACTTTGTTGCAGATTTAGAATATGACCAGGGCATTTTATACATTTCCTCTCTGCCCCATTTGCAGAACAACCCGGAGAAATCTTTCCTCTGGTTTAAGCAGGTTTACGAAAGCGGCGCAAGTGGATTGATTCTGATTGACGAAGGTCAGCGAGCCGTTACTCCGGAGATTATTGACTTTTGCAATGAGGAAGGCTTTCCGGTAATCGTATTGGATAATGATGTTACTTACGCCGAAATCATCGAACACATTAGCGTGTTGCTTTACTTTAATAATATTTACGCCAAAAACGAGGAAAAAATCAAAAGAATCGTATACGACAAGTTATCTGATGAAGAACTGGGGGAATATATTCATGCGGTTTGTCCCGATGCCCAGGATTATATAAAAATTCTGGCGGTGCAGGGGGATATCGCCTCTGAGTTATACGAAAGAGAAATTTATCGTTTGATTGACGAAAAAGAAAGCTGCGTGTTCGTGCCATTTGAGGACAAATATATTATCATTGTCGGCGGAGCTAATCCCCATGACATCGAAAAGAAGTGCAAGGCCATCAATCCCCTTTTGTCTACCTATTTTTCTGAAAAGAAAGTGGGAGAAAGTGAGATTTTTCCTTTTAAGGAAATTGATAAGGCCATAAAAAATGCATTGATTACGCTGTATATTGCCGTACTGAAAAATGCAGAACATGAGGTTTACGATGCTTTTTCGGTTTACGGACTACTTCTTTCTGCAAAGAACAGCGGCGCGTTGGAGAAATTTTACGATAAATTCCTGAATCTGGTTTCCGAGAACGATGCCTCGGGGAAGATGGAATATCTCTCCTGCGTCAGGGTCTATGTAGAGCATAAGGGGGATTACGGACAAGCCGCCCAGTCTCTGCACCAGAGTGAAGGCACACTGCGGTATCGGATTAACCGGCTGAAATCCATTTTGGGATTTGAGGATAACACAGTGGAATTTAATGAGATTGTATCTATCTTTGCAGCGGTGGAAAGAATACTGAAGGGATAGCGGCAATAGCAACAGGTGGGTAGTGGGAGGTAAAAGTCTTAGATGAAGGTGCGTATTTGAGCTGTACCCCGCTATGTTGACAGATTTTTATTTTTCACAGGAATTTGTCAACATTTTAGGTATACTCCCTTTGCAAATACGGGTCTTTCTACGTTGTTTGTTGACAAAATTGACAAATTTTAATTTTTTTGTCAAATCTGTCAACCTTTCTTGGAAAAATGTTGACAAAATTGACATTTATTTTTAAATCTGTCAAATCTGTCAACATCCGAGCCTTGCAGCCCTGAAAAACAAAGGGGGTACCGCCCATTTTGTTGACAAATATCCGGAAAAAACCAAAATCTGTCAACATGACCTGCCTCTGAAGCGGCTGATCTGCAGTCCCAACAACTAAATCACGGTAAAAGGGAAATAGGGAACTATCGCATTTAGCGATAGTTCCTCTTTATAGTGGAATTATGAACATATAGTAAGGACTAAATCGTAAACAATGCATTCAGCTCATCATCGATGACGTTGCCTTCTTCCAGAATTTGACGATCATCCAGCCATACGGAAGAATTAAGACAGATTCCATCGCAGTGAGACTTGGCTGCCTGACCGTGAGGCGGTGCATCGTAAGGGCTGACATAACCGATGCCCCATTCAGTGGAACCCCATACACGCTCGTCCTCAACGATGTTTCCGGTCAGTTTTGCACCCGGATTAAATCCGTAGGCGATGTGAGCCAGCTTGAACATTCCTTCATCATCAAAGGACTTCAGCCATTTCTCAAATTCAACAGCATCTGCGCCGCCCTCAATTTTGGTAATTACGCTGTCTTTGATGGTCAGCTTTACCGGTTCAGTTACCTGTCTGCCATAAGGCGGTGTCAGCGTACCGTCAAAGACGATGGTGCCGTTAACAGAACCGAATCTTGGAACTACGTTGATCTGACCGATCATCATGTGAACGCCGGGAACATTGGCTTCACCGCAGTCACAGCTGGTCAGATGCTTTGGTTCAATCAGGAAACGGACATCAGTACCTGCCGGAGTGGTCACATGCATTTCTTTGGCATTCTTTGTGATATCCGTAACTTTCTTCATAAATGCGCGAAGCGGAACGATATCTAAAGTACCGATGGTGCGGATCATTAAGTCTGAATCATAACCCTGGATACACATATAGCGCAGTTTTTTATTTTCAGCTTCCGCCCGGACAAACGGCGTAGAATATAACAGGCCGCGGTAATTGATTTCGATCCAGACATCTGCGCCAATCAGTGCGCCGGACAGTGCGTCTACAGGCAGTTCACAATCAGCATCCTGACCGAACCCCTCCTGTGTCGGCATAATACATACCATAGGAATACCGCCAGCCGCATAGGCGCTTGCAGCAAGAACTTCAGCAACCTCCATGCAGGACTGGGTATCAGCGGTAATCACGACAGATTCACCTTTCTTTACGTCGAAGATATCGCGAATCAGCGTATCGGCGGATTTTTGTAATTCCATGTTAAACATTTCTTCATCTTCCTTTCTTTGATTTAGCCCGGACTTTTTACTTGCAGGCTGTTTTTGTGTTATCCACATTGTAAGACAACGTCAAGGGGAAATCTTTTGAAAAATTTTGAAAACTACAGATTGAATTTTGAAATAATTTCGATTATTTTACGGTCGTTTTCAGTTAAAATGGAAAAAAATAATTTGCAAGGAGGTTATACGAATGAAAGATTCTAAATCGAAGTCAAAAATCGAGGTGACAACATTAAATGTTGTTCCGGATAACGAAAAAAAGTCATGGCTTGACGTGTCGCTGATACAGGCGGGGGTGTATATCTGTGTTCCCAGTCTGCTGCTTGGTGGACTTTTAATCAGTTCCATGTCCATGACCAACGCAATTATTGCAGGAACCCTGGGCTATTTAGTTTCTGTTGTGATTACTGCTGCTATTGGTATTATCGGTGAAGACTTAGGCGTGCCTACCTGTGTAGTGACCATGTCATCCTTTGGAAAAACGGGAGCGAGAATATTGATTTCCCTGCTTTTCGCTATATCTATGATCGGATGGTTTTCTGCGCAAAACAGCGTGTGCGGTTCTGCTTTTTCCCTTCTGTTTGCGCAGATTGGTATAGATATTCCGGAAGTGGTTTCCATCTGTATCTGGGGTGTAATCATGCTTCTGACCGCAGTTTATGGTATTGACGGATTGAAAATCCTGAATCAGATTTCGGTTCCGGCTTTGGCCATCATCATGACAGTAGGCTGCTATATGGCGTTTAAGCAGTTCGGCACAGACGCATTAAGCGTTCCCAGCGAAGAAACCATGAGCATTTTGGACGGCGTTGTGCTGACTGCCAGCTTCCTTTCTGTAGGCATGACCTGCGCATCTGACTTTACAAGATATCAGAAATCAAGAGGAGGCGTTTGGACTTCCAGTTTTCTGGGAATTATGGTGCCCGGTGTGATTCTGATGGTGATGGGCGCAGCAATGACCAAGCTTACAGGACAAAACGATTTGAGTATTATTCTTGCAGATATCGGCCTGCCGATTATGGGCATGATTATTCTGATTTTGGCAACATGGACAACCAACACGACCAACGCATACAGCGCAGGTATAGACTTTGTCATGCTGCTCAACTTAGAGGATAAAAAACGTGCCATCACGACCATGATTGCCGGATTGATTGGTACAATTCTTGCCGCAGCAGGATTTTCCGCTTACTTTGAAGTCTTTGTCAATTCCCTTGGCACCATGTTTATGCCTGTTGCAGGGGTTATGGTAGCAGACTACTGGATTTTGAGAAAAGGCAAGAAAGAAAACTGGGCTTATAAAGAAGGTTTCTCCTGGTGCGGAATTATCGCCTGGCTTGCCGGTGTAGTTACGACTTTCCTGATGAGCAGTATCGGTCTGTTCGTAGGCGCCTTTGTTTCCGTAGCCGTATTCATTATATTAAAGAAAATTATTCCGGAAAAGGAAACCCAAACCATGAGCGACAATGGGGCAGGTGAACGGTAATGGAAGAAAAGTACATACAGGAGCTTTGCAAGCTAATAGAAATTCCTTCGGTTTTCAGTGAGGAGGCTGTCGAAGGCGGCCCTTTTGGACAGGAGGTAAAAGCGGCGCTTGAAGAGGTTCTTGATTTTGGCGAACGCCTGGGCTTTACCGTTAAAAATTATGACGGATATGCAGGCGAGTTGACCATGGGAACCGGCACATATATGATTGGCGTACTATGTCACATAGACGTGGTTTCTGCCGGTCCTGGATGGACAAAGGAACCTTTTTCCGCAGTATTAGAGGGCGAAAAGCTTTATGGCCGGGGCAGCTCGGACGATAAAGGACCGTTGATGGCTGCGCTGTCTGCCATCTCACGCCTTGCTAAAAACGGGGAAATCCCTGAGGATGTTTCTATACGGGTAATTATCGGCACCAATGAAGAGGAAGCCTGGGAAGGGATTCACTATTATTTGGATAAGGTGGACAGCCTTCCGGAGGTATCTTTTGTGCCTGACGGCGTATTCCCGGTGATTTTCTGTGAAAAGGGACTTCTCGACCTGGATTTGAAGGTGCAGGCGCAGGTAAACCCTGACGCTGAAGTAAAACTTCTCGGTCTTTGGGGCGGTGAGGGCAGAAATGTTGTTGCACCCGGTGCATCAGCAAAACTGAAGTGCGAAAAAGACGGGCAGGAAGTTTGCCGTGCTTTAGAAAAAGCGGCGGCGCAGAACGGATTTGAAGTAAAAACAGAACGGGCAAAAACGGAACAGGCGGAGGAAGAGGTCAAGGTGACTGTAGAGGGAAAATCCGCCCATGCCATGACCCCGGAAAAGGGGATAAATGCCATATCCAGACTCATAGCGATCCTCTGTGAAGGTCTTGGCGATAGATTCAGCCACAGCGATTTCGCAGCCGGATATATGAACGTAATTGGTCATGATATTCATGGAGAGGCGGCAGGTTTCTGCTTCTCTGATGAAGAATCAGGTATGTTGACGTTTAATGTGGGTACGGTGACTTTTGATGGAGAAGGGATTTGCCTGCAGGCAAATGCCCGGTATCCGGCAAGCCTTGAACATGATTTTGTATTTGGCGCAATTCGGACCGGACTTGGCGGTGGAGGTTTACTTGTGGAAGAAACAGATTATCTTCCTCCGGTATCTTTTAAGACAGATAGTCCGCTGATTGAAACATTGATGGAAGCATATCGGGAAGTTACCGGCGATATGGCGTCTCAGCCTGTGTCCATGGGCGGCGCAACCTACGCCAGAGCCATACCCAATGCAGTGTCCTTCGGCGCATTGTTTCCGGATGAAGAGGAACTGGCTCACGGGCCTGATGAATATGTATCTCTCGAAAGTCTTGAAAAGGCGGAAAATATCTATTATACTGCTTTGCAGAAACTAATAGATCGGAGAATGCTTCATGAAAAGTAAAGTGGCTCTTTCTCTTGCTGTATTTTTCTGGGGAGTCGTGTTTATTGCCAGCAAGGATTTGCTCCTTTATATGGGACCGAATATGCTGTCGTTGTTGAGATGCGCTATTGCGGTAGTTTGCTTGCTCCCTGTAGCCTGGACCAGGGGCCTGCGGCCCGGTCATATTTTCCATAAACGGTACATGCTTTACGGTATCTTTGGCTGCGGCGCGCATTACCTGCTATTAAACCAGGCGGTGGACCTCTGTTCTGCCGGTATGTCTGCGCTGCTGCAGGCGATGATTCCTGTATATAGTCTGATTTTGGGCAGAGTGATACTGAAAGAAACCCTGGGAAAGGGAAAACTCATCGGTGCAGGGCTTTCTATTCTGGGTATAGCCATTGCTTCTTGGAAAGCAATTACAGAAACCGGCGGAACAAGCCTTGGCGGTGTGGTAGTTATGATTGTGGCGGTGTTCATGTGGTCTTTTTACACAGCGGTATCAAAGAAATATGACGAAAAAACCGACAGTCTGACTTTGACAATTGCCCTATTTGTCTATGGCAGTCTGTCTATGATTCCGTTTGTTTTATGGGAAAGGATACAGCCGGGTACGGCCAGCGAGCTTCTGCCTTTCACGATTACGGCTGCAGCAGAGCTTTTATTTGTCGGCGTCTGCGCTACGGCGGCAACGGTACTGCTCTGGAATTATGCCGTAAAAACCATAGACAGCGGCGTCTGCGGCATAGCCCTAAATGGCGCGCCGGTAGTCGGTATTGTTGCAGCTGCAGTTTTAGGGGAAGAAACCGTTTTGCTTCAGTGGTTTGGATGTCTGCTGGTAGTTTGCGGTGTAGTTATCGCATCAGGGATTCTGGCAAAGCCGGGAGAAAAAGAGCGAGGAAAACGAAATGAAAATCGCATATATTGATCCGGTATCGGAAATCGGTTATTTTGAAGAGCTTGTTATAGAAATGCGAGCGTACAAAGAGACGGATACTGTATTAGATTATTTCTGTCTGGAAGAAGGCGGTGACAGCCTGGAGTATCTGACTTATGAGGCGGTTTTAGGGAAAGCAATAATAAAAAAGGTAAAGTCTTTGGAAGCCGAGTATGATGCGGCTATCATTGGATGCTTTTTCGACCCCTTTGTTGAGGCGCTGAAGGAATGCTGCAAGGATATTGTCATTGTCGGCGTCTGCGAGGCAGCAATGAAAATCGCCGCCTCTCTCGGAAAAAAGATTTCTATCATTGCGCCGCAACAGAAACACGCGGTAATCTTTGAAGAAATCGTACACAGATATTGTCCACCGCAAAATTTGGCGTCAATTGCATTTCTGGATTTTCACATCAATCAGCTACAGGAAAATCCAGATAGTTTGACAGCAGAAATTCGCCGGCAAATCATTTTCGCCATGAAAACCCATATGGCAGATGTGATTATCTTGGGCTGTACAATGGAAACAGGTCAGTTCCGGGCGCTGCAGAGGGAGCTGGAAGTGCCGGTAATAGATTCCACCGTAGCCGCCCTAAAATATGCAGAGATGATGGTATCCTGCAGGCAGAAGTGTGGCTGGACAGTGTCGGAATCCGGCGCTTATCGGACGCCTCCGGCAGAAGCGCTGCAGATGTACATAAAATAGTGAATACGCATACGAAATAAACGGGCCGAATCGTATGGCTTGCATTGCAGGGATTGAGTTATATAGATTGAATCGGGTTTTGCTTTTACTGAAAACCGTTGGTTTTCTGCAAAAAAAAGTAAACCCGCCGGCATTTTGCCATAATCGGCAGCCACATTGGCCCTGGGGGCAGAGTGGTTTTACTGAATTTTGGTATATTTGTGCCGTATTCAGTAAATCGCCCACAGATTCTGACCGCAGATCGGAGATTTTTACTTTTTTTGCCTGGATTTGGTGTGGACCCCTTTTTTCGGACACAAGGAGTCCCAAACACTATATATGGTAATTGCACTATGCAACTGCCTTGTTAGAGTAATGTTCTTCTGGCGTTATATAACCATTTGATGAGTGTAAACGGCTACGATTGTAA
>JAXKAR010000052.1:0-6528 GCA_036305845.1 Emergencia sp.
AAAGAAATCTTGGCGTATTAACCCCAATGGAAAAACACAAAACATATTTGCAGGCAGCATAAAAATCTGCCAGCAGGTGATACCTACTGGCAGAAAAAACTTTATATTTTTTTGATTGTCTACTTGACGGGAAGCAATTCAATGTGACGGGTATTTCTTATTTGCTTTCTTTTAGTACAGCTTTGCGCCTGCAGGAATGTGGTCATCTACCATCAGGCAGTGGAGTTTTTCTTCTCCTTCTTCCTGGTGCACTGCGGAAATAATCATTCCGCAGGAATCGATGCCCATCATCTTGCGAGGAGGCAGATTGGTGATGGCTATCAGCGTCTTACCTACCAGTTCTTCCGGTTCGTAAGTATCATGAATACCGCTCAAAATCACACGTTCTGTGTCAGTTCCATCATCCAAGATGAACTTGAGCAGTTTCTTGCTCTTTGGTACCGCTGTACACTCCTTAACTTTTACCGCTCTGAAATCGGACTTGGAGAAAGTATCGAAGTCCACCATATCCTGGAACAAAGGCTCGATTTCTACCTTGGAGAAATCGATTTTTTCTGCCGGCTTTTCAATCTTGGCAGGTGCCGGTTTCTCAGGCTTCTTCTCGTCTTCCATTGGTTTCATCGTCGGGAAGAGGATAATATCTCTGATGCTTGGCGCATCGGTAATCAGCATAATCACTCTGTCGATACCGATACCCAGACCACCTGTCGGAGGCAGACCTACTTCCAATGCATTGACAAAGTCCATATCCATTGGATGTGCTTCATCATCTTCGCCGGAATCAAGCTGCGCCTGCTGCTCTGCAAATCTTTCGTACTGGTCGATTGGATCGTTCAGCTCGGAGAATGCGTTGCAGACTTCCCATCCGTTAATATAACCTTCAAATCTTCTGGTAATTCTCGGATCATTTGCATCTCTCTTAGCAAGCGGAGAAATCTCCACAGGGTGGCCGATAACAAATACCGGTCCGTCCAGATAACCCGGAACGTCTTCGCAGTAGTCCTCAAACATTTCTGCAATGATTTTACCACGAGTCCAGCCGTTTGCATCGTCTGCATCCATACCGTATTCAATGGCTGCGGCTCTTGCTTCCTCATCTGTATTCAGCTTGTGGAAGTCAACGCCGGTGATTTCCTTAACAGCATCGGTCATATCCAGTCTTCTCCAAGGCGGCGTTACATCAAACTCCTTACCCTGGTAAGTGATAATCGGAGTGCCGTTTACGGCCATAGCCGCTTTGTATATAACCTGTTCCGTAACGTCCATTACGCTTTCCATGTTTCCGTATGCCATGTAACATTCCATGGAGGTAAATTCCGGATTATGGTTTCTGTCCATACCTTCGTTTCTGAACATCTTGCCCATCTCGTAAACTCTGTCCAGTCCACCGACAATCAGTCTCTTCAGATAGAGCTCGTTAGAAATACGCATCTTCATGTCGATATCCAGCGTATTATGGTGCGTATTGAACGGTCTTGCGTTAGCGCCGCCTGCGATGGTGGTCAAAATCGGTGTATCAACTTCTAAGAAACCGTAATCTTCCTCTAAAACTCTCTTGATTTCATGGATGATCTTTGCTCTCTTGTAGAAGGTTTCTCTTACATCCGGATTAACGATCAGATCCACATATCTCTGTCTGTAACGGATATCTGTATCCTTCAGCCCGTGCCACTTGTTCGGCAGCACCTGCAAGGACTTGGAAAGGAGTGCTAGTTTCTCAACCTGAATGGAAACTTCTCCGGCCTTAGTCTTGAAAACTGTACCTTCCACACCGATAATATCTCCGATGTCATAAGTCTTGAACCAGTTGTATTCCTCTTCGCCGATGTTGTCCTTCTTTACAACACACTGAATTCTGCCCTGCTTATCCTGGATATCGACGAATGCCATTTTGCCCATTCTTCTGAATGCCATGATTCTGCCTGCGCAGGATACTTCCTGATCCTCCATAGCAAAGAAGTTATCTTTGATATCCATGCTGTGGGCTGTTACATCCCAGGTCTCGTGAAGGAATGGATTTCTGCCTGCTTCCTGCAGTTTCTTCAGCTTTTCTCTTCTGATCTGTCTCTGTTCGCTAAGGTTTTCCTCGGAAAGCTCTAAAGCTTCCGGATTTACATTCACATTGTTATCTTGTGCGCTCATAATTACCACCTTTATACTACTTGGAAATATCTTCGATTAAATAATGCAATGTTCCGTCCGGAACAACTATTTCAACTACTTCTCCGATTCTTTTGCCTAAAAGTCCTTTTCCCACCAGAGACTCGTTAGAAATCTTTGCCGGTTCTGCAAACGGATCTGCTTCTGTGGAGCCAACGATGACAAATTCCTGCGTTTCGCCGGATTCCTGCTCCTTTACGCTTACTTTCAGACCCACATTGACATGATCGCCGGAAACCTCGTCTTCATTGATGATCTTTGCATTTCTCATCATGTTCTCCACCTTGTGGATTCTCTCTTCCAGCTCTGCCTGTTCGTTCTTTGCAGCGTCGTATTCAGCGTTTTCAGAAAGGTCTCCGTAGGAAATGGCTTCCTTCAGTCTTTCGGAAACTTCCTTTCTTCTGACAGAGACCAGCTCGTCTCTCTCCGCTTCCAGTTTATCATAACCCTCCTGGGTTAAGAGAATTTCTTCTGACATATCTTATTAATCTCCTTTCAGGTAATGCCAATCTTTGTATTTTACCCTAAAAACGGGTAATTGTCAATGTTTCTGCCGATTACTTGTTTTCTTCTCTGTTAGAAGCAACAAACCGTTTGATCTTCTTTCCCGTCGTCTTTTCAAAGTCCTCGGTTCTGATCTTTAGTTTCTTGATTTTCTTGTAATATGGCAATTCTGCATTGATTTCATCCACAGCTTCCCAGACCAACGCTCTGACTTCTTCTTCGCTGTACTCTTCGCCCAAAGCGTCTATGATTTCTTCCGAATCCAAAGTAACCGTAGCAACGATCGACGTGTCGTTTGATCCATCGTCACCCTCATCGCCCCAGACCATGCTTTCAGCAATGTAAGGCACGTTGCTCAGATAATATTCGATTTCCTCCGGAAAAACATTTTTGCCGTTGTTTGTAATGATGACGTTCTTCTTTCGCCCTGTAATATAGATGAAATTTTCGTCATCCACATACCCCAGGTCGCCGGTATAAAACCATCCGTCTCTGATGACTTCTGCCGTAGCCTCCGCATTGCGGTAGTACCCCAGCATCACATTATCGCCTTTATAACAGATTTCTCCTACGCCCTCTTCATTGGCGTCTGCAATCTTCACTTCCATTCCCGGCAAAAGATGTCCCACGGATGCGTTTTTCATGTCGTTAGCCACATCCGGATTCAGCGCCGTCAGCGGAGCACATTCGGTCAGACCGCATCCTTGTACAGCGATGATGCCGATGTCATTGAAGAACTGCAGAATCTCAGGGTTAATCGCTGCGCCGCCGGAAATAATCACACGCATACGTCCGCCGAAAACCTCCAGGATTTCCTTTGTGAACGGTTTGCTGATATCTACACCTGCCCGCTTTGTCTTGCGGTTCAGCGCAAGAAGACGTTTCAGGGTCTTTTCCTTACCCTTGGCTCTGACATTTTTCCAGATTTTTTTATACAGGGTTTCCACCAGAACCGGTACGCCCAGAAGCATGGTTGGTTTGACTTCTTCCAGGTTCTTGGTGATATATTTCAGTCCCTGGCAGTATGCAATGGACGCCCCTTTGTAAAGTGGCATCAGGAATGCTGCCGTACACTCGTAGGTGTGGTGAACCGGCAATACAGAAAAGAAAATATCCCAAGGGTTCACCTTCAGAATCGTCGGTGCGCTCATCAGATTAAATGCCAGATTATAGTGGGACAACATTACGCCCTTAGCTATACCGGTCGTTCCCGATGTGTAAAGAAGAACGCTCATGGTGTCCCCATCAATTTCTGCATCCAGGAACTGTCTGTCGCCTTGCGCAACCTGGTTCTTTCCTTCTTCAATCAACGCCTTCCACGACAGAACTTCTTCGTCGTGTGCTTCTGTATCAAAATTGACCAAAACCTGAAGCGCAGTATTTCCGCCGGCCTTCATTTCTTTAAACATAGAGGCAAATTTGCGGCCGAATATCACACAGCTCACCTCTGCATCGATAATCAGCTGTTCAAGTTCTTTTGCGGCCAGTTCTTTATCCAGCGGCACAACAACACCGGTTCCATTGATTACAGCCAGATAGCTGGACTCCCACTGATAACAGGTTTCTCCTATGATGGCAATTCTCTTGCCCTTAAGCCCCCTGTTAATCAACGCCGTACCCAAACCGTTGACGTCAGCAAAGGCTTCTTTGTAGGTAATAGACGTATACGGCTCGTCTTTATGGAATTTCTGCCTGAATGCCACATTATCCCCATAAAGGTTAACGCTGCTTTCAAACATGTCTTTAATATCTGTAACCGGCCTGCTTTCCTTATATCTTACATAAGGATCGGCGCTTTCATTCAGTGTTTTGATAAAATGGGCAGCCCGTTTCTTTTCTCTGGCTTTTTTCTCCGGATAACTCATCTCTTCCGGACTTTCTACGGATTCTCCGCCGGTGACATTGCCGTAACGCTTGATTTTCCCCGTAGTCGTTTTACTGAATTCCGTATCTCTGATGCTGATTCTCTTAATTGCTTTGTAAGGCGGCATCTTCTTGTTTTCTTCGTCGATAACGTCCTTGAAGAAATGATAAACATCGCTGCTGCTCATTTCTCCTTTTTGTTTTTTCAGCAAATCATAATTCGGGAAGATATCTGCGGAAACCATGACGTTGCCTACTTTGTCATCCACTTTGCCATAAACGACAACTTCCTGAATCAGTTCATTCTCCATCAGCACCGCTTCTACTTCTTCAGGGAAAATGTTCTTTCCGCCCTTGGTAACGATGACTGTCTTTTTTCTTCCGGTCAAATAAAGGAATCCATCCTCGTCAAAATAGCCCAAGTCTCCTGTGTAAAGCCACCCGTCCCTAAGCACTTCTGCCGTAGCCTCCGGATTGTCGTAGTAGCCCATCATGACAGAAGGCCCTTTGCAGGCAACTTCACCAATGCCATCTTCATCCGGGTTGACAATCTTCACCTGGGTACCGGGCATAGGTTTTCCCACAGAGGCTGCTTTGCTGTAACGGTCCTGGTTAACGGCAATAATCGGGGAGCATTCGCTCATGCCATACCCCTGAATCATCGGCAGTCCCATAGCTTCAAAATCCTCGATAACCTTAGGATCAGCTGCTGCTCCGCCGACAATCATCAGCTCCATGTTGTTGCCGAAATTCTGGTGAATCGCTTTGAACAGCTTCTTCATCAGTTTCGGATTGTTATAAAGTTTCATCTTGCGAGACAGGTCGATGGCCTTTCTCAGTTTCTCTCCCTCGCCCCGGCTCTCTGCCTGTTTCCACATGCCTTTATACATTTTTTCGAACACCAGAGGTACGCCCAACATGATATTTGCCTTGACCTCGTTCATGTTCTTCTGAATGTATTTGATACCTTCGCAAATGGCCACTGTACAGCCTTGATAAAATACGGTACAGATGTCACAGGTAAATTCATATGCATGGTGAATAGGCAATATAGACAAAGTTTTGTGTCCCGGCGTCACATGAACCAGCTTAGACATATTGTATACGTTGGCCACAATATTCTTATGGGACAGCATTACCCCTTTGGCCATGCCGGTGGTCCCGGAAGTGAACATCAAGGTAGCAAGCTGTTCCGGATCAATTTCTGCATCTACGTATTCTCGAATGCCTTCTTTCAGCAGGTGTTCTCCTTCTTCTATGAGTTTATAAAAGGACAGGGTTTTCTCCGTATGCTCATCTTGTCCAATGGAAATCAGGTATTCCACATCCAGTTCCCCTTCGAGAAGGGGTTTCAGCGCTTTCTCACTGCGCTTAGTATAAACCAAAGCGCTGGCTCCGGAACGGCTGAGCAGAGTTTTCATCTCGTCTACCGGCAAATTCTTGTCCAACGGTACAATTACGCCTACACCGCAAACTACAGCAAAGTAGGTGAGAATCCACTGGTAGCAGCTCTCTCCCACTACAGCAATCTTCTTCCCGCAAAGCCCCAGATCCATCAGTCTTGTTCCAAGGGCCTCCATCTCATCATAAAACCGCTGATAGCTGATTGGTCTGAAAGTTCCACCCGGTTTATCCTTCTGTAAATATGCCGCCTGATCGCCATATAGACGAGCGCTGGACGTGACCATATCCTTCAGGTCTTTAATCTCTCTTACCGGGTAATACACCCCGTCGTATTTTTTGTTATTCATTTTCTTATCGCCAACTTTCTTTTCCCCCAAAATTGGTAGTTTTCGTTTAATCGTTAGTTTATTATTTTACCATTTTTGAAGGGTTTTAGCAATAGTTTGTGGGGAAAGTATGCGATTAACAAGTGATAATGTCATAGTGTAAATTCACAAGGGAAAATGTCACCCCTGATGATATAATCAACTCATGAAAAAGGAACTCATCACTATGACCAGAAAACAATTTCAGCGATACGAAACAATTTGTCGTACT
>JAXKAR010000053.1:0-2035 GCA_036305845.1 Emergencia sp.
AGCAGAAAAGCGACGGGTTTCCCCGCCGCAATATCTCTTATACTTGATCAACCACCATTGGTTCTGTCTCTCTGTAGAACCGCCGCTGCTCTACCCTGAAAAGCTGCTCCAGTCGTGCCGGGCTGTCTAGTCGCCCTTCGTACTCCTCTTTATTCTCCGCATGTATAATAAACGGAGCAATATCTGCCTGCAGGCATTGCACAAATGCAATGATGCGGGCTACCTTTGCGTCACCGCCGATTTTAATCTGTTCTATATGGAACGCTGCGATGTCTCTAAGCGTTTTGGGTTGTTCCTCTACATCGCCCGGTATGTTCTGCCCCGTTCCAAGCCGCCTCTGTATCTCCTGTATATCTCCGCCAGACAGACTATGTATACACTCTGTAATCGCATACTGCAGTGCCGCAAAGTGCCTGTCTGTATTTATGATATCCTCAGCGCGAAACATCATCTCGCCTTCGTTTGCACATATAAGCCCGCTCTCAAACATACTGATTATGTTACGTTTTGACAGCTCGCCGCCGTCTAACCTGCCCTCATTATAAGCAAATTCGCACTGTACATACTCGTAAACACCGCCACCCCGGCCGCATCTGCTCGTAACGCAAGAGCCTTCAAATAAGAGCTGCCGCTTCAATTTTCTCATATATTCATCCACGCTTTACACCTCCCACATTGACAGTATAACATGAGAAAAGCATTAAACAAGGCGACTCATGCCAAAACTATGAATCTCCTTATTTAATAAAGGTTCGAAGTATCCCTCCGGGTATATCTATGTCTTATTTTTGATTAATCTCTGCGAATCCAGCAGCATCTATCCATTTCCAAGATCAACATAAGAACTCTTCTCTTCGTAGTGGTCTATGACACTGCGTGTTTTGGTTTCTGTAACTGTCTCGTAATGGTCGAGAACGTCTTTGTAGGATTGAATTTCACTTTTTGTATATTGCAGCCTCGCATCATCGGGCAGCGACCAGTCACTTTCATTGTGAGTTACAACCTCTTCAATGTCAATGGTTCTTTCCCAATCCAAGTCATCAATCGTTACGTTTTTGATCTTCGGTGCCAGGCATGACATCATGCCAAAAATGATTGCTGCGAAGATTCCCATCTTTTCCTCTTCCTGCTGCCTCATCTCGAAGTAGTTTCTCTCCGAATCTTCTTTTGTGGCACCACAGTTTTTGCAGACATTCAGATCGTCGCTGTTAAGACTGCCGCAAAAGCTGCACTGCCAGTCCGGATTACGGCTGATCTTTTCTGCTTCCTCCTCAGAAACATATTTAATTTCATCCGGCATATAGAATTTTGTATTTTCGTCCTGCGGATGCCCACAATCGGGACAGGTTTTTTGACCGGCTCTAATCCTTTTATTCCCACAAAACGGGCAATCCCAGAGACCTTCGATTATCTTTCCCATACAGACTCTCCTCTTCCTTCCCTCAATAACAATTTCAACAAGTATTTAGATTTCTCTTCAATTTTATAATTTTCTGCAGTTTTTTTATTTGCTCATTTATAGATTACTGTTTATTTTTCATCTCTGCTACTCTGTCCAGAATCTGTTTCTTTAATTCTTCTACATTATCGGTCCGATATTTTAATCCTGCTGCGGAGATATGTCCTCCACCGCCAAAAGGTTTCAACAGTTCATTAACATTGATCCATTTCCCGTCTGAACGGAAAGAACATCTCCACCCGTTTTCTTCTTCCTCATACATGGTAAAACCAAGTTCAATATCGTCGCAATCGCGCAGGATGGTGCTGATACAGTGGATGTCTTCGTATGTGATATCTTTTTCGGTAATTTCCTTCTGTCCCATAATAACATAGGCAACTCGGCCATCCATCGCACGTACTGCCCCATGAAGAATATCAGCTCTTTTGTACAGAATGTCCAAGGTGTCACTGTGTAAGGTTTTCATAATCCTGCCATGGTCAACTCCCATAGACATCAGATCAGCTACAGCCCGAAAAATCCCCTGGTTTGCCCTTGCCAGTCCTCCGGTATCATGCAGGATGCCAAGGTAAATAT
>JAXKAR010000054.1:0-48702 GCA_036305845.1 Emergencia sp.
GAACAACCGTAGAATATGCTCTCGAAATGGAGGACTTCCTCCGGTTTTGAAACGTAAGCAATACTATGAGAGCCTGGCCATTGCTGCCTAGTCAAAAATCCTTGAGGGAAATGTGTCAACCAATCTTGACAACTTCAATGCGATATACGCAAATGAAGGGTAAAGAAAAAATGGTCATGAAAGTCGGCCTTACTTTTGCGTGCTTAAATATGAAAAAATTAGCAAATATGCTGTATGAAAGAGACCGGAAGAACGGTCGTTTTTTCCGCATTTTTTCTTTTCGTTTCAGTTTTGCATAAAATTAAAGTATGACATAAGAAAAAGCCCTGAAACCTCGTGAAAAGGCCGGGCTTTGTCTTCAGTCTGAAAGGAGAGTTGTTTAACTCTCCTTTTGCTTTATACAGAACTTTAAACAAAATGTAGAAATTGCCTCGAGTTTTGCGGTCAGTTCTTTAGAATCTTTTCTAAAATTATAATTGCTAGGAATGTGTAGGCTTTTGAAAAGTACGCATAGGTCTAAGATGCTATTTTTTAGCTCTAATATTTCTTCTTCATTTAGGTCGGGTTGTAATGTTACAAATTCAAAAATGAATCCTTGAAAATCACCAAAATCAAGAGCTGAATATGCCATAGATAGGGATTTGTATTGACTAATCTCTGCAGCTTTATCATAACAGTTTTCATACAATTGATTTCCTATCTTTTTAAGATTTTGCTCGCTAAGGGTATTATCATAGGAGAGAGTTAGAGCTTCTATAGAATCCATTTCTGAACACAAATCCGATATCTTTTCGGATAATGTAGCATCTATTTCTTTATATGCTTTATTTAAGTGATTAATCAAAAATAGATTACAAAGAAATGACATTATTAAAGCAATGGTAAAGATGCATTTTACGACTTTCTTCTTTATCATTTAATGCTCCTTTCTGGGAAGGGACTCTCTTGGATTTAAATCCTTTACGCTAAGACGATTTTTACTCAAAATAGATTTCCCGGCTTCCGTGGATGCTTTCGCTGATGGAAGTGTTGATCCAGGCGATTGCGCCCTCTTTATCCCGCGCCTTGATTCGTGACCAAAGACCGAAGTTGTTCAGGTAAAGAGCTTCAATTCCGTGGAGAATACAGAATCGTTCCCACAGGGTGAAGACAGGCGCTTTGAAGGAGTGAAAAATCAAGGGAATCAGCGTATTGCCGGAGTACATGGCTAAATCGTTCTGAAAGGCATATGCTCCCTCTACCGCAGCAGAAATGGAAGCAGCGTTTCTGATGGATTCCACATGGTCGTGCATACGCTGTATCTCCGTTTCTCCGGCTCTATCAATGCAAAGGTCAGCGGCAAGGGTATCCAGGGCGATACGCACTTCCAGAATCGACTTGATTTCTTCTCGGCGCAGCTTTCCGCCATTGTAATTCATAATAGAGATCAGTGCGTCCAGCGTACCTTTCTCTCGATAGTCGCAGACATAAGTTCCGCTCCGGGGGAGCACTTCCAAAAATCCCTTTTTTTCAAGTTCTGCAATGCCGCCGTTGACTACACCTCGACTGACCTGCATAGTCTCTGCAAGCTGTCGTTCAGGGGGAAGCTTTTCTCCTACGGACAAATTGCCGGAGAGAATCATATGCTCCAGCTGCTGTACGAAGAGTTCACGCAGAGATGGAGAGGTGATTTTCTGAAATTCCATAGCCTTGCCGTTCCTTCCGGTTTATTTGCTTTCTGCGTCGCAGTAAGCGCATCTGTAGACTTTCTTTTCCCTGTCTACCAGTTTAAAGGTATGTACAATCTCCTGTTCAACGCTGGTGATACATCTTGGATTTTTGCAGGTGATGACGTTATTCAGGGTTTCCGGCAGAGTCAGGTGTTTCTTTTCTGCCAGCTTGCCGTCCCTGACAATGTTGACGGTGATATTGCTGTCAACATAGCCCAGAACATCGAAATCCAGTTCCATGAGCTGGTCGATTTTGATGATGTCTTTTTTGCCGTATTTTTCACTGCTTGCATTCTGGATGACTGCAACGCAGTTATCCAGCTTGTCTAACTTGAGCAGCTTGTAAATCTGCATACTTTTGCCTGCTTTTATATGGTCTAAAACGATACCGGTTTTTACTCCGTCTATATTCATAAGTGTACCTCCTATTTTATTACAGTGTGCGCAATCTGTCTGCGCTTATTATGCTATATTCTGATTACGCTTCTCTTTTGATGCCCAGAAGATAGAGAATCAGCGCCATTCTGATGTGCTTGCCACAAAGCGCCTGGAAGAAATATGCGGCTCTTGGATCGTCGTCTACTTCTACGGAAATCTCGTTAACTCTTGGCAGTGGGTGCATGATGGTTAAATCCTCTTTTGCAACGGAAAGCTTTTCCAGATCCAGGATGTAGCTGTCCTTCAGTCTGATATAGTCTTCTTCGTTGAAGAATCTCTCTCTCTGTACACGGGTCATGTAAAGGATATCCAGATCTTCCATGGCGTCTTCCAGTCTTTCTACTTCTTTCCACTGTGCGCCGGCGTCGTTCATCTTTTCCTTTACATAGTCAGGAACCTGTAATTCATGCGGGGAGATGAGGACGAAATTGATATTTTTGTATCTAAGCATAGCTTCGATGAGGGAGTGTACGGTTCTGCCAAACTTCAGGTCGCCGCAGAGACCTACAGTCATGTTGTCCAGTCTGCCTTTCTTTCTTTTGATGGTTAAAAGGTCAGTCAGGGTCTGTGTCGGATGGAAGTGTCCGCCATCGCCGCCGTTGATGATTGGAACCGTGGTTCTCTGGGCAGCAACTACAGGTGCGCCCTCTTTTGGATGTCTCATGGCGATAATATCTGCGTAGCAGCCTACGGTACGGATGGTGTCGCTTACGCTTTCGCCTTTTGCCGCAGAGCTGGAGCTTGCCTCGGAAAAGCCCAGAACGCTTCCGCCCAGTTCTAACATAGCGGCTTCGAAGCTGAGTCTTGTTCTTGTGCTTGGTTCAAAGAAAAGTGTAGCCAGTTTTTTGTGGGCACAGATATCTTCATAAGCGCTGTGGTTTTCTACGATGTCGTCGGCAACACGGATAAGTTCGTCGATTTCCTCTACGGTAAAGTCAGTGATGTTAATTAGATTTTTGATCTCGCTCATTTACTTATCTCCCTTCTTCATCCATCCCTCATCAGAAGGATTGTCTCTAAAAGTTAAAATTTTCTCTTTATCTTCAGCCTTGATGTAGCCCGTTTCAGCGGCAACTTCCACAAGGGCGTCAAGGTCGCATAAGCTTACGTTCTTGACCTGGTGTTCTGCAAACTTATCCAGACCCTTTTTCATTCCATAGGTAAAGATGCTGGCAATGCCCAGAACCTCTGCGCCTGCAGCCCGGAGAACTTCTACAGTGTCAACAGCGGAGCCGCCGGTGGAAACCAGGTCTTCTACCACAACGACTTTCTGACCCGGCAGCAGCTTTCCTTCGATCTGATTGGTTCTGCCGTGGTCTTTTGCGGAGCCTCTGACATAACCCATAGGCATATTCATCAGGTGGCCGACGATGGCAGCGTGGGCGATTCCTGCAGTGCTGGTGCCCATAACTACTTCACATTCAGGGAAGTGTTCTTTGATGGTGGAAACCAAACCTTCTTCTACCTTGATTCTTACTTCCGGCGCAGTCAGCGTCAGACGATTGTCGCAGTAAATCGGGCTTTTAATGCCGCTGGCCCAGGTAAAAGGCTCTTCCGGTCTTAAAAATACAGCTTCGATGGACAAAAGTCCTTTTGCGATATCCTGTTTCATCTATAAATCCTCCTTTGTATGTTTAATCTGTTTTATCCAATAAATTCGGCGCAGCATCTTTCGTATGCCGCTACCGGATCGTCAGCTTTGGTAATCGGTCTTCCCACTACGATGTAGTCGGAGCCCAGTTCTTTTGCGCCTTCCGGCGTGGTAACTCGTACCTGATCGCCTTTGTCTCCGTCTGCGAAACGAACGCCCGGCGTTACGGTCAGGAAATTCTTTCCGCAAGCGTCGTGAATCTTGCCGGATTCCAGAGGAGAGCAGACTACGCCGTCAAGACCGGCAGCTTCTGCATTCTGCGCATATTTGATGACTACTTCGTCCAGCTCCTTCTGAATCAGCAATTCTTTCTGCATTCTTTCCTGGCTGGTGGAAGTAAGCTGAGTAACGGCGATGAGCAGCGGGCGGCTGCCGTCTTCTCTGGTTAGACCGCGAAGGGCGGCTTCCATCATATCTTTTGTTCCTGCAGCGTGGAGATTGCACATATCCACATCCAGTTTGGACAAAGCTGCCATGGCTTTTTCTACGGTGTTGGGAATGTCGTGAAGCTTCAGATCCAGGAAAATCTGATGACCTCTTTCTTTGATTTCTCTTACGATGGCAGGACCTTCGCTGTAAAACAGCTCCATGCCGATTTTTACATAAGGCTTTCTGCCGGTGAATTTGTCTAAAAACTTCAGTGTGTCTTCCTTTGACGGAAAGTCGCAGGCGATAATTACATCTTTACCCATGTTTTCCTCCTAAATGGTTAAACTTAAGCGATTGGTTTGCGTATTTATTTGACAATGCCGATGATATCGGAGAGCTTTTTGATGCCCAACTCTTTACACAGAGCAGGGAGATCTTCGATTATCTCTTTGCAGGCAAAAGGGTTAACCAGATTGGCCGCGCCGACTTGTACGGCTGTTGCGCCTGCCATCATCATTTCGATGACGTCTCTTGCAGAAGATACGCCGCCCATACCGATAACCGGAATGTTTACGGCATTTGCTACCTGGTAGACCATGCGGACGGCAATTGGGAAAATAGCCGGACCGGAGAAACCGCCCATTTTGTTGGCGATAACCGGCTGTCTGCGGTTAATGTCGATGCGCATACCCAGCATGGTGTTGATCAGGCTGATACCGTCTGCCCCTGCATCTTCGCAGGCTTTTGCGATTTCCACGATATCCGTTACATTTGGGCTAAGCTTGATATATACAGGCTTGGTGGTTACGGCTTTGACTGCCCGGGTTACCTCAGCGGCGCTTTCGGGAAGAACGCCATAAGCCATTCCGCCGTTATGTACGTTAGGGCAGCTTACGTTGACTTCGATAATCCCTACCTGAGGCTGTTTATCCATTGCGGCGGCGCAGTCTACATATTCGTCTAGGGAAAAGCCGCTGATGTTGGCGATAACCGGCTTTTTATAAATCTTTGCCATGTCGGCAAGCTCTTTCTCGCAGACCGCTTCAAGTCCGGGATTCTGCAGCCCCACAGAATTGATCAGGCCGCAGGAGCACTCTGCGATTCTCGGCAGAGGATTTCCCAGTCTGGCTTCTCGGGTGGTTCCCTTAAAGGAAATAGAACCTAAAATATTGATATCGTAAATTTCCGCGAACTCTTTGCCGTAGCCGAAGGTTCCGCTGGCAGGAATGACCGGATTATCCAAAGTCAGACCGCTTAAGGTTACGTTTAAATCTACCATTTGATTTCCTCCTTATCCAAGACAGGGCCGTCTTTACAAATTCTCTTATAGCCATACTTGGTCTCGCAGGTGCAGCCCATGCATGCGCCAAATCCGCAGGCCATTCTTGCCTCGAAGCTGAACTGACCGTCCGGAGCGGCATCGTAGACTGCTTTGAGCATAGGTTCAGGTCCACAGGTGTAGACGTAGTCGTAGTCCAGAGCTTTCATTCCGTCGGTGACAAAGCCTTTGATGCCCATACTGCCGTCTGCAGTGGTGACCACAGGGTCGATCCCTAAGGCGCGGAATTCATCGGTCAAGATTACATCGGATTTTCCGTTGAAGCCGATAACGACCTGGGGAGTAATTCCCTGATTGACAAAGGCTTCCGCCAAACCGTAAAGGGGCGGAACGCCGATGCCGCCGCCGACCAGAACCGGTTTTTTGCCGCTCTTTGCCGTATCGAAACCGTTGCCCAGGGGCAGGAGAACATCGAAGCTGTCTCCGTGGCCTGCCTGTGACAAAGCCTTGGTGCCTTCTCCGACGACTTTGAAAATAATGGTCAGATAGTCTGCATCATAGCTGTAAATGGAAATCGGTCTTCTCAGATAAAAGCCGTCCAGTTTGATGTTGATAAACTGGCCCGGTGCGCTGATTTCACGGCAGTCACCGGTAAGGGTCATGATGAAAATGCCCTCGGCAAGTTTTCTCTTGTTATCTACTTTCAGTATTTGTCTCTTCATATATAATCTCTCCGTTCACAATGGTCATTACCGGTTTTCCGCAGACTGTCCAGCCGGCAAAAGGTGTAGCTTTGCCCATGCTGGCAAAGTCTTTCGGGTCGATAACCCACTGTCTGTCAAGATCCAGCAAGGTCAGGTCTGCAGGCTGACCGTCTTCAATCAGGCCGCCGTCAAAGTTGAATCTTTTTCGTGGGTTTATGCTCATCATCTCAATGAGTTTTTCTAAGGTAATCACGCCCTTCTTTACCAGATGGGTATAGAGAATGGCAAATGCGGTTTCCAGTCCGACGATACCGAAGGCGCTCTTTTCCAGTCCCTTGGCTTTTTCCTCAGCGCTGTGGGGCGCATGGTCGGTGGCAATCATGTCGATGGTGCCGTCTGCGATACCGGCGATAAGGGCTGCTTTATCTTCGGCAGAGCGAAGGGGTGGATTCATCTTGAACCGGCCTTCCTCCTGCAAGTCTTCGTCACAGAGCACCAGATAGTGGGGACCCGTTTCGCAGGTTACGTTGACGCCCTTTGCCTTGGCGGCTCTCACAATCTCTACGGTTTCCTTTGTGGAAATATGGCAGATGTGATAAGCTGCGCCTGTTTTCTCAGCCAGCGCCACGTCTCGCTCTACTTGCTTCCACTCGCTTTCCGAGCAGATGCCGTTATGACCGTGAGCCTTGGCATAACGGCCGTCGTGGATATAGCCGCCGTGAAGAAGACTTTCGTCCTCGCAGTGGGCAACAATCAGCTTGCCCAGATTCTTGGCTTTAATCATGGCAGACTCCATCAAATCTCCTGTCTGTATGCCTTTGCCGTCATCAGAAAAAGCGCAGACATAAGGCGCCATGGCTTCCATGTCGGAAAGCTCGCTCCGGCCGTCCTGATTTACGGTGATGGTGCCGTAAGGAATGGTTTTGACGACTGCGTCTTTTTCGATGATGTCAAGCTGAACCTTCAGACTGTCCATGTCAGAAGGAGCCGGCTTCAGGTTTGGCATAGGACAGACACAGGTATAGCCGCCTCTTGCCGCCGCACGGGTTCCGCTGGCGATGGTCTCTTTATAAAAAAAACCAGGCTCCCGTAAATGCACATGTACATCGGTGAAACCCGGTATTAAATACTTGCCCTGGCAGTCAACTATTCTGTCTGCAAGTTCTGAATTTTTAGCAGCTTCTGCGCCGGCAAAAACTTTACCATTGGAAACAAAAACATCTTGGCGTTCAAAGCCTTGCGGCGTGTAAACGTTAGCGTTTTTTAACAACGTTGTCATGGATATTTGCTCCCTTCTTCAGTATATAAAAACTATTTTTGCTTAAATCTTCAATATATTAGCATGGATTATGCAGTCTGTCAATAGGGAAAGGAAAATAACATTGATGGAAACAGGAAAATTGATGGGGCGCTTTTTCAGAGAAGGGGGCGAAAGGGTGAGGTTATAGAGAGCAGAATACCCTGTGACATTTTGATCCTGCAAACGCAAAAAAGCGATGGATATGCGTATAAAAATAAAGATTTGTACAAAATTCCTGTTATAAAGTGATAAAACTACTCTATTACAGTAAATTTGGGGATTTAATTCGTAGATTAGCTGCATTTTTATGGTTATATTCGTTGTTTTTGTGTAGAAATGAGAAAAAGTGTAGTAAAATTGGTAATAATCGTGCTTCTTTCTCCAAATGGTGGAGAGAAACAGGTGGGACGAGGTTTGAAGTTGGGCGCTAAACATCACCACCGATTAATTCATGTTGTGAGGAAAGAAAAGAATGTTAGGTGTATTTCTAACTTTAATTGATGAGAAATCTGACAAGATAAAGTTCGAACAGTTGTATGGTGAATATGAGCAGCTTCTTCACTGGAGAGCCAAACAGATTTTAAAGGATGATGGATTGGCAGAAGATGCCGTACAGGAGGCTTTCTTTCGTGTGGCAAGAAATATCAAGAAGGTTGGGGATGTTTATGCTCTCCAGACAAAGGCATTTCTGATGATTATCACAGAGAATGTAGCAAAGACGATGGCGGCGAAACGGCAGGATGCGATGGACTTGGAGGGCTTGAAAGACTCGCTTATTGATAAGGAAACCAATGAGGGTACGGTAATGGCTAAGAATCTAGTGGAAGCCATCCTCGAACTGGATAAAAAAGAAAGGGACGTTTTATACCTTTATGCAGTGTATGGATATTCTTTTCCGGAAACTGCAGCGCTCCTTGGGATCTCCGTGGAGGCGGCCAAGAAAAGAGCGCAGAGAGGTAGAAAAAAGCTACAAGTATTGATCGGTGAAGAATAATGAAAGAAGATGAACTCTATCGTGCATTAATTGTTGCACTGGAAACCGAATATCAGTGGACAGAGACCTGGAATGATGAGGAATACGATTACCGGTTTTCTGCAGCCTACAGAGGAAATATGGAAAAAATAGCGGGCAAGGCAAATTTCCAGTATGTCAGTGTGGGAAGAAGGCGGCTTCGCAAAGCCTTTGTTGCAGTCCTTATCGCATTGATGGCTTTCGCCTTTGCGGGATGCGCAGTAGCGATTCACCAAGCGATCATTATCTGGAATGAAAAGTCAAATGACAAGACAGGTAACCTGGATATTACCTTTGATGTGGAATCTTCGGACGGGCAGATCGAGGACTTTGGATTTGTTTCTCCGAAGACGCCGGAAGGATATGAGATTGTACAGGAAGAGAAGGATGAAGAATATTGGATAATCGTATATAAATATGGAGATAAGGAACTGGTCTATTCGCAAGTAAAGAATCTCGACACGATGGGGCTGAGCGTCAATAATGAAAATAATGAATTGACAGAGACAGAGGTAAATGGCTTAAAAGGATATAAGGGATATGAGGAGAGATTAGGTCTGGCGATTTTGACTTGGTGTGATGGGGTTTACCGGTATGAGGTAACAGGAGATTGTGACGTGAAAGAATTGGAACGATTCGTAGATAACATGGGGCCTTAGAGAAAGACTGATACGGGATAGTAAGGTGTTTTGTAAATATAAATTTTTCCTATTTTAAAAAAGTTTGTCCCTGAATCGATTTTAGGCGAGTTTAAGTAAATAGAGAGGGTTTGCGGGAGGAAGAAAGGAGGAAGCTAGTTGAAGAAAAAAGTCTGTATGCTTTGCATAATGCTGTGCTTTGCCATGGCTGGTTCGTACGGCATTGTCTACGCCGGCGAAGCAGAGGATTCAGGAATTGAGCCATATGCGCAAAACTATCAGTCGGTGACTGCGAATATCTCATCATCAAGTGCGGGCACAATAAAGGCGACCGGAATCATTGTAGGAAAAGTGGGATATACGACAAAGCTATCGGCACAGTTATCCTTGCAAAGGTATTCCGGCAGAGGCTGGATAACCGTTGGAACTTGGACAGAAACTACGAACGATTCTGTACTGGCGATGTCGAAAACCAAGGCAGTCCCTAAAGGCTACAAATATCGTACCAAGGCTGTGTTTACGGCTTATGCCGGAACAAAGAGCGAGAAGATAACAAAGTACAGCGGGACGCTAAGCTACTAATTCGAAGGAAGAAATCGCAGAGAGGGGAAAGGCTTGCTGATTTGTTGGAACTGATGGTAAGACAGAGCAGATGGTGCGACTATTTGTCCGGTGGAATTTAGAATTCTGCAGTGTGTGTGAAAAGTGTGTGTAATAAAGATGATAAATCCCGCTAAATAAAGCGCGCTGATGAGAACGCCTGACTTCCACGATTAAACCAAACCTCTTGTGCGCAGGGCACGCTTCCAAGAGATGTCCGGGCGAGATTCCGTCCGGTATAAGAAAAATAAAACCTCCAGACTGGTGCAGAATACAATTGCACCCGTCCGGAGGTTTTGTCGTTACTGACTTGCAAAAGGTTTTACCCGATTAAATCCCGCACCAGAATCAGCAGGATATTCTCTTCATATAAATAGTGGGCCAGGCGAGACTGATCCATAGACGTAAGAATGGCTGCGGAAAAATCCGGCAGTACCAGACTGAGCAGGGGAACCAGAATGGTGAAGAAAAGGAATACCAGAAGAAGTCCCCTTACTGCGCCGAAAATGAACCCCATGAATCCATCGAAAAACCCGACAATGCCATCGTTGTGTTTCTTTGACAGAAGATGAGACAGAAGAAAACAGACGACTTTAATACCGATGACAATGGTCAAAAACGAAATAATGGTCAGCAGTATGCTAGTAACGGAGGCGGCAAGCTCGTGGCTCATAGCGCCGGTTACATCGCCAAGCCAGCCGCTGAATAAGTCGGGCATGGCCTGATAGGCGCTGCTGTTTGCAGCAGCTCCCTCAAACTGTTCTTCCATAGCGGAAAGAATGCTTTCGTCAAGGGTGGTATAGTCGATGTAAAACCCTTTGACCGGACTGCAGAATAAGACGCCTAAAATCAGACAGACGAACCACTGCATAAAGCTGATGACCGTCAGTGAAAAGCCTTTTTTTGCGCCCAGAATGGTGGACGCCAGTATGATAACGATGACAACGATATCTGCCATAATAGATAACCTTCTCCCCTCTACCTTGTCTGCGAAATTTTATCTGCGGCACAGGTGAACCCACAGGTTTTACGAATAGCCCCGCTTTCGCAGCATATATTATATTACTAAAAATATGGAGAGAATGCAATAAAAGGGGAAGAGAAGATGGGCAGCGAATATAAGAAATATATGGTAGAAATGAAATTGCAGGAGGGAAAATATCGGCTGTGGAAACACGGTGTGGATATGGCCACCTGTTTTGTAGAGACGTATAAGAACAAGCGGTCTATATACTTTTCTGTGACCAATTTGCAGCCTTCTGCCTTGCTCTTGTCTGAAGCGGGAAGGGAATATCACCTGGTGCTTTTAGGCAGCGACGATGGACAGCTGCTTCATAAGGATTTCGGACCGTTCTTTGTCAGTCATAAAGGCGAGGGCGGCGTCTTCAAGAAGTTTGCCGGACCGGAGATTACTTGCTACACCCATTGCCTATTTTTGACGCTGGACCGTGACGGCGGCGGTACGGAGACCGTTTATTCAGGAACGCTTCCGTTTTACCAAGAGGTTGCCGACGCAGAAAAGCCTTTACCGGAAAAAGCCGTGGATTTATTTACGGGGATTTGGGGAGGACTCTTTGAGGGATGTGGTAAACAAGTGGTTCAGGCTTTTTCCCCAGAAAAAGACGAGACCGGCGCCCGGTGGTTTCGGACAGAAGACTGGACGCATTTCCCCGATTGCATAAAAACCTGTGAAGATCAGGCAAGACGATACGGCCATATTTTGCTCGGTGAAAAAGAAAATAGATTTTTTGCGGCGATTCCGGGCAGGTTTTTGCGAGAAGAGCAGCCTTGCCGCGAAGAAGGGATATTTACGCTGTGGCAGCCTGTGCGAGGCGGTGAGGGCTTTTTTGAAACCCTAAACGATTTAACCGGTCAACGGGCAGAAGAAATTTTTGGCTATTGGATTTGCGGAATTGACGGAACGTCAGGCGCTCCCTTTGCGCTATGAGGCTGTGGCGTAAGGATAAATGCTCCCTACCGGGTATCGGATGCACATGCACCTGATTCAGTACAAAAAACGGTTGAATCCTCGATTGAATTATGGTAACATAGAAAGGTATATGAATAAGTTTATGGAAGAAGCCCTGCAGGAGGCAGAAATTGCCTTCTCCCTCGGGGAAGTACCGATTGGCGCGGTGATTGTCAAAGATGGACAAGTTATCGCAAGAGGACACAATTTGACGGAGACGACCAAGGATCCTACGGCGCATGCAGAGATGGCGGCCATCAGACAGGCGGCAGAGAGACTGGGTGGCTGGAGACTGCCGGGGTGCAGCCTCTATGTTACCGTAGAGCCTTGCAGCATGTGTGCGGGAGCGATGATTTGGGCCAGAATTGAGAACTTGTATATCGGCGCAATGGATCCGAAGGCGGGAGCGTGTGGCTCTGTATTCAATATACCGGATAATCCCCGGTTGAATCATCGCATCCACGTAGAGACAGGTATCATGGAAGAAGAATGCGCACAGATTATGAGGACATTTTTCTCCCGGCTTAGAGATAGAAAGAAAAAGAACAAATCGGAGGAACAGAAATGAAAAGAACAGGCGTAATCCTTTGCCTTACAGCGCTTATTGTAGCAATGACCGCATCACTTAGTTTCGGCGCGCAGCCGCTAAAGATTGTTGAACATTATCCCGGGGATGAACAGAAGAACACCAGTATTGAGAACATGGGTGTCAAGCTGACGTTTAACAATGACGTGGGAGACAAGGATTCCCGTAAGGCCAACAGGAAATGCTTTACGATTACAGATGACAAGGGTCAAGAGATTCCTATTCGCGTTTTCTTTGATCCGGATGACAGCAAGAAGGTTATGGTTCTTGCTGATACCATCAAGATTGCAGAGAACAAGGATCTTAAAATCAAAGATAATACCAAATACACCTTGACGATTTCCGGCGAACTGAAGGACAATGACGGAAACACTCTGGGTCAGGACGAGGTCATTTCGTTCACTACCCTGAACCAGAGCAGAAACAACAGTATTTATATGGTTATGATGGTGATTATGTTCGGCGGAATGTTCTTCTTCTCCTCCCGTCAGGCAAAGAAGCAGATGGCCAAGGATAACGAAAACAGAGCGAAGGAAGAACCGTTCAACCCATATAAAGAAGCAAAGAAGACCGGTAAATCCGTTCAGGAAGTCGTGGCTGCTCATGAAAAGGAAGTGGCAAAAAAAGCCGCTAAAGATGCAAAAAAGCATCGCCGCGATGAGGAAGACGATGAGGAATACGAAGAAGAAGACAACGGAAACTATAAGGTAAAGGGACCGCATACTGTTCGCGAAGGCGGAAGCGCCTATATTACCGGAAGAAAAGCTCTTGCTGAAGCCAGAGCTGCAGAAGAAGAAAGACTCGCAAAGAGAAGAGCCGCAAACGCTAAAAAGAAAAAGAAGAAATAGTTAGGCAAAATGAGCGGGTTTCCGCTCATTTTGTATATCGGTGAAGAACATGAGTGAAATTAAAATTTCGTCGTTTGCCAAAATCAATCTTTCCATCGACGTTACCGGACTTACACCGGAGCGGATGCATCTTGTGGATATGATCATGCACCAGATTTCTTTCCATGATGATGTGATGGTCAGATATCTGCCCCAGGAGGGCTGGCCGGAGGGGCGTTTTGAAGTTCAGGTCAAAACCAACCGTTACTATATTCCTACCGATGAGAGGAATTTGGCATACAAAGGCGCTTTGCTGATGGCAGAGCACTTTGGAAGCAAGGTTCCCGGAGGGAAGATTCAGGTGGAGATTTTTAAACGCATTCCCGTGGCTGCAGGTCTTGCCGGCGGCAGCGGAAACGGTGCGGCAGTCCTTCACGGGCTGAATGTTCTCTGGAAACTGAATCTGCCTCTTTCGCAGCTTTGCAAGGTTAGCGAGAATTTGGGATCGGACGTGCCTTTCTGCGTCATGGGTCAGGCGAAATACAACTTTAATCTGCCGGCTAAAATCAGAAAAGATCCTCTTGCGTCTTGCTGCGGGAGAGCTACCGGAACCGGGACGCAGGTGAAACCACTGCCGGGAATTAGAAAACCTCTGGTCATTGCCAAGCCGCCGATAGGCGTATCTACGAAAGACGTATACGCTGGCATCGACAAGTGTGAGATTGTTCGTAGGCCGGATAATGATCTGCTCGAACGGGAGCTGACAGAGAAGAAGGAAAATCGGCTTTATCAGAACTGTATTAACGTGTTGGAAAACTATACCCTGCAGGCATATCCTCAGGTTCAGGCGCTGAAGAAGCAAATGGAAAGCCTGAAACAGGCGGAACTTGTGCTGATGAGCGGAAGCGGACCTACAGTGTTTGGGATTTTCAGCGATATGAAGGCGGCCAAGGAGGGCTGCCAGGTGTTGAGAAAGTGCGGGTACGAGGCCTACTGGGCCAGAACCGTGAAATAAAATTAGGAGAGAGTTATGTTGAACTTAGATTTACAGAACCATAGACCCCTGAGAGAAATCGTGTATGAGCAGTTGAAAATGCAGATTTTGACAGGAAAAATTATTCCGGGAACCCGCATGATGGAAGTGGAGCTTGCCGATGAAATGGGCGTCAGCAGAACACCGGTCAGAGAAGCTATCCGAAAGCTGGAGAAGGAAGGTCTCGTTACCATCGAACCGAGAAGAGGCGCTTACGCATCGGATATTTCCGTAAAGGATATGGTGGATACACTGGAGGTCAGAGAAGATCTGGAAGGTCTTGCGGCGGCTTTAGCTGCAGAGAGAATGTCCGAAGGCCAGATCGAGGAGCTGAAACAGATTAATCAGGGCTATAGTGACGCCATCAAAAATAGCGATACAGAAAAGATTATTGAGTATGATGAACTTTTCCACAAGCATATTGTCTCATGCAGCGGAAACAAGACCTTGATTCAGCTCAGCGAAACTGTACAGGAGCTGGCGCTGCGCTTTCGTTATCTGTACTATGATGATTTCTCACGATATGAGAATATGCCTGTAGAACACAAACAGATTATCGAGGCGATTACCAGCGGTGATGCTGAAAGAACCAGACAGACCGCAGATAACCACGTAAAAAAATTAAAAGAGTTTGTCATCAAGGAAGGCGTAGAAGCGTTCTAATCATTCTGCTCGAGACAAACTGCATAGATCAGACGATAACAAGGAGAGTCAGCTTACCGGAGCCCCGGAGAAGCCGGCTCTTTTGCTTTTGGGACAATTTGTGAAGACAACGACTATGGCGGTTCTATTTTTCTTCTATTCACATAGACTGTTACCAAAGACGTTAAAGGGGGAAAAGCCATGTCGCACGAGAACGAGATACCTGAATACGCTCTGCAGCCGGCCAGAGCGCCGAAAATTACAGAGGCGGAAGCAGTCTACGATACAGAAAAAACCGTACATCCGGAGAAAGAGATGCGGGTCACTTATCAGTTTGAGGAAGATATTTTGGTGCCGGATGTCAAAGCCGATATGCGAGAGATTTTGCTCATGGATGCAGACTGTGATATCACGCCGTCGGAAAAGAAAATCGCGCCCAAGACTGACGATCTGCTCAATATAACCGGAACCATTACACTGCAGACGATTTATGATGCAGAATCAGAAGACAGTGAGCCGGTTGCCATTACTTCCAGAATTCCATACAAATACCAGTGGGATTTAAACCCGGCAGAACAGGCAGAGGGCGTATTCGGGTGCCGGGTAAAAAATCTGGAATATATGATTATCAATGAACGGAAATTCAGGGTGAAGGTTACGCTGGAGTTTACCGGACAGCTTTTTGCCGCAAAAACCTTTGCTTTCTTCAGCGGTTTGAAAGACGAAGAACTGGAAATGCAGGAACGCCCGGTTGCTATTACCTGTATGGGTCTGGTGAAAAAAGATGAACTGTCCATCGATGAAACCTTTAAGGCAAAAGATTCCGGTATGCGACCGGAGTTTATTCTGAAGCAGGACTTTGCCATTACGGAGAATTACCGTCAGGTGACCACAGAAAAAATCGTGATCAACGGATTTCTTTTCTGCAGCATCCTTTATTCTGCAATTTCTTCAGAAGATGGAGAGGGAAGAACAGTTCTCTGTCAGCACAATCAAAGGATAGAATTTACGCAATTTGTGTCCGTGGAGAAAGAACACCGGGGGAAAACCTGGAGTGCAGTAAAAACCTTTTTCAATAATAAAGATTTGCACGTGGGAATTGAGCACGAAGAGGAAAACCCAGACGAAATACACTTCCGCATTAAGGGGGATATCAGAACCCGGGTGGAACTTTATGAAACTCGCCAGAGAAATATCATTGCAGACGCATATCATAGAGAAAAGGAATTCGACTGCAGGTTTTCTACGCTGAAGCTTTCCAATGCGTCAGGAAACGCTATGGCGGAAACGTCGATTCGGGAAATTGTCAGTCTGCCGGAGGGAATGAAGGCCAGCGAGGCCGTTTATTGTCTGGGTAAAATTATATCCTGCCAATGCGACAGTGAGAAAGGCAGGGTAGTGGTTACCGGAACCGCCAGCTGCAATGCGATGTGGCGAGATGATGAAGGCAGATATCATGTGGAGAAAATCGTTCCGGATTTTCGGGGCGTTGTTGATTTGGAATCTGCACGGGCAGGCCAGCAGACCGGGGTTACGCCGATGATCAAGACTGCATGGGTGGAAATGATCAATGAGAAACAGCTGGAGGTCAATTGTACGATCCAGTTGTGCGTAGATACCTTTGAGGAAAGTGAAATCGTATTCCTGGAAAATCCTTGCTTTGTTGATAAGGTGAAAGGCAAAGTCTATCCTATGGTCATCGTTTCCGTTCAGCCGGGGGAAACCCTGTGGACGCTGGCAAAGCGATACCGCACTACAGAGGAACATATTCGCATTGCAAACCAGCTGGAAGGCGAAGCAGAGCCGGGACGCAGATTGCTAATCGTAAAATAAAGTCGAAAAACAGAAAAAGAATTTCTGTTTATAATTGTATGAATGAAGGGTGTCTGTCCATAATCAATGGAGAAAGGACAGGGACTTATGAGATTAACATTATTGCAAAAAGAAATTATTGTTTGGCTGGTGGTGTTTTTCATCTGCGCCGGGGCAGGGGCATATTACATAACCCATATCCCCAATACTCATCCGGGCATGATTCGCCTCCACGTGATTGCCAACAGCGATTCCAAGGAAGATCAGGCGCTGAAACTGAAAGTGAGAGACGCCATTGTAGGTTATATGGAAGGGCAGCCGGATCTGGACTCTGCCCGGCGGTATATCGAGGAAAATCTGTCGGACATTGAGGCGGTATCGGAAGAAGTCATTGCAGAAGAAGGATATGACTACCCGGCTCGAGCAGATTTGAAGGTATCGTACATCCCGCAGAAGAGCTACGAGGATCTGACTTTACCGGCAGGAAATTATGAAGCGCTGAAGGTGACTTTAGGCAGAGGGGACGGTCAGAATTGGTGGTGTGTGATTTTTCCTCAGCTTTGCCTGATCGGCGATGAGCAGGAAGAAACGGCAGATGGTTTTGGCAATAAAATCGTGCTGAAATCCAAGATTAAAGAGATGATGAAGGACGAACAGAAAAATCAGGACTGAGGGTTCCGATATAAAGGGGTTAATAGGTGAAAAGATAAGCGATGTCCGGCTGATGGTCGGGGGTCGTTTATTTTTTTATGAAGAAAACAGATTGGCATTTATTAGATATTGATGATTTCAAGAAACTGGATTAAGATATTATCAACGAGAATCTTTGACCTTTTAAAAACTCAAAATGGTATCGATATAGAAACTGCAGTATAACTTTTTTTAATCCGGTAAATTAAATTACAAAGTATGCGTTATGTGATGGGAGGCATGCATATGGCGGTAACATTGATTGATATTTTACATATAGAAAAGATGAGGGATGCGGTAATTGTTGCAGGAGAAGCGCATCTGAACAAGAAAGTTTCTCGAATTGCCACCATCGAAAAGCCTTTTGTAGATCACCCGGAGTATTGCTATCAGGTGGTTAAACCCGATGATATCTATCTGTCCAAGTTGTTTGTCTTTCATGAGCAGAAGGATAAGCTATATGCAGAGTTATCCTTTATGAAAGAAACCAACGGAAGTGGTTTGATTACGCATAAAGAGGAACTGGCTTTTCTTGACGAAGAAATCATAAATAGAGCAGAAGAACTAAGAATTCCTATTATTGCTATCGACAACGATTTTGGCTTTACTGAGTTGACCTATAATATCTTGGATTTGATTATTAAAGATGAAGTTATTCAGGTACAGAGGGCTAACCTGGAAAGGCTGCTAAGCCATAATGTAGCGGAAGAGGAGCTAAAACATCATGTAGAGGGTCTGACAGTGGGGCTTGGTTCCTATTCTGCAGCCATTTATATTCAATCTGCAGAAAGAATCCCGTTTAATGCATTTCGTATGGAACCCTGCGACTTACTTCTTCCGTTATATGGGGGAGAAAGGCGAGATATCAAGATTAATGTGGAAAATATTAGCAGAATATAGAAATAAATGTTACTATTTGGATGAAAAGCGGGATGCTGCAGTGAAACGATGAATCGATTTACTGAAAAAGAGCAAAATCGTACAAGAAAAAGTAAAACGTCCTAGCTGCAATTGAATAATAGCGGGGATATCGATTTTATCGAATCCATCAATCCTGCAATTTTACTGAATTTCTAATAATAAGTCGATTTTTCAGTAAAATTCAGAGCGAACCGACATGAAGCGATGAAATAATTTGGAGCCGGGCTCTTGGTTTTACTTTTTTTCTTGGAAAAATGCTTTCTTTCAGTAAAACCAGATTTGTGTTCACGTTTTCGGAAGGGGTTAGGATGATTTTAAATAAGAACGCCTAAAAATTTCCATTTGACTTAACTTTACTATACAAGCGGGGCTGTCGCATTAACGCTGATTTTCTGTTAATGCGGCAGCCCCGCTTTAAATTATAGCCTTTGCGGTAGTTTTTTCAATTATACATCGTTGTGTAAATTTCATCAGGGCAAATTGTTACTCCATTACTATATAAAAATGTGATTATTACACATAAAATTTGAATAATTTTGTGATTTCGCTTTGGGTTTTTCGTGGTTTCGCATATAATAAAAGTGTGATTATGAAACCTGAAAACCCAATAAAAATGTGAGGAGTGACGCTTTTGGAACGATTTATCTTAAAAAAGCTGCTGGAGTGGAAAAATTCTCCCCATCGTAAGCCTTAATCTTGAAAGGGGTACGTCAGGTAAGTAAGCCTTTGATTACGCAGTTTGAAGTCATGCCTTGTTATTGGCGGCAGCACAAATGAGTGGATTGAATGAAAAAACAGGGAGAAAATAATGAACGAACTATTTATCCAGGAAATCATCATAGATTGGAACCAGGTGGAAGCAGATAGCTACCTTCGAGAAATTCAAGCTGTTGCAGGTCTCAAACGACTGGCCTTTGAAAATCCGGTAACCTTTTTTGTAGGTGAAAATGGAAGTGGAAAATCTACACTATTAGAGGCAATAGCTGTTGCTTATGGATTTAATCCGGAAGGCGGTACGAAGAACTATAACTTTTCTACCTATGATTCTCATTCGATACTTCATCGTGGGATGACTGTCGCCAAGGGGTGGCGAAGGCCCGGCTGGGGATATTTTTTCCGCGCCGAAAGCTTTTATAATGTCGCGACCAAAGAGGAAGAGTATGCCGAAGGTGACTCGTCACAGGCCTATCACCGGCAGTCTCACGGGGAAAGCTTTCTGGCGTTGGCGCAGAATCAAATCAGACCCAAAGGCATATATCTGTTTGATGAACCAGAAGCCGCCCTGTCTCCGCAACGGCAACTGACCCTGCTTCTTGAGATTTACCGCTGTGCGCAGCAGGGCGCACAGTTTATCATCGTCACCCATTCGCCGATTCTGCTTGGTCTTCCCGATGCGGAAATCCTTAACTTTGATGGTGGGGAAATTCATCATTGCAGATACGAAGATACAGGCAGCTATCAGTTGACGGAAATGTTCATTAACCGTAGGGAAGAGATCTTGGCAAAACTCCTTGATTAGATGTTTGGGCGTGTAATTGGGCGAATGACTGTCCGTCTGTGGCAGGCCTCAAACTTCACCAAATGTTCGCTTGAAGTGGTTGGGATAAAGTGATAGACTTTTAACATAATGCAAGAAGGAGAATAGAGGTTTCGTATGCTGCAAATTAAAGATATATGCAAAGAATACAGGACAGGGGAACTGGTGCAGAAGGCGCTGAACAAGGTGAGCCTAAATCTGCGGGACAACGAGTTTGTTGCCATTTTGGGACCCAGCGGCTCAGGTAAGACTACGCTTCTGAATATTATCGGCGGACTTGACCGTTATGACAGTGGTAATTTGATTATTAACGGGATTTCCACCAAAAATTATAAGGACAGAGACTGGGACTCTTACCGAAACCACACCATCGGTTTTGTCTTTCAGAGTTATAACCTGATTCCCCATCAGACGATTTTGTCTAATGTGGAACTTGCCCTTACCATATCCGGGATTTCCAAGGCAGAGAGACGACAGCGGGCTCAGCATGCGTTGGAACAGGTTGGTCTGGGTGATCAGGTACACAAGAAACCCAACCAGCTCTCCGGCGGCCAGATGCAGAGAGTAGCAATTGCAAGAGCCCTGGTCAACGATCCGGATATTTTGCTTGCCGATGAGCCGACGGGCGCTTTAGACAGTGATACCAGTGTTCAAGTGATGGAACTGCTCAAGGATGTAGCCAGAGATCGACTGGTTGTTATGGTTACCCACAACCCTGAACTGGCAGAAGAGTACGCCAACAGAATCGTAAAACTTCGTGATGGAGAGATTCGTTCCGACACCAACCCTTTTATCGTAGATGAGGTCGGAAGAGAAGCGCCGCAGCACAAGAACATGGGGAAGACCTCCATGTCTCTTTTGACGTCTTTAGCGCTCAGTTTCAACAATCTGAAAACCAAGAAGGGCAGAACCATTCTGACTGCTTTTGCAGGCTCTATCGGAATTATCGGCATCGCTTTGATCCTCTCTCTTTCTACAGGGGTCAATGATTATATTAAGACAGTGGAAGAAGATACGTTATCCGAATACCCGCTGCAGATCCAGAAAGCCGGCTATGACATGTCGTCCATGCTGACCGAAAATATGGAAAGCGTACAGTCTGATGGTGCAGACGGCGAAAAAAATAGCGAGGAAAGCGGAACGGAGAAGGCAGACATTCAGGTTGTCAATATGCTGACCGGCATGTTTTCCACCGTAGGTTCCAATGACCTGGAATCCCTGAAGCAGTATCTGGAATCGGGTAAAACAGATATTGACAAGCACACGAAAGCCATAGAATATAGCTATAACATTGCGCCGCAGATTTACAGTGCGGATACAGAGAAGGTTCGACAGGTTCATCCGGATCAGTCTTACAGCGCCCTGGGATTTGGCTCGGGAAACAGCTCCAACAGCATGATGTCTATGATGATGAGTACGGATGTTTTTTTTCAGATGCCGGCTAATGAGAACCTGTATCGGGGTCAGTATGACGTGGAAGCGGGGCGCTGGCCAAAGGCCTATAACGAGTGCGTTTTGGTTCTTACACCTAATGGCGGCATCGGCGATTTTATGCTGTATACTTTGGGTCTTCGAGAACCGGAAGAACTGGATAAAATGGTAGATCAATTTTCCCGAGAGGAAGAAGTGGATATCCCCGAAATCATGGAAGACTACAGCTATGAGGATATCTTAAATACAGAATTCAAATTGGTCAGCAGTACGGATTATTATACTTATGACGAGACTTACGATCTGTGGAAAGACAAAACTGACGATTCCACCTATATGAAGAATCTGGTGCGAAACGGAGAAGACGTGAAAATTGTGGGAATTGTCAAGGCCAGAGAAGATGCTACGGCAGCAATGCTGATGCCGGGAATTTACTATACACCGAAACTTGTAGACCATGTAATCGATCAGGCAGCAGATAGTCAGATTGTTAAAGACCAGATAAAAACACCGGAGAGAAACGTGTTTACCGGAAAACCTTTTGATGCAGCAGAGGACGGGGAAAGTGGCTTTGATATGCAGTCTCTGATTACCGTTGATGAAGAAAAACTTCAGTCTGCATTTTCTGTGGATGAAAGTAAGCTGAATATGGATCTTGGCGCATTCAATGATTTGATGGGACAGATTTCTCTGCCGCCGCTGGATATTGGGGATATTATCAGCGGGCTGGACGTTACATTATCTCCGGAACAGATTGAAACGCTGATAGGCGATTTGATGGAGGGCTACACGGACTATGTAGAAAACAGGCCGGAGGCTGATTTCAGTCAGATCGGTCAACATTTGATGAACTATCTTCAGTCTTCGGAAGCGGCACAGAAACTGAACGCTGCCATTGAAGAGGCAATCCAAAATAACGGTGAGATTTCCCTTACGCCGGAACAAATGGAAGAAATTTTATACGACGTGCTCAATGGATTTGAAGCTTATGCAAAGGAACATAATCTGCCGGATGTATCTCGGTTCGGAGAGTACCTCGGGGATTACCTCCAATCAGATGGGGCAAAATCTATCGTGGCCGATAGTCTGTCGGAAATTGTTGCATCCAGCGGACTGGAAAGTCAGATTTCCCAAATCATGGAGGAATACATGGGAAGCGCCGCAGGCACAATCGGCAGTGCGTTGGAACAACAAATGAGCGGCGCTGCGGAGCAGTTTGGCAGCGCTGTGGCCGGCGCCTTTTCTTTTGACCCGGCGGTCTTTGGCGAAGCGATTCAGATGAACATGACAGAGCAGGATTTATCTGAATTGATGGCATCTATGATGTCCAGAGAGGTGTACACATACGAGGATAATTTGCGAAAGCTGGGATATGCTGAGGAAGAAAGCCCTTCGGCGATTTCTATCTACCCGATAGATTTTGAGAGCAAAGAGGCGGTTTTGAATATTTTGGACGGATATAACGAAGACATGGAAAAGTCCGGGGAGGAAGACAAAGTCATTACTTATACCGATTTAGTCGGCACGTTGATGTCTTCAGTAACAGATATTATCAATGTAATCAGTTATGTGCTGATTGCCTTTGTAGCGATTTCCCTGGTGGTATCCTCCATTATGATCGGTGTCATCACGTATATCAGCGTTTTGGAAAGGAAAAAAGAAATCGGGATTCTCAGAGCCATTGGCGCCTCCAAGAGGAATATCTCGCAGGTATTCAATGCAGAGACCTTTATTATCGGTCTTCTGGCAGGAGCCATTGGTATCGGTGTTACACTGCTGCTTTTGATTCCGGCAAATGCGGTTATTCATGCGATTGCAGGGCAGAATAATATCAATGCGGTGCTGCCGGTAGCAGGCGGTGTGATTCTGGTCGTGCTCAGCGTACTGCTGACATTGATCGGCGGTATTATTCCTTCAAGAAAAGCGGCCAGAGAAGATCCGGTTACAGCCCTTCGAACAGAGTAGAAGGGGATGTGGAAAACTGCCCTTGAAGAGACTGGAATAACATGGTATTATAGATAGTAATGATTTCTATGAAAGAAGGTAAGAAAGATGAAAGACATACAGCTTAGAGAGCTTCACAGAAACACTGAGCAGTACGCTGATCAGGAGATTGTAATCAGAGGTTGGGTAAGAACCAATAGAAGCTCGAATAAGTTTGGATTTATAGAACTGAACGATGGTACTTTTTTCAAGTCCGTTCAGGTTGTTTACGAGACAGATAAGATTGATAATTTTGAGCAGATTGCCAAAGCGCCGATTTCCTCAGCGCTGATGGTAAGAGGAACTCTGGTGCTGACGCCGGATGCCAAGCAGCCGTTTGAGGTTAAGGCGGAAGAGGTGGTTATGGAAGCCGACTCCGAAGCAGATTATCCGCTGCAGAAGAAGAGACACTCCATGGAGTTCATGAGGGAGATTGCCCATCTGAGACCGAGAAGCAACACATTCTCTGCTGTATTCAGAATTCGTTCCCTGGTGTCTTATGCCATTCATAAGTTTTTCCAGGAGCAGAACTTTGTTTACGCCCACACACCTGTTGTAACGGGCAGTGACTGTGAGGGTGCAGGCGAAATGTTCCGTATCACAACCTTGGATATGGACAACCTGCCGAAGACCGAGGACGGTAAGATTGATTACAGCCAGGACTTCTTCGGCAAGGAGACAAGCCTGACCGTAAGCGGACAGCTGGAGGCAGAGACTTTTGCCTTGGCATTCAGAAACGTGTACACCTTTGGTCCGACTTTCCGTGCAGAGAACTCCAACACGGCAAGACACGCATCTGAATTCTGGATGGTTGAACCGGAAATTGCCTTTGCTGACCTGGAAGATAACATGGAGCTGGCAGAGGCCATGGTCAAGTATATTATCAACTATGTTCTGGAGCATGCACCGGAAGAGATGGCTTTCTTCAACAGCTTTGTCGACAAGGGCCTGCTGGAGAGACTGGACGGTATCGTTAACGCAGATTTCGGCAGAGTGACTTATACCGAAGCCGTAGAACTGCTGCAGAAGTCCGGAAAGGAATTCCAGTATCCTGTAGAATGGGGAATCGATCTGCAGACCGAACATGAGAGATATCTGACAGAGGAGATTTTCAAGAAACCGATTTTCGTTACCGACTATCCGAAGGACATCAAGGCCTTTTATATGCGCCTTAACGATGATAACAAGACCGTTGCTGCCTGTGACTTATTGGTGCCGGGGGTTGGAGAAATCATCGGCGGCAGTCAGAGAGAAGAGAGACTGGATGTACTGACTGCAAGGATGGACGAGCTGGGACTGGATCAGAAAGACTACTGGTGGTATTTGGATCTTCGCAAGTACGGCGGCGTAAAGCATGCCGGCTACGGCTTGGGCCTGGAGAGAATCATCATGTATATTACCGGCATGAGCAACATCAGAGACGTTCTGCCGTTCCCAAGAACACCGAAAACTGCAGAATTTTAATCGTAGTAGATAAAGGAAGCTGCCCGCTTAATGCCGGCAGCTTCTTGTGATTGGAGGCAGGGCGGTTAGACGGTAGCCCCCCCTTGCTTTTTAGGAGTAAAGAGACTTGATGTTGACAGATGTGACAGATTCAAAAAATAAAGTCAATTTGGTCAACATATTTTGCAAAAATGTTGACTAAATTGACAAAAAAAGAAAAATGTGTCTACTTTGTCAACATTAGACCCCAAGACTCTCTTATTTGCAAAGGGAATAACCCTGCAATGTTGACAAAAATCGTAAAAAACCAGAAATCTGTCCACCTAACGGGATGGGGCTTAAGCAGCCGGCGGCTTCTTTGAAGGATGGAGAGAAATGCGGCAGCTTCTTTGTCTTGTATCTGCCGCAAATCAGCGATATAATGAGGACAAATGTATATAGGAAAGAGGGAACATAGATGAAACAGGAAAATCTGAACAAAGTAATTGAGCTAAGACATGCACTACATAGACATCCGGAGCTTTCCGGACAGGAATCGGAGACGAAAAAAAGGCTTATGGCGTTTCTGCAAGAGAATACCAACCTGACTATAACTGACTGCGGCCAGTGGTTTTATGCAGAGTACCATCCCGAAAAACCGGCAGATGAGTTGGCGCCTATGGCTTTTCGCGCTGACTTTGATGCGATCAAGGTATTTGAAGAAACACCGTTGCCTTACTGCTCTGTAAACCCGGGGGTTGCCCATAAGTGCGGACATGACGGTCACAGCGCAAGCCTGTGCGCCTTTGCCGTGGAGGTCAGTGAAAAAGGTGCGGACAGAGATATTTACTTTATCTTTCAGCATGCGGAAGAAATCGGTGCGGGCGCAGAAGTCTGCGCAGCGTTGATTGACGAAAAGGGAATAAAAGAGGTTTATGCCGCCCACAATTTCCCGGGCTATCCTTTTGCTTCTCTGGGACTTCGCGAAGGCACGGTAAATTGTGCGTCTAAGGGCATGGAGATTATCTTTACCGGTGCGTCTGCGCATGCCAGCCAGCCGGAAAAGGGGAAGAATCCGGCAGAGGCCATCAGTCAAACCGTATTAGCATTGAGAGAAATTGCTGATCAAAAGCGTTACGAAGGACTGATTCTAGCTACAGTAGTTCAGGTAGATATCGGAGAGAGAGCATTTGGCGTTGCTGCCCATAAGGGAAAGCTGCTTTTGACCATCCGTGGACAGCAGGAAGCCGAGCTTGACCGGATGGAGCTGGAGCTGGTTGAGTTTGCAAGGAAACAGGCTGAAAACTACGGACTGGAAATTGAATTTCAGTATTATGATGTGTTCCCGGAAACTTACAATCACAAGGAAAGTATCGACAAGATCAGAAGGATTGCAGAAGAAAAAAATTGGTCGATAACGGAGATGGAAGCGCCTATTCGCAGCTCCGAGGATTTCGGTTATTTTACAAAAAAAGCGCCGGGCGCGTTGGTGTGGATCGGCGATGGCGAAGACTGGCCGCCTCTCCACTCAGAAGACTTCGATTTCAATGATAAACTGATTGAGAAGATTACAGATTTGTTCTGGGCGCTTGCTGAGGCATAGATTATGATAAGGAAGAGTTACTGGTTCGAGGGAGGCGTGTAGAATATGCTTGCAACCATTATGCCTTTTGTGTGTATGGGTGTTGGACTTTTGGTTGGATTTCAGTCGCTGCCTGGAAAATTTTATAAAGTGGTAGATTGGGTTACGACCATATCTTTGATGATTTTGATGGTAACCATCGGCGGAAATGTAGGCACAAGCGAAGACGTAATTGCCAATTTGGGTACGGTTGGGCTGAACTGCCTAATCACTTGTCTGTGTGCGATTGCCGGCAGTGTGGGCTTGTGTTTTCTGGTGGAAAAAACCATTCTGCCATTAGAGAAATACAGTGAAATGCAAATAGACGATAAATCAGAGAATGCAGTACATTCAGATACAGATAAGAAAAAAACTGACCCGATTTTAATTTTGATTCCTGTGTGTGTAATCGGCGGCGCTCTGGGCTGTTATCTCTTTATGCCGCAGGAAAAAGTGTTTTTACTGGACTACAGTCTGTGGTCATCACTGGTAGTGCTTTATACCAGCGTTGGAATTGGTATGGGGCAGAATAAGGCAGTGTTCGGGTACATGAAAAAAGTGGGATTTAAGGTGATCTATTTGGTTCTCGGCGTTTATCTGGGCAGTATTTTGGGAGGCGCTGTATCTGCATGGATTACCGGGATGCCGCTGAACTATGCGCTGATTTCTGCCAGTGGCGCAGGATATTATAGCATGACGGGAGCGACTATGCTGTCTGTTTTCGGTGCGGAAGCAGGGGTGTATGGATTTATGGTTAATGTATTCCGGGATTTTTTTACGATTTTACTGTTGCCGATTTTTGCTCGGATAAGCAAAAGCGCACCTGTTGCGTCAGGCGGCGCAGGCAATATGGATACCATGCTGGTTCCGATCACAAGAGCTGTAGGACGAGAGCTGGGGCTTATTGCTTTGATTGTGGGTGTGGCGATTACCTTTGGCGTGCCGGTGATGCTGCCGATTCTCTGCAATATCTTTGCCTGATTTTCTCTGTAAAACTAAAACGGATTAAGGAAACTGTGGCTTAATATTCAAACAATTCAAAAAGCCATTGTGAGGGCGTGCCCCCTGTGTTATAATGGTGGTAACATTGTCAAAGATATAACGACATTGGCATATTTTTAAGTAGGAGGTCTTATTAATGAAAGGCTACACAAGCGAAACTATTAGAAACGTTGCTTTACTGGGACATGGAGGATGCGGCAAGACTACATTTTTAGAATCTGCCCTTCTGGCAACAGGCGTAATCAAGAAATTAGGTAAAGTAGAAGACGGAAATACTGTTTCCGACTACGATAAAATGGAAATAGAAAAAGGCTATTCTATCAATACTTCTGTTGTTCCTATCGAGTGGAAGGACAGCAAGATTAACTTTATAGATACACCGGGATATTTTGACTTTGTCGGCGAAGTAAACGCTGCTTTGCGTGCGGCAGAAGCTGCCGTAATTTTGGTAGATGCAGGCGCAGGCATTCAGGTTGGTACAGAGGCTGCCTGGAACGCATGCGAAAGATATAAGAAACCGAGATTTATCGTTATCAACAAGAGAGATAAGGATGAGTTTGACTTCTATAAAACCTTTGATGAACTGAAAGCCAAATTCGGCGATACACTGATTCCGTTCAGCTGGCCGCTTTCTGCAGAAATTGACGAAGAACTGAAAGAAGCCATCGCTATGGCTGACGAAGAATTGATGGAAAAATACTTTGATGGAGAAGATTTCTCCGATGAAGAAATCAGAAACGGTCTGATCAAGGGCATTTCTGAAGGCGTGATCGTACCGGTATGCTCTTCTGCATTCCAGTTGGGACACGGTATTGAGGGTCTGATGGATCTGCTTCTGACTTACGTGCCTACACCGCTGCAGCATGGCCCATATGCAGGTTTCAATGACAACAACGAACCTGTAGAGAGAATTTCCGTTACCGATGCACCGATGTCAGCTTTCGTATTTAAGACTATCGTTGACCCATTTGTCGGAAAGATTTCCGTCATGAAGGTTGTTACAGGCAAGATCAACTCCGGTACAGAAGTTTATAACGAAAGAGCCGGAAAGGTAGAGAAGTTAGGCAAACTCTTCTTCCTCAGAGGTAAAGAACAGTTAGAGCTTAACTATGCAGAAGCCGGCGATATCGTAGCCGTTGCAAAATTACAGTATACCGTTTCCGGCGATACCCTTTGTGACAAGAGTGATATTATCAGATATCTGCCGCTGGATTATCCATCCCCTACATACTACATTGCGATTGAAGCTGCAGATAAGAACGACGAAGAAAAGATGGGAACCGGTCTTTCAAGACTGAGAGAAGAAGACCCTTCCTTTGTTATCGAAAGAAATCCGGAGACGCATCAGACTTTATTAGGCGGTCAGGGAGATATTCAGCTGGGTATCATCATGGCTAAACTGAAAGATAGATTTGGTGTGACCGTCAACGTGGTTCCGCAGAAGATTGCATACAGAGAAACCATCAAGGGTACTTCCGACGTACAGGGTAAGCATAAGAAGCAGTCCGGTGGTGCAGGACAGTACGGAGACGTACATATTAAGTTCTCGCCGTCCGCACAGGAATTTGAATTCTCCGAAGAACTCTTCGGCGGTTCCATTCCAAAGAACTATGTGCCTGCAGTTGAAAAGGGACTGTTAGAAAGCATGAACAAAGGTCCTCTCGCAGGATGCAAAGTAGTAAACGTGAAAGCCGTTTTATATGATGGTTCTTACCACGATGTAGACTCCAACGAAGTATCCTTCAAGATTGCCGCATCCCTGGCTTTCAAGAAAGGTATTGTAGAAGCTAAGCCTTGTCTGTTAGAGCCGATTATGCACATGGAAATCTATGTGCCTGACGATTACATGGGCGATGTTATGGGTGATATGAACAAGAGAAGAGGAAAGATTCTGGGTATGGAACCACAGGCAAACGGCGGACAGAAACTGCTGGCAGAAGCACCTCAGGCTGAACTCTTTGATTATGCGCTGGGACTTCGCTCTATGACCCAGGGCAGAGGCGTATTCGAAATGAGATTCGAAAGATACGAAGAAGTGCCAAAGCAGCTTGCTGATAAAATTATTTCCGCTTATCAGGAAGAACATGCAAAATAAATCTTAAGCATTCAACAAACCTCGCGGACAACTCTGCGGGGTTTGCTTTATCATGATCTTGTTTCAAGAGCGAAATAAGAAAGCAGTTAGATATAGCGTATAGGGGGAAATCGGATTATGGCGAAAACCAGCAAAAAAAATAAGACGGTATTTGTTTGTCAGGAATGTGGTCACGAAAGCCCGCAGTGGGTAGGGCAGTGTATATGTGGTGCGTGGAATTCCATGGTGGAAGAGAAGGTGGTGCCGCAGGTTTCGGAGCTGGACAACCGGCGAAGAACTTCCCCGACGGGTCCAAGACCATCTCGTCTGAAAGAGGTGGGCGCAGGTGATTACATTCGCATCGATACGGGCATCGGAGAATTGAATCGGGTACTGGGCGGCGGTTTGGTGAGAGGGTCTTTGACTTTGATTTCCGGGGAACCGGGTATCGGAAAATCCACCATGATTATTCAGGCGGCAGCCAATTTAGCAGAACGTCTGGGTACGGTATTGTACGTATCAGGAGAAGAATCGGAAGAACAGATCAAGATGCGAGCAGACCGGGTTTGCCCGAATTTGAGCGATCAGTTATACATTTTGGCAGAAACCAATATGGAAAATATTGTTGCAGTATGCGATAATCTGAAACCTCGTTTTCTGGTCATAGACTCAATACAGACTATGTATACGCAGGCATTGGATTCTGTACCGGGAAGTGTATCCCAGGTAAGAGATATCGGTAATCAACTGATGAAGCTGGGAAAAACCAACGACATCCCAATTTTCATTGTGGCTCATGTGACCAAAAGCGGAGAATTGGCAGGACCGAAGATTGTGGAGCATCTTGTGGACTGTGTGCTGAATTTTACGGGAGAGCGGGATCATGATCTGCGGATTCTCAGAGCATATAAGAATCGATTTGGGACAACCAGTGAGATCGGCGCTTTTCAAATGGAAGAAGGCGGACTTGCAGAAATTGAAAATCTTTCCGGAACCTTTCTGGAGAATACAGAAACAGGTGGAGAAGGTTCGGTTATCACTGCTGTCTACGAGGGAAGCCGTCCCGTACTTTTTGAGGTGCAGGCACTGACAGCGCCGGCTAATGTGGGATTTGCCCGCAGAACTTCGGTAGGTGTGGACTATCAGCGGCTCAATATGATTCTGGCAGTGCTGGAGAAAAAGGCGGGGCTTAACATGATGAACCAGGATGTTTATGTTAACGTAGTAGGGGGAATGAAACCAGACAGCACCTCCATTGACCTTGGTGTGGCGTTGGCAGTTTATTCATCTATTCGGGGGATTGCGCCAACCAAAAGAACGATCGCCATCGGCGAAGTAGGATTGACCGGAGATTTGCGCTCTGTACAAAATGCAGAGAAAATCGTTATTGAAGCCGGGCGAATGGGATATGAACAGATCATTCTGCCGGCAAAAAATGCCCAAAGACTGGACGGGAAATTAAAACAGCAGGAATGCCGCATCGTAAGCGCAAAGAATATCTACGACGCGATCAATGCTTTTAAAGGAGGAATTTAAAATGAAGAGAAGAATAGGCATACTCTTATTGACTTTGGCAATGTGTTGTGCGCTTAGCGCCTGCAGCGGAGGTACAGACTCCGGGGACGAAGCAAAAACAGAAACAGCTGATCCGTTTGGAACTGTTGAGCCTTTAACCGTTTTTGATGCAATTGACCGATTTAATGTGGAGCTTTCTGAACATGAAGCGAATTATTATGCCGATAATGAATATATGATTGCACAGGATGGGTTGTACTGGTATAGAATATTTGATGACATTACCTGTTATGTTAAACCGGTAGAGTTCAGTGACGATATGGAAAAGGATATTGCAGAGACGATTGCCATTCGCTATGCTGTTGATTCGAAAAATGAACAGATGGCGTTAGATTATATTCAGTATCTGATCAAAGCCAACAATGCGGATATAACTGATGACGAAATTTCTACGTTGATGTCCAAAGCCAAAGAACAAGCGCCGGATGGTAAAACCGCATATAATGGCAAAGGGATTACTGTTGGAGTTTTAGTCACAGAAGACGTAATTGAATACCAGATTGTCAGAATTTATGAGGATGAAAAGTAAAGCCAATACACAGATTTGGCAAATTGGAAAAGCCCCGTCCGTAATTCAGATCTTTGGAGAGAAAACTAAAAATTTCATACAAAAACGTGCCCCTGTAATAGGGCACGTTTTTCTGCTATTTTGGCAGGTCGCTGGTAAACCTATTTTCCGTTCTTTGTTTTTACGATATCCATCTCAAACCAGAAGGTACTGCCTTTGCCCGGCTTGCTGATTACACCGTAGTTGGCTTTGTGCAGGGTCAGGATCTCCTTGACGATGGAAAGTCCCAAGCCGCTGCCGTCGGTTGGACGTACATGATGGGTGCTGGATTTATAATAGCGTTCCCAAACATGGTTGATTTCATCGGCAGCGATGCCTGCACCGTGGTCGATGACTTCACAGCGCATCTTCTTTCCGGTTTTCCGGATATTGATGATAACCTGCTTGTCGGTGCCGCAGTACTTAACTGCATTGGTTACCAGATTGGAAAGAACCTGCTTGATCTTAGCTTCGTCACCGTTGACGATGATCGGCGCAGGGCAATAAAACTTGAACGCGTAGCCTTCTTGCTCGGACAAAATCTCGTAGGATGCCAGCAAGGATTCGGCGGTTGCCTTAATATCAAAATTGGAACGTTCAATATTAATGCTGCGAGACTGCATTTTGGACATATTCAGCATGTCTGTTACCAGCGTGTTCAACCGGTCGGTTTCGTCGATGATAACCGAAAGGTGCGCTTCACGCTTTTGCGGATTGTCGCCGGAAAGATCTCTGATCATTTCTGCATAGGATTTAATCATGGTTAAAGGTGTACGCAGATCGTGAGAAACATTGGCGATCAGATCCTTTTGATACATATCTGTTTTTTCCAGTTCCCGAGATGCCTGTGTAAGGGTTTCTGCCAGTTCGTCGATTTCCGAATAGTGTCCCTTCTCAAACTTAACGCCGTAGTGTCCTTTTCCCATTTCGGCTGCAGAAGAAGTAATCTTCTTGATTGGTCTTGAAATCCTGCTCGCCAGGTAAATGGCCAGGGAAAGCGCCAGAAGGGTTGAAATCACCGTGATATAAATCAGCTGTGCCTGCAAAATGGTAACCGTGGACTTTACAGGGTAAAGGGGCGAGAATATATACAGGATGAAATTAGAATCTACGCCTGACTCTTGGGAAAGGCTATCCTCTGTGTCGTGAAGGTAGCAGGCATAGCCTAAGGTTGAGGTTTTTCCCTCTCTGCTCAGTCCCGGCATGAGAATCGAAACTCGACTCAGCGGACCGGAAACCAGTTTTGAACGCAGGGTCTGAATTTGATACCCGTATTTTCGTAAAGAACCGTGACCTACGTATTCCGGTGACCAGAGAATATCCCTGGTGCTGGATTCTACGCGGATATAGACGTCATCGTTTTCTGTACAAATTGCCTCCAGGGTATCGCTGAGGGTGAGAAAATCATCGCCGCTGGAATCGAAGGTCTCCACAATTTCGTCAGCCATCTTTGTGACTTCAGAGATTTTCATCTGCTCATAATAATGATTGAGAAAGAAAATCTGCAAGAACCAGATAATACTGATCAGAAGTAAGGAGAAGCCGATAAAATACAGCCACAACTTAAACCGTATACTCTTAAAGTCCAATCTACTCTTCAAACTCAAATTTATAGCCCACCCCTCTAAGTGTTACAATATAGTCACGGTACGGACCCAGGTTATTTCTCAGATTTTTAATATGGGTGTCAATGGTTCGATCGTCGCCAAAGAAATCATATCCCCAGATATCGGAAAGCAGCTTGTCTCTGGAAAGGGCAATATTTTTATTTTCGATGAGGTAAAACAGCAGCTCATATTCCTTAGGGGTCAATTCTACACGCTGACCATCCACGTTAACCGTTCGTGCGGCGATGTTGATTTCCAAGCCGCCGAATTTAAGTACGTCAGACTTACGCTGTGCGGTGCTGTGCCTGCGCGCGAGAACGACGTTGATTCTTGCCATCAGCTCTTTGGGACTGAATGGCTTTACAATATAATCGTCAATACCCAGTTCAAAACCAAAGAGCTTATCGTACTCTTCGCCCCTTGCGGAAAGCATGATGATCGGTACGTCCTGGATTTTTTTGATCTCTTTGCAGGCGGAAAAGCCGTCCAGCTTAGGCATCATGATATCTAAAATAACCAGGTCATATTCGTTCAGCTTACAAAGGCCCACAGCGCTCATGCCGTCTTCGGCCTCTGTAACCTCATAGCCATTGAATTCAGCATATTCTTTTATGACCTCACGAATCTTGGGTTCGTCGTCTACAACCAGAAGTTTGTACATAGGAAAGATCCTCCTTTAAATTCTTCCATATTATCCAATAAAATCATCTTAATGTGAATTTGTGTTGACTTAATGAAATTTGTATAGTAATTCTAACATATTTCAGGGATATTTAAAAGAGCAGATTGAACCGACAGGTCTAGCCCTCTTGACACGATAAGCCGGATTGCACTATACTATATTTATATGGATTATAAAGTGGAGAACTATACTTGTTTTTCCAAAACGGACAGAAGAAGTAAAGGCTGCAGATCGATTTTTCTCCTTGAAAATCCTTTCCGTAATCCATAGAAAATCTAAAAGAAAGGAGGAAACAACATGATAAAGAAATTACTCAGAGCATTGTTTACGATTCTTGGTACAATCTTAGGTTACGGCACATTTCAGCTGCTTGTTTTCTGGATGGAAACCAGCGGTGTTGACGTCAATGGAACGTTCACTCCGGGACAGCAGTTAGGCGCCGGAATCTTTTTCGCTATTATCTTTGGAATTATTTTTTTCAGATTGGCACCGGCAATCAAGCGGCAGAGTGTAAAGGTAGCTGACAATATAGAAAATGATCTTAGCGGCATATCGGCAAATGATTTGCTCAGCGGCGTTATCGGGCTGATTATCGGTCTTTTAATTGCTTTGCTGATTACACAGATTTATGTCAGCATCACCAACAAATACCTCTATACGGTAATCATCATTATTACCTATATGGTTTTAGGATATCTTGGTGCAGTCATCGCCAATCGAAAGGGAAAAGAAATGTTCTCCATGTTGATGATGCCCAATAAGCGGCAGCCATCTCAGGAACCTCTCTTTGCCAAAAGCGGAAAGAAAAAACCGGAAGGCATTCCTAAGATTTTCGATACCAGCGTCATTATTGACGGCAGAATTGCAGAGATTATGAAAACCGGATTCCTCGAGGGTCCCATTGTTATCCCAGAGTTTGTACTGGTGGAACTTCGCCATATCGCAGACTCTTCTGATTCATTGAAGAGAACCAGAGGCAGAAGAGGCTTGGATGTGCTCAACAAGATTCAGGAAGAATACGGTATTGAGATTTACAATACTGACAATGAAAAATCTCTGCGGGAGATTCCGGAAGTAGATGTGCAGCTATTGAAGCTGGCGCAGATGATAAACGGCAAAGTCGTTACCAACGATTTTAACCTGAACAAGGTTGCCACCATCAACGGCGTAAGCGTACTGAATATCAACGAACTGGCCAATACACTCAAACCGGTGGTTCTGCCGGGAGAAACCATGACGGTTCACCTGGTTAAACAGGGAAAAGACAATAGTCAGGCCATCGCTTACCTTGACGACGGAACAATGATCGTCGTGGAAGACGGAAGAAGAATGATTGGAAAGACTACGGATATTAACGTAACCAGCGTGCTGCAGACTTCAGCAGGCAGAATGATATTCGGAAGGTTAAAGAACAATTAGGATGTTAGAAACGAAGAAAGTATATGCGGTAATCGGCGCTGCAGGCTCCGGAAAGCGGATGGGCGCGTCATTGCCGAAACAATTTTTAAAGATTGGCGGACGGACTATTCTGCAAATCACGGTGGAGAAGTTTCTGCAATTGGCTGAGGTGGATCAGGTTATTGTGGTTACTTCTGCAGAGTACCTCTCTTATTGCAACACGCTTTTTGAACATGCGATTGGGGAAGGACGTCTGGTGACGGTCACCGGCGGAGCGGAGCGGCAGGATTCTGTTTCTTGTGGAATCAGAAAACTGCGGGAGTTTGGCGCATCAGATCAGGATATTGTCCTGATTCATGATGGTGTAAGACCTTTTGTCAGTGATGCACTGATTCGGTACACTGCTGAAGAAGCGGAGCGGTATGAGGCAGTGATTCCGGCAGTACAACCCAAGGACACGATTCGCCATGAAGAAGCAGGGACATTGACGCGCAGTCAGCTCTGGTGTGTACAGACGCCCCAGGGTTTTCGCCTATCGCTGATTGAGCGTGCGCTCGAAGCAGCTGCAAAGGATGGATTTTACGGTACAGATGACGCAAGCCTTGTAGAGCGTCTGGGAAGACCTGTAAGGATCATTCCCGGAGAGATGACCAACATAAAGATTACCACACCGGAGGATTTGCCAGTGGAAAACAGAATCGGAACAGGATTTGACGTACATCGTCTGGTAGAAGGACGGAGCTTGATTTTAGGCGGCGTGGATATCCCTTACGAGAAGGGACTTCTCGGCCACTCCGATGCGGACGTGCTGATTCACGCGCTGATGGATGCCCTTTTGGGCGCTGCGGCAAAAGGGGATATCGGCAAGCTGTTTCCGGACAGTGATGATGCATACAAGGGGATTTCCAGTATTTTGCTTTTGGGAAAAGTGGCGCAGGTGTTATCCCGGGACGGATATCGCTTGGGCAATGCGGATATGACGCTGATTTGCCAGAAGCCGAAGCTGGCGCCTTATATTGAAGAAATGCGACAGAATATCGCCAGTGCCTTGGCTGTGGATGCGGACAAAATCAGCATCAAGGCGACAACAACGGAGAAACTTGGTTTTACGGGAAGAGGAGAAGGTATTGCGGCAGAAGCCGTATGCTTACTAAACAGATAAAGGAATAGAAGGAGAAATATAAGTCATGAAATTATCAAAGATGCATATCAAGACACTGAGGGAGGTTCCTAACGAAGCGGAGATCCCCAGCCATATTCTCCTGCTGAGAACAGGAATGATCAGAAAATTGGTTTCCGGCGTATATGGCTTTATGCCGCTGGGCTGGAGATCGGTAAGAAAGATCGAGGACATTGTTCGGCAGGAAATGGACGCTACCGGCGCTCAGGAAATTCATATGTCAGCGGTACAGCCGGCAGAACTCTGGGAAGAATCCGGAAGATGGTATGCTTACGGACCTGAACTGTGGAGACTGAAAGACAGAAACGGCAGAGATTTTTGCCTTGGCCCTACACACGAAGAAATTTTTACCGATGTCATCAGAAGCGATGTATCGTCTTACAGACAGCTTCCGATGAATCTCTATCAGATTCAGACCAAGTACAGGGATGAGGCGAGACCAAGATTCGGTCTGATGCGAAGCAGAGAATTTATCATGAAGGATGCATACTCGTTCGATTTGGACGATAAAGGCCTTGATGTAAGCTATAAGACAATGTACGATGCCTACGACCGTATTTTTACCAGATGCGGACTGACTTTCCGCCCGGTAGAAGCGGATACCGGCGCTATCGGCGGAAGCAACTCTCATGAGTTTACGGCTCTTTCAGATGTAGGCGAAAGCGAAATCGCTTACTGTGAAAAATGTTCCATGGCAGCGACTACGGAACGGGCAGAGTGTGTTGATGCAGCACCGCAGACAGATGTTGCAGCGCTTCCGATGGAAGAAGTACATACGCCGGGAACCAAGACCATAGAAGAAGTTGCAGGATTTCTTAATCTGGAGGAGAAACAGACCATCAAAGCATTGCTCTTCGTAACCTATGACGAAGAGGGCAAAGAGAACGGCTATGTGGCTGCATTCGTAAGAGGAGACAGAGAGCTGAACATGACCAAGCTGGTAAATGCCCTGAATATTCCGGAGCATGCCATTGAGTTTGCCGATGAGAATAAGATGGCGGCAGCTACGGGATGTGTAGGCGGATTTACCGGCCCTTGCGGTCTTCATGACTGCACTATCGTTGTGGACAGCGAACTGCCGGGGCTGAAGAATCTTTGTGCAGGCGCATGCAAAGAAGATCATCACCTGATCAACGTCAACTACGGCAGAGACTATAAAGCAGATATTGTAACCGATCTTAAGCTGCTTAAAGAAGGCGACCCTTGTCCTGTTTGCGGCGCACCGGTAAAACATGCCCGCGGTATCGAAGTGGGCCAGGTGTTTAAACTGGGAACCAAGTATTCCGAGTCTATGGGGGCGATGTATAAGGACGAGCACCAGAAGGATCAGCCGATTGTTATGGGCTGTTACGGTATTGGTGTAACAAGAACCTTGGCAGCAGTTGTTGAACAGCACCACGACGAAAACGGCATTATCTGGCCGATGTCTGTAGCGCCTTACCATGTGATGATCACGTTGGTAAAGCCGGACGATGCACAGCAGGCAGAGGCAGCCGAAAGGATTTATGCAGAGCTGAACAAAGCAGGTGTTGAAGTTCTTCTGGACGACAGAAAAGAGCGTCCGGGCGTCAAGTTTAAAGACGCGGATCTGCTGGGTATTCCGGTTAGAATTACTGTGGGCAAGCTTGCAGGTGAAGGAAAAGTAGAATACAAGCTGAGACGTGATGCAGACAAAGAAGAAATTACGATAGAAGAAGCAGTTTCGAGAGCAATTGAAATTGTAAACAGAGAAAAATAAGCATGGATTTTATTACCGTTATGGAGTGGATCGGTACTGTGGCTTTCGCAGTATCCGGTGCAGTAGTCGCTATTGAGAAAGGACTTGACTACTATGGTATAGGCTTTCTTGCTATTATCACGGCTATCGGCGGTGGTATTATTCGAGACGTTCTGGTGGATCGCCATGTTCCGGCGGCCCTGGAAAATCCCATGTATGCGATTGTCAGCATCATCACGGCGGCAGTGGTGATTGTCTTTTTCAAAAGAATTATGCGAATTTCTCATCTCGTCTCCATCGCTGACGGGATAGGTCTGGCAGCTTTTACTGCCATTGGATCAAGGGTAGCGCTGTTTAGTGGCCACGAAGACATTTACGTTATTATTGCTATGGCTGTTTTAACCGGAACCTTTGGCGGCGTCCTGCGTGATGTGTTCGTTCAGGAAATACCCCGCTGTTTTCGCAGAGAGATTTATGCAGTAGCGGCGATTGTGGGTGGTGCGGCTTACTTTATCACCTATGAGGCCAGCATGTTGTATGATTTGTCCATGTATGTCAGCTTTGGCGTGACCTTGGGGATTCGCCTGTTTGCAATTTTTAAAAATTTACATCTGGGGAGTGTTAGACTGGATAGGGATGAGCAAGTTGAAGTCAATAAAAGATAATATGTATCTGCAGCTGTTTTGGGCGTTTTTTAAGTTGGGCTTATTTACTATTGGCGGCGGTATGGCTATGATTCCCCTGATTCAGGGTGTTGTGGTGGATCGAAAGGGCTGGATGACCGAGGAGGAAGCAGTGGACTGTATTGCCATAAGCCAAGGTCTTCCCGGCGTTATCGCGATTAACATGGCCACCTATATCGGCCAGAAAAAAAGAGGGTTGATCGGCGCGATCGCTGCAACTGTGGGGGTAATTCTCCCCAGCTTTATCATCATCATTATCGTCGTCAAAGTTCTCCACGGTATTGGAGACAGCGCTTATATAAACGGTGCGCTGACCGGAATAAAAGCGGCGGCGACGGGGCTTATCGGATTTTCTGCATACAAAGTGGGAAAGCAGGTGCTGAAAGGCGCTTTTCAGTGGGTTCTGGCAGCAGGTGCATTTGCCGTAATTATTTGGTTTGGCGTCAGCGCAGTTTGGGTAATTATCGCCGGCATTGCTGCGGGCTTGCTGTATACAGCTGTTAAAGAAAAGAGAAACGGGGGTGAATCCCGTTGATCTATATCCAATTATTTCTTGTATTTGCCAGGATTGGATGCTTTGGTTTCGGCGGTGGCATGGCTATGCTGCCTATGATTTATCAGGGAGCGAAGAGCTTTGGCCTTATGTCTGCCGAAGAGTTTTCCAATCTTGTTGCAATATCCCAGGTAACCCCTGGGCCTATTGCCGTTAATGCGGCAACTTATGTGGGGTTTAATTGTGCAGGATATGCAGGAGCCTTTGCTGCGACCCTTGGCGTTGCACTCCCTTCCTTTATTCTGGTAACCCTGGCATGTTATTTTATCGGTAAATTCAAAGAGAGCAAGGCCATTGACGGCGCATTTACGGGGATTCGTCCTGTTACTGTGGGGCTGATTGCTTCGGCGGTAATCTTTATGGGACAGAGCGTTTTACCCATGAGCTGGCCGAAAACCCCGGACGAATATGTACCATGGGTGATTGCCATCGCCACGGTGGTCCTTGCCGGAAAATTTAAAGTGAGCCCGATCATCCTGGTGGTGGTCGCAGGCGTGATAGGAGCGATATTATGTGGGTAGGAGGCGTAAGAGTTATACTTCAAAACGAAGAGGGAAAGGTTTTGATGGTCAGACAGCACCACGAAAATCGCGATATCTGGATGGTTCCCGGCGGCGGAATTGAAGCAGGAGAAAACTCCATCGAAGCTGCAGTACGGGAAGTTAAAGAAGAGACGGGACTCGATATAGAGGTTACCGGCGTAGCCTGGCATATCGAGGAAGTTTCCGAAAAACGGGGACAAAGGTTTGTCAATTATATGATCGGTCAGATTATCGGCGGAGAGCTGGCATTGGGCATCGATCCGGAGTTTTCGGATGGCGATCAGGTTCTTCGGGAGGTCAGATTTATGTCCCGGGAGGAAATTGACAGCCAGGAAAATGTCTATCCGAAATTTTTCAACGAAGAAATTTGGGATATTCTCAAAGAAGAACAGAATGGTATGACATACTATAAATTAAGATATAATGAATAAGGAGAAAGTCATGAAAAAAGTAACAATTGAGATGGAAAACGGCGGCATCATGAAGGGCGAGTTATATGAAGATATCGCACCGATTACCGTAGAAAATTTTGAAAAACTGGCCAACGACGGCTTTTATAACGGTTTGACTTTTCACAGAGTAATTCCGGGATTCATGATTCAGGGCGGATGTCCAAAAGGTAACGGAACCGGCGGTCCCGGATACTGTATTAAGGGTGAGTTCACTTCTAACGGATGGAAGAATGATCTGAAGCACACTACAGGTGTTCTGTCTATGGCAAGAGCCATGATGCCGGACTCTGCAGGCTCACAGTTCTTCATCATGGTGGAAGATGCGCCTCACCTTGACGGACAGTATGCTTCTTTCGGCAAGATTACAGAGGGCATGGATGTTGCTCAGGATATCGTAAACGTGCCGAGAAGAAGGGACGACAACCCGATTGAACCTGTTAGAATCAAAACCATCACGGTTGAATAAACCGGCGTGGGTGAAACGGGAGACTTTTGGGTATATAGGATATTACTCTAATTAAAGAAAGCAGAGGATAATTACGATGGCATTCTTTAAAGACGTTCATGAAGACATTCAGACCGTACTCAAAAAAGACCCGGCTGCAAGAAACAGTTTAGAAGTACTTTTGTGCTATCCGGGAATCTGGGCGCTGATTATGCATAAGCCCGCCCATTTTCTCTATCACCATAAGCTGAAACTGCTGGCCAGAATTATTTCCCAGTTGACAAGATTTTTTACCGGTGTGGAGATTCACCCCGGTGCAACCATTGGAAGACGCTGTTTTATTGACCACGGTATGGCGGTGGTTATCGGAGAGACCACTGAAATCGGCGACGATGTAACGCTGTATCAGGGCGTAACCCTGGGCGGTACAGGAAAGGACTCCGGCAAGCGTCATCCGACCATCGGAAATCGCGTTATTGTCAGCTCAGGCGCCCGTGTACTGGGACCGTTTAAAGTCGGTGACGATGTAAAAATCGGATCAGGCTCCATTGTGCTTAATGAAATCCCGCCGGGATGTACCGTAGTCGGCATTCCCGGACGAATCGTCAGACGTTATGGTGAAAGCACGGAGGATTTGAATCAGGTAGACCTGCCGGACCCTGTAGCAACAGAGCTGGAATGTCTGCGCCGCAGAATTGTTATGCTGGAAAACAAGTTAAATCAGCTGAATAAAGAAAATCAGAAAGGAAATGAAGATGAAGATTTATAATACACTGACAAGAAAAAAAGAGGAATTCGTACCGATTAAAGAAGGAGAAGTCTCTATCTATGTCTGTGGACCGACAGTCTACAATTTCTTTCATATCGGCAATGCCAGACCTTTCGTTGTATTCGACACATTGAGAAAGTATATGGAATACAGAGGCTATAAAGTAAAGTTTGTGCAGAACTTTACCGATGTGGACGATAAGATTATCAACAGAGGCAGAGAAGAAGGCATCACAGCGCCGGAAGTTTCTGAGAAATACATTCAGGAGTATTTCAAAGATGCTGCTGCTCTCAACGTAAGAAAGGCTGATGTTCATCCTAAGGTTTCCGAACATATTCAGGACATTATCGATTTCGTGCAGACCCTGGTAGACAAAGGGTATGCTTACGAAGCCGACGGAGACGTTTACTTTTCCACAAGAAAATTCCCGGAATACGGAAAACTTTCCAAGCAGAATATCGATGATTTGGAATCCGGGGCAAGAATTGCAGTGGGGGAGGTAAAACAAGATCCGCTTGATTTTGCTCTCTGGAAAGCCAGAAAGGCCGAAGACGAAATCGCCTGGGAATCCCCGTGGGGTATGGGCAGACCCGGCTGGCATATCGAGTGTTCAGCCATGTCCAAAAAGCATTTGGGCGCAACCATTGATATTCATGCAGGCGGTCAGGATTTGCAGTTCCCACATCATGAGAACGAAATCGCCCAGTCCGAGTGCTGCAACGGAGTACCGTTTGCGCATTATTGGATGCATAACGGATATATTACGATTGACAATGAGAAGATGTCCAAATCCAAGGGCAATTTCTTCACTGTAAGAGATATTTTGAACGAGTATGACGGCGAGGTCATGAGATTCTTCTTGCTGTCCGGCCACTACAGAAGCCCGATTAACTTCTCCGACACGCTGATGGAGCAGGCAAAGAACGGACTTGCCAGAATGGAAAACTGCAAAGAGAACCTGACTTATTTGACTACAGCCGGAACAGACGAAGAGTTGACTGAAGCAGAAAAAACAGCCCTGGCAGGGTATGCATCTTACAGAGACGGATTTGTCAAGGCTATGGATGACGATTTGAATACTGCGGATGCAATCAGTGCGGTATTCGAGCTGATTACGGCAATCAATACGGCGGTCAGAGATGGTGCAACCAAAGCTTTTGCCAAAGCTTCCTTAGATACGTTGATGGAATTCGCTGATGTATTAGGACTGCTGCAGGCGAAAGCAGGGGAAGAAATTGATCCGGAAATCCAGAAATTGGTTGATGAGAGACAAGAAGCAAGAAAGGCAAAGAATTTTGCCCGTGCGGACGAAATCAGAGATTTGCTGAAAGAAAGAGGCATTACGCTGAAGGATACGCCGCAGGGTGTGCAGATTATCAAAGAATAATATGGGAAAAATAAATCCAAAAGAAATGAACGTAGCGGCATTGGCTTTTTTAGGCGATGCCGTTTATGAAATATATGCGAGAAAGCATGTTGTTGAGACGAAAAAACCGGATGCGGATATTCTTCACCGGTCAGCAGTTGGCTATGTTCGCGCAGCAGGACAAGCCAAAGCGGTAAAATCCCTGATGAAGGATTTTCTGACTGAAGAAGAGGTTGCGCTGGTAAAGCGGGCGCGCAACCACAAGACGTCTTCCAAGGCCAGAAGCGCCGATGCGGTGACTTATAAACTGGCTACGGCTCTGGAGGCCTTGTTTGGATTTCTTTATTTGGACGGACAGGAAGAACGGCTTACTCAGGTAGCAGAGGAAGCCTTGCGAAGAATTGAAGAGGGAGATAATCAATGAGTAAAGCAGACGTGCTATTTGTGAATATGTGCCAAGGTATTTTAGAACACGGATTTTCTACAGAAGGCCAGCAGGTTCGGGCAAAGTGGGAAGACGGAAGCCCCGCCCACACCATCAAAAACTTCGGAGTGGTGAACCGCTACGATTTACAGGAGGAGTTCCCGGCGCTGACGCTGCGTCCTACAGCAATAAAATCGGCAGTAGACGAGATGCTGTGGATCTGGCAGAAGAAATCTAATAATATTAAAGACCTTAAGAGTCATATCTGGGATGAATGGGCTGATGAAAACGGCTCCATCGGCAAGGCTTACGGCTATCAGCTGGGCGTTAAATACGCTTTTGCCCAGGGAGAGATGGATCAGGTGGACAATGTTATTTGGCAGCTTAAGCATACGCCGTATTCTCGCCGGATTATGACCAACATCTATAACTTCGGGGATCTGATGGAAATGGGTCTTGAGCCTTGTGCTTACAGTATGACCTTCAACGTGACCGGAAATAAGCTGAACGCAATTCTGAACCAGCGCTCTCAGGACATCCTGGCGGCAAACAACTGGAATGTGGTACAGTATTCTGTTTTGGTGCATATGCTGGCTCAGGTTTGTGGGCTGATTCCGGGCGAGCTGGTACACGTCATTGCTGACGCTCATATCTATGACAGACATGTGCCGATTATAGAAGAGATGATCAAACGGCCTCAGTATCCTGCGCCGAAATTCAGACTGAACCCGGAAATCAAAGATTTCTATCAGTTCACCACTGACGACATCATCATCGAAGATTACCGGAAAAATGAGCAGATTAAGAACATCCCCATTGCGGTATAATGGCGCTTGCCACAGTTTCTGGAAGAGAAACTGCTGGAAGGCCTTATGCTTTTGCGCCCCACGAGGCCGGAAGGGAGAGTGGCGAGACGCAAGTCGTATAATGGCGCTTGCCACAGTTTCTGGAGGAGAAAAGAGCATGAAATTAATTTTAGCAGCAGATAAAAACTGGGCCATCGGAAACAAGGGCGGACTACTTTGCCATCTTTCCGGCGACCTGAAATATTTTAAAGAACGAACACAGGGAAAAACTGTAGTCATGGGAAGGCCTACTTTGGAAAGTCTTCCCGGCGGAAAGCCTTTACCGAAGAGAGAAAATATCGTATTGACTACCAGAGCCGATTATGTGCCGGAGGGTGTTCTTGTCGTTCATTCTGCGGCCGAACTTGATGAAGTTCTGGCGCGGAGAGAGCCGGATCAGGTGATGCTTATCGGCGGCGGCAAGGTGTATAGGGATTTTCTTTCCCGGTGCGATACCTGCTATATTACCAAGATTTATGATGCATTTGAGGCAGATACCTGGTTTGTCAATCTGGACGAGATGGCAGAGTTTCAGGTGGTCTGGAAAAGTGATATGCAGGAGGAAAACGGCATCCCATATCAGTTTTTTGAATACAGGAGGATAGACTGTGGCGAAAAATAAGCGAGACTGGGCAAGCATCAACGCCCGAAAAGGAAAACGATACGTAGAAAGGGAAGGCCAGTCCAGACGTTCTGATACAGTGAAATCGGAACGCAGTACAAACCGGGAAAAGTCCTTTTCGCCTGCCTTTAATCAGGAAGCTGAGCTTCCGGAAAATGTGATCATCGGTCGCAATCCGGTAATCGAAGCCTTGAAAGCCGGCAGAGAAATAGAAAAAATTCTTATTGGAAGAGGCGCGGAAGGTTCTGTTTCCAAGATTGCAGCGATGGCCAAGGAAAAAGGGATACCCCTTTATCAGAGTGATAAACAGACCTTTGACCGAATCGTAGGCGGCAGACCACATCAGCATGTTATCGCATACGCATCGGCATATCGTTATGCCGAACTTGAGGATATCTATGCTAAGGCTGCAGAAAAAGGAGAGGAGCCGCTGATTATTATTCTGGATAATCTGGAAGATCCCCACAACCTGGGTGCAATTATGCGAACCGCTGAATGTGCAGGCGCCCACGGTGTGATTATCCCAAAACGCCGCTCTTGCGGTTTGACAGAGGTGGTGGCCAAAGCGTCTGCAGGAGCTGTCGAATATATGCCTTGTGTAAAAGTAGCAAACATCGGACAAACTATCGATCAACTTAAAGAAGACGGTTTTTGGTGCGCAGCTTGTGACATGGGAGGCACACCGTATTATCAGCAGGATCTTACCGGCAAACTGGCGATTGTTATTGGCAGCGAAGGCTTTGGCATCAGTCAGCTGGTTCGTAAAAAATGTGACTTTGTAGTGACTATGCCGATGGTGGGAAAAATTCATTCCCTGAATGCGTCCAATGCAGCAGCGGTTTTACTATATGAGGTAAGAAGACAGAGAGATGAAAAGTAAAGACTTGAATGTGCTGACTGATGAGTCTATTGTCAAAATGGCACAGGAAGGAAGCGGGACGGCTTACGAATATCTGATTGAAAAATATCGGGGGCTTGCCAAGAATAAGTCGAAGACTTATTTTATTGCGGGTGGTGATAATGAAGATATCGTGCAGGAAGGTATGATCGGAATTTTCAAAGCTGTACGTGATTTTGATCCGGATCAGGGCGCGACATTTCGGACCTTTGCAGAGCTTTGCGTTAACCGGCAGATTATTTCCGCTATAAACGGGGCTAATCGGCAAAAACACCAGATTCTTAATGAATCGGTGTCTCTAAGCGCAGGAGAAACCGATGACAACGATGATGAGCAGGCTTTAGCTGAGCGTCTGGCGTCCAACAGCCCAGATACGGACCCGGAGGCCATGATGCTGATGAAGGAAGTCGTAGATTATCTGAAAGCTAACGAGGAGCAGCTGTTCAGCCCTATGGAAAACCAAATCTGGACAGAAATGCTGAAAGGCAAAGACTACAGAGAGATTGCGGAGACTCTGCAAAAACCAACAAAAACTGTTGATAATGCCATGCAGAGAATCAAGAAAAAGGTACAGTCTTATCTGGGGAAATAAAGAAAAGAGAAATTTTAAAGAAAGTAGCTGTAATGGCTACTTTTTATGTTATACTTATAGAAATGGTACAACCAGTAAAGATAATAGTTATGCTTAGGATGATGGAGATATTAGATGGATCATGGTAAGGTTATAGAATTATATTTAGTTAACGGAAAAAGGAACAGTCTTGTTGTTGCTGAGCTTTCGAACTGGAATGGAATAGCTGTGAAAATTCCACGCATCGAAGTGGGGAGTTGTAATAGAGAGGAAATAACACAGGCGGGAGTTTATTTCCTTTTTTGTAAAGAAGACGGTGAGGAAAAAGAATGTGTATATATTGGAGAATCGGATAATGTGAAACAAAGATTGATTAGACATATGCAAGATTATAAGGCGGGTAAAGAGCCTTATTATTGGAATACAGCGGTCATTTTTACGAGCAAAAATTTGAATAAGACACTAATATCTTATTTGGAAAACAGATTTGTTGAAATTGCAAGAGCGAGTGATAGATATAAAGTTTTGACGAAAAAAACTCGTCAAAATACAGTGATTAAAGAATCACAGATGGCAATGATGGAGGAGTTTGCGGCTCATGTAAAGCTGCTTATGAGTGCTTTAGGGTACGATGGGTTATATCCGTATATTCCTGAATCTCCTGATGGAGAGACATCCTCGAAGTTATTATTGTTAGAGAGTGGAGCGTTTGTTGCTAAAGGTCAGATAACTGCGCAAGGATTTGTTCTTATGAAAGGAGCAAAGATTAGTAAGGTCGTTGCAAATAGTTTAAGAAAAGAACAAATTAAAACTCGTAATAAATATTTAGAAAGTGAAGCAGTAAAAGATTATGAGACAACCAAGGATATTTTATTTTCGAGTCCTTCTGCAGCTGCAGTATTTGTGTTGGGATATAGTGTCAGCGGACCACAAAAATGGAAGACTGAAGATGGAACACTTTTGAAAGATATCGAAGACGATGTAGTAAATTCTTAACGAGGTATTATGATGATAATGTGGTATGAACGCAGAGGTGATGATTGGCATTTGTGCAACGAAAAAGGGGGAGCTGAAAAGGTCGGCAAGTTAAAGGCCTACAAAAGAAGCAATGCATTTGCTGAAGAGTGGAATAAAGCCAGAGTCTTTATGAAGGCTATAGGTCATGATGACGGAATGGCTTTTGGTGCAAATATGAGCGCATTGATTTGTGATGCTGTTGCTGAAATCGATGGACAGTTAAAGCTTCTTGTTTTTTCAACAGTTAATGCAGCGGAGAGAAGTCTGTTTCCGATGGAAAATCGGAACTTTAAACGAAAATGTATGCGTCGTGTGGAAGAGTTTTATTCGAAAAAAGAGTATCAACTTAGAATACAATTCCAGGAGGAAGACAATTATAATGACCATATTTTAAGGCCAATTATTCTACAGGTATCAACGGAAGGAATATTAGAGTGTGTTCCTACGCATAAGCGATTAAGTAAGATGAAAATTATTCCACTTGAACACTATTTTGAGGCAATATGGCGTAAAGAAGATGGACGTTTTCAAGTGGACTGGGCAGTTCGCAAGTATAAAGAACAACAGCACATAAAGTAAAAGTTGACTTTTAGTAGGAGGTAAATCATGGAACTGTTTACAACCAGAAGAGTTATTGCAAGAGAAGCGACGGAAGAAGATATTCCGCAGATCATTGGGTTGGAGTCTCATCCGGACAACAGGGATTACTTATGGATTGGCACAGAAAAAGAACATATGGCAGAGATCGAGGATCTGAATCATCTGTTGGTTATGTTTCATGCGAGAGAAGACCGGCGGGTTATCGGTTATGCGCTGATTCGCCTGGACTATAAATCGGAAATTTTTGAGCTTCGCCGCATTGCTATCGCCGAAAAGGGAGTGGGCTACGGCAGAGAAATCATGGAAGCTTTGTTTCTGTATGCGTTTACGGAAACAAAGACAAATCGGTTTTGGCTGGATGTGTACCCTGACAATGTTATCGGTATTAAGCTTTATGAAAGCTTGGGTATGCATAAAGACGGCGTTCTTCGGCAAAATTATAAAGCGGAGAGAGGTTATCTGGATCAGATTATTTACTCTATGCTGCGGGAAGAATACGAAAATCAATAAGAAGATGATGGGGTTGCCTAATATTTTGAAAAAAGTCCTGCAAAAAATTCAAGTATGCTCTTTTAAATTGTTGACAACCCCGACAAAATATAGTACGATTATACCGTATGACAGGCTGTTGTAGCTCAGTAGGTAGAGCACTTCCTTGGTAAGGAAGAGGTTCGGCAGTTCGAATCTGCTCAACAGCTCCAATTGTTTAATTTGTTATTTAGAGTAAGAAGGAGAAATTCAAAATGGCAAAAGCAAAATTTGAGAGAACCAAACCGCATATCAATATCGGAACTATCGGTCACGTAGACCATGGTAAGACAACTCTGACAGCAGCAATCACAAAAACACTGTATCAGAGATATGAGCTGGGTGAAAAGGTAGCATTCGACCAGATCGACAAAGCACCGGAAGAAAAAGAAAGAGGTATCACAATCTCTACAGCTCACGTAGAATACGAA
>JAXKAR010000055.1:0-78955 GCA_036305845.1 Emergencia sp.
AGATGATTTCTTCATAATGATCTCTAAATATGGTTTGAATCGTATTCATACCTATATTATGAATGAAAGTCAGACAAAAAGAAACCCCACCCCTCAAGATTGAGGGGCAGGGGTGTTGAAGTGCGGAACGCACTTTTTTACTATAAGCAAAAAAGAAAGTTACTGACTGTACAAAAATCGTTGCTTGTATATTTACACTCTGTCTCTTGCCCGCCGGTTCAATGGGACATATAATGATAAAGAAAAAAGCCTCTCGCATTTTTGCGGAGAAACGGTTATAATTATGCTGAAAAGAAAAACGAGAAGGGCAGAGAAATGATGAAAACACAACAAACTAAAGGATATTTTATGGTATTCATTGCAGGATGTTTGTGGGGAACCAATGGGATGTTCTCCAGCTGGCTGAGAGAACAAGGCGCAGAGTCATCCACCATTGCGTTTCTGCGGTTGTTCACCGGCGCGCTAATGTTAATTCCTATTATGATCATCATGGCAAAGGGTACCAATTTGTTTAAAATTGATAAAAAAGGCATGATTGCCAGTCTGGCCTTGGGTATTTTCAGTCAGGGACTCTTTAACTTTACTTATGCAGAGGCAATTGCCCATGTAGGCGTGGCGACAAGCTCCGTACTTGCTTATACTTCGCCTATCTTTGTCTGCATTATGGCAAGAATATTTTTCAAAGAGAATATTACACCGATCAAGGTACTGGCGCTGGTCATCAATATTTTCGGCTGTACACTAACGGTAACAGGCGGAGACTTTACAGCAATTCAGTTCTCTGTATACGGCGCTTTCATGGCGGTGGCGGCAGGTTTTCTCTATGGTCTGATGACCATTATCAGCGCAACGACCGGGGCATATCATCCCCTGTCCATCATGTTCTACAGCTTTGTTTTCGGTGCAGCAGCGTTAGCGATTATCGGAAATCCATGGGGAAACATAGTTGAGACTGCAACGCCGACCCTCTTTGTTACTGCAGCCGGATACGGTCTTTTTGCTACTATCGGCGCTTATTTTATTTTCATGCAGGGCTTAAAGTATGATCTGGAGGCATCGAAAGTTCCGGTGGTTTCTTCGGTGGAAACCATTGTAGCTGCCATCAGTGGAGTATTTCTGTTCAGCGAGTCCATCGGCGGAATGAAGCTTGTGGGTATGGTAATGGTTCTTGCCTCTATCGCCATTATGAATTTGGTAAAGCCAAAGAAGGAACAGCAGGATAGAAGTGAAGAAGATCAAGAAAGAGAAAAAGAAAAAGAAGCACTAGCGTAAGTGCTTCTCAATTAAATCAATAAAGGTATCGATATATTCCGCTTTGGCAAAGATAGCCCGGGCGGAATTTTTATTGCCGCCGCCTTTTCCACCGTAAATATCGGTATTTTCTTTAACCAGCTTCCCTGCATCGTGCTTATCCGTAAAAAGCAGGACGGTATTAGACGGCTGATGAACCAGAAAGGCGATAGTGGGAATGGAACCGGCAATACCTTTGCCGATTTCCAGTATATCGTTAATTGACAATTTATCGTATTTTCTGACGAAAGCCGGTGTAATTTGGGATTTAATGTCCTGGGTTTCTTTTTCAATTGTCCATTTCTTTAAGTGATAAAGCTCGTCCCGGACAAGTCTGTTTTTCTCCTGCTGTGCTTCGTACTTCGGCATAAGATCTGAAAAACCGGCGGAAAGCTTATTTTCCAGTGCGGTGAGAACATCGTAGCGACGCTGATACTGGCGGAAAGCTCTTTCTCCGGCTTCAAAATAAATGCGGAACATACCTTTATTACTTTCAACTTTATAGATTTTTACCATACCGACTTGACCGGCGGAAGAAGGGTGCGTGCCGCAGCAGGCAACGCAGTCGGCCGGATTTTCTACATCGCCTACACAAACGATGGTGATATCTTCATCAAAAGCCAAAGCTTTGCGAAGGGGAAGATTTTCAGCTTCTTTACGGTTGTCAAAATGGCGGGTAATGACGGGAAGATTGGCCCAGATTGCCTGATTGGTTCGAAGCTCGGCTTCTTTTGCCATTTCCCAGGAAATCTTGTCGAAGGCCGGATCGTCTTCCAGACTGATGTCGATGGTCATATAGTCTTCTCCCATATGAAAGCCTCTGTTGACGCCGCCATAAAGCTCATAAAATTTACCGGAGAGAATATGTTCGCCGCAGTGACGCTGCATATTGTCGAAACGACGCTCCCAATCAATTGAAATATGGACTTTATCGCCTATCGACAATTTACACTCTTTTTCTTCAAGTCTATGCAAAACCTGATCTTCTTCTTCAAAAACATCGATAATATGAAACTGATCTACCGTGCCTGTATCGCAGCTTTGCCCTCCGCCGGTAGGAAAGAATACGGTTTGATCAAAGATGAGAAAAACTTGCCCATCTCGCGTTACAATATCCGAAACCTGTACATCCGCCTCTTTTAAGTAAACATCTTCTTGATATAGTCTTTTTGTATACATAAGGAACTCCTTCCGTCATTCACATTTTTCTTTGATTCTATATCATAGAGATATATTTGTCAATTTGATCGGATGCGCAGATGGTGAGACAGTCTGGTGGTAGATAGAGACACTCTTTCATATATATAGTAGGGAAAAAGGAGAGGTGATGCGCGTTTGACAAAGAAGAAGTGGAAAATCTTTATTTTGCTGCTGGCGTTTGCAATGATTTTGCCCGGATATGGAAAGGCGATGGATTTCGTTTCTGCTAATACACCGTCTATGACAATGGTAGTAGACCCCGGGCACGGGGGTATGGATGGTGGAGCCTCAGCAGCAGATGGAACCCTGGAGCAAGCGTTGAATCTTGCCATTGCAAAGGCTGTAAAGAAAGAAGGCGAGAAGTATGGTGTACATGTAGTACTGACCAGAGAAGATGAAAATGGCTTATATTACGAAGGAGAAAATCCAGGACGATGGACCAAAGTAGGTGACATGAAAGAAAGAAAGCGTATTATGGATGAAATTGATCCGGATATCACCCTTAGTATTCACCTGAACAATTTTTTGTCCGATACCGGTGTGTGCGGCGCACAGGTTTTTTATCCGGATATAGGTGAGCAATCGTTAAAGGAGGAAAATCTTGCACTGGCAGAAGCTTTACAGAAGGCTATGAATCAGGAGGTTAATGCAGGAAAAGATCGTATTGTTTTACCCAAAAGTGGTATTTATCTGTTCCGTGATGTAAAAAAACCGATTTTGTTGGTTGAATGCGGATTTTTGTCAAATCCCACTGATGCGGAGAATCTGAAAACGGAAGAATATCAGGGGAAAATTGCCCGGGTCATCATGGAAACGATTGCCAAACAGTATGGGTTAAAGGCGCAGAAAAGTCAGAATACAAGGATTGTCGAAGGACGAACAAAGAGGGGATAACAGAATGGAAAAAATATGTGGATAACTTCCTATTGACAAATGCGAAGTGTAGTGGATAGTATTGGAATTTCAATACAAATTAGGATTTGAGTTATCCACATAAAGATGTGCAAATAATTGTATACAATTAGAGTTTTCCATGTGGAAAAGTCTTGGAACCCTTTAAAATAAGGGGATATATCTATGTTGAAAACATAGCGCGCGAACACGAACAAGAGTTGACATAAAACTTAGGGTAAAAATTATTCCGGCCAAGTCTTAATGGCTTCGACAAACTCGTGAAAATCGTCGAATCCACTCTGAATATATTCATAGACTACAGGCTCCTGGAACTCGTAACGGGGAATATCCTGATGAAATTCCGTTGAAGCTGTTTTCTTGGTGGGAAGAGACGCCTGTATGAGCGATTCTATCTTTCTTTCCAACCTGAAGATATCCCGAAGTGAGTAGGCGGCGCAGATAATCTGGCCTCTATCAGTAAAGTAGCAAAGACCGGCCACGTCCTCGTTGAGCCGGTATTCACGCTGATTTACGTGATCGTTGTCAGGGTGAAAGAACATATAAAGCTTTCCTGTATCATGTTGACTGACTGATGCTTCCTTTTTCAGGGTGAGCATCGCCTTTGGGGAGAAATCGGAAAGACCGGCAGCGTCATACACGGTTACAAATTCAGAACGAGACAGCATCATGGCTGTTTCGCTCGGTGAAATCCGAAGGATAGAGACTTGTTTGCAGTCGGCAATGAACGCGCCTTCTACGGTTATGCTGGTAATAACGATATAATAGTTATCGTCAACTTCTACCAGCGATTCACAAAGATAAGTATGATCTTCTTTATCCTTATCGATGATATTTCGAAGAAATGTACCCATTGAAAGAGTAGGAAGCTTGCTTTTATCCAAATCTTGATCAGCGAGATGGTCGGCTGCCACAAAGTCTCTGCCGAAAACACGCATCAGGTAGTAATTGATCAGTTCATAGTCGGATCGAGGAAAAATACAGGTTTTGTCCATGAGCATGTATTGCTCCAGTTCATCAAGCGGTGTAAAGTTTTGAAGAAGGAAGCCGTACTCGTCATAGCCTTCCGGAAGAGGAATCTGATGCTCCTTGTTAAACTGGGTGTATTCTTGCAGAAGAGCCTGTGCCTCACGTAATGTCAAATCAATCTTTTGACCACCTAATCCGCCAATCAGGGAGTTCTCGATTTCTGCCTGACGTGAGGGATGATTGCCCAGGATGCTCTGGTATGATTCGAAACCGTATTCCTCAGCATCGAAATAAAAAAACTGATGTAGTTCCCGCATTGTAGGATTTTCAGGAAGAGAAAAATGGATATACATACCCAGTACACCCATAAGTCTCGTATCTGTTACATAAGCTGATATAAATTCTTTTCTGCTGGTATTTGCTCGGTCTGAAAGACCTCCGCGAATGACTGTAAACTGTTTTCTGTCCAAATTATTACCTCAAATATAAATTGATATCATATAGAGTATATCCTATTTTTACAAAATTACAATATGCCATTGACAAAGAATTTCAGGAGAGTATAATTTAGTAGATAAATCCTTATCAAGAGTGGCTGAGGGAATAGGCCCTGTGACGCCCGGCAACCTGTGTGACATTTTTCGTCAGAGAAGGTGCTACATCCTACAGAATTATCTTATTCTGAAAGATGAGGAATGATAACTCGAACATCAAGCCTTTTCTTTCATGTGAGAGAAAAGGCTTTTTTGTCTGATAGGGAGAAAGAATTGGAGAGGAGTATATAGAAAATGAAGAAATTATTTACATCAGAGTCGGTAACAGAAGGACATCCGGATAAGATTTGCGACCAGATTTCCGATGCAATCCTGGATGCAATCATGGAAAAGGATCCTTATGGCAGAGTAGCTTGCGAGACGACTACGACTACAGGTTATGCCATGGTGATGGGTGAGATCAGCACAAACTGTTATATCGATATCCCTAAGATTGTCAGAGAGGTGATTCTTGATATCGGATACGACAGAGCCAAATACGGTTTTGACGGAAGTACTTGTGCAGTCCTTACTGCCATCGATGAACAGTCAGGTGATATCGCCATGGGCGTTGATAAAGCGCTGGAATATAAAGAAGGTACTTTGGACGATCAGATTGACACCATCGGTGCGGGAGACCAGGGTATCATGTTCGGTTATGCGTGCAACGAGACAGCGGAATATATGCCGATGCCGATTCAGCTTGCCCATGAGCTGGCGCTGCAGCTGACCAAGGTAAGAAAGGATGGCACGCTGACTTACCTGCGTCCTGACGGAAAGACCCAGGTTACAGTGGAATACGATGGAGATAAGGTAAAGCGTATCGATACGGTTTTGATCTCTACTCAGCACGATCCTGAGGCAACCCAGGAACAGATCAGAGAAGATCTGATTGCCCATGTCATCAAGCCGATTATTCCGGCAGAGCTTCTGGATGAAGATACCAAATATTATGTAAATCCAACGGGTAGATTTGTAATTGGGGGTCCTAATGGAGACTCCGGCTTGACCGGCAGAAAGATTATCGTAGATACCTACGGCGGATACGCTCGCCACGGCGGCGGCGCTTTTTCCGGAAAAGACCCTACAAAGGTTGACCGTTCCGCATCCTACGCAGCAAGATATGCGGCAAAGAATGTGGTAGCTGCAGGTCTTGCTGATAAATGCGAGATTCAGTTAGCCTATGCAATCGGGGTTGCCAAACCTGTTTCTATCATGGTTGATACCTTTGGCACCGGCAAACTGGCTGACGCAGAGATTGCCGATATTGTCGACAAACATTTTGACCTGAGACCGGCGGCAATTATCCGAGACCTGGATCTGCGCAGACCAATTTATAAGCAGACAGCGGCTTACGGACACTTTGGCAGAAAAGACGTTTCTCTGCCTTGGGAAAGACTGGATAAGACAGAAGAACTGAAGGCTTATTTATAAGGAAGATTTTTGCGCTGTGGGCTTTGGTCTGCGGCGCTTTTATTTTGTTGCAACTGCCGCGGCGTTGTAATATAATGAAGTATATTGTAAAAATAAGGAGGAGCTTTCTTTATGGGAGTTAAAGTAGCAAAATTTGGCGGATCTTCTGTTGCAGATGGTATTCAGCTGACTAAGACCAAGCAGATTATCGAGGCAGATCCGGATAGAAAATATATTATCGTTTCTGCACCGGGTAAACGGTTTGACGGGGACAACAAGATTACCGATCTTCTTTACTTATGTAAGACCCATATGGAGCACAATTTGCCTTATGATCAGGTTTTCCAGGTTGTTACAGACCGCTATATGGCAGTAAAGCTGAACCTGGGCGTAGAAGTGGACTTGCAGAAGCACTTTGACATTATCAAAGAAAACTTGAAGAAAGGCTGTTCCGCTGATTATATCGCAAGCAGAGGTGAGTATTTGAATGCGGTACTGATTGCGGCATTTTTAGGCTATGATTTTGTTGATACAGAAGGACTGGTTCTTTTCGATAATAAAGGAAGACTGATGCAGGAGGAGACTGATGAGGCGCTTCGCACAGAACTTGCAAAGCATGAGAGAGCCGTACTTCCGGGCTTCTATGGTACAAACAAATCCGATGGAAAGGTGAGAACTTTTTCCAGAGGAGGTTCGGATATTACCGGATCTTTGGTTGCCAGAGCTGTGGGCGCCGATGTTTATGAAAACTGGACAGATGTTTCCGGTTTTCTCATGGCAGACCCTCGCATTGTCAAACAGCCGAAACCGATTCATCATATTTCCTACAAGGAGCTTCGGGAACTGTCTTATATGGGCGCGTCCGTTCTTCATGAGGATGCAATCTATCCGGCAAGAGTGGCAAATATTCCAATCAATATCAGAAATACAAATCTTCCGGAAGATCCGGGCACGATTATCACGGCTGAACATGATGAGGCAAATACCAGCGTAGTTACCGGTATTGCAGGCAGCAAGGACTTTACGGTAATTGCCATCTACAAGAACATGATGAGCTACGAGCGTGGATTTGTCAGAAGAATTCTTGCAATTTTAGAAGATATGGATATCGGATTTGAACATCTGCCAAGCGGAATTGATACGGTTTCCGTAGTTGTATCCAATGCAAGTCTTGACGGTCAGCTGGATGAACTGCTTAACGCATTTGAAAAACAGCTTGATCCGGATAATATGGAAGTTTTTGAGGATATTGCGCTGATCGCTACGGTAGGTTGTGGTATGAGCAGCAGAAGTGGTGTATCGGCAACCTTGTTTACAGCCCTTGCTGAGGCGGATGTGAATATTCGTATGATTGACCAGGGATCCAGCGAAATGAACATTATTGTAGGCGTACAGAACAATGACTTTGAACAGGCGATCAGAGCCATTTACAATGCGTTTGCATAAACGCCCCTTCTTCGTCTAAATGGTGGGATTTTGATAGAAACTGAATTCTGCGACATTTTTCATGGTTCGCTTAGAAATTTCGGTGGGATACTTTCCGTATTTTAAAATCTGCGACATTTCTTGAAATTCGCGAGAGTAATCCGGTGGGATTTTAATAAAAACACAAAATATGCGACAGAGTAATGCTTTGAAGTGACACACAAGTCAATGCTTAGTGAATCTTCAAGGAACAATCTGTCGCATATTTTTATTTAGGTGACGTTGCCCACCGTTTTATAGATCAAAATAGGAAAATCTGTCGCAAATTTGGCTTTTGTACGCATATGCCACCGGAAATGTCGCAAATTCAAAAATAATACAGGCGCCCACCGTTTTCGTAGATGGAGATTTTTGTAAGGTGGGCTTGAGCAGAACAGGATTATGTCGGTGAAGAAAGGCAGGCCCATGAAGAAAACGGATTGACAATAAAAAAATACAGTGTTAAAATAGCTACCATGCAGAAAAATTAACAGTGTTAATTATTTTTGATAGTAACAATTAACCCGAATGCAGGCTGAGAAGAACAGGAGAATGAGAGATGAAAGCTGAGTATGAGGAATTTTTTACCATCATGCAATCCTTCAGGAAGTTGAATATTTCCAGTATGCTTCCTGATATTTCCCATGGGGAGTTTGGCATACTAAAGATGATACAGTGCTGTTGCAAGCAGAACAAGGCGGAGGAACACATAAAAGTTGCGGACATTGTAAAAGAGTCCAAGCTGCCGCCGCCGGCTGTGTCCAGAACCCTGCGCAGCCTAGAACAGAAAGGGCTTGTTCTGCGTACTGTAGATTGCAATGATCGCAGGAACACGCTGGTAGAGGTAACGGCAGAGGGAGAAAAACGCATCAGGGAAATCGATGGAATTATGAATGATTTTACTGTGGCTGTTTTTGATCATCTGGGCGAAGAATCCTTGCGAAAGCTTAATCGCTATCTCAGAACCCTGGCTGATACGGCCGGAGAAGAAATTGACAAACGAAAGTATAACGACAGAAAGAAAGGGGATACACGATGACAAAAATTTTTAAAAACCTGATTCCCCACTGGAAAGCAATTATTCTGATTGTACTGTTGCTTGGCGTACAGGCGTATTGCGACTTGGCGTTGCCTCAGTATACATCAGATATTATCGATGTGGGAATTCAGAACAGCGGTGTAGAACATATTACGCCGGAAAAGATTACAGAGAAAGAGTTTAAAGAAGCGCAGATTTTCATGGAAGAAGATGAAGCTGATCTGTGGAACCGGATTTATACAAAGGACGGGCAAGTTTATAACCTAAATGTTACAGATGAGGAGCGGCTTGACGAAATTGACAGCAAACTGATGACCTCAATCGTATTGACCTATCAACTGGGACGCATGAGTGAAGCTGACTTTAAGGATACCGTAAAAGAGGCAATGGAAAAAAATCCGCAGACTGCGCCTATGGCCCAGCAGATAGGGGATATGTCCATAGAAGAGATAGAAACGGTGATGGGCATGGACATTGACAGCTTCCAAGCTGAGGACGAAGAAGGTCATGCCGTTACCTATGTAGATATGCGTCCTTTGATGGAAAACATGATCGCCACAGGACAGATGGATGACCAGATGCTTGCGCAGTCCAGAAGCCGGATGGAAAAGATGACCGCGTCAATCGGCGAAGACACGCTGAAATCCATGGGTGTTGCCTATGCAGTTGCCTGCAATAAAGCTGCCGGCGTAGATGTGGATGAGATGCAGATTTCTTACTTGTGGTCTGAGGGCTTCAAGATGTTTCTTGTTGCTGTCGTCATGCTTGCTGCTGCCATAGTTACCGCTTTTCTTGCGGCAAGAGTAGGCGCAAGCATAGGCCGTGATTTGAGAGGTCGAGTATTTGAAAAGGTAGTGGGCTTTTCCAATGCGGAAATTGACAGGTTTTCTACGGCGTCATTGATTACCAGAAGTACCAATGACGTACAGCAGATTCAGATGGTGACTGCAATTATGCTGCGCATGGTGCTTTATGCGCCGGTGATTGGCATTGGCGGAATTTACAAGGTGGCGCAGACTGGAGCAGATATGGGGTGGATAATCGCTATGGCAGTGCTGATTATCGTTGGTTTTGTCTTGGTTTTGGTGTCTATTGCCATGCCTAAGTTCAAAATTATGCAGAGCTTGGTAGATGGATTGAATCTGGTTTCCAGAGAAATCCTTACGGGACTTTCTGTTATCCGTGCTTTCGGTCGGGAGAAGACCGAGGAAGAGCGTTTTGACATAGCGAATCAGAAATTAAGACGAACCCAGCTGTTTACCAATAGAGTCATGACGTTTATGATGCCGGGCATGATGCTGATTATGAATTGTCTGGTCATTGTCATCATGTGGGTTTCTGCTCATAGGATTGATACCGGTGATTTACAGGTGGGCAATATGACGGCGTTTATTACTTATTCCATGCTTATTGTTATGGCTTTCCTAATGCTGACCATGATGTCCATTATGCTTCCGAGAGCCGGGGTTGCGGCAGAACGTATAGAAGAAGTTCTCAAAACCCATTCTTCTATTACAGATCCACAAGAGCCGAAACAGCTGAAAGAACACAAGGGTGTTTTGACTTTCAGCAATGTTTCCTTCCGCTATCCGGGGGCTAAGGAAGACGTTTTGCACAATATTAGCTTTTGTGCCGAGCCGGGTAAGGTAACAGCAATTATCGGAAGTACCGGTGCAGGTAAGTCCGCTTTAGTAAATTTAATCCCAAGATTCTATGATGTTTCATCGGGACAAATCACGTTGGATGGCGAGGATATTCGGACGCTTTCCATGAAAGAACTCCGCAGGGATATCGGTTTTGTCCCACAGAAAGGTGTGCTTTTCTCAGGGACGATTGCATCCAATCTTCGCTTCGGAAATGGTGAAGCAACTGATACAGAGATTGCACAGGCTGCAGAGATTGCACAGGCTGCTGATTTCATCGAAGAAAAGGATGATAAATTTGACAGTTACATTGCCCAGGGAGGCAGCAATGTATCCGGTGGGCAGAAACAGAGACTTGCCATTGCAAGAGCCATTGCAAAGAACCCGAAGGTGTTTGTCTTTGACGACAGTTTTTCGGCGCTGGATATGAAGACTGATGCCAAGCTAAGACATGCCTTGGAGGAAAAAATTAAGGATGCAACAGAAATCGTAGTTGCACAGAGAATCAGTACCATTCTCCATGCAGATCAGATATTGGTTCTTGATGATGGCGAAATCGTAGGAAAGGGAACCCATGAGGAACTGCTGCGGAGCTGTGAGGTGTATCAGCAGATTGCCAGATCCCAGCTTTCGGCTAAAGAGCTTGGGATATCCGTATCAAATGAGGGGGTGAACAGTCATGAACATGAATAAGGATCATAAAACGTTTAAACCGAGACGTCGTGGTCCTATGGGCGGACCCATGGGCGGTATGATGGCAGGAGAAAAGGCAAAAGACTTTAAAGGCTCGCTGAAAAAGCTGCTGGCTTATATCGGCAAATACAAAATTGCAATTTTTGTTGTTATTGTCTTTGCTGCAGCGTCCACAGTGTTCAATGTAATGGGACCCAAAATCATGGGACGGGCGACTACAGAACTTGCGGAAGGTCTGATGCGAAAAATCGGCGGCACAGGCGGTATTGATTTTGACCGGATTCTGTATATTTTGCTGTTGACCTTGGGACTTTATGTCGTCAGCTCTCTGTTCATCTTTGTACAGGGCTGGATCATGAGCGGCGTTACCCAGAAAATTTGCTATCGCATGCGAAAAGAAATTTCAGAGAAGATTAATCGGATGCCGATGAAGTATTTTGAGAGCAGAACCTACGGAGAGGTGCTGTCCCGAATTACTAACGACGTGGATACCCTGGGTATGGGACTGAATCAGAGTATTACCCAGATCATTACCTCCACAGCAACGATTATTGGCGTAGTGGTGATGATGCTTTCCATTTCTCCGCTGATGACGCTGATTGCATTGATTATCCTGCCTGTTTCTGCGGGGCTGATGTCCATTGTAGTTAAATATTCACAGAAGCATTTCCGAACACAGCAGAAGTATCTGGGGGAAATTAACGGTCAGGTAGAAGAGACTTTTGCGGGGCATCTTGTGATTAAAGCATTTAATAAAGAAGAGGAAACAATTGAAACCTTTAACAAGACCAATGATATCTTGTATGATTCTGCCTGGAAGTCCCAGTTTCTGTCCGGTTTGATGCATCCGCTGATGATGTTTGTCGGCAATATGGGTTATGCCGGGGTTGCCATTTCCGGGGGTATGTTGGCGATTAAAGGCGCTATCGGTATTGGTGATATTCAGGCATTCATCCAATATGTGAAGAATTTTACCCAGCCGATTCAGCAGATTGCTCAGGTGATCAACCAGGTGCAGTCCATGACGGCGGCTTCCGAGAGAGTGTTCGAATTCTTAAATGAGGAGGAAGAAGACCAGACTGTGGAAAATCCGGTGCAGTTGACCGAGCCTAAAGGTGCGGTACAGTTTGATCATGTTCACTTTGGCTACGACCCGGACAAGATTATCATCAATGATTTTAATGCAGATGTAAAACCGGGACAAAAGATTGCCATTGTCGGTCCCACCGGCGCAGGAAAAACAACGATCGTAAAGCTGCTGATGCGCTTTTACGATGTACAAAGCGGCAGCATTAAATTGGACGGTTACGATATTCGTCAGTTTAATCGACACAATCTGCGTGATTATTTCGGTATGGTTTTGCAGGATACATGGCTGTTCAAAGGAACGATTATGGAAAATATTCGCTATGGCAGATTGAATGCGACAGATGAAGAAGTTATTGCCGCGGCGAAGGCAGCTCATGCGGATCACTTTATCAGAACACTGCCCGGCGGATATGATATGGAACTGAACGAGGATGCTTCCAATGTTTCCCAGGGTCAGAAACAGCTGTTGACCATTGCCAGAGCGATTTTAGCCGACAACAGAGTACTGATTCTGGATGAAGCAACTTCGTCTGTAGATACCCGTACAGAGGAGAGAATTCAAAGCGCTATGGATAATCTGATGGAGGGAAGAACCAGCTTTATCATCGCCCACAGATTGTCCACAATCAAAAATGCCGACTTGATTCTGGTCATGAAAGATGGAGATATTATCGAGCAGGGAAGTCATGAAGAACTGTTGAACGTGGGCGGTTTCTATGCCGATTTATATAATTCTCAGTTTGAAGATATGGATCAGGTCGTGTAAAATGTTTCGGAAGGTTCGCATAATTTTATTTCACTTTGAAGGCATTTTGCGGTATAATATAAATTAGAAAGGGAAAGGATGGAGAAAATAGAAAGGGTGTTTTTATGAAAAAGTTAGTTACTATCAGCAGAGAATACGGCAGCGGCGGGAGAATCATCGGACGGCTTGTTGCAGAAAGACTGGGCGTACCGTTTTATGATAAAGAGATTATCGACATGGCGGTAGAAAAGAGCGGCCTGTCCAGAGAAATCGTGGAGACGGCGGAGCTGAGGGCAAAGAGCAGTTTTTCTTACAGTCTGTCCTCTGCAATGAACTTCGGCGAGGGCATGATCAGTGATGCGGTTTCCGTCAATGAGAAACTTTTTATTACCCAGTTTGATGTAATTAATCAGATTGGCGAAACAGGAGAAGGCGTCATCGTAGGTCGGTGCGCTGACTATATACTCAAGGATATGCCGGGTGTTACCAATATTTTCGTTTATGCAGAATTGGAAGACAGAGTGAATCGCTGCATTAACACTTACGGAGTCGAAGCCTCCAAGGCAAAGGAAATGGTCATGACTTATGATAAGGCGAGAGCCAATTATTATAACTATCATACCTGTCAGAAGTGGGGTGCGTTTTCCAACTATAATCTGGCGATTAACAGCAGTTACATATCAGAGGAGCAGGCAGCAAATCTGATTGTAGAATATATCAGCACCAGAACATATAAGTAGGGGGAAAGAGAAATGAGCAAGAAAACGATAGAGAAGAATATGCCTGATAAGAGCAGACATACCGGTACCTCCAAAGCAACAAAGGCAGCGCTTGCTGTTTTAGGCGTAGGCTTTGTGGCAGGCACTACTTTGGTTATCGGCATTGACAGAGTCATGAAAAAGATTTTTGTCAATGAAGACTGGCCTGACGAAGAATGGTCCAGCGATGACTGGGCAGAAGAAGAACTGGACAATAACTAAACAGATATCAGAGAAAACACCGAGGCGGCTTACGCTTCGGTGTTTTGCGGTATATTCTATGGCGGCAGGTTGACTAATCCCTGCCGGATATGCTATGCTAAAAGATAGCAAACTACCTCGCCTCATTCGGCGTAGGAGATGAAAGGAATGAAAAACATGACAGAGAAAAAGGGAACCTATTATATTACAACCCCGATTTATTATCCGAGCGCAAACCTTCATATAGGGCATACGTATTGTACCGTTATGGCAGACGCCATGGCCAGATTCAAGAGACTTTCCGGCTATGACGTCAGATTTCTGACCGGTACTGACGAGCACGGACAGAAAATCCAGACCATCGCAGAAGAAAAAGGCGTAACACCGCAGGCATATGTGGACGGTGTGGTTTCCGGTATCAAGGATCTTTGGAAAACTATGGAGATTTCCTATGATGACTTTATCAGAACTACAGAAGACAGACATGTGCAGAGAGTGCAGGCCATCTTTAATAAAATGTACGAGAAGGGCGATATCTATAAGGGCGAGTACGAAGGCATGTATTGTACGCCTTGTGAGTCTTTCTGGACAGAAAGCCAGCTTGTAGACGGATGTTGTCCGGACTGCGGAAGACCCGTTGAGAAGGCAAAAGAAGAAGCGTACTTCTTCAAACTTTCCAAATATCAGGATCAGCTGATTGACCTTTTGGAAAATACCAATTTCCTGGAGCCGGAGAGCAGAAGAAACGAAATGCTGGGATTTATCAGACAGGGGCTTGACGATCTGTGCATTTCCAGATCCACCTTTGACTGGGGTATCCCTGTGCCTATTGATGAGAAACACGTTATCTATGTATGGCTGGATGCACTGACGAACTATATCACTGCATTAGGATATCCGGATGATCCGGCCCTCTTTGAAAAGTACTGGCCTGTTAATGTACATCTGGTGGGTAAGGAGATTGTCAGATTCCACTCCATCATTTGGCCGGCAATGCTGATGTCTTTGGAAATCCCGCTTCCTAAGCAGGTTCTCGGACACGGATGGCTGCTTCTTGAAGGTGGCAAGATGAGTAAGTCCAAGGGCAATGTTGTTGATCCGGTTAAGCTTATCGATAGATACGGCATAGATGCATTGAAGTACTTTTTGCTGAGAGAGTATACCTTCGGTCAGGACGGTGTATTTACCAACGAGGTTATGCTGAAGAGAATGAATTACGATTTGGCAAATGACCTTGGCAACCTGGTTTCCAGAACGGCTTCCATGATTGAGAAATACTGCGGCGGTATTGTGCCGGAATCCCACGGAGAGGATGACTTTGACAAGGATCTGAAAGCCGTAGCCACAGGTGCTGCAGCCAAAGTAGAAGCACAGATGGACAAGTTTGCTTTCAATATGGCCTTGGAGGAAATCTGGGTTGTGGTCAGAAGAGCAAACAAATATATTGACGAAAAGATGCCATGGGTACTGGCTAAGGACGAGGCAAAGAAACAGGATCTGGATACCTGCCTGCATAATCTGGCAGAATCCCTGAGAATTATCTCTATTCTGATTCACCCATTTATGCACACAACCTCTGACAAGATCAGAAAACAGATGGGACTTTGGTATGCGGATGTTGTTTGGGAAGATGCCTTTGATTTTGATATGATGTATCAGGAACAGGTGAAGAAAGGCGATGCAATTTTCCCAAGACTGGACATCGAAAAAGAATTAGAAGAACTGGAAGCTATGCGGGGTGGCGGCGCAGAAGAAGAGGAAAATATTCCGCTGGAGCTGAAACCGGAGATCGAGTACGATGATTTTGATAAGATTGATTTCCGCGTAGGGCTGATTGAAAAAGCCGAAAAGCATCCGAAAGCTGATAAACTGCTGGTGTTCCAGATTAAGATGGGTACAGAGAGACGGCAGATTATTTCCGGTGTTGCAGAAGATTTTACACCGGAAGAAATGGTCGGCAAGAAAGTCCTGATTGTCGCTAATCTGAAGCCGAGAAAGCTGAGAGGTCTTGAATCCAAGGGCATGATTATGTTTGCCGAAAACGGAGAGAGATGCGAAATCATGACGACTGTTGCAGAAGACGGCGCATCCGTCAACTAACCGTGCATGATTGCCCAAGTTGAAGGAGTATAGAATATGCTATTCGATTCCCATACACATATTAATAATGAAGGTTATACCGAGGAAGCGCGGCAGGCGTTGATGGATGAGATCGAGGCCTCTGATGTGTCTTATGTCATGGATATAGGTTTTGATCTGGAAAGCTCCATGCTTGCTGTCAAACATGCCCAGTCAAGAGACTGGTGTTATGCTGCTGTCGGCTGTCATCCACATGATGCAAAGACTATGGATGAGATGACGCTGGAGCTCTTTCGTGGTTTGGCAAGGAAAGATAAGGTGCAGGCTATCGGAGAAATCGGACTGGACTTTCATTATGATCTTTCTGACAGGGATGTGCAGCGTTACTGGTTTCGCCGGCAGATACAGCTTGCCAATTCGCTGAAAATGCCCATTGCTGTTCACAGCAGAGAGGCAGACCAGGAGACTTTGGACATTCTCAAAGAAGAAGGCGCTTTTTCTGCAGAAAGACAGAGCTGGTTTCCGCCACGCAAAGGACCGGATGGTCAGGAACTTCCTGACAGCAGGGTGCTGCTCCACTGTTTCTCCGGAAGCAAAGAACTGGCGAAGCAGTATGTCAAGCTGGGGGCAACTCTGTCCATATGCGGACCGGTTACCTTCAAAAACAATAGAAGAACCCAGGAGGTCGTCAAGGAAATTCCCATAGAATTCCTGTTGGTGGAAACCGATGCGCCATATCTGACACCGGAGCCTTTCCGCGGCAAGAAGAATAAGTCACCGTATGTAGAGCATACAGCCAGAAGAGTTGCAGTGCTGAAAGGCATCCCTTATGAGGAAGCGGCAGAAATCACCTGTCGTAACGCTAAGCGTTTTTACAACATCAAATAATAACTGAAGACGGACAAATTTCTTTCGACACCCGACTTCGACAGATTGTTCCATGAAGAATATACTACAATAGGTATATCAAAGGGAACAAAGGGGAAGAAGTATGGAATTTGTAGGAAATCAAATTAACGTTAAATCAGTTTTGGCCACTTTGACAGTGGCCTTTTTTATTGGAAGGATTCATTTGTTCAACGGTACATTTCCGGCGGGAATAGCGTTGATTACAGTAATGGTTGCCGTGTCCACCATCTATATTTACCTGGTTCCGGTTATGGCTGCGGCGATGCTGACTTTTGCGGGACAGGGAATGGATTTTTACGGGGACATGATGGCTATGATCTTTTGCGGCGTGTTTTTTTTATTCTTTCACCGCCAAAGATTTACCATTAATCAGAGAACGGCGGTAGCTGTTTTGGCAATGCTTTTGTTTAATCTGCTGTATTATGGGGCAGGACATATTCTCTACCTTCTCAGTCTTAAGATGCTGTTGAAGGAGGCTGTGGCCGTCATGATTTATATCCGGGTGTTTAACACATTGGCAAGATTAATATTCGGCGGAGGGAAGCAGAACATTTCTGCGGAAAAGGCCGGAGTTGCTGTCGGAATTGCTGCGGTATCCATGATTGGCGCCATTGACGCTGCTTCGGTGGTGTTTCCCTTGTGGCTATTCACTGCGGCTATCGTGCAGTATTGCAAAGGACTGCAGAGTGCGCTGACTTTAACGGCTTTTGCGGCGGTTTTCTCGGCTTGTCAAAATGGATTGAACGGAAATTTGTTTCTTAGCCTGTGTACAGGTCTTGTGGCAGGGTGGTTCTTTATGAGTTTGATTGATGGACGTTATCGGAAGACTGTACTGGCTGCAGTGTTGTTTTTTACGGTAACCATATCGGCAAACCAGCAGATTTACGGCGCAGCAGTGGCCATGGCTTTATTTACGGCTATACCGCAAAGTATACTGGCAAGAATCTGGGCAGTTGCTGCCGAGCGGTTTGTGCCGGAGGACATCAGTGAGACGGATTTGCAGATGGCAAAGATCAGGCAGAATCTTCTGTGGAAGAAACAGATTTTTACCGAATTGGGTAAGCTCTATGGAGAAACCATGGGCAGCAGACAGATGATTTCTTACCAGTTTGAGGGTATGGCGCGGACGGTAGATCAGCTTATGGCTGATTTTTACGGCAGAGGCGGCGGTACGAGAAGTACGGCTCGCCCGATTTCGGTGGGAAGCGCATCTTATGCATTTGAAGGTGTGTCAGGTGACAGCTGTCTGTCCTTTTCCTTTGGCAAGGACAAGCAGGCTCTGGTCATCAGCGACGGTATGGGAAAGGGAAGCAGGGCAGAGGCAGAGAGCCGTCTGGTCGTGACCACACTGTCTCGGCTTCTTGAGGCCGGATTTGATATTGACCTGGCTATGAAAACCATTAACTCCATTCTGATGACAGGAAGTACGGCGGAGATGTTTGCGACTTTGGACCTTGCCATCATCGATAAGGAAAATCACAAGGTTCAGATTTTTAAAATGGGCGCGGCTTCAACCTTTGTCAAACATGACGGAAAGGTTTCCATGCTGAAAAGACCTGCTCTTCCCGTTGGAATTGTAGATGGCGTAAAGCTGGAATACATCGACGTGCGGCTAAAGCGGGGAGATCTTCTGATCATGGTATCTGACGGGGTGACGGATTGTGACAGGAAAGACCCGGAGTGCCGCTGGCTCAGACAGAGACTTTGCGAAATCGGTACGAGAGATCCGGAGACAGTAGCCGAGCTGATTGTCAACAAGGCTGCAGAAAAATACGGCATCAGAGAGCGGGATGATTTGACCGTTATGGTTGCGGCGATTTAGCGTAGAATCTTTTAAAACTCTGTTGTTTGTGGTATACTTATTATATTATGGTTAAAACTGCAATATGGACAACAATACAGAAACATCAACTGATAGAAAATCATCAGCACATCATCATCGGTCTTTCAGGAGGCCCTGATTCGGTGTGCCTTTTTCATGTGCTGCTGGGGCTTTCAGAGAAGCTTAATCTGACCCTGCATCCGGTACATGTGAACCATAAACTGCGTAAGATTGGCGCCGAGGAGGATCAGGCCTTTGTAGAAGAACTTTGCCGGCAAAAGGGACTTTCCTGCAGAACCTTTGTTATTGACTGCGGCGCTATGGCCAGAGAAGAAAAGATGACCAGCGAAGAAGCAGGAAGAAAAGCACGATATCAGGCTTTTGCGCAATACGCAAGAGAGCTTGTAGACACTGACGTATGCAGTAGAGAGCAGATTCGCATTGCCGTGGCGCAAAATGCCGATGATCAGGCAGAAACCATTTTATTTCGTCTCATTCGCGGAGCCGGCGTGGATGGACTTTCCGGAATGCACTATAAACGGCTTGATGAGGAGGGCAATGTGATTGTCCGGCCACTGCTGGATGTATACAAAGAAGATATTTTGGCTTATTGCCGGCAAAATGGGCTGAATCCTTGTATAGATCAGACCAATTTGGAGCCGACGTATACCAGGAATAGGATTAGGCTGGAACTGATTCCTTATTTGGAAAAGGAATATAACCGGCGGGTAAAGGATACAATGATTAGAATGGGTGAATCGGCGGCAGCAGACAGTGACTACCTGTGGCAGCAGGCATCGGAAGCTTATTCCCGAGCTGTAAAATCGCAGGCGGAAAACGAAATTCTTCTTGATGGGGAGGTTCTCCGGCTGCTTCATCGGGCTGTATTTACCCGTGTTTTATCCAAAGCTCTGGGAGAGCTGGGACTGACCCGGGATTTGACCCATAGCCATTATCAGAACAGTTTTTCCTTGCTTTGGGGAGATAATCCTTCGGCGAAGATGGATTTGCCGGGAGGGTATTATCTGACCAGGGTATATGGAGATCTGAAGGTGGTAAAACAGTCGGTTCGGAAAAACAGAGAAATAAAAATTACCGTTATGGACGCGGAGCAGTATAAGAATCTTGAACTGCCCCAAGCTTTCCATGGGGCATTCGACCTTGAGGCTTTTGAGGCAGAGCATGGCAGCGGCGCAGCGGCTCAATTGACTTTGGGCAACCGGATGCCGGGAGATTTTCTTCCCCTGAAAAGCGAGCCGGAATCCACCGATTTTCGCAGGAAAAAAATTCAGGATTTCTTCGTGGACAAAAAAGTACCTAAGGATCAGCGAGAACGTGTGGAACTTTTGAAAATCGGCAGTGAGGTTCTGTGGATACTGCCCGGAGAAGGTGCCTTGCAGAAAGGCAGATACACGGCAAAATATAAACTGTGCAAGGCTACAAAAAAGGTGATATGTATTGAAATAATTTGTTGAATATGATAAAATAGCAAGGATATTTTGTTTAGTAAGAACAAATTTGTATGAGAAATTTAACAATAGACATGGGAGGAGAAAAAACAAATTGAAGAAGTTCGCAAAGAATGTCAGTATTTACTTGGTTGTTTTTGCTTTAGTTCTTGCGGCGGCAGCCTTTTTCCGAGGCGGCGGCAATGCTGAATATAAACAGGTCAAATTCTCCACGCTGGTTAATCATCTGGCGCAGGAGAAGGTTACAGAAATTGAAATCGACGATACCAAGATTACTGCAAAATTGGAAGATAAGTCTAAGGAGGGCAGAGACCAGTATGTCTATGCCTACGGCTATATTACAGAAATCAGCTGGTTAGAGGATACTTACATTTTCCCACAGCTGCAGGAGAAAAAATTGACCCTGGAGACGCCTAAGCCGTCGTCCGGTTCTGCAATCCTCAGCATCCTGCCAACACTGATTATGGTCATTGCCCTAGGCTCACTGTTCTACCTGATGATGAATCAGGGCGGCAACGGGAAGGCGTTTTCTTTCGGAAAGAGTAAGGCTAAGATGTACAAGGGCGAGGGAAAGAAGATTACCTTTGCCGACGTAGCCGGTCTGGAAGAAGAAAAAGAAGAATTAGAGGAGGTTGTAGATTTCCTCAAAGACTCGCGCAAATATAACGATGTGGGCGCAAGGATTCCGAAGGGGATCCTTTTGGTAGGTCCTCCGGGAACCGGTAAAACTTATGTGTCCAAGGCAACCGCAGGGGAAGCCGGCGTGCCGTTTTTTACCATCAGCGGTTCCGACTTTGTAGAGATGTTTGTGGGTGTGGGCGCATCCAGAGTCCGCGATCTCTTTGATCAGGCCAAGAAAAATGCGCCTTGTATCGTCTTTATCGACGAAATCGACGCAGTGGGCCGTAAGAGAGGCGCAGGTCTGGGCGGCGGAAACGATGAGAGAGAACAGACCCTTAACCAGCTTTTGGTAGAGATGGATGGTTTTGGAGAAAATTCCGGCATCATCATTTTGGCGGCAACCAACAGACCGGATGTTTTAGACCCGGCACTGCTCAGACCGGGAAGATTTGACAGACAGATTGTTATCGGCATTCCGGATATCAAGGGCAGAGAAGAAATTATCAAGGTACATTCCAAGAATAAGCCTTTATCAGAGGAAGTTTCACCGAAGATTCTGGCGAGACGAACACCTGGATTTACCCCTGCAGACATAGAGAATCTGCTCAATGAGGCAGCGCTGATTACAGCGAGAAGAAACGGCCGCAAGATTAGAATGGCTGAGATAGAAGAAGCTGCAACCAAGGTTATGGCCGGACCTGCAAAGAAGAGCAGAGTCATCAGCGAAGAAGAACGTAAACTGACAGCTTATCATGAGGCCGGTCACGCTATTGTTATGCGTACCCTGCCAAAGTCTGACCCGGTGCATCAGATCACCATTATCCCAAGAGGTGGAGCCGGTGGGTTTACTATGGCGCTTCCGGAAAAAGACAAGGCCTACGAGACCAAGAACGGCATGCTCAACGCAATCAAACATCTGCTTGGTGGACGTGTTGCCGAGCAGCTTACTCTGGATGATATCAGTACAGGCGCAAGCAACGATATCATGCGCGCTACAGAAATCGCAAGAGGCATGGTAACCAAATACGGTTTCAGTGAGAAAATCGGTCCGGTTAACTACAGTGATTCTGACGAGGTATTCTTAGGTAAGGACTTCTCCACCAGAAAGAATTACTCAGAAGGCGTAGCTACAGAAATCGATCATGAGGTAAAGCGAATCATAGAAGACGCTTACCAGGAGACAGTAAAGATTCTTACTGAGAACATGGATAAGTTAGAGAGAGTGGCTCAGGCGCTCCTCGAAGTTGAAACTCTGGATGGAGAACAGTTCGAAGCACTTTATACCGGTGAGGTAGATGCGCAGCAGCTGGCAGAGCAGGTCAGAGAAAAGGACGAAGAAATTCAGAGAATCAACCAGGAAGAAGCAGAAGAATACGAAAGACTTCGCAAGGAAGAAGAGGCAAAACTGGCCGAAGAACTTGCCAAGTATGATACGGATTATCTTGCAGACGATCAGGCATCTGATTCCGAAAATGGAACTGAAGGCGAAATCGAAGACGGAGAGGGAAAAACCGTACCCGATGACGATAAACAGGAACATAAGGAAGAAGAATAGAGGTCACTTATGAAAATTACAGTTAATGATTGTTTGAGCCTGGATGCATTCAGCCCGAGCATTTTAGCGGCGGGAAAGCGGAACGTAGGAAATCGTGTGCGTTCCGTGTCCGTCATGGATGCTGCGACTGTGGATCTGGCCATAAAGCATAACGGCGTAAGAGCACAGATTGTCCTGACATCCTTTTACGGGATGGAGGGCAAGGAAAAACTTCAGTGCGAGGTGGTCAAAGGCCTTGCTAAAGAAGGTGTCAGCGCGCTGGTTATCTTTCATGTGGAAAGAGGGCTTACCGATACTGACAGCGAAGTTGTGGAAACTGCTGAACAGGTGGGACTTCCCCTAATTATTATTCCGAAGAATAATCCTGCTGAATATGCCGATGCCATAGAGCAGATTATGGACAAGCTGCTTTATGGTGACAACTTTAAAAACAGTCTGATCAATAATACCATATACCATCTGCTTAACTTTGAACGACACAAGACCTTTCAGGCGGCGCTTCATGAAGCAGCGGTGAGTAATGATTTTCAGGTGGTTCTTTTATCCAAGGATTTTAACCCGATTCTGTCCATCGAGACAAGACAGCGGACAACCATCGCCGATGCCATCAGAATGGGTAAAGAACGGGATGTGGAGAAAGCCGGAATTTACACCTTTATCGATGTCAACGGTGTTTTGACCTATTGGGGACCGATTACCATAAACAAGGAAAAATACTTTCTGTTTATTGTAGACAACGAGGATAATTATTCCGCCGGAGAGATTACCAAACTGGCAGAAATCATCGAGCTGGCTATGGGGATGTGGAAGTACACCCCTGAACGGGATGTCCGTGCGGAGCTGATTAAGGCATTGATTCGTGGAAACAAATCCCTTGCCTATTCCCTAAAGGACGAGATGGACATCAAAGCGGAGAATATTCTCTGTGTGTTTTATGCCAAGGGAATTGAGAACGCCCAGGGAAATGCAGTAATCAGCGAATTTGAAACCAGAGAAAATATCGAAGTTCTTCGTATCGCCGAGGGAGAGGAAACTTACGGTATTATTCTGAAAAACGGTGAAAAAACCGAAGACGATGAAGTTTCACAGAAGTCAAGCTGTCTTCTCCTGTTTGATAAGCTGAAAGAAGGGGGAAAGACCGTAAGGATTTTCCATGCGACCGGTGTTGATGGCATCGAGGGAGCAGGGGATGCATTCCGCCTAATCAGCGAAACGTGGACTTTTGTGGAAAGCGTATTCCCTTATAAGCGTGTCTTCACCAAATATGAACTGGCTCTGGTGTCCAACTGCATCAATCTGCAGGTTCAAGGCGGATATCTGAAAAAGACCTATATGGATCTGCTGGAGCCATTCTATAAAGAAATGGGCGAAAACAAGGCTAAACAGCTTTTGGAGACTTTGGAGACTTTTGTTCTCGACGCGGGGATGAACAGCGGCAAAACTTCAGAGTTTATGGGTATTCACACCAATACGGTGCAATACAGACTGAAACGAATCAATGAGGTGTTGGGTGCAGAAATCACCGGAAACAGAGTAATCCCGGGATTGACTATGGCTCTGGCACTAAAGAGACTTGATCGAGTTGTAAAATAAAAGGAGATAGGACAATGTTATTAGCATTTGATGTGGGAAACAGCAATATCGTTCTGGGTGTGTTCAAGAACGGTCAGCTGGTAACCAACTGGAGAATCAAGACTGACACAGATAAAAGCGCTGACGAATACGGCATGATTGTCAACCAGCTATTTGCGTTTGAGGGCCTGAAGACTTCCGATGTCAAAGACATCATTATTTCTACAGTCGTGCCTTCGGTACTGTATACCTTGCAGCATCTCTCCATGAAATATTTTAACAAGAGAGCCATTACCGTAGAGTCCGGTGTGAAAACCGGTCTAATCGTAAAGTATGATAATCCAAAGCAGGTGGGCGCTGACCGTATTGTCAATGCAGTAGCCGCATATCATAAGTACGGCGGTCCGCTGATTATTATCGATTTCGGAACAGCAACTACATTCTGTGCCGTTACCGAAAAAGCGGAGTACTTAGGTGGATCCATCGCGCCGGGTCTGAAAATTTCTTCAGAAGCCTTGTTCGAAAAAACTTCCAAACTGCCGAAGGTAGAATTGGAGGAACCGGGATTCACCATTTGTAAAAATACCATACAGAGTATGCAGTCCGGTCTGGTTTACGGACATATGGGTATGGTGGATTACATTGTCAAAATGATGAAAAAAGAGCTTGAGGCCATAACCGAATCGGGAAAACCGGTTACGGTAGTAGCAACAGGAGGTCTTTCCACCCTGATTGACGGCGGCGTCGACTGTATCGATTATGTGGACAAGATGCTGACTCTGGAAGGTCTGGAAATCATCTATCAGAAGAATAAACGGCCGGTAAAGCCGTGCAAAGGAAAATAAGAAAATGAGTAACGAGCTGAAAATAGGAAATGTAAAGTTAGAAAATCCTTTCCTACTGGCTCCACTTGCAGGAATTACAGACGCTCCCACTCGCAGAATATGCCGCGAGATGGGAGCGGCTTTAGTCTATTCGGAAATGGTCAGTGGCAAAGGCTTGTACTACGGCGCAGAGCGGACAAAGGAATTGTTGTTTATCTATGAGGAGGAAAAACCGGTAGCCTTTCAGGTTTTTGGAAGCGAACCGGACATTATGGGGTTCACTGCCAGAACGCTGGACTCGTATGAAAATGCTATTTTGGATATCAATATGGGCTGTCCTGTTCCTAAGATTGTAAAAAACGGAGAGGGTTCAGCCCTACTGAAAGATTTGGATTTGATTTATGATCTGATCAGCGCCATGGTAAACAATACCAAGAAACCGGTAACAGCCAAGATCAGAATTGGGTTTAATGCGTCTATGATTAATGCGGTGGAAACTGCCAAGGCGGTAGAAGCAGCCGGCGCAGCGGCAGTAGCCGTTCATGGAAGAACCAGAGAACAGTACTACAGTGGGAACTCTGATTGGTCGCAGATTGCAGCGGTGAAAGCGGCAGTTTCCATTCCGGTCATCGGAAATGGGGATGTAACGGATGGAGCCTCAGGCCTCCGGATGCTTAGGGAAACCGGGTGTGATTTTGTCATGATAGGACGAGGCGCATTGGGCAATCCATGGATTTTCCGGGAGCTGAACGCGGCTTGGAAAGGGGAAGATGCGCCGGCGGCGGTGAGCTTAGACGAACGGAAGGATTTGATTATGCGGCATTTTCATGATATGATACAGCTAAAAGGTGAGTATGTGGCAATTCGTGAAATGCGAAAGCATATCGGCTGGTACCTGAAAGGTCAGCCGGGGAGCGCTGCGCTCCGGGGTAAGCTCAATCGTATTGAGGACGCCGGAGAACTGTTGAACGTGATAGGAGAACTGAAATGAAACTAAAGAAAAAGTTATTGGCGATTTTCACTTCTTTAGCGCTGGTGGTAGGAACATTTCCGCCGGCAGTTTTTGCCGCTGCGCCGGATTTTTCAAAGATGGAAAACGGTGTTGCTGCTTTAGATCTGGAAAATCCTTATTGTCAGGTTTTGAAGGATGTTGACGCATTGGATTTGAAGTTCACTAAGGGTGACCTGTCTTTTCAGTTTCCGGTAGAGCGGGTAGAGGAAGAGGACGGTCTGTGTTATTTGTATTTTGGCGCTGCAAAAATTGAGGACCAATTGATGGCGCAGCTTGAAGCGCTGAAACTGGATGTGGGAGATATCCATGATGCAGACGATTTATATGTGTTGTTGGAGGGTTTGTACGAAATTACTTCGGGTTTTGATGTGGAACTGGTCGGCGCAGAACATGATGCCGTTGATGGTCATGCACTTATTCTGTCCAGTGAGTTTTTCCGGAAAGTGAAAGAAATTATTGAAACGGAGTTGGCAGCATCGGACAGCGCTTATACGACTCTGGAAGAAATGATTAAAGGAATCTTCGAAGATATGGAGCTGGATTGGAAGGAACTGGTTGAAGAGGGACTTTTGACCGAAGAAGAAGTGGCCGAGCTTCAAATTTTTATTGAAAATATAGATGAAGCCGTTGCCTATCTGACGAGCAGTGAATTTACCGGAATTCTGGTTGCAGGCGCTACTGTGGACTGCGACTGCCCGTATATCTATGATTATGTAATTCAGCACAGATATTATGAAAAAGATGCGGATGGAAATCTGCATAGAGTCGGCATCGTAAGCGAAGGTACATATGACGAGTGGATGGACGAGTATTATCTGCAAGGCGAAGAAGGTACGGAAATTGCTGCCCGTGACTATATTAAGCCGACATACAAAGACAAGCAATATACCTTCCTTGGAAGCTATGACAGTATGGTGCTGTATGAAGATGATTTTCAGTGGTCGGATTACGAACTGCGTGAATTCACCTTAGGCAACGAAGATGGCATCGACGGATTGATTCTGCGCTACGTGCTGGACGAGTCGGTAAAGCAGACTGGGAAAAAGGATACGGATGCATTCACTTCTCCGGCTACCGGAGATGAAACGCCTATCGGAGTGTACGTGATTTTGCTGGTAGTCGCAGTAGGCGCAGCAGGGGGTATAGCTTGTTATCACAGGAAGAAAAAATAAAAGTATAGGACGTAAAACAGAGCATTTGCAGGCAATTTAGTTGTCAGCAAATGCTCTTTTGCTTGCCGGGGGAGGATGGCTTGAAGGGGGAATACTATTTAGTAAAAATGAATATTTAGGATAATAACGAACTGCATTCCAAATAAGAATAGCTTGAAAATTCAAAAAAGTCATGCTAAAATGATGAAAAGAAAGGATTTCGCGCAGATAGATTAAAGATTAGGAGGACGACAATGAAGCGAATGAAACGATTAATTGCTGCGTTAGTTTCGGTAATCATGGTTCTTACCATGACCGGGCAAGGGGCGTTTGCAGCAGGCTATCAGTATGAAAATCCAAAGGATATACCGAATGCTGTTGTAGATATTTTTGCGGACAATGACTGCAAAGAGCTTTACAAGGGGGGAGCTAAGGTAAAGATTAGCGGAAATGGTTTTGATACGATCACCCTGTCGATTGGAAAGACTGCAGATCAGTATGATGGAGGCGTTTTTGTTTACGGCGCTATGGGTAAAATGTATTCATCTACCCTTAAACAGCTTGGAAACAAGGTGCCTCATTTCCAGACCAGTAAGACAACAATTGATGGAATCCAGGAGGATTTTGCAGCGTGGATTGAAAAATCAACCATTCAGCCATCCATGTCCGTCATCGGAGCTTCCGGCAAAACACTCCAGAACACCGAGGTTAATGCTATCTTTATGTCACCTAAGACTTTTGAAAATCTGAAGGCAGCTTTGGACAAAGCAGTCAGCAAAGAAACTGACGGAATCTTCACAGATTATCTGGATATGATAGAATTCCTTTACGAAGATGATGAGTTCATGGATCTTGTCTGGGAAGAAATCAACGCTATGTATCAGGACGGTACACTGACTTATGAACAGGCAGAAATGGCTGTATCAATTCTGGAAGACTTGCCGCAGGTTTTAGATTATGTTTTTAACGGAAGCTACGGCGGATTCCTGATGGTTTCAGGTGGAGATATCATAGAATGTGACTGCGGAAGATTAGCTGCACCGGAAATCACAAAGACAGGCACCAGCTTATCCGGAAAACCGACCCTGACTTGGAACAAGGTGGAAGATGCGGCTAAATATGAGGTGTACAGATCCGGTTATCGCGATGGAGAATACAAGAAAATGTATACGACCACAAGCACAAGCTACACCAATACATCTGCGAATCCGGGCTATACCTATTTCTATAAAGTAAAAGCTTTAACGCCAAACGGTGCAAGCAGTGACGAAAGCAACGTTGTTGCACAGAAATGCGTGGAAGTTAAGGTCGATGTCACTAAGGGAAGCAGCAGCACAGGAAAACCTACGCTTACATGGGATAAGGTGAATGGTGCGGCCAAATACGAGATTTACAGATCCGGCTACAGCAATGGTAAATATACCAAGATGTATACCACAGATAAGACAACTTATACCAATACGTCAGCAAGTCCGGGCTATACCTATTACTATAAGGTAAAAGCTGTATCTAAAGGCGGAACCACTTTTGCAGAGAGTCCTGCAATCAAACAGCTCTGCTATCTGGAAAAACCGGAATTGGAAAAAGGAGTCCGTGGAGACGGTAAACCTATGCTGACTTGGGATAAGGTACCGGGAGCAACCAAGTACGAAATCTACAGGTCCGGTTACAGTGATGGTAAATATACCAAGATGTATACTACAACGAAGACCAGCTACACCAATACATCTGCAAAAGCAGGCTACAGCTATTACTACAAGGTGGTAGCCGTATCCGGTAACAATCAGAAAGCAAATGCGACCAGTGAGGTTGTTAAACAGAAATGTATGGATAAGGGCTTAGTTGTAACAAAAGGCAACAACAGTGCAGGCAAGCCGACACTGACTTGGAAGAGTGTACCGGGCGCAACAGAGTATGAGGTATACAGATCCGGTTATAGAGACGGAACTTATACTAAGATGTACACCACAACGAAGACCAGCTACACCAATACATCTGCAAAGAAAGGCTACACTTATTTCTATAAGGTCGTTGCCATTTGTGATGGAAGTGCATCTGCAGACTTCATCCAGAGTCCGATTACATCGGTGAAATGTAAATAAGAGGACATAAGGAAAGCAGTCCATACTGCTGATTATGGCGGGTATAATAGATCCCTTCTGCCCCTCCGAACTGATATAAGCGCTATAATTCAGTTTGGAGGGGTTTTTTCTAAGGGTGGAAGGGGTTGTTTTGCAGGAATTTGCTAAAAAGTAATGAAAAGGGGGAGGTTCTTGCATGCTGAACAAGTTGATAAAAGGAGTGGTTATCGTATTACTATTACTTTCTGTTATGCTGAATATATTTTTGTACAGTAATCTAAGTAAAGCATACGAGAAAGTAAATCTGACCCTATCGGAAAAAGTCTCGGTATTATGTGGAGAGGTAGAGTTAATAGAAGAAGAAATCTTATCCTATGGGAATTCATCCGATACTGAATACTTGAATTTAATTGGGGAGAAGTTATATGAGAATTGTTATGATAAATCGAAAGAAATCAGCAGTTACAAAAATCTGGGAGATACGTACGCCTGTTTTGATTTGGCCGATTTTGAAGGGTTTATCTTGGAATTTGTGCGTATCGATGAGAATTTGACAGAGGAAGAACTGCAGGAGAAAAGAGCCAGCCTATTAACACTCTGTGCTCTTTTTCAAGAATTACGCATTCCGCCATATTATGATTTAGATAAAGATCCGGATGGACATATCGAGAAGCTTAACGCTATAACAGATTTCTGCTTTACCTATACGCAAAGGGAATACTCAAGCAGGAGAAACAAAAACTGCCGTGCATAATGGGATATATGCACGGCAGTTTTTTAATTTTATTCCAGGGCAATCAATACCTGAATCAGCTGCTCGAAACTGTGGACATGGAGTTTTCCGTAGATATTGCTCAGGTGCTTTTTCAATGTGTTTTCTGAGATGCATAAGATTTAATCAAGGCAATTAACGAGGCCGGAACCCATGTACATATCGGTGTGCCACACAGAATGTATGTTACAGCGGAAATGCTGTTCGAAGACCTGGATGTAACCATCCACGAGATGACAGAAGAAGATTGCTGGATCAGAGATACCGGCGCAATCTTTGTCAAGAATAGAGAGACCGGTGAGGTCAGAGGTGTTGACTTCAGATTTAACTCTTATGGCGGAGATCTCCACGGTACGTCCGTAAGATATGCTGATGATGACATGATTGCAAGAAAGATGCTCCACGCTTTGGGCGTAGACAGATACAAGACCAACTTTATTCTGGAAGGCGGCTCCATCATTGGTGATGGTGAGGGAACGGTTATCACTACGGAAAGCTGCCTGCTCAACGAAAACAGAAACTGGAGACTGGATAGAGCGGGTATCGAAGAAAAACTGCACGAGTACCTGGGTTTTGAAAAGGTTATCTGGCTGAAAGAGGGTATCGACTGCGGCGAAGGGGAGACAGACGGTCACATTGATGACATCTGCGCATTTATCGCTCCCGGCGAAGTGGTTTGCTGTTACACTGATGACGAGTCTCATGACTACTACGAAGTATTCAAGGACTGTTATGAAACGCTGTGCAACGCCACAGACGCAAAAGGCAGAAAGCTGAAAGTACACAAACTTCCGGTTGCAGATTCTTTCTTCCTGAGTACAGAAGAAGCAGAAAATATTGCAGATATGCAGGGTGTCGGTGAAGAAGAAGACGGCGCATGGAGAGAAGAAGGTGAAGAGGCTGTTGGCAGCTATGCTAACTTCCTGATTACCAATGGTTCCATCATTTTCCCAATCTACGGACTGGACAGCGATGAAGAAGCTGTAAACACACTGCGTGAAATCGTTGGCGACAGATATGTTGTTCGTCCGGTGAATATGCACGACATCGCACTGGGCGGCGGTTCTATCCACTGTATCACTCAGCAGCAGCCAAAATAAAGTTCATGTGAAATAAAAAAGAAAGTAGCTCGACAGCGGCAGTGTTACCAATTAAATGACATTGTGGACGCAGGTCGGGCTGCTTTTGCAGTGTCGGTGATTATTGATTTTGACATGAATTGAGCGTATACTATAAATCGTAGAAGGAATTTGTATAGCTATGGCGGATTCATATTTGAAAGATGCCGGAGGTAAGGTTATGGGAAAGATTACGGATAAAGATATGCAGAACCAGCGTATTGTAGGCGGTGAGTTTAAAGTCGAAAATGACCCGGACGGAAGTAAGAGAAAGTTACGAAGAAGGGCGGATTTTCTTCAGTACGGTATACGGACGATCTTTGCCATTATGGCTTTGGCGCTACTGATACTGGTTATGGTGACGAAATAAGGTGAAGATGAATAGAAAAAGGCTGCTTGCCATGCCGATGAGAGTCGGTGCGGTGAGCAGCCTTTTTAGCATCTTCCTTAGGAAAAAGTAGAAGCTAACGGTTAGGTCGCAATTAAAAATATATGATGCCTTATGAAAATTAGTTTTAACCTATCTGGTTTGCAACTTCAGAGGAATTAGTTGATGGTTTTAAAAGTTCATCGTAGGAAGTTTCTAAAGTATCTCGAATAGCCTGTAATTGTGAGGCCTGGATGTGTTGTATCCCTCTTTCAATCTTTACTAAGGTTTCTCTTGTCATGTCAATACCGAGAAGCTGAAGTTTTCGGACCAACTCGGTTTGGCCAATTCCCCGATTTTTCCGTATTTTACGGATATTCATACCGATAGGGATGAACGTATCTTGTTTGATTTTTTGTTCCATTATAAACCTCCTATATAGAGTAAAAAAGGACTAAAATTAGTCCAGTTTATGTTGATTCTATAATGATATCAAGGTATAATGGGACTGAAACAAGTCCAGTCTGCATAAGAAAATAATGAAGCGAGAATATTAGGAAGAAAAATAGGAGGAAAAGATGAGTGATTCGTTTGGAACAAAAGAAATTGCCAAAAGGTGGGGATACACTGAGAATACGATTAGAAGATGGTGTAGGGAAGGCAAGATTAAAGGCGCTGATCAAGACAGTAAGGGAAGTCCTTGGCGCATACCGAAAGATGCAAACTGTCCAGGAATTATAAAGAAAAAGAGCCAGCAAAAGTGGTGAAGTAATAGTGTTTTGTAAATATTTTTATGAGAGGAGCATTTACGATGAGAAGGAATTTGTTAGCAATTGTGATTTCACTGCTAATGCTTTTTAACAGTGGAGCAGTTATCTTTGCAGCAGAAAACATCGGTGAAACAAGGGAAGTTACAATTGTAGAAGAAGGAAAATGTGGTGATAATCTGACCTGGACACTGTGGACACGGAATGATGATCGTGGGGAAAGACTAACTATTAGCGGGGAAGGAGAAATGTGGGATTATGCTCCTAATGAAGCTCCATGGAATGGCTATACTGTAAAGTCTGAAACAATAGTTGAGGAGGGTGTAACAAGCATAGGTAATTATGCTTTTTATAAATGCGATTTATGGGGGGAATTGGTATTACCGGAAAGCCTAACGAGCATAGGCAATTCTGCCTTTAGAAGTTCCACCTTCATTGGTGAATTGATATTACCGGAAAGTCTAACAAGTATAGATGATTTTGCCTTTGCGCATAGTAGCTTCGATGGTGATTTGGTATTACCGAAAAGCTTAACGAGTATAAGCGATTCTGCCTTTAGAGGTGCCGGCTTCGATGGTGAATTGATATTACCGGAAAGCCTAACAAGTATAGGTAATTCTGCCTTTGCGTATAGTAGCTTCAATGGTGATTTGGTATTACCAAAAAGTTTAACGAGTATAAGCGATTCTGCCTTTGAAGATTTCGGCATAAATAGGGAAGAAGATGAATTAGGCAAATTAGTATTACCGGAAGGGCTAACAAGTATAGGTAATTCTGCCTTTAAGTATAGTAGCTTCGATGGTGATTTGATATTACCGGAAAGTCTAACGAGTATGGGTAATTCTGCCTTTGAGGAGAGTAGCTTCGATGGTGATTTGGTATTACCAAAAAGTTCAACAAACATAAGTGATTCTGCCTTTGAGAAGAGCCATTTCGCTGGTGAATTGATATTGCCGGAAAGCCTAACGAGTATAGGTAATTTTGCTTTTGCGAACAGCAGTTTCGCTGGTGGATTGACGTTGCCGGAAAGTCTAATGAGTATGGGTATTTCTGCCTTTGCATTTAGTAGCTTTGATGGTGATTTGGTATTACCAAAAAGTTTAACAAACATAAGTCATTCTGCCTTTGAGAACAGCCATTTCGCTGGTGAATTGATATTACCGGAAAGTCTAACTCGTATAGAGGGTTCTGCCTTTAAATATAGCAGTTTCGCTGGTGAATTGATATTACCGGAAAGTCTAACCCGTATAGATAATTTTGCCTTTGCATATAGCAGTTTCGCTGGTGAATTGATATTACCGGAAAGTCTAACTCGTATAGGTAATTCTGCCTTTAAGTATAGTAGTTTCAATGGTGATTTGGTTATATCAGGGAATGGTGCAAGGATAGAGTCTTCGGCCTTTGAAGGTTGCAACGGCTTCGAAAGAATTAAAATCTTAGAAGGTGTGAAGATAATTGATGATCGAGCCTTTTTTGATTGTGATGGTCTAACAACGTATTTACCAAGGGGCCTTACATTTGGAAAGAATGTCTTTGCTAACAGGCAGAGCACTTATTGTGTGTATGCAAATTCAAGTGCAGAACATTATCTCAGAAATAATGGTGAGAAGATAAAATATTTAATAGACACGGAAAATGGGCATCGCTTAGAGCCGCACGAAAAAACATACTCCTGTACAGAATCTGGGTATGAAAAGCATTGGAGTTGTGACGTTTGTGATAAACTTTTTTCAGATGAAGCGGGAGAAAGCGAACTTGAAGAATTAATAAAGATTCCAGAACTAGGGCATAGTTGGAATAGCACTTATACTGTAGACGAAGAATCAACATGCACAGAAGAGGGAAGTAAATCTATTCATTGTCAGATTTGTAATACAGTGAAACCGGATAGTACAGTTATTATTACGAAGAGGGAACATAGTTGGAATAGTAAGTATACTGTAGATAAAGAACCAACTTGTACAGAAGAAGGAAGTAAATCTATCCATTGTCAGATTTGTAATACAGTGAAGCCGGATAGTACAGTTATTATTGCGAAGAGGGAACATAGTTGGAATAGTAAGTATACTGTAGATAAAGAACCAACTTGTACAGAAGAAGGAAGTAAATCTATCCATTGTCAGATTTGTAATATAGTGAAACCGGATAGTACAGTTATTATTGCGAAGGAACATGCTTGGGATAAAGGAAAGATAACAACTGAGGCAACTTGTACGAAGGAAGGTGTAAAAACTTATACCTGTACCGAGTGTGTAAAAACAAAAACTGAAGTAGTTGAAAAGAAGGCGCATGAGTGGAATGATACTTATACTATAGATAAAGAACCAACTTGTACAGAAGAAGGAAGTAAGTCTATTCATTGTCTGGTTTGTAATTCGGCGAAACCGGATAGTACAGTTATTATTGTGAAGACAGAACATAGTTGGGATAAAGGAAAGGTAACAACTGAGGCAACTTGTGCGAAGGAAGGTGTAAAAACTTATACCTGTACCGAGTGTGGGAAAACAAAAACTGAAGTAGTTGAAAAGAAGGCACATGAGTGGAATGATACTTATACTGTAGATAAAGAACCAACTTGTACAGAAGATGGGTGGAGGGTTATTCGTTGTCAAGAGTGTTACATTATAAAGCCAGATAGCGGAAATGTTATTCCTAAAACGGGTCATACATGGGATAAGGGCGAAATTGTTTACGAATCAACTTGTAACGAAATTGGTATGAAAATTTATAATTGTACAATCTGCATGGCTACAAAACCAGAAACCATTGATCAGAAACCTCATCGGTGGAAAGACATTATACAAAATGAGCCAACTTGCATGGAAGATGGGTGGAGGGCTACTCTCTGTCAAGATTGTTACATTATAAAGCCAGATAGCGGAAGTGTTATTCCTAAAACGGGTCATACCTGGGACAACGGTCAAATTACTGTTAAACCTACATGTGAGTACAATGGAAGTAAAACGTATACTTGTAAAGCATGCGGTGATGTAAAATATGAAGCAGTTGATCAGAAACCTCATCGGTGGAAAGACATTGTAGAGTATGAGCCAACTTGCATCGAAGACGGGTGGAGGGTTACTCTCTGTCAAGATTGTTACATTATAAAACCAGATAGCGGAAGTGTTATTCCTAAAACGGGTCATACCTGGGACAACGGTCAAATTACTGTTAAACCGACGTGTGAGTACAATGGAAGTAAAACGTATACTTGTAAAGCATGCGGTGATGTAAAATATGAAGCAGTTGATCAGAAACCTCATCGGTGGAAAGACATTATACAAAATGAGCCAACCTGTACAGAAGATGGATTGAAGATTACCCTCTGTCAAAATTGTCATAATCTGAGGCCTGGTAGCGAGACTCCTATTGAAAAGCTGGGTCATACCTGGGACAACGGTCAAGTAATCGCTGAACCGACTTGTAGATGGGAAGGATGGAAGACTTATACTTGCAAAGTATGCCATGGTATAAAAAATGAAACAATTACAAAACTGCCACATAGTTATAAGTCTGAAATCACACCGGCGACCGTATTTGTTGAGGGTAGGATTGCTAAAGTCTGCGGTAATTGTGGCTACATAAAGAATGACCAGATTATTTATTCTCCGGAATCTTTTACTATGTCTGCAACGAAATATAACTATGATGGAAATGTCAAATCTCCGGCGGTAACGGTAAAGGATACCCAAGGAAATATACTAAAGAAAGACACTGACTATACAGTAAAATATAATCAGAGTTCCAGAAACAAACCGGGTAATTACTCTTTGACCATTACCTTTAAGGGAAATTACAGTGGTAAGAAAACTTTAAATTTTACCATTGTGCCAAATGAGTCTTTAGCAGTTACCTCTGGTACTAACACGGACGGCAAGCCGAGATTAACTTGGGATATAGTGAAGGGTGCAGAGAAGTATGTCATTTATAGATCCGGCTACAGGGACGGAACATATAAGAAGATGTACACGACAACAAGTAATAGCTATACTAATACATCAGCAGGAGCAGGCTACACCTATTTTTATAAGGTAGAAGCCTTGGATGAAAACGATAAAGTTCTTGCAAAAAGCGGTGCGATTAAACAGAAATGCAGTTCTGTTTTCTCTACGACAATGACTGTGAAGAATGGAAACAGTGAATCCGGAAAACCAAGGTTGTCTTGGGACAAGGTACGCGGCGCAGAAAAATATGCAATCTATAGATCCAGTTACAGCAACGGAACGTATAAGAAGATATACACGACAATAAGTAATAGTTATACTAACACATCAGCAGGAGCAGGTTATACCTACTTCTACAAAGTAGAGGCGCTGGATAAGAATGGCAAGAGCATCAAGAAAAGCAATATAGTCAGACAGCTTTGTAAATTGGAAAAACCACAAATCACCAAGGGCAATAGTGGCGCTGGTAAGCCGATGCTGACTTGGAACAAAGTTCCAGGCGCAAGCAAGTACGAAATTTATAGATCCGGCTACAGCAACGGAACGTATAAGAAGATGTATACGACAACGGGAACCAGTTATACCAACACATCGGCAGGAGCGGGTTATACTTACTTTTATAAGGTTGTAGCGGTTTCTAAGAATAATTCGAACGCAAATGCAACCAGCCAAATTGTCAAACAGAAATGCCTGTCAAAAGGCCTTGAAGTGACAAAGGGCAATTCCTCTACCGGCAAGCCAAGATTGACTTGGAAAAAGGTGGACGGTGCAACTAAGTACGAAATTTATAGATCCGGTTACAGTAATGGAACCTATAAAAAAATGTACACCACAACAAGCCATAGCTATACCAACACATCCGCAACAAGAGATTATACCTATTTTTATAAGGTAAAAGCCATCAGAGCAGATGACTTTGTAGAAAGTAATATTATATCTGTAAAGAGTAAATGATGAGTCTGATAAAAAGGTTCCAGAATTGTTATAGATGCGATAGGAGATAAGAAAGAGGTATTGATATGAAACCAGAATATATTGGAAATATAAGGACAAAATGTCTTCATGCAGTTAATTTTATTGATGGGCGTTGTAAAATAGATATGATACGCGAAGAATATAAAGTGGCCTTTAGCACTATGGATGAAGCCTTAGCCTATCCGGAAAGGGGTAAGCCAATTTTTCATCAGTGCGGTTTCTGTTTTAAAAATATGGAAAGACGAAAAAAAGAATAGTTTTCAATGGAAAACTTTTAAGGAAAATTATTTGAAGTAAAGGTTAGCAGAGGAAAGTAGAAGTGCTTATTTTGTAGCCAACCTTCATCTCTTTAGTGTGGATGGAAAGAATAGGCAGAAACTAATCTAGTGTAGTTGAAGATTAAGGAGGAACCCATGCAAGAAATCAAATGTCCGAAGTGTGGAGAAGTTTTTCAGGTAGACGAGTCCGGCTATGCAGCTATTGTAAAGCAAGTTCGAGATCGTGAGTTTAAGAAAGAACTTACCGAACGGGAAAATCAGTTTACAGAAGAAAAAGAAAGTGCAGTCAAAATTGCTAAGGCAGAGACAGAAAGTAGCTATAAGGAACAGCTGTCAGAAAAGGAAAGAGAACTTGAAAAACTTCGTGCAAAGATTGAAGCAGAGGGCAATGAACGAAAACTTGCCATCAATGAGGCTGTGACTGCAAAGGAAAAGGAAATCAGTGATAAGGAACGTGAAATTACAGAACTAAAATCCAAGCTGCAGGAAGAAGCTTCTCAAAAAGAACTAGCTGTAACGAAAGCAGTCTCTGAAAAAGAAAAAGAGATTTCCAAGCAAAAAGAACAACTGACAGCGATGAAAGACAATTATGAGAACCAGCTGAAGGGCAAAGATGAACAAATTGCCTACTATAAAGACTTTAAGGCAAAACAGTCTACAAAGATGGTAGGAGAAAGTCTGGAGCAGCACTGTGAGATTGAGTTTAACAAGCTGCGGGCAACAGGTTTTCAGAATGCATATTTTGAGAAGGATAACGATGCAAGAACAGGAAGTAAGGGTGACTTTATTTTTCGTGAAGAGTCCGAGGATGGTGTGGAATTCATTTCCATCATGTTTGAGATGAAAAATGAAATGGACGAAACTGCAACAAAGCATAAAAATGAGGATTTTTTGAAAGAACTGGATAAAGATCGCAGGGAAAAGAACTGTGAGTATGCAGTGCTGGTATCTCTTCTGGAGATGGATAACGAACTGTATAATAATGGCATTGTGGACATGTCTCATCGCTATCCGAAGATGTATGTGGTTCGTCCACAGTTCTTCATTCCTATGATTACCTTACTTAGAAATGCAGCACTAAATTCTTTGAAATATCAGCGAGAACTGGTAGAAATTAGAGAACAGAATGTTGATGTTTCTAGGTTTGAAGAATCGATGAATGAGTTTAAGGATAAGTTTGCATATAACTATAATCTGGCAAGCAGACGATTTAATGAGGCAATAGAAGAAATAGATAAGACGATATCACATCTCGAAAAAACGAAAAAAGCATTGCTTTCCTCAGAAAATAATCTGCGTCTTGCCAATGATAAAGCACAGGATCTTACTATTAAGAAGTTGACCAAGGGCAACCCGACAATGGCACAAAAATTTGCTGAGGTCAAGTCCAAAGAATAATGAGAGGAAAAGAAGGCTGATTATGGACTTTGAAATAGACGATGGCGTATTAAAAAATGCTTGTCAAATGAGCCTAATATTGTGATCCCAGAAGGAATAACGGTGATTAGCAGTGAAGCATTGCAAATCGACAAACCATAAAAGAAGAGGTGACAAAATGGAATTTTTTGAAAAACACAAGGAGAAGGAAATCGAAAGAGCGACGGCTGACACGGAGCTAAGCCACAAAGAGTACGAAAGATATTTGGACAAGGTCATTATTAATAAGACTCAGTTCGAAGGAGTTCATGAGGTTAAAAAAAGCTCAGAGAGAGTATTTATTGATGCCATGTGGTCCATCGAAGTACCTAAAGGATATACTTATTCAATGGACGACAACTTTACTGCAGAAATGATGTTTCGAGATGAGCATTACTTATTACAAGTTCAGGATACAGAGACATGTAACTTACCTGTAAGCTACGGCGCAGAATTTAATTTTGTTGTGTTTCCGATCTACAGTTCTTTTGCCGTATTTACGTGTGATTTGCTTTCTAGCAAAGGAAAAAGAGGAATAAAAGAATTTTTAGATAGTATTGCACACCTTAAGAAAAAAAAGAAGTTAATTCATACCAAAGAAATCGCAGTATATTATGGAATGTCTAAGAACACCAAAGATGTAACAGAGTGTAGCTATTATGTTTTTGTTAGAGGGTTTTCTTGTGCATATAGAGGACAATTTGTTATAACAAAAGATACGAAAGAAATACGCGAAAAAGAAATCTGCAGGTGGTTAAACACAATAAAAGCTGTTTCTAATAATCTTATGAGCGAAGAATTTCGGTGTCTGCATAGTGGGGAAAAAGAGCAAATATCATTTGAAAAAAATAATGATGTAATCGTAGATGACAATTTAAAAATCGCAGTAGCTGATAATTTTAAATACTCGATTGATAAAATGGTAATCGGAGAAGGAAGAAAGCTGGCGGTTATACCAAAAACCTATAGCTTTGAGGAAGAACCAATGGATGCTTCAATAGGATTCTCCATTGCAGAAGCTACACTAGATGTCAGCTATGATCAAGACAACTTGGAACACTATTTTTCCTATATAGCTGAATATGCAGCGCCGGATTTGTTTTTACCAGATAGTCCGGTACATACAGCAAAAGCTGGTAAAGAAGGGGCAATATTGTACCAGGTATTTTACAATTGCGGAGAGAACTTTACAAAATGCAATGCTATGATTTTTTCTGGAGGAAAGATATATTTGGCATTTTGTTGCATAAATCATGGAAAAATTGTTTACAATAATTTGACACATCTGGATGGCATTCATATTATCAACACCTGGTTATCGAAATGTAAATATGAGAATGAACCGGAAACTAACTTGGAAAATAATTTGGTTGAAGGTTCTTTGAAACTTAATTTTACTGTTGCTGAGCCTGATGACGATTTGTATCCACATTATAGAAGTATCCAAAACTTGGTACAGCAGCATAAGGAACTCGGAGGAGTTCGCATAGAAGTAAATACATCAGGTACAGAATGCGCGTTTGTTTCCCTTGAAAGTATATTGCAATATCAAGAGGATTTTGGGAACGATGAAGATATTCCTCTGCCGGAGGAGGTAATTACTGTATATAAGCACTGTGTTGAAAAGGATAAGGGGATTTTTTCGGCTGTTGCTCAGGCTGATGAATTCAGAAAACTATTCCGTGTAAATGAGGATGTTTTTGACTTTCATCACGATCGTGAATGCGAAATTAAAAACGGCCAGATCCATCGTGCATACATGGTTAGCGCGTTACGTTCTTTTGCATGGACTCTGGCTGACTACTGTGCGCAAAATAATCTTGAACCTACAAATGTTGACTTTAGCACTTTAAGTGCCATCATAGATTTTTGTGCAGAAAGAGAATGGCTGAATTATGATGATGAACAATATTGCCAAGGACTTTGCAGTGGTAGTGACCTACATGGATATTATGTTCCTCAGAAATTAAGCCAGAAGGATATCGGGGTACTTCTTCCTGATGAGGAGGAACTTCAGTGGACAGCAGATACGGGGATCCTTTCTGAAGTTCATTTCTTGGAACTTCTTAGAAAAGATTTGACATATCTGGAACCGGCAATTTTTACGTTATGGAATGAACTTGCCCAAAATCGTGATTATTCTAGGCCACTAATTGGGAACATAGCTGATGTTGTATATGCATGGTGTGCATTTGTCCTTGCAGCACAGAAACCATTTTTCATGGAAGATGGACCGATGTCAAACTTTTTTAGTCGTTGTACAGATGAGAGTAAACTTGATGTAGGAATGTTTGCAAAAAAAACTACGCCAAAAGCTGCTGCACGCAATTCTAAAGTAATAGCATCGAATATCAGAGATTTTTGCATCAATGATGGGATTCTGACAAAATATAAAGGAAAAGAAGATAGTATCGCGATACCGGAAGGTGTGGTCAACATCGGTGACGGTGCATTCAGAAGGCTCAAGAAGCTGAAAGTTGTAGAACTTCCTCAGACGCTTAAAATTATCGGCAAGAGGGCATTCGATTATTGCGAAAACATGAAAGATATATATATTCCTGAAGGTGTAGAAAAAATCGAGGCGGGTGCATTCAGTTCCTGCAAAAGACTTAAAACAGTAACTCTTCCACATACGCTTAAAACCATTGGAGATAAAGCGTTTAACTATTGTGAATTTCTGACTTCAGTTTCGATTCCTGACGGAGTGACTAAGATTGGAAAAGAAGCTTTTTGTAACTGTGAGAATTTGGCGGACATATATGTACCGGCGTCCGTTATTAAATTTGGTAAAGATGTGTTCAATACAGGAAAGGTTGATCAGCGTACAGTTATTCACGCACCGGTAGGAAGTGCAGCAGAGAAGTATGCCGCAGAACAAGGATTAACGATAGACAATGATATGACAGATTCAGAATCAATCGGGCATACGTCATATGGCAATGATGATTTCCGTATCATGGACGGAAAATTAATGGACTATAGCGGTGAATGTGAGAATTTGGTTATACCTGAAGGGGTTAAAACAATTGAGGTGGGAGCATTTTGCTCATGTAAAAAACTTAAAACAGTAAAACTGCCACAAACCCTTGAAACTATCGGGAAAAAAGCCTTTGAAGAGTGTATAAACCTGAAAGAAATCATTGTTCCTGAAGGTGTAATAAAAATCGAGAAGGGTGCATTCCATAAGTGCAAAAAACTGAGAACAGTAAAACTACCGTCTACATTAAGAGTAATTGGAGATCGTGCGTTTAATAATTGTGAGAACCTTGCAGAAATAAATTTATCGGAAGGCTTAGAAGAAATTGGTTCGCTAGGAATGGCTGGCTGCAAAAGTTTGGATGCTATAAAACTACCGTCTACATTAAGAGTAATCGGGGATCGTGCATTTTTTAGTTGTAAAAACCTTACACAAATAGATATACCTGAAGGTGTGACAGAAATCGAGGGGTGTACATTTCATTCTTGCATAAACCTAGAAACTGTAAATCTCTCTACAAGATTGGAAAAAATCAGCAACAACGCCTTTTCCTCTTGTGAATCTCTGACATCTATTTTGATACCTGAGGGGGTAGTTGAAATAGGTGAGGGTGCATTTTATAATTGTAAAAACCTTACACAAATAGATATACCTGAAGGTGTGACAGAAATCGAGGAACGTACATTTCGGTTTTGTGAATCCCTGACATCTATTTTGATACCTGAGAGGGTAACAGAAATAGGCGAGGGTGCTTTCTTATTCTGTAAAAAGCTAAAAAATGTAAAGCTACCGGAGAGTCTAAATTTAATCGGAGCAGAGGCATTTGCTCATTGCGATGATTTGACAGAGATTTATATTCCGGCTTCTGTAGGAGAAATTGGTCGGGATATATTTGGTACGAAGGAAATTGTGATTCATACTTTTCCCGGAAGCGTGGCAGAAAGATATGCAAAAGAAAAGGGTTATGAGGTAGATAACGAAATATAAAGATGTTGCAAGGCGGAAACCACAATGACTGTAAAGAAGATGTCGAATCAATAGTTATTATTCGGATATAGAATTTTCAAAGTAAAGGAAGTATCCCAAAGATTGTGCAAACCTTCAAACTGATATAAGACAAACTACTCAGTCTAGAGGTTTTCTTATGAGCAGAAAAAATGACTCACCACAAAAATGAGCAATACGAGAATTCATGAAGGGATACCTAAAAGAAAATGATATTTAGGTTAAAGATGGCTCGGATGTGAATTCCATCATGCGTGATATGATGTCCATTCTTTTAGAAGGTGATCTTGAAGAGCTGGACTAGGAACTCGGATATTTAAAGACGACTACCGCAACAAAGCTGCTGGCGATAGTCGTTACGCAGGATATGGAGGGGAAATCATCTTCATAACAGAAAAACGTATTTACTGAAAAAGGTCGATTTCCTTTGTAAAAAAGTAAAAATGACCGGTGATTGACCCCTGTTATGGAGAATTTTACTGAAAAACAGCTGTACTTGCCTTTTGGCAGTAAAATTCCCTTAATGGATAGGTAAAACGAGGTTCAAAACTGGGCTGCGGTTAAATTCTTCAATGTGGTTTTACTTTTTTCTTGAGAAAATCATGCTTTTTCAGTAAATCGAAATTGGGTCTCAGATTTTTCACTTTAAGCAGCGCCTATCTTTAGCGGCATATCTCGCAGAAGAAAAGGCAGCCGTACCAGCATTTTTAACCGGATGAGATGATTTCACACACCTAAAAAGGATGGAAAACTTTTGAGCTTTCCATCCTTTGTGCTTTGAATGTTTAAGGTTTCAACCGCACCCGATTAGCCGAAGTATCTCTTCAGAAGGCCTGCAAATGCAGCGCCGTGTCTAGCTTCATCTTTTGCCATTTCATGCACGGTATCGTGGATAGCATCCAGGTTCTGCTGCTTAGCCATAGTAGCCAGAGCTTTCTTGCCTGCGCAAGCGCCGGCTTCAGCTTCCACTCTCATTTCCAGATTCTTCTTTGTGGAATCAGTTACAACTTCGCCTAACAGTTCTGCAAACTTAGCAGCGTGTTCTGCTTCTTCCCAAGCTGCCTTTTCCCAGTAAAGACCGATTTCCGGATAACCTTCTCTGTGAGCAACTCTTGCCATAGCCAGGTACATGCCGACTTCGGAGCATTCGCCTTCAAAATTAGCTCTCAGACCATCGATGATTTCCTGATCTACCCCCTGTGCTACACCAACAACGTGCTGGTCAGCCCATTCGATTTTACCTTCTTCCTGTGCGATAAACTTATCTGCGGGAACTTTACACTGTGGACATTTTTCTGGTGGTTGATCTCCTTCGTGAACGTATCCGCAAACTGAACATACCCATTTCATTTTTCCAATTCCTCCTGTTTTCTGATTTTTTATCAACTCATTTGTTGTGAGCTTAGCGCTGTCGTCGCAGATGCTGACCGATCGCTAAGTGCTCAGAGTCTGTCATACATCGCCTCGGTCTGTACCTTTGCCCAGCAGGTCGGCAGCATATATGAACAGCATACCATGACGACTCCGCCAGGAAATCCAATCACAAGTTATGCTGCAATGATTCCTTATTTGCGGTACCGTCATTTGGTTATGGAATTATTATACCACACCTTATCAAAGAATTAACAGCAATCTTTCTAAATGTTGGGTAAAAGTTCTGTGAAGATGGTTTCCTGCAAAACAAAAAAGGTTTACTTTTAAACGAAATATAGTATAATAAGTTGTACACGTGAAACAAAAAGTTAAAGGGGAAACCATGAGAAAATACAGAACAGCAGCGCTGGCAGTTATCCTTGCTATGGCAGCGATTTTTGTTACAGGCTGCACCACCTTCGATAATTTTAAAGATACTTTTTTCCATGCCAAGGGTGTGGAAACGGATACCATCAAGATTGGTGTTTTGGAACCGCAGACCGGCAATGACAGCAAGAGTGGCGAGTTGGAGATTCGGGGAATCGAACTGGCTCGTGAGCTTGCGCCGGAGGTTCTTGGCAAAAAAGTTGAGCTGGTATATGCGGACACCCAGAGCAGTATTTACACCGCAGAAACTGCTGTAGCGGATTTGATTGACAAGAAACCGGCCATTGTGCTGGGCAGTTATGGAGAGGCGGTTTCACTTACAGCCAGCCAGCAGCTTGGCGCCGTAGGGATTCCGGCTATTTCCATTACATCGACCAATTCACTGATTACGGAGAACAACGAGTATTATTTTCGCGTAACTTTTTCTGATGCCAGCCAAGGGAATGCATTGGCGCAGTATACCGTGGACAAGCTGAAGCAGAATACTGCAGCTGTAGTCAAGATCAAGGATGATGACACAACAAGCGATATGATCAGCAAGTTCAGCAGTCGGATGAAGGCACTCACAGAAAGTGAGAATGCCATTGCCGTTTCTATAAACCTTGATCTGGATCAGAAGGATTATACAGACAGTATTGAGAAACTCAAGGCCTCAAAGGCCAGGACCGTATTTCTGGCTGTGCCTATTGCTACTGCCGAGGAGTTTTTCCAAGCTGTAGAAGACGCTGGGCTTCAGGGATATACGTTCCTTGGAACCAAGGAATGGCACGGCGAGGAGCTCATTGAACTTCAGGCCAAGTTCCCTAAGCTTAGTATTGCGGTAGCGGCAGACTTTACCGGTACCATGACAAGCGATACGGACAAGACAGATCGGTATGAGGAATTTCTCAAAGCCTATGAGGCAAAATACGGAGCAGAAGAGCCGGAGGAAGCTACAGCGCTGGCCTTTGACGCATATATGATTGCTGTTAAAGCCATTGAGACTGCTGGGGATACAGATGGCGAGAAGGTGAAGGACGCACTCAAGCAGACCACCAACTTTTCCGGCGCTTCGGGAGAGATTTCCTTTGACGAAAGCGGGAATCCCAAGAAAACCATCAATATTGACGTGATCAAAGACAATCAGGTTGTTTCGGTTTATACAGTACATTAACCGTACGAGAATATAAATAATCTAAAGATAAAAATAAAGGAGAGTAACATGGAACAGAAAATTCAGGAAGCATTAGGCAAGATCAGACCAATTCTGCAGAGAGACGGCGGAGATATCGAGTTTGTGGAACTGACCGCTGACAATATCGTAAAGGTAAGATTGCAGGGACACTGCGCGGGATGTCCGGGTGCAAGAATGACCCTCAAGGGTATCGTAGAGAAGATTCTCAAAGAAAGCTATCCGGAAATTGCCGGTGTTGAAGCAGTAGACTAATGCAATATATTGAGAAGATTATGGAAAACAAGGACTTGCAGATTCAGTTTCTGCAAGAACTTGTTTCTCTGAAAAGCGTGGTAGACAATCCTGTAATGACGAAGAACGGAGAGGTGTTTCCTTTCGGTAAAGGCGTACAGGATGCTTTTGCGTATACAAGAAAAAAGGCTGAAGAAATGGGATTTGAGACTGCCGATGTGGACCATTACGGTGGCCATATTGATTTTGGACAAGGCGAAGAAATTGTCGGTGTCTTGGGTCATTTGGATGTGGTACCTGAGGGAGACGGATGGAGTTTTGATCCGTACAGCGGTGCAGTTTCTGACGGGTATATCTACGGAAGAGGAACCCTTGACGATAAAGGCCCCGTTGCGGCAGTGTTGTTTGCCATGAAAGCGCTGAAAGACAGCGGATATATGCCCCAAAAGAAAATTCGGCTTATTCTTGGTCTGGACGAAGAAACCGGTTGGATTGGCATGGAGAAGTATTTCGAGAAGATGCCTTTGCCGGATTACGGGTTTACGCCTGATGCAGAGTTTCCCGCTCTTAATGGAGAAAAGGGGATTTTGTCCTTTGAAGTAGCCAAGAAACTGTCAAAGGTACAGGCAAAAGGCTTGGATCTTCGTAGTTTATCCGGGGGCAGTGCTGCCAATATGGTGGCAGAGAAAGCCAGAGCTGTAGTCAATGCAGAGGATTCGCAGGTTTATGCCAACATCAGGCAGCTGGCGGCAGCTTTTCGGGAAGAAACCGGTTATAAAGTGACGGTAAAAGGCGTAGGCAAGTCTCTGGAGATTGCCACTGAAGGAAAAGCCGCTCACGGCGCAACACCGGAAGCAGGGCTTAATGCCATTTCTATTATGATGGCATTTCTGGCAAAGCTGAATTTTGTCAGCGAAGAGATAAACGAATTTATCCATTTCTACCGGCAGCATATTGGATTCGACCTTAACGGAACGGGTATGGGCTGTGATTTTGCAGATGAGCCGTCGGGAAAACTGACCCTGAATGTAGGGGTGCTTAATTATGACAGACAGTCAATCAGCCTCACTGTTAATGTCCGTTATCCCGTTACCGTTACAGCAGAACAGGTCTATGATTCGATTATGCCGGTGATTAATCAGTATGATATGGGCATCATCAAAGAAAAAGCACGGCCGCCGATTTATATGGAACCGGATAGCCCCTTGATCAGCGCCTTGATGAAAGTCTACCGGAAGCATACCGGAGATACCAAGACGCCTCCGCTGGTTATTGGAGGCGGGACCTATGCCCGGGCAGCAAAAAATATCGTTGCCTTCGGTGGCCTCTTTCCGGGAGATCCGGATTTGATGCATCAGAGAGACGAGAGACTTTCCATTGATCGGCTCATACAGATGACAAAGATTTATGCAGATACCCTGTATCAACTGACCCAGGAGGATTTTGCTCTCTGATTTCGGTCGGGATGAGATAAGGTATATAGATAAGCATAGAAAGAACATGATGAAGAATAAAGGGAGGAACCTATGAACAACAAATTCAGCACAGTTAAGTTAGCAAAACTGGCGATGATGGTGGCAATCTCCTGTGCCCTTGTACTGGTGATTCGTATACCGTTCCCACCGGCGCCATTTTTGGAGTATGATCCAGCTGATATTCCTATTTATATTACCACTTTTGCCTTCGGACCTATTGCAGGTCTTGCGGTAACCCTAATTGTCAGCTTGATTCAGGCCTTTGCGTTGGGTGGCTCAGGGGTATACGGATTCCTGATGCATATGCTGGCAACCGGCTTGTTTGTTATCGTTGCAGGATGTCTCTACAGACATAAAAAAACCAAGAAAGAAGCCATTATTGCGCTGATTTCCGGGGTAGTTGTAACTGTACTTGCTATGTGCGTGTTTAACTATTTTGTTACGCCGCTTTTCATGGGCGCGCCGACAGAGGCAGTGGTTGCCATGATGATTCCGATTATCATTCCGTTTAATATTCTGAAGGCAGGCATCAATGCTGTCATCACCTTCCTGGTATATAAACGGATTTCCGGATTTTTACATAAGGGTTTATAATGAGAGAAGTAATCATCAGAAATGAAAACGATACAAAAGCCTTCGGTTATGATTTAGCGCGGAGGCTTTCTCCCAATACAGTGGTTGCCCTGATGGGAGACCTTGGTACGGGCAAGACCACCCTGACCAAATATATTGCAGAAGGGCTTGGCGTCACAGAAATGATTACAAGCCCTACTTTTACGATTGTGTGTGAGTATCATTCGGGACGGTTGCCCCTTTATCATTTTGATGTTTACCGTCTTGAAGACGCAGAAGATCTCTTTGAGATCGGCGTCGAAGAATATTTCTGCGCCGGAGGCGTTTCTGTGGTGGAATGGGCCGATCAAGTGGCAGAAGTTCTTCCCGATGACACGCTGTGTGTGTTCATTGAATATGGGGACAAAGAAGGAGAGCGTATCTACAAATGTACATTTTAGCAGTTGAAACAACCGGACCCCATGGGTCTGTAGCAGTCATTGACGAGAAGGGACATGTAGAAGAGCGAAGTTCCTGCGCCCAGATGAGTCATCTGAAAGAGTTGATTCCCATGACAGAGGCGCTGCTTTCTGATATGCATATAGACAAAAAAGAAATTACCGCTATCGGTGCATCTATCGGACCGGGTTCTTTTACCGGAATCAGGATTGGTGTTGCTACGGCAAGGGCGCTTGCACAGGCGCTGAGCATTCCGGCGGTGTCTGTACCTACCTTGGACAGCTTTAAAGTAATGTGCAGTGGCGAAACTTTGGTGGTACCTATCCTGAATGCGCGCAGAGGTCAGGTTTATGGCGGTGTCTTTGATGAAAAGGGCGCAGACATTCTCAAAAGCGGACCGTATATGCTGACCGATGTTTTTGCATCGCTTAATGACGTTTTTTCCCGGTCAGAGAGCCATGAGACAGAAGTCATGTTCTTTGGTGACGGCGTAGATGCATACAGTGCAGAAATCAAAGCCTTTACAGAGGAAACGGGTAGGCTTTATCCGGGTGTAAAACTGTCCTGCGCAGAAGAAGATATGCGTTACCAAAGGGCGCAGATGACGGCCAGGATTGCCTTGCAGAAATATAATGCGGGCGAAACGGTTTCTTATGAGAAGCTGCTGCCGGATTATATGCGGGCAACAGAGGCAGAGACCAAACTGAAAGACGGCAGCCTTGCCAGGGAGCGGGCGGCTAAGATGGCTCGTTTCAGAGCCAGATAGAAGGCAAGAAAATGAAAGAATTGATCATCAGAAGCGGAACGATTCATGATGCAGACCAGATTGCCTATCTGGAAACCTGCTGTTTTGCTGTACCGTGGACAAAGGAAGCCATCGTTCAGGATATGACGGAAAATCCTCGCGCTATGTATTTTGTTGCCGACATTGACGGTGTGATTGTCGGATACGTCGGTTTATGGAAGATTTTGGACGAGGGACATATCAACAATGTGGCGGTTTTGCCGGATTATCGGAAGCGCCATATCGGGATGGCGATGATAGATACCATGCTTCGGGTTACCGGAGAGGAGGGCATAAATCATCATACGTTAGAGGTACGGGCAGGAAATACGGCGGCAAAAGGGCTTTATGCAAAATTCGGTTTTTGTTATGAGGGACTGCGAAAAGGATACTACGAGGATAACGGTGAAGATGCCGTTATCATGTGGAGACGAAGTCCGTCACACTGACCACGCATATAAATTCTTCCAAGGTGGAAGAATATCTCCATAACAGAAACACTGAACATGTTTCGGGCAGAGGGGAGATATAACACAATGGAAGAAAAAAGACCTTATGATGATATTGAACGGTATGGTGGATTGATGGAAATCAGCACCGGCTGTAATCACTTTGAAAGAAGATTTGATTTTGACGCTTTCAGCATGTCTGACTACCAGTCCTGTGAAAACTGCAGGAATCTGGGGCCGGATGACCGCTGTAAAGCCAAATAGAAGAGGAACCATGAAAGACGGAAAATTTTTGACCATGGCAATTGAATCCAGTTGTGACGAAACTTCGGTGGCCGTTGTTGCAGACGGCAGAGAAGTGCTTTGTAACGTGATTTCGTCCCAGATAGATATTCACACCGCTTTTGGCGGCGTAGTGCCGGAGATTGCATCCCGTCATCATCTGCAGAACATGAATGCGGTAATTGATCAGGCTTTGCTTCAGGCAGAGATTACCTTCGATGATGTAGATTTGATGGGCGTAACTTACGGTCCGGGCCTTGTTGGCGCATTACTCATGGGCGTTGCCACGGCAAAAGCCATCGCCTTTGCCAGAGATATTCCCTTGGTGGGCGTAAACCATATGCACGGTCACATCAGCGCCAATTTTATTGCGGATAAGGAGCTTGAACCACCTTTTATGAGCCTGATTGTGTCAGGAGGTCATACCAATATTGTGGAAATGACGGATTATACCACTTGCCGTGTATTGGGGTCAACCAGAGATGATGCTGTAGGCGAAGCTTATGACAAAGTGGCCAGAGTTATCGGCTTGGGCTATCCGGGAGGGCCGAAGATTGACCGCGTTGCAAAGGAAGGAAATCCGGAGGCGATTAACTTTAAACGGGTCTACCTGGAAAAGGATAGTCTGGATTTTAGTTTCAGCGGACTGAAAACAGCAGTGCTGAATTATTTGAATACACAAAGACAGGCAGGCAGGGAAATCAATGTGCCCGATGTTGCAGCCAGCTTTCAGGCGGCGGTTCTTGACGTTGTGGTAAACAAAGCGGTGAGCGCTGTTCGCAGACAGAAACAGGACAAACTGGTTCTCGCAGGCGGTGTTGCAGCAAACACAAGACTGCGGGCAGAACTGGAAAGAGAATGCAAAAAATACGGCATCCGCCTCTATGTGCCTGAACCGGTTCTCTGCACAGATAATGCAGCCATGATTGCCTGCGCAGCCTATTATAAGTACAAGGCCTGTGGCAGTAACGACCTTTACATGGATGCCAGCCCGTCGCTTGGTATATAGTACGGAGAAACAGACATGATTATTTTATCAGCAAAAGATTTAACGAAAAATTATGGTGTGGACACGATTTTGGAAAACGTGTCCTTTCATATAAACGAAGGTGACCGTATCGGTATTGTCGGTGCAAATGGCGCCGGAAAAACTACGTTGCTCAACATTCTTTCAGGAGAATTAAGCGCCGATGACGGTGACTTTTTTGTATCACAAAACACGACCATCGGCTATCTGAAACAAAAGAACAATTTCAATTCGGACAATGTGGTCATAGAAGAAGTAGAGGCTATTTTTTCAGAGATAAAAGAGATGGAAAATCAGCTGCATGACCTGGCTGCAAAGATCAGCGAGTTGGGCGCAGACGCAGATGAAACCATCCTCAATCAGTACGCCCACCTTCAGGACGTGTTTAAGAACCGAGGCGGCTACGCTTACAAAAGCGAGATGTACGGCGTGCTGAATAGCATGGCCTTTGGAGAAGAGTATTATCGGAAAAAGATCGGAACCCTGAGTGGGGGAGAGCGGACTCGTCTTGCTCTTGCCTGTCTGCTTTTGGAAAAGCCGGATCTTCTGTTCCTGGACGAGCCGACCAACCATCTGGATATCGGGACGCTGAAATGGCTGGAACAGTATTTGCGCAGCTATAAAGGTACTATTGTCATGGTTTCCCATGACCGTTACTTTTTGGATCAGATGGCGACCAGAATCTTTGAGGTGGAGCATCATAAGCTGAAAACCTACGAGGGCAATTATACGGCCTTTGCGGAACAGAAGAAAGCACGGCGAGAAGCGGAAATGCGCGCTTACAACAAGCAGCAGACCGAGATCAGACGGCAGGAGGACATGATTCGCCGTTTTAAGGAGCGGGGAACGGAAAAACTGGCAAAGCGAGCGGCATCCAGAGAAAAACGGCTGGAGCATATGGAGCGGATTGACAGACCGGAAGCCGAGCTGGGAAAGATGAAAATTCACTTCCGGCAGACTTATCAGAGTGGAAACGATGTGCTGTATGGAGAAAACTTGGCAAAATCCTTTGGATTTGGCGCAGGGCGAAAGGATCTTTTTTCCCATGTCAACTTTGACATCAAGCGTGGAGAGAGAATCTGTATTGTAGGACCTAACGGTGTGGGAAAAACCACACTGTTGCGCATTTTGATGGAAGAGCTTGCACCTAACGAGGGTTACCTGAAAATTGGGCATAACGTAAAGTTTGGATACTACGACCAGGGACAGCAGCTGCTCAATGACAAAGCCACAGTCATGGATGAGGTACATGATGCATACCGATTATATAAGGATGCGGAAATCCGGTCCATACTGGGCAGATTCCTGTTCAAAAACGATCAGGTATTTCTGCAGGTGGGCGCTTTGTCCGGCGGGGAAAAAGCAAGGCTTGCTCTGCTGAAACTGATGATGAGCGGCGCCAACGTGCTTTTGCTGGACGAACCGACTAACCATCTGGATATCGATTCAAAGGAAGTCTTTGAGGAAGCCTTGTTAGACTATCCGGGAACGGTTATCGTAGTTTCCCATGACCGTTACTTTCTCAATAAGATTCCCACCAGAATTCTGGAATTGGAAAAGGACGGTCTGACCGCATATCTGGGTACATATGATTACTACGTAGAAAAGAAGGCGTCCATTGAGTCCGGGAAAAAGTACCTTCGGGAGTTGGCTGCTGCGGATAAAGAAAAAACTGCAGAGGGGGCTGGGAGAAAGGCTGATGATGCAGCTGAATCACAGGCATCTTCTTCCATGTCTTCTGCCGAAGAACGTGCGCTGAAAAAGAAAAAAGAGGCTGAGCAGCGGCGGCTTGCCAGAGAAAAAGAAAAGCTGGAGCAGCTGATTGAAACCCTGGAAAATGAGGTTGCAGAGATCGAAGATAAGATGTGCAAACCGGAGAATTTAGCGGATCATCAGCTGTTGGCAGAACTTGATCAGAAGATGAATCAGACCAAAAAACAGTTGGAAAATGCTTACGAAAAATGGATGGAACTGTAACTATTTGTTTGGAATTTCACAAAAACGCTTGCATTACATATAGCGGTAGCCTATAATATGACATGTAACGAAGCAATGATAATGGAGGTTAGTTATGACTTTTGATAAAATTAGATCAATCATTATGGAACAGCTGAGCGTGGGAGAATCTATGGTAACTATGGATACCAACATGATGAAGGACTTAGAAGCAGACTCTCTGGACGCTGTAGAAATCATCATGGCGATAGAAGAAGAATTCGATATCGAGATTCCTGATGAGGAAGCTGAGAAGTTCCAGCTGGTAGGCGATTTAGTAAGATACGTTGAAGAACACAGTGATCAAGAATAATTTTGGAATCCGTCAGCAAACTGACGGATTTTTTTTGTAAGGAAGGAGCTCTCCGATGAAGAACGCAAAAATTTCTAATGCAGTAATCAAACGGCTGCCCAGATACAGAAGATATTTAATTGAGTTGAGAAAGAAAGGCGTAGAGAAAATTTCTTCCAAAGAGTTCAGCAGCCTGATTGGTTATACCGCATCTCAGATCAGACAGGATCTCAATAACTTCGGCGGATTCGGTCAACAGGGCTACGGATACAGCGTAGAGGGACTCTATGAAGAAATCAGCTCTATTTTAGGCTTGGATAAAGAATATCGAATGGTCATTATGGGTGCAGGTAACCTGGGACAGGCCATTGCCAAATACACCCATTTTTATAAACAGGGCTTCAAGGTATACGGCGTGTTCGAAATCAATCCGGATCTTGTTGGAAAAGACCTTGGGGGTCTGATTATCAAAGATTATGAAGAGATTGTTAATTTCGTAGAAGAAGAATCCATTGATATTGGCATTATCTGCGTAGGCCAGCAGAATGCACAGGAAGTAGCGGACAGACTTTGCTTTGCAGGGGTTAAGGGCGTGTGGAACTTTGCACCGACAGATATCGAAGTACCGCCTCACGTGGCGCTGGAAAACGTACATCTGTCAGACAGCCTTCACTCCCTGGCCTATCATATGAAGGATATTCAGAAAAAAGAGGCGGCAGCTAAAGAAAAGTAATCGATAATGCCTCGAATCCGGACAACGACTTGAAGAAAAGGGAATATCCGTTTGGCGGATGAGATATAATCAAAAAAATTGAGGCCGTTTCCATAGGAAACAGCCTCAACATTTTCGGTTATGTAATGAATTAACCTTCAACTGGAGCGTCTACCGGGCAAGCACCTGCGCAAGCGCCGCAATCGATGCAAGTATCAGCGTCGATTACAAAGATGCCGTCGCCTTCGGAGATAGCTTCAACTGGACATTCTGCTGCACAAGCTCCACAGCTGATGCAAGCGTCTGTAATTTTATAAGCCATGATATATCCTCCTTTAAGACATGTCTTGAATTCGAATATTATTATAACAGAAGGGCGCGTATAAGTAAAGATGAAAGTTTTTACACTTACCGGCAGAAGTGGGACAGGAAAGTCCTATCAGGCCATAAATTTATGCAAAGAAAAACAAATCGAAAGTATTATTGACGACGGTCTGTTTATTTACCACAACAGAGTTGAAGCGGGGATCTCCGCTAAGCGTCAGAAAACTATGGTAGGCGCAATTAAAACTGCCTTATTTACTCTGGATGATCATGCGGAGAGCGTAAGAGAGAAAATTCAGGCGCTTAAGCCGGCGTCACTTTTGATTATCGGCACCAGCGACCGGATGACAGACAAAATCATCGGCAGACTGGGATTACCTGCAGCAGAAGAGCGCATTTATATTGAAGAAATCACCACAGAAGAAGAAAGAAATGTGGCCGACAAGCAAAGGCACATGTTGGGCAAGCATATTATTCCGGTACCGGCGCCCCAACTGAAGCGTGATTTTGCGGGATATTTTTTGGATCCGCTGCGAATTTTCCGCGGGATGACCAAAAGCGGCGCCCAGTATTCGGAAAAGACAGTTGTTCGTCCCACCTTCAGCTATATGGGAGAGTTTTTCATTTCCGAGGCAGTGATGCGTGATATTGCCGTTTGTGCGGCAAAGGAAACACCGGGGATAGCAAAGGTCATTAAAGTTTACGAAAATACTTCTCCCGATAACCTGATTATGAATGTAGAGATAAACATAGGACGGAATTGCCGGATTTGGGAAACAGCCATGGATTTTCAGAAGCGGCTGGCGGAAATTGTGGAGTCTATGACTGCTTTTAATGTGGTGGAGGTCAATGTGGAAGTTCGGGGGATTGAGAATTGAGTGTTTTTATGGCTGATCATGTGACTGATTTTTGTCTGGAGCATATTTTCGACTGTGGTCAGTGCTTTCGCTGGAACAGACAGGAAGATGGAACCTATCTCGGTATAGCGGGCGGAAGACCGGCCAGGATCAGTTTTTCTGAAAACAACGTCTTAGTAGAAGACGGCATAAGGGAGAGCAATCCTGATTTCTGGCGTAAGTACCTGGATTTGGATCGAGATTACGGGAGAATCAAGGACCATCTTGCCCAAAGAGATGCGGTTCTTGACAAAGCCATGGCGTTCGGTTACGGTATTCGTATCTTACAGCAGGATTTGTGGGAAACCATTGTCTCATTTATTATCTCTCAGAATAACCATATTCCCAGAATCAAAGGCTGTATTGAGAGGCTGGCAGCAAGCTTCGGCGAGGAAGTCGGCACATTTTACGACAGACGCTGGTACAATCTGCCTGCGCCGGAAATACTGTCGGTTCTGACAGAAGAAGATTTGGCGCCGATAAAACTGGGATACCGAGCTAAGTATCTGATTCAGACAGCAAAACAGGTCTGTCAGAGGGGACTGCCGGAAAATCGTGAGGAACTTCTGCGACTTTGCGGTGTGGGTCCCAAGGTGGCGAACTGTATCGCCCTCTTCGGACTGGGTGATTATGCCAGTTTTCCTGTTGACGTCTGGGTTGGCAGGGTGATGAACAGGCTTTATGGTATGGAAGAAAAAAATCGGCAGCAGATAGAGGCATATGCGCAGAAGACATATGGCGAGCTGGGTGGTTTTGCACAACAGTATCTGTTTTACTATATCAGAGAAAATCATTAAACGTCTTTTTGGATAAAGGACGTTTTTCTTTTGGTATTCAAGAAAAAATTTCCGAAAAGCAGTTGACAGACGAGATAAGAAACAATACAATAGAGGAGAAGTTTAGCACTCGACAAAGATGAGTGCTAACATATTTCGACAAAGATGTGAGTGAAGAAAGAACACTGCGTAACATACCATCAACATACAGGGAGGTAATTCGATATGGCGAAAGACTTACATTATGGCGAGGACGCCAGAAAAAGACTGTTAGAAGGCGTGGATCATCTTGCGGACACAGTAAAGATTACGATGGGTCCAAAGGGAAGAAACGTGCTGATTGACAAGCGTTTTGGACCGCCGCTGATCACCAATGACGGTGTGACCATTGCAAAAGAAATTGAACTGGAAGATGGATTTCAGAATATGGGCGCTCAGCTTGTAAAAGAAGTGGCAACGGAGACAAACAATGTTGCCGGAGACGGAACGACTACCGCTACACTGCTGGCGCAGATCATTATCAGAGAGGGATTTAAAAACGTAGCTGCAGGGGCAAATCCGATGGTACTCAAGAGAGGTATCCAGGGTGCAGTTGACGTAGCCGTTGCAGAGATTGGCAAAATATCCAGAAAGGTGAAGACCAAAGAGAGCATTGCCCAGGTTGCTGCAATTTCCGCAGCAGACGAGACTGTAGGCGAGCTGATTGCAGAGGCCATGGAAAAAGTTGGCCAGGGCGGAGTAATTACTGTTGAAGAGGCAAAGTCCATGGGTACAAACCTGGAGATCGTTGAAGGACTGGAATTCAATAAGGGATATCTGTCTCCATATATGGCAAAAGGTTCAGACAAGATGGAAGCGATTTTAGAAAATCCGTACATCTTGCTGACCAATAAGAAGATTTCCAATATTCAGGAACTCGTTCCCCTTCTGGAACAGATTATCAAAGAAGGCAGAAAGCTTTTGATTATTGCTGACGATGTTGAAGGTGACGCCCTTTCTACTCTGGTTTTGAACAAGATGAGGGGCAGCCTGAATTCTGTTGCAGTTAAGGCACCGGGATTTGGCGATATGAGAGATGACATGCTGGAAGACATTGCGGTGATGACCGGCGGCGTTGTTCTCAGAGAGGATATGGGCTATGAGCTGAGAGAAGCAACTGTGGATATGCTGGGCCAGGCTTACACGGTCAAGGTAGGTAAAGAATCCACTGTCATCATCGATGGCGCAGGCAGTCAGGAAGAGATTGAAGAGAGAGTTAACTTCATCAAGAAGCAGGCAATGGAAACAGATTCCGTATACGAAAAGGATAAGCTTCTGGAAAGATATTCCAAGCTTTCCGGCGGCGTTGCAGTAATCAATGTAGGCGCAGCTACAGAAGTAGAGATGAAGGAAAAGAAGCTGAGAATCGAGGATGCGCTGAACGCAACCAAGGCGGCTGTACAGGAAGGTATCGTTGCAGGCGGTGGTGTTGCGCTGTGCAATGTGATTCCGGCGGTAAGCGCATATGTGGAAACTTTGGAAGGTGACGAAAAAACCGGCGCAAGAATTATCGAAAGAGCGCTGGAAGAGCCGGTAAGACAGATTGCCATCAACGCAGGATATGACGGCAGTGTTGTCAGCGCTGAGGTTAAGCGTCATCCGGAAGGATACGGTTTCAATGCCGCAACAGAAGAATATGTAGATATGATCGAAGCCGGCATTGTAGATCCGGCTAAGGTAACCAGATCTGCACTGCAGAACGCTGCGTCGGCATCAGCAATGCTGCTGACCACAGAAGCAGGCATCATGAACCTGGAGAAGGAAGAAGCAAAGCTTCCAATGCCGGATATGGGCGGCATGGGCGGTATGATGTAACCCCTGCTTTCACTTTCACAAAAGCAAAAAAACAAACGGGATGCGTAAGTCGAGAGGCGAGCGCATCCCGTTTTTAAGCGGGCAAAAACAGGATGAAGAAAAAATATAGGTTATGGAGAAATTAGACCTTGCAAAATGAACTAAACAGGAGTAAAATAATTGGAAACATAAGGACGGCGTGTATGTCCACCGCCGTCTATTTCTATAAGTAATTTGTCAGATATGATTTGTTTAGGAGAGAGGAGAAACTATATGGCCCATTATTTTGATGAACCATCAAGAACATTTAACGAGTACCTGCTCGTTCCAGGTTATTCTTCCAAAGAATGCAGAGTGGAGAATGTCAGCCTGAAGACCCCGATTGTAAAATTCAAGAAAGGTGAAGAACCTTCTTTATCCGCAAATATTCCACTGGTTTCTGCTGTAATGCAGGCTGTTTCCGATGATAAAATGGCTGTCGCACTGGCAAAGGAGGGTGGAATTTCTTTTATATTCGGTTCTCAGTCCATTGAGAATCAGGCAGAGATGGTCAGAAAAGCCAAGGCATACAAGGCCGGCTTTGTAAAGAGTGATACCAACCTGAGACCGGATCAGACACTGGCAGACGTATTGGAACTGAAGGCGAGAACCGGACATTCCACCATTGCCATCACTGAGGACGGCACTGCAGAGGGCAAAATGGTTGGTCTGGTAACCAGCAGAGACTACCGTGTCAGCAGAATGGATACGGATACCTGCATTCGTGAGTTTATGACACCTTTTGAAAAGCTTGTCTATGCCAAGGACGGATGCACCCTTAGCGAAGCGAATGACATCCTCTGGGAGAACAAACTTAACGCCCTTCCGGTTATTGACGATAATCAGAGATTGGCTTACTTTGTGTTCAGAAAGGACTATGACAACCATAAGTCTAACCCTAACGAGCTTTTGGATGCCCACAAGAGATATGTTGTAGGCGCCGGAATCAACACCAGAGATTATGAGGAGAGAATTCCTGCATTGGTAGAAGCCGGTGTTGACGTTTTATGTATCGACTCCTCCGAGGGTTATTCCGAATGGCAGATGGATACCATCAAATGGGTGAGAGATAAATACGGCGACACTGTTAAGATCGGTGCAGGCAATGTCGTAGATAAAGACGGATTCAATTTCCTGGCCGACGCAGGTGCGGATTTTGTTAAAATTGGTATCGGCGGCGGTTCTATCTGTATTACCAGAGAACAGAAGGGCATCGGACGTGGACAGGCTTCCGCTGTCATTGAGGTTGCTGCGGCCAGAGATGAATATTACAAGAGAACGGGCATCTATGTGCCAATCTGCTCTGACGGTGGTATTGTTTATGACTATCATATGACCCTTGCTTTGGCAATGGGCGCAGATTTTATCATGCTGGGCAGATATTTTGCAAGATTTGACGAGTCCCCCACAAACAAACTCAACATCAACGGCAACTATGTTAAGGAATACTGGGGAGAAGGCTCCAACCGTGCTCGTAACTGGCAGCGTTACGATTTGGGCGGAGATCCAAGAATGAAGTTCGAAGAAGGCGTAGACTCTTACGTACCGTATGCCGGACCGCTTCATGATAACGTGACTCTTTCTCTAAACAAGGTCAAATCTACCATGTGTAACTGTGGCGTACTGTCTATCGCAGAGCTGCAGCAGAATGCAAAACTGACGCTGGTATCCGCAACCTCTATTGTAGAAGGCGGCGCACATGACGTTATTCTCAGAGACAGTTCTCAGAATGCAATCAGATAAACAGAATAGAAGTTTAGATACCGTAAGCTTTTTGGATAAGCTTGTAACCGGTATGAAATGCAGCCGGCTTTTCAGCATGATGTGTGGAAAGCCGGTGTTCTTTTTCTACAATAAATGAGTCCAAATCGACGTCAGACAAAAGTATGTTTTTGTATAGAGATGAAGTTTACATAAAAACAGTCTTTATATTTTAGCCGAAATATGGTAATATAGTATCATAAATCATACAAGATATAGGGGGTTACGGAAAGCGCCTGAGCAATCAAATCAATATAGGAAAGGGAAGAAGACGATTGAGATTACATCAGACCAAATTATTAGAAAAATTGAAGGAGTCATTGAGAGCTGTTTTGCCAATCATTGGGATTGTTCTGTTGCTGTGTTTTACCATTGCACCCATACCGGCAAGTCTCTTGATGGCTTTTATTGTTGGTGCTGCTATGCTGATCGGCGGCATGATGTTTTTTACACTGGGGGCGGAAATTGCCATGACGCCTATGGGGGAAAGAATCGGAACCAAGATGACCCAGACCAAAAGGCTTGGTATTGTGGTGCTGCTCTGTTTTGTTCTGGGATTCATCATTACCATATCAGAGCCGGATCTGCAGGTTTTGGCAGAGCAGGTGCCATCGGTTCCGAATCATATCCTGATTATCGCGGTAGCTGTGGGCGTAGGCATATTTTTGGTTGTCGCCGTTTTGCGTATGCTCTTTGGTATTGCGCTTTCACATATGCTGATTGTGTTATACCCACTGGTTTTTCTCATTGCCTATTTTGTTCCCGGAGATTTTCTCTCTGTGGCATTTGACTCCGGTGGTGTTACTACCGGTCCAATGACCGTTCCGTTTATTATTGCGCTGGGTATCGGTTTCTCTGCTGTTCGAAGCGATAAACATGCAGAAAATGACAGCTTTGGTTTAGTTGCCCTATGTTCGGTAGGCCCAATTCTGGCTGTGCTGATTTTGGGTATGATCTATCATCCGGAGGGAGGAGCGTATACCCCGCCGGAAATTCTTGAAGTAGACGATTCCGTCCAGCTCTGGCATTTGTTCGCGGCCGGGCTCCCACAATATATCAAAGAAATTGCCATTTCGCTTCTTCCGATTGTAGTCTTTTTCGGCATATTCCAGATTGTTTCTCTGAAACTGGGGAAAAAGACGCTGACTAGAATTTTGATCGGCATAGTCTATACCTATGTAGGTCTGGTACTGTTCCTGACCGGTGTAAATGTAGGTTTTATGCCTGCCGGTAACTATCTGGGACAGGTGATTGCAGGGCTTTCTTTTGGATGGATTATCATACCGATCGGTATGGTAATCGGGTATTTTATCGTTAAAGCGGAGCCTGCGGTATTCGTATTGACGGAGCAGGTTGAAGAACTGACTTCCGGTGCGATTTCGGCAAGAGCAATGGGACTTAGCTTGTCTGTAGGTGTAAGTATATCTTTAGGTATAGCCATGATTCGTGTGCTAACCGGAATATCTATTTTTTATTTCATTATTCCGGGTTATGCAATTGCATTGCTGCTTTCCTTCTTTGTACCGAAGACCTTTACCGCTATCGCATTTGACTCCGGCGGCGTTGCTTCCGGACCGATGACGGCTACGTTTTTGCTGCCCTTTGCCATGGGCGCATGCGCCACTGTGGGCGGTAACATTGTAACGGATGCTTTTGGTGTTGTTGCTATGGTTGCCATGACACCGCTGATTACCGTGCAAATGCTCGGCGCAATTTATAAAATCCGTGACAGACGTGCATCTGAACAGGCTGAGACACCGGCAACCGTTCCACCTCTTGAGTCTTTCAGTGATGACGATATTATTGAGTTATAGGAAGGAAACATACAATGAGTAAGGCATATATGATGTTGACGATTGCCAACCGGAGTTTTAGAAAAAGATATAAAGAGTTTCTCGAAGAAAGTGGACTGGATACCGGATTTGCCGCGCATGGAGAGGGTACGGCAAGCCATGAAATTCTCAACTATTTCGGTCTGGAGGCGGCAGAAAAAATCATTTATTTTTCCATTGTAACAGAGGAAACCTGGAAAAAAGTGCGCAGACAGCTTATCACAAAGATGCATATTGACGTGCCGGGCGCAGGTATTGCCCTGATTATTCCCGTCAGCAGTGTGGGTGGCAAGAACGTTCTGCAGTGTTTAACCCAGAATCAGAGTTTCGAGAAAGAGGAGGAAAGCAAGTTGAAGGAGACCAAATATGAGCTTTTGATTGCTATTGCCAATCAGGGAAGCATTGATAATGTGATGGATGCGGCACGCAGCGCAAATGCGGGTGGAGGTACAGTAATTCATGCCAAGGGTACAGGCGTGGAAAAGGCGGAAAAATTCCTGGGTGTTTCTCTTGCAGAAGAAAAAGAAGTGATTTTGATCGTAACCAAGACATCCAAGAAGAAGGCAATTATGAAAGCGATTATGGATAAATGCGGTCTTGAGAGTAAAGAAAAGGCGATCATCTTTTCTCTTCCGGTAACCAGCGTTGTGGGAATGCGTATTCTGGAGGAAGAGGATATCTTGTAGTTGATTCTTACTATGGGAGCGTGTATAATAATATTGGAAATATAAGTCCTTTTGAATAATATGAATATAGAATTTTTGGAGCGATATATGCAGCCATATAGACCGACAGACAGGGATATATGGTTTTTGTTCTATCGCTGTAGCGGGATGCTAAATCTAATCTACGAGGGAAAACATGAAAATTAGTGCAAGAATCAAAAGAGAAATAGGCATGAGACCGGTTGTTGGTGCCGGTTATTCGCGGCGAATGGCTGCTGCTTGGTACAGAAAAACTAAGGCGGATTACAGAGATTATGGACAGATTTATGATAAGACCGTTTTGAAAGGTGTGCATGACAGAGGCTATTTAGCTAAAAGCATCGAGAAATACAATCTGTTGGAGAATAAGGATTGTGCATATATTACGGATTTTGACTATATCTTTTTATCTCCGTTCAATAATTCTTTTTCCAAATGGTTTGACGATACGCTAACAACCGGCAGAATCTTAAAGCGATATAACAGCCTGAACAGAGAGGTTTATTTCAGTATTATCTCCAGAAATCAGAAGAGACTGGTTTTTCGCGTGGATCAGGAAGATCGTGAGTATGGTGCAGAAGACATCATCAGCTTGCTGCAGGAAAAGAAAATTCTGAGTCTTCGTCCGGCTTTCTGGCTCAGCAAAAAGAAGGTTTACAAGCTGGAATATACAGAAGACGGCCTGATGATTGATGACTGTCCGGCTGACAAGACGCAGCTTCAGGAGATTATTGACGAGCTGCAGGCTAATTATCTGGTATGCCAGTGGTTAGATCTGAAGAAGATGCGTATTAATGGAGAAGAAACGCCGTATTACTTTAAGTTCTATGTTGCTAATGATTTAGGACAGGAACCGAAGGTGCTTGCGGGATATGTTAATTCCCATATAGAACTCGAGGATGAAGAAGATAAATCCGACTATAAGGTACAGCATTGTGAAGAGGCTGCCATTGATTTGGATAACGGCAGTTTTTGCCTCGACGGAAATCAGTGTATTGACCAATGGGAACAGGTTAAGGAAAGTGTCATCCATATTGGAGAAGAAGTGAAGCAGATTAGTTACTTTACTGTATCTCTGGCCCTGACCGGTGCAGGTCTCAAGCTTTTAAGCGTAAGCGCAAAGCCTGTTTTGCCGGCAATTGCACCGAGCGAGGCGCTGAATGATTATCTTATGGGAAAGGTTAAGGTCAAGAAAGACAAGTACAGCCTTACTCGTGATGACAAGAGACAATCACTGAAGACCTCCTGGTTTTACAAATTTGTCAGGAAGTTCTGCAGACCGGGAATCAGACCATATATGCAGAGACTTTGGTTTGACGCAGTGAAAGACGATTTTAAGAATACGAATATGAGCCTGGGCAAAAAGATTTGGGCCTGGAGAAGAGGTTTTTTCTCCTATCGTATTGTACAATATCAGCTGACTAAGGAGAATTATAAGAATTTCCTGTCGGATTATGATTACTACTGGCTCAATAGAATTAATAACAGCTATCAGATCTGGATTAATGATAAGACCACATTTAGGTACATCCTAGAACCGTTTAAGGCATATTTGCCGAGATATTACTTCTCTATTTTCAAGTGGAACGGCGCTACGGAAATCAGATCCATGCATGACTGCCCGAAGGGTGTGGATGCCGGCTTCGAAGGTATATTCGAGATGCTTCGCAGAGAAAAGAAGCTTGCACTTAAGCCTTCTGCAGGAACCCATGGAGACGGTTTCTACTGTCTGAGCTATGAGAATGATGCCTTTCATGTAAACGGCCAGGAGATGACTGAAGAAGAGATCATCGAGATGGTACACGGGTTCAAGTCTTACTATCTGGTTACAGAATTCATCAATATGAATGCTGAGCTGAAGAAGATTTACGATAAATCCGTAAACTCCATTCGCGTGATGGTCATTAACAAGGACGGCTATAATCCGAAGATTATGCAGGCATATATGAGAATCGGTTCATCCAAAACAGGATATACGGATAATGTTGGTTACGGTGGAATTTGCGTTATGGTAAATGAAGAAACCGGTGAACTGTACAATCCGGAAAGAATCGTTGATCATAAGTTTGAACCGTGCGAAAAGCATCCGGATACAGGCACGCCGATTTCAGGGAAAATTCCTAACTGGGATATTGCCTGTGAGAAGATTCTCGATATCTGCCGGTTTATGCCGGAACTGGAGTACTTAGGCTTTGATGTTGCAATCACCGATGATGGTTTCCAAATTATAGAAATCAATATTCATCAGGATCTGCACAAGGTTGCAACCCACAGTGAGGAAATCAGAGCATACTTTAGGGAGAAGATTGAACTGAAAAAGCAGATCTATAAGATCCAATAGGAGGGTAAAATGAAATTAGGTGTATTAAAAGATATCAAAAAGGAAGAATACAGAGTAGTATTAACGCCGAGCGAAATAGCCACTTATGTAGATGAGGGTCATATTGTATACGTAGAAAAAAATGCAGGTGCTGCCGCAGGCTTTGATGACAATGAGTACGAGCTGGCAGGTGCGGTGATTACGGACAATATAACCATCTATAAAGAGTGCGATTTTGTCGTAAAAGTAAAAGAAATTGAACCTTCCGAATATGATCTGCTTAGAGAAAATCAGATTGTCCTGACTTGTATCCATCCGGCAGCCCATGAAGAAGAAGTAGACACGCTGCTGAAGAAAAAAGTAATATCCTTTGCTGCTGAGGATACCCACAGACATGGTTCTCCAAACTGTGAGGCAGCCGGCAAAGTCGGCGCTTTCCTTGGTCTGTATTCTATGATGTCTATTAACGGCGGAAAAGGTAAATTTGTTAGCGGTCTGGGCGCTGCACCAAGAGTAAATGCACTGGTTTTGGGCTGCGGAACTGTAGGAAAGGGTGCAATCGAAGTACTTTATACCATGGGTGCAAATGTCAGCGTGATGGCTAAGAACGTAGGTCATCTGCGTGAGGTAAGCTCCAGATTTGAAGGGAAAATCAGCACCTCTGTATCTAATAAATACAATTTAAGAAAAGCATTACCGCATATTGATATTGTGGTTAACTGTGTTAGATGGGACAAGAGCAACAAGGATTATCTCATCGACAGAGAGATGGTCAGAAGCATGCAGAAGGGTTCTGTTATTGTTGACGTGAGCAATGACTTTGGCGTTATTGAAACTTTCCACGAAACAACACATAATGACCCGACTTATATTGAAGAAGGCGTGGTACATTATTGCGTAAGTAATATTCCAAGTGCGGTAGCCCAGTCTGCATCTATCGCTTATGCAGCCTCTCTCAATGGACATATTCACAGCATTCTGAATCATGGTGTAAAAGAGGCTTGTAAGAAAGATGGATTCCTGAGAAGAGGTATGGTTACCTACAAGGGCTATCTTACCCATGAGGAAACAAGTCAGATACAGCATCGTCCTTGGATCCAGCCGGAAAAGATTCTGGACATCGAAAATGAGGTTCTCGATCCGGCGCCGAAGAACACGGTGGCATGCTCAGACTATTATTACGATGATGTAAAGGTGGAAGAATAGTTTTTACGAAGATGAATAACCTTATGAAAATAGCGATACTGATTTTGCAGGGATTTACATTCAAGACTGCAAAAGAGTATCTATTCTATCAGAAAAAATATAAAAACAGACCTGAGGGGAGATATTCTATTAAGCAGATTATGTCGGTGCTTCCGTTCAACAGCAAGTTCGACAAGCTGTTTGAGGATTTACTCTCCATAAGAATGGTTCTGGCGGAGTTTGAAAACAATTTGCCGGTATACTACTGTATCAAACTGATGCGGGATGATACCAGATTCTTTTGCTCTCTGCAGGAAGATGGTCTGGAGTATGATGCAAATAAACTGGCTTCTCTTCTTAGAGAAAAGGGACAGCTCGACATAAAAAAATCAAAACCAGGATTCAAGTCCGGCAGTTACGTTTGCAAAGCAGTGGGAGATAGTTTTTCCGTAAATGATCAGGACATGGAAGAAACAGAGTTTCTGGCATTTCTGAACGGCTTGGGGGATGATTACCTTGTTTTGGAGCATGTTACCGGTCGTACGGCTACATTGACAACGATTAACGAGGATGGCAAGGGACCCCATGTAGTGGATAGCTCTGCTGATACAGATCATTTGAATGCTCTGGTTTTGCGTGTGGCAAGTGCCTTTCCCGAGGTTGAGTATATGCATTTTACTATCGTTGACGGTGAGGACAAAAAGGCGATTGTCAACGTGGAGACCGGAGTCGACCTGGTTGTAAGAAACGAATTCAGTGAGGAATTGTCTGCTTTTCTGGATAAAAAACTTCATCTGAAAAAGAGAACGCGCGCCGGATTGATAAATACGGTAAAACGGTATACCTTTACCTATATCGCCCAAAAAAAGGGATTCGTTGATTACATGTATAGAAACTGGCTCCGTGGAAAGAAAGAAGATATCCGTAGCCGGACAGTGAGCCGAAGGGAAATGAAGTGGGCGCACAAAAGAGGATTTTATTCTTATCGAATTGCCCAGTATGGATTGACAGAAGAAAACTATAGAGATTTTCTCTCTGATTATGCGTATAAACGGCTCAGACCGATTAATAACGAATATCGCAAGTGGCTGTGGGACAAGTTGAGTTTGTATTATATCCTCAAGAAGTATAGCTATTATCTTCCTGCGTACTATTATCACATTGTGCCAAAAGAACAGGGAAATCTCTTCTTTGCCATGAACGGGTGTCCTCAGGATATTGAGGCATCGGCACAAGGACTGATAGAACTTCTCTGGAGGAAAGGGAAGCTGGTGCTGAAACCAGTGATTGCTTCTCATGGGGAGGGATTTTATAAGTTTTCGTTTGTGGATGGAACTTTCTTGGTTAATGATGAGAAGGTATCCCAAAGCGATATGGAAAACCTTCTTGCTGAAATGAAAGTGGACTATCTGGTGACCGAATATATCGAAATGCATCGGGATCTGAAAAGAATTTATCCTAATGTCGCTTGTACAATCAGGGCGATGGTCATCAATAGACGAGGGTATAATCCTGTAATGGAAGACACATATTTCAGAATCGGAACCAAAAAAACCGGTCAGACCGATAATCTGGCTTCTGGAGGTATATTCGTTCATATTGATGAAATAACAGGGGCTTTTGCAAATGCTAAAGTGACAGAAAATCATGTCATCAAGCCTTGCGAATACCATCCGGATACCAATGAGAAAATTGAGGGTGTAATTCCTTTCTGGCAGGAAATTCGCGCCGGTATTGTGGAACTCAGCAGATACATTTCTCCGATGGAATACATGGGATTTGATATTATTGTTACAGATACGGGATTTAAAATCCTGGAAATCAATACGCATCAGGATTTGCACAGATATCCGGAATATAATGATCGTATTAAAACATTCTTTAGAGAAAAGTGTGAATACAAGGAAAAACACCTAAAATAGAAAAGAAGAGATGTGAATGGAAACAGGCACATCTCTTTCGATTTAGTTGACTTTTATAACTGATAGAGTGTATAATAAAACCGAATATGACGTTTTTCGACCTAGTAATTTGCGGCCAGATATCTCAATGAATTTTAGGTATATGGCGCTATTTTTTCGTGGAAACGGTTATGGTATTTATATAGCGATAAAGGGGTAGAACAGGAGTAAAAAATGAACTACACAGAGTATTTAAAAACATCCGGCCGTGCTAAGTTCACGTTAGCATTACTGATTGCCGAAGTTGCGGCAATGGCCTATTTGTCTTTTCAGGCAGCGAGCTATCTTGGTATTACTACAGGAATAATCGGTATGGCAGTAAGTCTTGTTCTTGGCGGACTGATCTGGCTGTGTCACCGAAAGAAACCTACAGCGGCAGTAGTGATTGAAGTAATACTGGCCATTCTTTTGATTTTAGCTGTGGTCGTTATGGGAAAGATTAATTCTGTAGCCGGAAACATCGGCAGAACTACCGAATATGAAACGGTGCAGATTGTAGCGCTGAAGGACAGCGAAATCAAAGAATCTGACGATTTTTCCGATTATATTCTGGGATACACCAACAGCGATGAGGGAGCATATGACAGATCCAGCGAAATTCTCGAGGAAAACAAGAAGAAGGTTAAGAAGAGCAAACCGTATGAAAGCACAGAAAACTTGTATGAAGATCTGCAGTCTTCCGATGCACAGCTTATGGTGCTGACCAGCAACACACGAAGTGATTTGTCTGTGATTGATGAGGAATATGAGGACAAGATTGTTGTCTTATTTGAAAAGAAATTTGCGCTTGGCACAGCTTCCCTTAAGGCGGTGGATATCAGTGAAGAGCCGTTTACTGTTTATCTTTGCGGCGCAGATTTGTCCTCCGGTGAGGATATTAATTCCACAGGCAGAGGCGATGTAAACATTCTTCTTACGGTTAATCCTAAAACTAAGCAGGTAAATATGCAGGCGATTCCGAGAGACACTTTTGTATATATCCCTTGCAGAGGGGGAAGCAGTAAGCTATCCTACAGCGGTTGGTGGGGAGGCGTTCAGTCTTCTATCGACAGCATTGAGGACAAATTCGGCGTAGAAATCAACTATTATGCGAAGATAAACTTTAACGGTTTGATCGATTTGGTTGATGCGCTGGGCGGCGTAACCGTATACAGCCATTACACCTACAGCTCTCAGGGCTATGACTTTACAGAAGGCTACAATGAGGTAGACGGTGAAAAAGCGCTGCACTTTGCAAGAGCGAGAAAGATGCTGCCACAGAATGAGCTGTCAAGAGGACAGCACCAGATGGAACTGATCAAGGGAATCTTCAAAAAATTTGCGGAAAACCCTACATATGAGAACAGCATGGCTGTTCTGGATTCTCTATCAAATAATTTCGTGACGAATCTGCCAAAAGAAGATTATTATAAAGCGTTCAAACTGGTGGTTGATCTTCTGCCCCAGCTTCAGACTATGGAAAACCAATCTATCGAAGGCGAGTACAAATGGCATTATGACGAGATAAGAGAGGGACATTATCAGTATTACTATTATCCGGAACCTGGAGAGATTCAACGGGTAAAGACTACAATTGATGGGATACTTGATGGAGAAAAGGTTAATTCCTAATTATTGAAAGGCAATTTATTTTGAGTAGTTTAAGAGAAATAATTTCAACCCAAATCAGATATAGGAGGCAGATTTTCAAACTTGCCAAATCCGATATTATCAAAACTTACAGTGGGACCATGCTGGGATGGTCATGGGCTTTAATTAAGCCGGCAATCTATATTAGTATTTATTACGTGGCCTTTACATGGGGACTGCGTGTGGGCCAGCCTATCGGTGAGTACTCTTACTTTATGTGGATTATTTCCGGGCTGATTCCATGGTTTTATATTAGGGATGTGTTCACCGGCGGCGCTGGATCCATTAGAAAGTATCGATACTTGGTAACAAAAATTAAATTTCCAATATCGGTAATTCCTACAATAGAAAGCGTTTCCCTGCTGATGGTTAACGGTGTGCTGATTCTTATTTTACTGCTGTATTTTATCTTGGCGGGAAAGGGACCAGACTTGTATTGGCTGCAGCTGCCGCTGTATATCGGGTTCATGTTTTTGTTCTTTACTTCATGGTCACTGTTTTCCGGGATCCTCTCTACCATGAGTAAGGATTTCCTGCAGCTGATCAAATCAGTGACTATCGCACTCTTTTGGCTTTCGGGAATTATCTTTGATATGAGTGGTGTTGCCAATCCGATACTGCGGGTGGTTTTACTGATTAATCCTATTACGATGGTGGTTAACGGATTCAGAAATTCTCTGATTTATAAACAATGGTTTTGGGAAGAATGGCAGGCGCTTGTGGCATTTGCGATTGTATATGCGATAATGACCGGGCTTGCGGTATTCGTATATAAGAGATTGAAAAATGATGTGGCAGATGTGCTGTAAGGGATGCGTATGTTAGTAAAAGATGATACTGTAATAAAATTTAAAAATGTCAGCAAGACATATAAACTGTTTAAAAACCAAAAAGACAGACTGATGTCAGCTTTTTCCGTGCACCCTAAGTACACGGAAAAGCAGGCAATTAACAATGTTTCCTTTTCAATTAGGAAAGGAGAATCCGTAGCCATTTTCGGAAGAAACGGCGCGGGAAAGTCTACGATTCTAAAGATGGTTACCGGTGTATCACACCCTTCAGAGGGCAAGGTGAGAGTAAACGGCAGAGTCAGCGCTATGTTGGAACTAACTGCAGGGTTTAACGGAGAGCTAACGGGAAGGGAAAATATTTACTTCCGCGGTGAATTGCTGGGTATAAAGAAGGCAGAGATTAAAGCGGCAGAAGATGCCATTATTGAATTTGCTTCTTTAGGTGAGTATATTGATCAGCCTGTGAGAATGTATTCCAGCGGAATGAAGGCCAGGCTTGGGTTTGCGGTAAATATTAATGTTAAACCGGAAATTTTGATCGTCGATGAAGCACTTAGTGTAGGCGATGAGAGTTTTCGAAACAAGTGCAATGCAAAGGTTAACGAGTTGGTTAGCGGCGGTGCAACTTTTTTGTTTGTAACCCATTCTGCAGTATCAGCCAAGAAGTTTTGCAAGCGCGGGTTGGTTCTTCGAAGCGGCAGAGTTGTCTTTGATGGAGAAATCAATGAGGCGGCAGCGTTTTATAATGCGATGCTAAAAGAAAACTATAAAATTTAAGCACGATAATGGAGTGGCTACGATGAAAAAACATAGAATTAAACTTGGTGTAGTCATCCTGATCAGTGTCATTATTTTTGGCCTGATGGGAGTTTACACAATGCATAATCAGTTTAGCTTTGCTGAACCGGTAGACGGTGAACAGACAGAAGAAACGACTCCGGGAGAGGAAGAAGAGTTGCCGCCTTGGCAGCCGGAAGAAGAGGAACCTTCAGCACCAGCAGAGGAGGAAGAGCCTTATGAACCAGAAGCTTCTACGCCGGAGTCTACAAACAGCTCAACCGGAAATGGTGATGGGCAAACGGAAGAAACTACGCCCGAAAACGCAATTGACACCAGGCTTTGGGGACTCTCTATTAGTTGTGGCACCTTTGTTCCGGAATTTTCTTCCGATATTTATGAATACACCGTATATGTGACGAAGGATCAAGAAGAAAAATCTTGTGAGATTATCGCCGAACCGGTAGATGCAATGGCTGAGGTGACAATCGAAGGACCAGAGACATTTACTGATCAGGATATCGAAAAAAGAGTTATTTTAACCGGCCCGGCAGGGGAAAAGTCGGAATACGTCATTAAGATTCATGTAGCAAAGGAAACTGAGCTGGTTAGAAACAATCAGCTGTATGTGATATCAAACGAGCCGGAGCTTAAGAAACTGCCTGAAGGCTTCTCCAAGCAAGAGATAACTTATCGGGGCGAAAAAATTACCGCAGCGCAAAGCAAAGACGGTAATCTGATTATGGTACAGTATAACAACGCAGCGGACCAGAGTGATGTATTGTGGTATCGTCTGGATACGGCAAATGAAAAGCTTTATCCTGCGAAGCTTTCCAAAGTCAATGGAGAGATTTGCATTATTATTTCGGAAAACAGGGACTTTCTTTATGGAGAGTCCGGACAGGGTATGGGTTATTATGTCTACAATCCGGAGACAAAAACTACAGAATTCATCCTGGCAGAAGGGGTTTCAGAGGTAAAAGCAGCGAGCTTTCCTAATGCAGTGAAAATCCTCATGGGTGTGTTGATTGTTGTTACCCTGTTGTCAATCTCGGCAGTTGTTCTGATGCATAGAAAATATAAGAAACAGGCAAAGAAGTCGAAGGCTGAAAGCAAGTACTTCAGACCGTACATCTCCTTGACTGATAGTAGGTCAGAACAAGGTAAGAAGGAAGAATAATGGAGGATGAGCGATTGTTTTTTCATAAAAAGGACAATAGGAATAAAACCTTAGAACAGGAATATGCCCGGGTAGTTATCCTGGATTATGTCAGGAAATTCTCTGAGGGAAAGAAACTGTATATTCCGGAGTACCTGAATGAGGAGCTCAGGCTTAGTGATTCAGCGCAGGTTATAGGTAAACTTGTGCGTCAGAAGTATCTAAAGAGAAGTGGAACGGATATCGTACATCTCACAGCTAAAGCGGAGGCATATCTGGAAGACAGAGAAGACTATATCAAGTTTTTTAATCTGGCAGTTCCTTATGTGACAATCAATGAGTACGAAGCAGAGAAAGCGGCAATGAAAGAAAAGCAGTCTTTCGAGGCGATTATGATTACGGTACTGTTAAAGAAAATAAAGTGCTTAAAGGACGAGGATCGTTTTGAGGCCGTAAAAAATCTGCACTTTGATATTGCGACTTTATATGAGCAGCTGAATTATCAGCCCCAGGCCATGTATCACTATTTAACCGCATTATATTATGAGACAAGCGGTTTAGAGCATTATGACAGTTTTCTTCGTTTTATTGCCAAGAAAAGTACAGCAAAGGAGATGGAACGGCTGTACAGCTATACCTGTATTGACCCTCAGATTATAGCGGGAATCAAGAGAATGAAGGACAACTATCAAGATGACATGGTCGATAAGATTTTCGAGAAAAATCCAATTAGTATCAATCTTTGTGTAAAGGAGAAATACAGAGAACTGGCTTCCGATATTGTTAATGGAAACTATGTGAATAAAGACTGGCAGATTTATTTCTGGCAAACATATAAGAAATTGATTACCAAGGCAAAAAATATAACGAGATAAACTTTGTATGATGCATAAACCTGACGGTTGTTAGTCAACTGTGGGGGTAGAAGAAATTTTTGATAAGCAGCTTCCGACCATAATTCCGGGGGCTGCTTTCATTTACGGGATAGCGGTGAATAGAAAAAGAGCGTGTAACTTTCTGTACACGCTCAATGAGTTTTTTGATTAATGGGAAGAATAATCGGGCCAGGTGATTTGTTCTTCCGGTATGCTTTTTTCTTTCCTCTTGATGGCTACTTTTTTCTTGAGGAAGTCTTGGGTATCCTGATCTTTCACTAGATACTTGGTGTAGTCGGGGAACACGTTGATTTCGATAATCTTAAAAGAATTTTCCGTTACCGCAATATCAAATCCCATGTATTCAATCTGAGGGATTTTTGCAGTGATTTCTGTAATCTTTTTGATTATATCTTCCCAATGGGGGATGGCACCCCGTATCTCGATACCGGTGTCCGGATGCTTATCACAAGGGAAGTACCAGTTGTTCATCTTGAATTCCGGCTTGACGATTTTGCCTGTGGTTTTATCCAGCTCGACGATGATTCCGCCGGCCGCCGTATTGATGTTATCCGTAAAACCACCTTTAGCATGACCTACTTTGAGGAAACAGCCACCGATGGTCAAAGGGCGGTTCAGCTGATTGAAACAGGTGATCCTGACTGTATTCAAGGCGTCCGGGTACATAGCTGCAAACCATGGGTGCATGGTCACGTATTCGGTAATTAAGAAAATGCTGTCGTGCTCGGTCATCAAGCGGATAAAGTCATCTTGGATGATTTCTTCTCCGTTAAGATAATAGGCGTTATTTTTCCACATAAATTTATAGAAACCTTCCCCATGGGTTCCGTAGGATTTCTTTACAGCCAGAACACCTTTTTCCCGAACCAGGTCAAAGATTGCTTCAAAGGTGGATTTACGTCTTTTGGACAGATCCTGCAGACCAACGATTTTCTGCTGTCCTTTTAAACAGCTTACGCAATAGTAATAATCGGGAAAATTGGCCTTAAAGGGTTCCAGCAGAAAACGGGTTGTCAGCTTATCTTCAATCCAGTGCTGATAATCGTTGTTGATACGGTTAACCCAGAAGTATGCGTAGTCGGACACATAATCCTGCCAGTTTTCTTCGGTCAGTCCCATTTCCTTTATACGGTAGGATAAAAATCCTCGGCTGTGACTCCAATCTTTTTCTGCTTGGTTGGTTTTTGGGTCGGCCAGGTCCTTTTCCAACTCTTTTTCCCAAAGCATAGCCATGTAAGGTCTGAAGCCGTTCCAGTGGTTTTGTTTTACCATCTGTTTTGAAGAAGGCTGAGTCTTTTCTCCTTTGGATTCTGCCACCTGGGATTCCTTGACAGCAGCTGTTTTTTGTTGTTGCTTGCAGAAAAGGTAACTGCAGAGCCCTTTACTCCAGCTTACTTCTGCCGGGATGTTTATAGCAGATGACATTCTGGTAACCTTCGGGCCAGTCTCTGTCAGAACGATACGGAACTGAATAATTTCGAACATAGCAATATATTCAGCCATGGATTGCACTGTGGCTTTAATTTCTTCCCAGCTTGGAATGCTGAAGCTCTGTGCAGTCTTTCCTGTAAAGCCGGCGCAGAAGCTGCCATTCTTTAGGTTAATCGGAGAAATACAGTCAAACCGCCTTGTCACATCAGCACATACACCGCTTTTGGCCACGAAATATCCATCGGTGATTTGGGCAGAAACGCCCTTTTCCTCATATCGGCTAATGACGATCATTTCCATGTAGGTCTCTTGGCATCCGGTCAATTGCATTAGTTCGGGCAGAGGGTACAGTGTCTCTGCAATAACAGCTTCGAAGCGAAGACCTTTCAGATTGCGTAAAAGCTCATCAGGGGATACAGGCTGTTCATCCCACAGGAAGGTATTATTTTTCCAGGACAACACTATCGTTTTTCTCTCGGTAAAATAGGTAGGCATCAGGGAGAGCACCTTTTTCTCTTTTAATAAAGAGAGAATGTCTGCAAAGTCATCTTTGTATTTCTCTTTGCAGTTCCCTATGGACAGGGCGCACCTTTTTCCGTCACGCCAGATCAAGTGATAGTAGAGCTCCGGAAAATGTTTGCAATAAGGTTGCAGAAGAACCCGGTCGGACACAATATTGCTCAGCCAGAATCCGTAACGGTTATAGAACGGCTGAAGCTTGACAAAGTCCAGTGTAGTCAGTGTTTGCCCATTGTCATTTTTCTCCGTCTGGCAAATCGCTGTGTGCTGAGACAGTTCCCCCTGGCGGTAAAGGGCAATTTTTTGCTCCGGGACAATACCGTTATCTGTGAGAAAATCCTGTTCAACCAGGGCGATCCATCTTGTTTTCGCCGAGGGCGACAGAGGCATAGTAGAAATCTCTGACTTCAGCTGATCCAGCTTTTTCAAATAGCAGTCCTTCTCTGCGGAAGTGGAAAAAGTTTTCGCTACTCGGTACTGAGGTTTGGAGATGGAGCTAAAATCGCCGGAAAGCCGATTCTTTATTCTATGAAAAAATGATTTTGTTTGTCTTGCTTTCATCTATTAAACTCCCATTATATACTTTGATTGAAAGAACTATACCATGACGATTCCTTTGAAAAAACAATCGGAAGACATGATTCAATGATTCCTACCCTGCGACAATGTCGTTAAATCGTAGAATCATTTCGCTGTTTGCGCTATGCTCTGACTTCGCTATCTCTGGTCAATCGCTGTGCGCATGAGCATCTGTCATACATCGCCTCTGTCTGCGCTATTGCTTGTCACTTGGCGTGTACGGACATTATACCACAATTTTTTCATGCTTTTCTTGTAGCTTACGTGTTTTTTCTCTACGAAAAAGGTGAAGTTTCGACACAATGCTATACGTCTTGCTTTTATTCGGAAAGAAAGCAGAATATCTGCAAAAAAACACCGGCTAATTCTTGCACATTGATCCGCGATTGCGTATAATAGGTGTATTAAAAAGTTAATTTTTTTACATTAAGATAGAATATAGGAGGATTTATGATGGATAACAACAAACGTCCTGAATCAATGGAACGTATTACTACGCCTGAGCTTGCTGAGGCATTTATTGAGGAGCAGGTAGCGCTGGTTAAAGAACAGGTGGGAGATAAGAAAGTGCTTCTGGCTTTGTCCGGCGGAGTTGACTCTTCTGTGGTTGCAGCACTTCTCATCAAGGCTATTGGCACCCAGCTTGTATGCGTACACGTAAATCACGGACTTCTGCGTAAAGGCGAGCCGGAGCAGGTTGTGGAAGTATTTAGAAATCAGATGAATGCAAATCTGGTTTATGTGGATGCTGTTGACCGTTTCCTGGACAAGCTGGACGGTGTGGATGAGCCGGAGCAGAAGCGTAAGATTATCGGCGCAGAATTTATCCGTGTATTCGAGGAAGAAGCACGCAAGCAGTCCGGTATCGAATTCCTTGCACAGGGCACAATTTATCCTGATATCTTAGAAAGTGACGGCGTTAAAGCCCACCACAACGTAGGCGGTCTTCCTGAGGATCTGCAGTTCGAACTGGTAGAGCCGGTAAGACTTCTGTACAAGGATGAGGTTCGTGTGGTAGGTAAGGCTCTGGGTCTGCCTGACAACATGGTATTCCGTCAGCCGTTCCCCGGTCCCGGTCTTGGTGTTCGGTGTCTGGGCGCAATCACTCGTGACAGACTGGAAGCCGTTCGTGAGTCCGATGCAATTCTCCGTGAGGAATTTGCAAAGAACGGCCTGGAGAGCAAGGTATGGCAGTACTTCACTGCAGTGCCTGATTTCAAATCTGTAGGCGCAGTGGATGGCAAGCGTACTTATGCATATCCTGTCATCATCCGTGCAGTCAACACTGTTGACGCAATGACTGCAACCATCGAGGAAGTGCCTTACGAATTGCTGAAGCACATTACCGAAAGAATCACCCATGAAGTAGAAGGCGTAAACAGAGTGCTTTACGATCTGACACCAAAGCCAGTTGGGACAATTGAGTGGGAATAAACTGAGAGGTCGTAAAAACCCAGTAGTTATGCGGGTTTGCGGCACCCCAAGAAGTCTTTTGATAACAATTTGATAACAGTTATATGGGAGCGATTATTCTCATTATCCACTGGTTTGTGGGTAAGAGAATAAAAGAAAATGGCTTTTAGATATAACAATCCATATTAAAACGCCCTTAGCTGTGGGAAACACGGCTAAGGGCGTTTTGTATAAGCGAAAAGGGGGTCGCACTACCGATTTTCAATCAGTTGTGCCCCCCATGATTTTTTGAACAATTCACTATTACAATGGGAAATTAAAGGAGCTGATTTACATGTCAAGTGATACTACCTTATCAGTTAAAGAATTTAATGATAAAACAAAATCCCTAGAACATGCAGTAAGAAGAATGGTTAAAGCAGGCAAAACGGTTTTTTGTTGTGGTAATTATGTGTATTTGTATTATGGAAGGGTCAAGTCCATCTTTGTGTGTAAATTCGCTTTCAAGTAAATTTTAAATTTATTTTTGAGCTGCATTCGGATAATGATTTTGAAGAACAATTACATTTGAGTAAGTATTTTGGGTTAATTACTGACTTTATGTTTTAAAAGTTATATAATATAGGCGTATAAGAAGAATTGATAAATTATGATTAGGAGTGGAATTATGGATAAATTTAAATGGGGATTTATTATTATATTATCAATATTATTCTCATTTTGCATTTTCCCTTTTATTTGTAGTAAACTGATGGGGATTACTTCAATAATAGGATTCATTACTCCGTCTAATGAGTCAGCATGGATTGGATACTTTGGTGCTGCATTAGGTGGGTTGATAACTTTATTAGGTGTTTTCTTAACATTGTTATATAATGATAAAGCGCGAAAAGAAGAAATGGAAAAAAATATTGAAATAAATAATGAACAACTTAGATTTAGTTTTTTACCATATCTATCTACAGAAATAAAGCAAGACGATACACTATATAGAAAAAATGGTGGAGTTATTAATGAAATTGATGATGAATTTGATGATGAAGTTTGTATTACAATTTCTCTAAATAATATAGGTTCTAATAACGCAAAGAAAGTTGACTTGCAAATTATAGTTGAAGAGGTATATGATAAGGGAATGATATCTTTGGAAGAGGGTGTTATTAAACCTGGAGCATCATTTGAAGTTGGGATTCCATTTGGAATAAAAAAAGAAAAATACTTTATTGATTCGGATGAATGTAATAACAATCCTTATAGAAAAAACTTAAAACTAATATTAACATATGAAGATATGTTAGGAAATTGTTATATGCAAGAATTTATTGGTAATATTCAAGGCGAGATTATAGATAGTAAAAAAACTGTTAATGCATATTTTCATTCGAATTCGGAACCAAAACTATCAAAAATCAAATACTTTTACATAACGGAAAAGGATATTAAGAGAAAAGAAAAAGAAGAAGAAGCAATAGAAAGATTAAATAAGCTAAACGCATTATATCAATCATTTAGCCGACGCAAAGAATTAGATGAAATAATTTCTGATTTTCATGAAAGGCATCTTAAAAATAAAACTGATAAATTAGGTGAAATAGTTAGACAAAGAATTGAAAGCGGAGGTAGAGGGGGCGGCGGAATGCGTAAAATGAAAATATTATCTGATTCCGTGGTAATAACGCAAATGGAAGGCGAATGTATTTATGGAAAAAACGAACTTTCATATAATTATACATTGAAGATAAATTTAGATGAGAGAATAGTTGAATTTTCGGATTTTGAAGTCTCTAAATCTAAAAATATTTCGATTATAAACTTGGCAAAGATTAAGTTACTATTCAGAAAACAAATAATAAATCTTTAAAAATATATAGAAATACTTTATAGTTAATAATGAACCGACCCCCAAAAGTTAGACCAAAAATCTAACTATTGGGAGGTCGGTTCAGGTTCCAAATAAGCTTTAGCGGCGCTGAGAAAATAAATCTCCAGTGGTAAAATCAAAGTGTGGCCTGTCAAACTACACTATGAAAATATCAAAGGAGATTTATAACAATGAATAAAAAAACTGAAAACGCAAATTGATGTTGTATAATTTTAGTTGACAGTTTTTTCTCATGGATTAAAAATATAATCATGAGAAAAAGGAGATAACTAAAATGGGAAAAAACAAAACTTACGATGAAGAATACAAAATTCAAGCAGTCAAGCTTGGACTGGAAATTGGCGCTGCAAAAG
>JAXKAR010000056.1:0-2128 GCA_036305845.1 Emergencia sp.
GAAAAGTACGACAAACCGCGTATGAACCAGCTTCCAGGCGAAAGTTATACACTTTGTGATTATAAATACTTTCTTAAAGTTCCAGATAATTACCACCTTGAGTATGATGCCCACTACTATTCTGTATTGTATACCTATAAGGGGAAGCTTGCAATTCTTAAGGCTACCATGACGGAGATACGGATCTGCGACGAGTATAACCGGCTGATCTGCCGACATCCGAGATACCCGCATAAACCACAGACAGCACTTCGGTATGCTCCAAGGTGCAGTTGTGGCTTATGCGGGCTTTTTTGTTATATGATCAACAAGTTATAAAATCAAACTCCTAAGCCATATAAAATTGCTTTCATCTCCTTTACCATCCGGGTGAGAATCTCCTGCTCAATTGCATTACAGTCTAAAAGCAGACGGTGGATCTCGGAATCAGCAGTGGACGCGGAGTGCGTCAAACTGTCTACAAGAAGATCATCTGCTGAGACATTTAGTGCGTTGGTAAGCAGCTATTTGTTGCAGTGACTTGGCTGACTTTATTAAAAAGGCAATAGAACTCGAAGCGATTGATAGTGCCGGAGATTTGTATGGTGATGACGATGATCTTAGCCGGGATGAATATATTGAGAGAGATAAGAGAGTGCTTCTTTACATGAAAAAGCACCCAGAAATACGGAAAATCGTTGAGGAACAAATTGGAGAACCGATTACATCGATTTGGAAAGATGCTGAGGTGTAATTTGCCAAAAGTAAAGAGGCACACACAAATGGGGGTGTTAACATTGATTTCAAAATGTGGAATTTATACGTCGCAAGGAAAGCGGGTGCTCCTTGCAACCCGTGCAGTTGTAAATGGCCGCAAGGCTGTTGCCTACGTGAAGAACGGGCAATTGCAGGTGCTGCCCGGATAACTGATCATATCCGGAGCATTATTTTGGCAGAGAAAATACCATCTTCATAAGTAAAGTCACAGGCACCGCCGTTTTTGTCGGTAATGTGGCGGACAGATTCGATCCCTATGCCGTTTCCGGAGTGTTTGGAGGATTGGAAAATATTGTTTTTTTGCTGTATTTTGCCATCGAAGGTATTCTCCACATGAATCAGAAGCAGATGATTATGGTGGGGATAAACCTCCACATTGATCTTTCTGCGGGCGGGCGCTGTTTTTACACTTGCCTGGATGGCATTTTCCAGCAGGTTGGAAAACACAAGACACAGATCAATCTCGTCTATGGAAAGATCAGCAGGCAGGGAAACCAGTGCATGAAAAGGGATGTTTTCTCTTTTGGCAAGGGCGGAATAATATCCGAAAACACTGTCAACAGCCTGATTTTCACAGAAATGCAGGTTATAGTCAGAGATTTTGCCGGTTGCAGCCAAGAGATATTTTTTGATCTTTTCCATGTCACCCTGTTCTGCCAGAGCGGACAGCTGGACAAAATGATGGCGGATATCGTGACGGGCCTGTCTTGCTTCTTCAATGGCCATGCAGAGATTCTTGTACCTTTCCTGCTGAAGGGAAAGAAGATGGTTCTCATGCTGAAGTCTGGCATTTCTGTTCAGGCTGACCGCCAGCATGAGAAACATGGCATAAAACAGGAGCAGGATTATGAGCAGTACAAGACTTAAAACAATATAACACTGCAGGACCCGTCCGGTATATAAAGTACTGCGGTATTTAGGGATCATAAAAAGATTCACTCCGATAAAGATTACCGGAAGAATCCAGAATACATACCAGGTCTGGGCAAAGTTTTCGTCTGCGATCATTGTCTGTACACGGTGGTGGGCAGGATACCAGGCTGCCAGAACAAACAGCAGGCAGATGACATTATAGAAAATTCCGGCACCGGTATGAAACCACAGTTCATTTTCTGTAATATGCAGGTCAGCAGTTATAAGTGCATTGACTGCCCGGGACAGGCTGTTGATACATGCAAAAACTGCAAAGACTGCCAGAAAAATACTAACGGATTTCCAGACAGAGATTTTTAGCGTTTTATGATAAATAAGCATAATAACGGGCAGCAGAGGAAACAGGACCCATCTGGTGGGAAAGTGGAAGGCACAGCAAACCGCTCCTCCGAAAATACAGATTCCCAGAAGAAGAGGAAGAAGCCACGCTGTCAGTTTA
>JAXKAR010000057.1:0-13457 GCA_036305845.1 Emergencia sp.
GGCTATTTGGGTTCTGAACTGAGATGTATAATGTGACATTTTGCTACCTCCATCCTTACTGGTATTATATCATTGTTTCCAGTGTTTGGGTGAAGGTGTCCGTTAAATAGGGTCCACATTACTTGTACACAAAAAACGGGTAGCAATACCCGTTTTTTACTTTTTATTCGATTAGTTTGTGGTTTTTCAGTAAACCGGATTTACTTTTCGTACTCTGCGATTGTGGCTGCTATTTTCCCTTTTACCATTTCTGCAATCTCTGCTGTCTTCATCTGGCTATACGCATCATACTCCATAGGCGGCAGGATATGCACCTGAACGGTGACAAATCCCGGCTCATTTTTATCGAAAGGCTTATAAGAGTCAATCAACGCTACCGGTACGATAGGGCATTTAGCCTTAACCGCTGCCTTGAAACTCCCGCCCTTAAACTCAAGGAGCTTGTTGCCGTCTCGGCTTCTTGTTCCTTCTGGAAAGATCACCCAGTTTTCTCCTTGGGCAACTCTCTTTCCCACTTCCTGTATTACCTTGAGAGATTGTTTTACATTTCCCCGATCCATGGGCAGCGCGCCCATACACTGAAAAATCTGTTTCACCGCCGGAATCTTCATCAGCTCTTTTTTCATCACGGCAGAAATAGGTCTGTCACAAGCCTCAATCAGGGCAAATCCGTCAAAAACACCCTGATGATTAGGGTAGAAGATAAATCCGTCTTTTTCAGGTATGTTCTCTTTGCCGAATACCTTGATTTCTAAATTGCCTGTAGCCTTAGCTCGTTCCAGAATCTTGCGCAGAGGTTTCATCCTGGTCTCCGCCGAATACTTCTCCGGATGCGCCGCATACCAGTAGATTTTCCCAAAAGTTCCCGGTACCATATATAAATTTTTCAATACAATCTTTGTCAGTCTGTTCATCACGATTCTCCTCGTTTTGTTTTCCTCCCATAGTTTACCATACTCCTTACGAAAAATACAGTCTGTAAATCCGCAAGCGCCACACCTTCGGGGCAGCCTCGTGTTTTCCCTCATCGGAAGAAACCGTTGAATCCCTGTGTGCAGAGGGGTATAATAAGACTATCAAGACAAGCATCAAGCAAATACGGAAAGGAATCTATCGACCATGTATCACGAAATGACCATAGCCGGCTGCAAACGACAGCTGCCTTTATGTAAAATTAACGATGACCTTTATATCGGCGCTTTTATTATGTTTAGCGATGTGGAAATTACCAAAGCTGCGGCGGCGGCTCTTCTGAAAAAGGTTCCCGCCTTCGATATTATCATCACTGCAGAATCCAAGGGTATTCCCCTTGCCTACGAAATGACCCGTCAGGCGGGGATAAACGACTATATCGTCGCAAGAAAAGCGCCTAAACTGTATATGCAGAACGTGATTAGTACAGAAGTCAATTCCATCACTACCGATCATCTGCAGACTCTTTGCCTTGGCCAGACAGAGGTGGACAAGATGGAGGGAAAACGGGTGTTGATTATCGATGACGTCATCAGCACAGGTCAGTCTCTTCTATCCTTGGAAACACTCCTTGCGCAGATAGACTGCAAAATTGTCGGTAAGGCCGCAGTACTGGCAGAAGGAGAAGCTGCTGACAGAGAGGATATCATCTTCCTGGAAAAACTGCCCCTCTTCAATGCAGACGGCAGCGTAAAATAATAAAATAAAGGACTCCCCGCATTAAGCCAGGTAGTCCCGCTACGTTGGCAGATTTTCGCTTTTCACGAGATTCTGCCAATTTTTTTTACAGCCTAAACATCCAGATCTTCACCTTGCGCCGCAGATGCGGATATTTAAGTCTATTTATTCTTCCCTTTCCACCAATCTGCCGTAAACCACCAGTCTGGCGTCATCAAATTCATAGGTGCAGGTACTCAGCATAACCAGACGGTCTTCCGCCGTAGGTCTTACGTCCATCTGTGTTTCCGTATTTTCTAAAATCCAGTCGATGTACTGCTGCTCATCTTCCTCATCGGAAAAATCCATTCTGTACATCTGACTGTCTGCCTCCAGTGTAACAACACCGAAAATCTCGATATCATAATCGCCCTCCGGCGTAAAGAGCTGCATTTTTTTATGCTTCTCATAGTATTCTCTGTCTCTGTACTTGGTCAGCGAATGGAACATGCTTCCGTCCTTCATCCGGTGGCCGTAAACCACAGTGTTGAACTGTTCAAAAGGTTCCTCGCACCGATAATCAACGAAGATAGAGCCCTTGCCGTTCCATTCTTCATTGAACATCTGATACAGATATTTGTCGTTATTCTCACCCTGAACAACAGGATAGTTGATCGGCGTATCCTTAGAATAAATCCAGCCCCGTATGTCCGGATTGATCTTGGCCAGTGCATCAAAATCGACAGACGTTGGCATAAGGTCATCAATGCCTGCAAGTTCTGCTACAGAATCATAGGCTCTGGCGCCCTTGTAATACTCATATACAATCGTAACAATCTTATAGAGGCTGAACGCCATAATGCAAATCAGGATCAGCATGACAAGCTTATAGCCTATGGATGTTTTTCTTTTTGCTTTTGCCATTAAGTTAATCTCCTTTGTATAAAAATATTGTAGCATAAAAAAACAGAGATTTCATGATTTTGCGCATAAATTCTTTCCAAATTCCGATATTAAGACCATGGAGTTAATTGTATTTGTTTTAGGCGGTATATTCTACGGTCTGACGGAACTTCTCTATCGAGGTTATACCCATTGGTCCATGGTTCTTACCGGCGGCGCCATTCTCCTGACCTTTTATCTTTTAGCGCCGGCCCTGTTTAATATGAATGTGTTTCTGGCAGCCTTTACCGGCGCGCTGATCATCACCGCCTACGAGTTTGCTGTGGGCAGCGTGGTGAATCTGTGGCTCCAGTGGGGCGTTTGGGATTATTCCCAGCTGCCCGGAAACATCATGGGCCAGATTTGCCCCAGATTCTCAGCCTGCTGGTTTGGATTATGCCTTGCCTTCTTCTCTCTGATAAAATATAATAGAATTATCTTTTTTTAACAGAAAGGAAGCGTAATCCAATGGCAAAATATGATTATGGAAAGCTGCAGAACGGCAGTGATATCAGAGGGGTTGCCCTGGACGGGGTAGCCGGAGAAGCCGTAAACCTGGACAGCACGGCTGCAGGTCGCCTGGCAAAAGGCTTTTTATACTGGCTCTCCCAAAAAACCGACAAAGCCCCTTCTCAACTGACCATTTCCGTGGGACGGGATCCCCGCCTTTCCGGAGAAGAAATTTCACAGGCTTTCATCGACGCACTGTCACCTCTGGGCTGCAAGATGCTGAATGCAGGTCTGGCTTCTACACCGGCCATGTTCATGTCCACCGTCTTTGAGGCATACCAATGCGACGGCGCCGTCATGGTCACCGCCAGCCACCTTCCCTGGAACCGGAACGGCCTGAAGTTCTTCGACAGTGAAGGCGGCCTGAACAAAGGTGATATTACCGATATCATCAACTTTGCAGAATCTGACTCGATACTCAATTCCATCAGACCGGGTACGCCCCAGGAAGCCGAAGAAATTCCGCTTCTTGATACATACTCTGCCCATTTGAGAGCTCTCATTACAGAGGGCGTAGGTAACGGAGAGCATCCGCTTTCGGGAATGAAAATCACCGTAGACGCCGGCAATGGTTCCGGTGGTTTCTTTGCAGAAAAAGTACTGGCGCCTTTAGGCGCAGACGTATCCTCCAGTCAATTTCTCGTACCGGACGGCAATTTCCCCAATCATGCGCCGAATCCGGAGGACAAAGCCGCTATGGCTGCAATCTGTAGTCAAGTAAAATCCTGCCGCACCGATTTGGGTCTGATTTTCGACACAGACGTAGACCGCTCTTCTGCCGTAGACGAGCATGGGCGAGAAATCAGCAGGAACAGTATTGTGGCTATGGCAGCCGCACTGATAGCAGAGAAGCATCCCGGAACAACCGTGGTAACCGACAGCATCACCAGCAAGCAGCTTACCGGTTTTTTGGAAGACGCTCTGGGACTTAAACACCTTCGTTTCAAGCGTGGCTACAAGAACGTCATCAATAAATCCATCGCCCTTAACCAAGAGGGCATTGACAGTCAGCTGGCCATCGAAACCAGTGGTCATGCCGCTTACAAAGAAAACTACTTCCTGGACGACGGCGCTTATCTGGCTACAAAGATTGTCATCGAGGCCGCTCGCCTTTACCAAAACGGTCAGGGCATCTCTACCCTAATCGCAGCTATGGAAAACCCTGCAGAGTCTATCGAGCTTAGATTCCGCGTTCTTGCTGAAGATTTTTCTGCCTATGCAGATCAAGTTTTAACGGGCCTGCGCACCTTGATCGAAACAGGCATGGTCAAGGGCGCTTCATTGGAAGAACCTAACTATGAAGGTATTCGCATCAACTTCCACACCCCTGCTCTTGATGGCTGGATGCTGCTTCGCAAATCCCTTCACGATCCGATTATGCCCCTGAATGTGGAGACTGACCAGCCGGGCGGCACAGACGAGATCCGCCGAATGCTGAGACCCCTGCTGGCAGACTACACCCAGCTGGACATCAGTAAGCTATAACCCAAAAAGGAAAACCCGCTGTTCTAACCATAACAGCGGGTTAAGTTTTGTCCATTATCAATCAATCTGTCGCTCTAACGAGTCAGCGCTTTTCTCCCTGAGCATTGCAATTTCTCTGCCGTAGCCTTCCAGATTTTCCTGGGGTGTCTCCAATATGCACGGAAGACCGATTAGTTTGGGGTGATGCACAACTCGCAGGATGGCTTCTTTCCCAATATGACCTTCGCCAATACAAGCATGCCTGTCTTTTCGCGCGCCTACCGGATTCTGACTATCGTTGATATGCAGCGCCTTTAGCTTTTCCAGCCCGATAATCCGGTCAAATTGGTCAAGCACGCCGTCTAAATCTTCTCCTATCGGATATCCCCCATCGCTGACATGACAAGTATCCAGGCATACGCCCATTTTATCCACATGATTCACTCGTTCCAAAATAGCGGCCAGTTCCTCAAAATTTCTGCCAATCTCACTGCCTTTTCCCGCCATGGTTTCCAAAAGAATCGTGGTAGACTGCTCCGGTTTAATTACTCGGTTAAGAAGCTCCGCAATCATTTCGATGCCCTTTTCACTGCCCTGACCCACATGGCTGCCCGGGTGAAAGTTATAATAATTCCCCGGCAGGTATTCCATTCTCTCAAGATCCTCCGTCATCGCCATATGGGCAAACTGACGGGTCTTTTCTGTCTGAGAGCAGGGGTTTAGCGTGTATGGGGCGTGAGCCACCAGCTTGCCAAACTTATGGCTCTCCATAATAGTCAAAAGCCTGGCAACATCCTCTGGATCAATCTCCTTTGCTTTCCCTCCTCTGGGATTTCTGGTAAAAAAAGCAAAGGTATTTGCGCCAATGGAAACCGCATCCTTTCCCATAGCGGCAAACCCTTTCGCCGATGAAAGGTGACATCCCAGATATACTGTTTCTACATTCTTATTGGTCATAAGATTCTTTTTCTCCCTCCGTCTGCCAGTCCACAAGACCGTATTTTTTCATCTTGTATCGCAGCGCTGCCGGCGAAAGACCTAAAGCCTTTGCCGCTTTGGCGATTACACCATCCCAAAGAACCAGCGCTTGCTCAATCTGAGATTGTTCAAAATGATCCAGATACTGTCTTATACCCGTTTTCTGCAACCTATAATCGCAGGCATTCCACTTTTCCTGAAACGGATCTTCCGCAGCAGGAAAAAACCTTTCTCTCACATCGTCAAAGGTGATTTTGCTGCCGCTGACACAGTGAAACGCGCCTTCCAAAATATTTTTCAGTTCCCGCACATTTCCGGGCCATTCATGATTTAAGAAGAACGCCTCCGTTTTCCGGTCAAGACCGATGATTTTCTTATTAAAGCGTTGGTTGAACTGGTTCAGATAATACTGAATCAACAACGGAATATCTGCTTTTCTCTGGCGCAGCGGCGGAAGTTCAAACTGGATGACAGACAAGCGAAAAAACAGATCCTTTCGCATCTGTTCCCCGCTAAGAAGCTGCGTCATATCAATATTACATGCTGCAATCACCCTGGCACTGACCGGTATTTCTTCTCCCCCTACAGGGCGTATTCTTTTTTCTTCAATAGCACGCAAGATTTTTCCCTGAATCGACAGTGGCATGGAATTGATTTCATCGAGAAAAATTGTTCCTTCCCCTGCCAGGAGAAACAACCCCTCTTTATCCTCTGCTCCGGTAAAACTGCCGCTGCAGATTCCGAACAGAATTCCCTCCAAAAGGGTCTCCGGTAAGGTACTACAGTTAATGTACATAAAAGGCGCCTTTTTGCGACTGCTGCAGTCATGAATGATTCTGGCCAAAAGTTCTTTGCCTGTCCCCGTTTCTCCGGTGATCAGCACCGGTGCATCCAGTTCAAGGACCTTTTTCGCTCTCTCTTTGATCTGCAGAACAGAAGGCGATGTGCCAATCATCTCCTCCAGATGAAACGATTTGCGCACAGGCATTTTCTCCCGTCTTCTTCCGGCAGCGGCTAAAAGATCCCGTTCCTCATCGTAGCGGGCAAACTCTATGGCCCCTTTCACCTGTCCCTCTTCCATGATGCAAAAGGTATCGCTGACCTGTCTGACGATTTTTCCACCTTTGGTCTCTAATGACTGCGTACAGCCCAAACAGGTCTCACCTCTGCTTGCCGCCCGCATTAGCGTACTGGACTCCTCGTCCAGATTGGCGTAAAGCTGTGGAACCTTTTTTCCAATCAGCTCTTCCGGTTTCAAATCAAAGAAATCCAGATCCCCAATGCTGAAATATTCGATCCTACCATTCTCATCAACCAGCATAATATCTCTAAAATCGTCTTTCAGCTCCATGGCTCTCCTCTCTGTATTTCTTCAGTTTATAACATAACAGCTGACTGGAGATGCCCAGCTCTCTTGCAGTTATCTTGATCCTTCCACCATTGCGATGCAGACAATCCACAAGGATATCTCTCTCCAGCCGATCCCGCCTGTCTAAAAGACCCTTACCGGTTTCATCTTGGGAAATTCCTGACAGCCCTTGGGCAGTGTTTTTGACGTAATCCGGCAAATCTCTAACCCTGATTTCGTTTCCTTCAGCAAAGGTTACTGCGCTTTCTATCACGTTACGCAGTTCCCTCACATTTCCGGGCCAGCTGTAATGAAGAAAAATCCATGTAATTTCTTCGTCCAGCGGCTTTATGTGCATATTCATCTTCTGATTAAAATACCGAATATAATAGTCTGCCAGCAAAAGTATATCTCCGCTTCGGTCCACAAGACGAGGCAATTCTATGGAAATAACCGCAAGTCGGTGAAAGAGGTCAGCTTTCATTCGCCCTGTCTGCACTAATTCCCGAGGGTCTTCGTTGGTGGCCGCTACGATTCTGACATCCACAACGATTTCTCTCTGGGAACCGATTCTTCGGATAGTCTTATTTTCCACAGCCTGCAAAAGCTTCGTCTGCAAGTCAGGTGCAAGGGAGTTAATCTCATCCAAAAACAAGGTTCCTCCATCAGCTTGTTCAAACAGCCCCACTTTATCCTCTGCACCGGTAAAACTTCCTTTCGTCGTACCGAATAGGATACTTTCAATCAGGTTCTGTGGCATAGCGCTGCAATTAAGAGAAACGAATTTACGTCCATATCTCCGGCTGCTGTTATGCAGCGCCTGCGCTACCAGTTCCTTGCCCGTTCCGGTTTCTCCCCAAATTAAAACAGTGGAGTCAGAAATGGCATACTTCTCTATCTTCTCTTTAAGGTTTTTCATCACCGGGTCTGCCGTAATGATATCATCGATGAGGTACTTTGTGTTGTTTTTCCGATAAATCAAATGGTCGGCGTGGCGATTGATTTCTCCGATATGGGCTTTATCATAGAAAAAATCCGCAAACTCTATGGCCCCTATCGGTTCTTTATCACAGAAAATTGGATAAGCGCAGCCAGTCTTCTTTACGGCAATGCCTTTTCTTGTTTTTAGCTCCACTTGAAAAAAGCCGCAGGCTATGCCCTCCTTTGCGGCCTTTAGTGTCGGATATTCCGGTTCCAACGCCGGAAAAAGATCATGGAGGAGCTTACCCTTTAGCTGATCTGCATCCAAATCAAAATACTGCGGATTCCCTATATCCGCATAAATGATTTTTCCTTTCCTATCGATAATCAGAAAATCCCTGAAATCGTTCCGATTGATCAAGCGCTTTCTCCTTTCTTCCACCATTAATGAAGATAGGGAGTCATCATCGATGACTCCCCTCTCCTTGTATCATTTCTATTTGCCAAGCAGCTTTTCGATCAACTGCAGGTATAAATCCGGAAGCACATCAAAATTGTAATGTCTGTGCAGCCGCTCCGTATGTTTATGGAAATCCTTACCGTATCCGCCCAAAACGATGCCCGGTACGCTAAACCTCTTCAGATCTTCCTCTGGCAACGCATACATTTGGTTTACACCCACTACGTTTTCAAATAGTTTATCAAAGCTGACGTCTTTGTCAAGTCCCGTATAACACAAATCTGAAATTCCCATGTAATAGTTTTTCCATTTCAGGGTTTCTCCGTAGTTCTCCTGTGCGTAGTCAATAACCCGATCCACAGTTTCAATCAGGCGCTTCACTTTTTCGTCCTCTTTATCAGGATAAACATCCGGATAGTAAGGCGGAATGACAGAAACAATAATCATCGGCCGTTTTTCCGGTGACAGCTCGTAGATATGTTTTACCGTTTTCACTGCGATATCCTGCAGTTCCAGTCCTTCCTCCAACCATTTCCGAATTTTCTCTTTGACATCTCTGTCAAAGTCTCCCGGATAACTTGCTTTCGTTTCCTCGCAAAGCTGATGGAAGGTTTTCACGCAAGGCGCAATCGGATATCTGATTGGCTTTACTCCGAACCGTTTCTCAAAGGCGCTGCTCCGTTCTTCCACAAAGTCCAATGCAGCGCGGAAACTTTCCTCGGCAATACCGGTCAGTTTTTTCATTGTTTCCTCAGGATTTAGCGCCACTGTCACAATGTTATAGTAAGAAGCGGTATACAAAGGTGTGGAAACAGAATACGTGGTTTTCAGGTCCTGATTCTTCAGGCAGACAGGCGGCGGCGTAATCTCACCATAAGAGGTCTGGCAGAAGTCATCATTCAGATATAACCTTCTGTAAACCTCTGTCGCCATCAGGTTCGGGTCAATGCCCAGGTAGGGCTCTCCTCCATGGGTAGCCTCTCCTACGAAGAAAAACATGGGCATAACTTTACCGGATGCGCCAATGTGGATATATCGATTTTGGTCACCTGCCTGATCTTCCATCATGTAGCACTCGGTCAGTAAAAGCGCTTCATATTCTATGCCCTTTTCCTCTGCGAACTGGTTAAAAAACGGTACCGCACGTAACATTCCTTCTGAATTGGTTTCTTCTCCGCACACTGCTACGTAGAGTAGATTTCCGTCAATCCCGCCCTCTTCGGAAAAGTGACGTAAGAGCTCCAGACATAAGGCATGGCCGTATTTCATGTCTGCTGTTCCTCTGCCGAAAACCCATTCTCCGCTTTCGTAGTCCTTGCGGCTATCCTCATCCAGCGGCATCTGATCCACCGCTTTCGTAATGGCTTCCACGTCGTAGGCGATATCCTGCAAATGGCCGAATTCCTCTACGTCTACTACATCGTAATGACCGGTTAGGATAATCACTTTCCGGCTCTGCGGACAGCACTCCAGGTAAGCGGTGACAATGGACCGGTTCAATATATCGTCTTTTACCGGCAGCAATTTCACATTTTCCCGATGTGTCTGAAAATACGGAATTTCAAAGAGCATCTTTTCCAGTTCCTCTGCGGTCTTCCGCTCCTCTTCTGTTCCCGATACCCCAGGCACCGCAACCAATCGTTTCATGTTTTCATAGATTCTGTTTTTATCAATCATTGCCGGACACTCCTTTATTTAAATATCCAGATTTGCTGCAGTAATCCCCTTCTTTCTGGTATAGATCAGGGATAATACATAAATAATCAGATAGCATGGTGCGCATACATAGATTGCGATAGCCTGACTCGGATCCATCAGCGTTACAACCAGCATAGCCGCAAAGGCCAGCACACCGAGAATCGGAATCAGCGGGAAGGAAAGTACTCTGTAATTCAGATCTTCCAGTTTTCCGCCTTCAGCCAGATAACGTTTTCTGAACCTAAACTGGCATATACAGATTACGGTATACATGAAGATATTTCCGCCGCCAATAAAGTATACCAAGAACAGGTAAACGGTGTCTTCTGCTATAAACTGGGCAACTATACCAATCATAGCAAAGGCCATAGAAATTGCCAACGCAATGACAGGCACACCATTTTTATTGGTCTTTGCGCAGAACTGCGGTGCCTGGCGGAATTTAGCCATGGACCATAAATATCTGCTGCATGCGTAAACGAAGTAGTTTCCGCTGGTCAGGGCTGAAGTCAGAACGATCAGATTTACAATCAGCGCTGCACTTGGCAGACCTGCGTTTCTGAAAACATAGACAAACGGACTGCCTAAGACAGACGCCTGCTCCCATGGCAGAAGAGCCGCAACAACTGCAATACTAAGTACAGTCACCGTAATAAGAATAACGATTGTTAAATTGATTGCCTTTGGCATATCCTTTTCATTTTCGATTTCTCCTGCTGTGGAAGCGACTACTTCTGTACCGGCATAAGCATAAAATGATGTTAAGATTACTGCGCCAATGCCAGCTGCACCCATAGGGAAAGCCCCGCCATTTGCAGTATAATTGCTGAAACCTACCGGCTCATCTCCAATCAATCCGCACATCATAGCAACGCCTACGATGACAAAAACAACCGCCATAATAATCTTTAGACTGGACACCCAGAAAGAGATATTGCCGAAAACTTTTGCATTGGCAAAGTTGACCCCAAATAGCAGCGCTGCAAAGAATACAATCCACAGCCAGGTCGGTGTTCCCGGAATCATATCACGCATAATAATGGCGGAAGCGACAATCTGGGCAGTGATGGTAGCCGCAGCGCCAATCCAGTTAACCCATCCGATGGTAAAACCCATAGCCGGACTGATAAACTCAGTAGAATAAGCCTGCAAGCTTCCGGAAACCGGCATCGCTGCTGATAATTCTCCTAAACAAGATGTCATCAGATAAGCGATTATACCGCCGATCAGATAAGCTACAATGGCGCCTCCAGGTCCGGCAGTAGAAATAACATCACCGGAGCTCAAGAACAGGCCGGTACCAATAGTACTCCCTACGCCAACCATGACAGCCGCATTTGTCTTCATCGTTCGCTTGAGACCCGTGCTGACTTCCATGACTCGCTCAATAGAAGTTTTTTTCTCACTCATTTTTTTAACCTCCTAAATATGTATAAGTTCTCTTATACGTATAGCAAAATCCATGCCATTTATGTGCACATCGTCTCAGTCCAACAAAGCCGGGAAATATATACGTGAGATGGAAAAAAACGAGTTTATTTATTGCGTCCCCCCTCCGCGCACACAGAAAAATATTTTAATTTATAAAAAATTTTACCTGTACAAAAGATACACCATAGCCATTTGTTTTTTATCCCCTGCAATTAGATATATGATATAATGGTTCTGTCCCAAGAGCGACAGCGATTGGCATGACAGACCTTATGCTTTTGTGTCCCGCAAGCTATGCGAGCGGCATGACACAAGTCGTATAATGGTTCTGTCCCAAGAGCGACAGCGATTGGCATGACAGACCTTATGCTTTTGTGTCCCGCAAGCTATGCGAGCGGCATGACAGACCTTATGACGTTGTCGCAAGGAAGGAGAAATTTTCCATGGATTTGCAAAATCGCAAGCCTCTGCTGCTGGTTGGCAGCAGTCAGTTTATCATCGATGCTATGCGCAGACAATTAACAGAAATTCTGTCTGATGAATTTCCCATTTTAGCCTACGACTTAACCGCACCCGGAGATCTTCCGACACCCACAGATTTTTATGCATTTTTTTCCGATAAGGATACGGAAACTGCTTTCTACAATCAGACCGGCCTTACACCACTTCCTGACGGTCCAATTGCAAAAAGAATCTCCCGTTGCGCAGGGACACCTGATGACCGAACAACTTCTACTGCCCAGGAGTCAGATTATCGTGCAAAATACCACTTTACAGATATCATTGGCGAAAGCCCGCAGATTCTCCACGCCAAACGACTTGCCGAAAGAATTGCGCCTACAGATTTGTCTATGCTGATCGAAGGAGATAACGGTACAGGTAAATCCCTTTTTGCCAGCGCGATTCACAACGCCTCATCTCGCTCAAAAAAGCCCTTTGCGGCGATCAATCTATCTGCCCTTCCTGACCAACTGGTGGATACAGCCCTTTTCGGTTCTGATGAAACCGGTTCTTCTACAGTTGCAAACACAGAAGATAGCCACATCGGACTGTTTCAGCGGGCAGACGGCGGCACCCTGTTTCTCAATGAAATCGGCGACTTATCCCTGCCCATGCAGGTAAAGCTTCTCCGCGTTCTGCAGGAAAGGGAAATTATCAGACCCGGATCCGGTTCTATCCCCGTAGACGTGCGAATCATTGCCTCTACAAGCAAAGACCTTTCCCGAATGATTGAGAACAACACGTTTCGAAAAGATCTTTATTACAGACTCAAAGAAGGTCATCTCCGCCTGCCGACCCTGGATCTTTATAAAGAAGATATCCCTTCTTTGATCGCTTACTGGCAACAGAAAGGAAAGATTTCTTCGAAAGTCATCGATCCCGATGTACTGGAAAGCTTTATGGTCCATACCTGGCCCGGCAATATCCGAGAGCTTCTCAACACGCTGAAATTTTCCATGACAGTCAGTGAAACCGATACAGTTACCATTGAGGATCTGCCTTTTGACAGCCCGAAGCCTTCAACCGGCAAAGAAAAACGCAGGAGAGAACCTTCTCGTGACACAGATCAGACTTCCCTTTTGATTTTAGAAGCTATCCGCAGAATCAACCAGCGAGGCGAGATCGCCGGTAGGAACCGAATTTTCTGGTATCTTAGAGACAGTGGCTTTGAAATTTCCGAATACAAAATCCGTAAAGCGATTACCATGCTCTCTGATCAAGGGTTGGTCTCTGCCTCTCACGGAAAATATGGGCTTTCTCTAACTAATAAAGGCGTTTTGGTCTTTGAGACCAACTCATCCAAACGTGGCCAAATTTAACCGGTCATTTAGTCCGGCTACGCAAAAGGGGCTGTCGCATTAACGGAAAATCAACGTTAATGCGGCAGCCCCGCTTGTATAGTAAAGTTAAGTCAAATGAAAATTTTTAGGCGATCTTAATGTGGACCCTATTTAACGGACACCTTCACCCAAACACTGGAAACAATGATATAATACCAGTAAGGATGGAGGTAGCAAAATGTCACATTATACATCTCAGTTCAGAACCCAAATAGCCAAAGAGGCTATAAAAGCC
>JAXKAR010000058.1:0-3346 GCA_036305845.1 Emergencia sp.
CAGTACACCAAAGTTCCTTGCGGAACGCTCTGCAAGACCCAGCACCGTATCAATGAAGATGAGGTACTGTCCCTTGTCTCTGAAATGCTGAAAGCCATTGCCGAGTATGCCAAGCATGACCGAGCCGAGTTTGTCCGTGTGGTGCAGGAAGCGCAGTCCAGCCAGCAGACCACAGAGGTCAGGAAACAGCGCACACGCCTTGCCACCGCAAAGCAGAGAGTTTCCGAGCTGGAAGTCCTGCTCTGCACAATCTATGAGGACAACATTTTAGGAAAGCTGTCCGACAGCAGATACGCCACTCTGTACGCTCAATACGAAAAGGAACAGTCCGAGCTTACCGCTGAAATCTCTGTTCTGGAAAAGGCTGTCAAGAGCTATGAGAAGCACGAAAAGGACGCTGACCGTTTTATCGCTCTGATTGACAAGTACGAGAACTTCGACAAGCTGACCATTGCCATGCTCAACGAGTTTATCGAGAAAATTCTTGTGCATGAGCGTGACCGCAAGGGCAGTATTCAGACCACACAGGAGGTCGAGATTTACTTCAATTTCGTGGGTCGTTTCGTTCCCCCTGCGTTTGGCGAAGTGGAGCTTACCCCGGAGGAATTAGAGGAAATCCGCAAGCGTGAGGAACGCAAGGACAGGCTCCACCAGAACTACTTGAAGCGGAAAGCCAATGGTAAACAGAAAGAGTATGAGGAGCGCACGAAAGCCAAGAAAAAAGCGGAGATTGAAGCCAGAAAACAGGCAATCCGCACCGAGGATATTGCCAGAGGGGTATTTATCCCGGTGAGCAGTTTGCCGCAGCTGGGACCGAGAAAGGGAGCGTGATTTTATGAAAGAGTTGAAACCGAGAATCCATGAGAACGGTATGGACTATGTGTTGGTGGGCGACTACTATGTGCCGGACTTGAAGCTGCCGGAGGAACGCCGACCTATTGGGCATTGGGGACGCTTGCACCAGTCCTATCTGAAATTGCACCGTCCCATGCTTTACAACGAGCTAATTTTGTCCGGCAGGCTCCACACCGTCGTTGCCGATCTGAACGAGCAGGCGGCAGACAGGCTGGACTTGATTATCCGGCAGATGATGAAAGCCGAGGGCGTGACCGAAGCCATGAAAGCGGAAAATCAGATGTTATGGGTGCAGTCAATGAACTCCATCCGCTGCCGGGCAGAGGAAATCATCAAGACGGAACTAATCTACTGTTGAGAGAGGTAAAGCTATGATTTTGGAAGCCATGTATAATGGGGAGTTTTATCCCTGCGAGACAGTTGTACCTACATCACCGGAATACCGAAAGGCAGTCATAGCCTGTGAAAAGCTCATGGAGCAGTTGTCCCAGCGGCTCAGCAAAGAGGACTATGAGCTGGTGCAGGAACTCCGGGCGCAGACAGCAATCGCCCAATGTGAAGAAAGTGAAAGTCACTTCAAGTATGGCTTTTCCGCTGGGCTGATGTTCAGCAGGAAGCCCATGAACAAGTGCAGCAGAAGAAAGAAAAATAGATGAAGAAAGCCGCCTGAGCAGAAAGAAACTGTTCGGGCGGTTTCAGCATTCGCCAGTAGATTTATTCACACTCTTGTGATAAAATTTACTACAATAAAGAGCGTGATAGCACTAATTTTATGGGGGGATGCTTAATGAATAGAATTTTGAAAAAATTTTTACAGCGGGGTGTCGATTTAAGTCCTGTGGGAGTTGAACTCCGTGAGGATAATACAAATTATTTTTGTACCCCAAAAGGGGCATCGGTTTTTGGATGGGCAGGGATAGATGGTATCCACTTCTGTTTCATTCGTGGATTTGGAGAGATGGTTTTCTCTGTCAGCCCCATGAATACTTCTCCTGATTATGTTCATCCAGTAGCTGAAAATTTTACCGACTTTCTGCGGCTTATACTGGCTTGTGGTGATGTGGCGGCAGTGGAACAAGCGTGGATGTGGAACGAAGCACAGTTTGAAGCCTTTCTCAATGAAAACCCTACAACCCAGGAACAACAGCAAACTTTATCGGAAATTTCAGAGAAGATGAATTTGTTGCCTATGGAACAACCGTGGACATATATCAAAAACCTGCAATCTTCCTTTGATTACAGTCAGATTAAATACACAGAAGATTATTACGATAATGATATGACTTCAGAGGCAGAATTGGTTGCCCCTGAATGGAAGGTCTACTTTGATGGAGATTTCTGGGGACATCGAGGTAAAGACCGTGCCGGAAAAGAGATCAAGCTGGATAAACAATTCGATTGGGCTGGATATCATTGGGTAATTCCGGCAGCTTATTCATGTAGCAAAGGACTTGTCGTTGATTTTTGTATGCGAGTTGATTCAGAAAGCATCCGTGACTTCATGAAAAAATGGAATCTGGACTGGGAAAATGACTCATGTGAAAATTTTACCCGTGAGCAACAGATGCAGATGGAATGGGAAAACCCACTTTGTTTTAACTTCAAACCTTGCTTGAAGTTAAACGAGAAAATATTACAGACAACCCATGGCTGCGCTGTGAGCTTTAATCCTTGTCTGCCAGATGGCGTTATCAATGAGTTGGAAGCAAAATGGGCAATCGACCATTATGGGCTGGATAGTACTTATGGCTGGGTCATATGCAGAGACGTATTTCCTTGGGGAACCAAGCATCACCCTGAAATCAATAAACTTTTTCTTACAATGGAGCAGCAACCAGGACAAGTTCCAGGCTCACATTTCAAAGTTCACGCACCCGGAGATTCATTTATGTTTTCCCATCCTGTTAGCGGAATAACCCATACACTGACCGTGCAGGAAATAGAACAGCAGACAGTTCCTCAAAATAGTTTTGGTTCTGATCGCTGGATTTATCCGACACATTATATTGCCATGAGTTATACACTTACCCCTGAACCGATGGAGAACATTTCGGTTTTTGACTGTGATGAAGGCGATAGACCGATAGAAGTTACACCAGGCGATCATTCGTTCCGTCCAGTTGGCAGTAGTTCCTGTTTTGTTGTTGGTGTTATTGGTGGTGCAGATGGTCCGACAGCAGTTATATATGGAACAAATTCACAAGAAAAACTTCATGCTGCTTGTTCTGCTCTGCACTTTGAACCGGTTGGTGATGATGTCGAGTGGCGTATCGTGTTCAATGTTACGCAGTTTGACAAAGAAACATTCCCAATTATCTAAAAATACCCTTAGAACTCTAAGGGCGCACTTCTATACTCTCTATCGAGAGTAGTGCGTCCTGCGGAGCTTCATTCTCTGTCAGCAGAAGAAAACTGCTTGCCTGCGAATGTTGCGTCACTTCGTTCCGTCAAGGTGGCTACACCCCCTTGCACCGCTAAAGCGGCTATCCCC
>JAXKAR010000059.1:0-42770 GCA_036305845.1 Emergencia sp.
ATATCGGATGCCCATTTCTGCAGTTTCATCTGTTCTTTGATATTCATTAAAAAATCCTCCCTAAAAAACTTCAAAAAACCTTTAATGGTATTTTACTGTTTATTGGGGAGGATTTCGACTCACGGGTGATTTACCGTTTACACATATGAAGGCCAGAGGTACTATATCCACGCAAATACAGAGGCTGAGTACGGCGAAAAGAAAGCGATGAAGTTACGAGACCTAAAAGAGGGAAAACTCGCCGTAAATGGAACTATGACCGTCAACGCCTGGACTAAACAATGCATTAGTACATATAAAACCGGGCAGAAGGAGATCACTAAGAAAAAATACGAAAATAGAATCCGGCATTGCATCCTTGACCACATAGGCCATATGCAGATAAAAGATGTCAAGCCTCTTCACTGTCAGCAGGTTCTCAATTTTCAAACCGGAAAATCCAAGAGTCAGATTAGCGAAGTATATCATGCCATGAAGTTCATTTTCAGCAAAGCGGTGACGAGCCATCTTATTCTGACTAATCCTGCACAAGATTTAGTTAAACCAGCCGGGACGAAAACATCTCGACGGGCGATCACAGAAGTCGAAAGAGAGCATATCGTCAAAGTAGCTTCGACTGACCGAAGATATTATTTGTTTCTGTTAATGCTGCACTGCGGATGCCGCCCATCCGAGGCCGCCGAGGCAATGGGAAAGGATATAATTCAAGTAGACGGGTACAACATGCTGCACATCAGAGGAACCAAAACAGCTAACGCTGACCGACTTGTTCCGATTCCGGACAAGTTATACAGCCTCATCAGAACAACGCCGAAAAACGAATATATCGCCGCCTACAGTACCGGCAAGCCGATCAAATACGATAACCGTCAGAGAGTGTGGTACAGTTTCAAACGACAGCTGAATATCTCTATGGGATGCAAGATGTACCGTAACGCCTTAGTGCCGCCTTACCCCGTATCACCCGACCTTGTTCCATATTGCTTACGCCACACATATTGCACTGACCTCGCCAGAAACGGTATTGACATTCGGTCAGCACAAAAACTTATGGGACATACCGATATTAAGATGACCGCCAATATTTACACTAACCTGGATCAAGAAGACATAATATCTGCCGCAAAACTTCTCCCCGGGTGCACGCAGGGTGCAACACCTAAAGGTCAAAAAAGGTCTATATCCGTACCTTAAAATTCCTACTTAAAACCACCTCGCGCAAAACAAAAACCCTCCGAATTGCTGAAAATCAGACATTTTCGAAGGGTTTTCTTATGGAGCTCCCGGCCGGGATCGAACCGGCGACCTGCGCGTTACGAATGCGCTGCTCTGCCAACTGAGCCACGGAAGCATATGCCGCATCAGCTCACCCGTCACATCCATATGGAGTGCCGTATGCTATTTGATACAACATAATGGATTATATCACCTTTCCGGTCATTTGACAACGTCAAAATTACATCCCGGAAAACTTAAATCAAAACGGCAGACCGACTTGAACTGGCAATAGGTACATGGAGACTCCCGATCTGTTTTCTTTGGATTGATTGCAATCCTGCCGCGAACCAGTTGACCGCACAACTTTTCCACCTGCGTATCTACGTCCTTCTGCAGCAAGGCAAACTCCTCATCACTGAGAAGAAAACCCTCCGAAGTGGCCTTGATTCCTTCCTTTCCCTTTCGCAGCGGAACAATATCCGAATACCCCTCAAACTCGCCGGCAATATTGTCGATGACTTGGCCATTGTCTACCATGACCCCGTTGAGTCTGAATGATTTTCCTATCTCCTTTGCAATCTTATCCGCCATTTCCTCACCGACCGTACCGGTCAAATCAGCCCTGGGATCACCAATCAGAAAATAGAACACCCCTGCGGGTTTCTTTCGGTTCTCCTGAGCAGCCTTCAAATACAACATTAGCTGCAGACGATAACCGCCCCTGGCTTCACTGGCGCTGAAGCTTTCTTTCCCCGTTTTATAGTCGATAATTTTGATCCGTTCATCTGCCAATACATCCAGCCTGTCAATTTTACCTTCAATGCGAAGCATCTCACCCTCTGCTTCTATGCAGATCGGCGCGATAGATTGACCGCTGCCAAAAGGTACTTCATAAAGACTTTCCTTGATTTTACCCTCTCGCACCTGTCCGATCAGCGCCCAGCACACATAAAAACACGCGTCCTCAATCCGGGAAACTTTGTATCTTTCCTCATTACTAAAAGAAAAAACGCCCTCGCGATAAACCGCCGCCTGACGATTTACAATTTGCATAACCAACTCCCGGCATTCTGCCTCCGTAATAGAATCCCAGCGATTCTCTTTCGTCAATTTCTGTGAAATTTCCATTAAACACTGGTGATAAATGTCTCCGATCTCCCTGCCCAATACAGCAAAGGCCCGTCGTTCCTCCGGCCGCAGACCGTAGGTCATAAAGTGAGAAAACGGACATCTGCTGAATCGTTCCAGCCTGGACGGACTGAGCGTCAACCCGCTGCCATCCTCCCTTTTATATAAAAGCCCGGCAAGGGTTCTGGGCAAATCTGCCTGACTGTTGGTAAAGGCAAGACCATCCGTTACACGTTTTAGCGCCTCAGGCTCATTTTCTTCATACCAACGAGCCACCGCTCTCCAAAGCGAATCAACCTTCTCACCTTTCCTGCCACGCTGCAGCGCGTACGTCAAATGACGCAGGGTTCCTACCGCACCACCCAAAAGCTCCATCGTGTTTTCTGCAGAAACCACATCCTCCTCAACAACAAGAGAAGGGTAAATTCTCCGAAGGGTGTCAATAATTTCCGAAGGACGAGTCTCCTTGCCCTCTTCATCGCTGGTCGAATAACTAATCCAAAGGTCCTGTTCCGCCTTGGACAGATTTCTATAAATCGCCAGTTTTTCCTCCAGCCCTCGAATTTTATCCGCTTTACAGATTTCCTTTCCGGCTTCTGCCAGGAATTCCAATTCTTCTATGGTAAACAGCCCTTCATCATTGATATTCTGCGGTAAAAGTCCCTCATTCGCCCCAAGGACAATGACAGCCTTAACCGGTCCGCTTCTGGTTCTCTGCATGGTGCCCATAAGAAGATCATCAGCAGTTGGCGGCAACACGCCGATTTCAAGCTGAGACAATCCCACCGTTAAAAGATTTGCAAACGCCTTACCGTCAAATTTCTCTTCGCCGGACAATTCCACAATCTGCTCCAGAAGCCCCACCATCTGACCCCAGATCTGACCGGTCTCTTCTGCCAAATCAAAGAGTTCCCGGCTTTCCTGTTCCTCTATCAGCTTGCTTACAGCATCGCCAAGCCCTGCCGCTTCCGTCAGAAAATCATAGCAGGCCTCAGCAAACGCGCCATTGGTTTTCGCGTCTTTATACAGCGCCTCAAAGTCCGAAAACAGCGCTGCCACTTCCGCTCTGATCCGGTTCAATTGCTGCAGCCCGTCTTCTCCATATTCCAAAGCCCCTTTAACAAAAGGCTTTTTCCACATACTTCCTTTAATCCGATACTTTATCGCATAGTTTTCCAGCGCCTCAATTTCCTCCTCAGAAAGAGAAGTGAAGCCGGTCTTCAGTACCTTAAAAATATCACTGGTTCGATATCGATAAACGACCACATCCAAAAGCGCCGTAAGATAAACGGCAATGGGAGAGCTGAGGACGCTTCGCTTTTTATCATCAAAAAGCGCCACGCCATATTCCTCAAAAACCCTGCCAATCACTGAACTGCGCACCGTTTGGTCATTGCAGATTACCACCATATCCCGATAGCGAAGTCCTTTATCCCGTACAAGATGCAGGATATGCGCCGCCGCCGACTCTGCCTCACTGTACATATTGGCAGCTTTGACCAGCGTAATTCCCCGGGTATCGTCACAAGGTTCTTTATAAATTGCGTAGAGTTCTTTTTCAAGCTTTACCAGCGCCTTTGTTCGTTTTATCGCATCGAATCCGCTGCCTTCTTCCACCTTCTGTTTCCGGCACTTTATCCCCCGAAGAGCCGCCTCCGACTCCAGATTGGCCATGACAATTTCCGGCAGTTTAAAGATTTCCTCGTCTCTGCAGCCGCTGTCGTAGGTAAGAAAAATATTGACTTCCTCAGCCGCATCCATAAGTCCGCCCAGAACCTTTACGGCTTTTGGTGCAAAGCTGTCAAAGCCGTAAATCCAGATCCGCGCTCCCTTTATCAGACGGGACAGGGGGATTTTTTCTGTATATAACCCAATATAATCTTCCGAGTCGGTATATTTGCCGGCGATCTTCTCTTCGTATTCGGAAAATATCAGATGCAGATCAAAAAGTTTAGCTTTTAACAAGCTGTCCTCCGGCAGACTTTCACCCAGAACCGTCAAATCCTCCGGCATCACATTGTACTGCTTCATTTCAGAGATAAAGTTGTTGGTCATCTCCAGAAATGCCTGCCGGTTCATGTTGCCGCGAAAGGCTTTCAGCTCATCTTCCTTTCGGGAAGCAATCTGGGACAGAAGCATATGCCGCCCATATTTATCGATGAAAACCCTTTTTCCACCGCCACATTCTGCAATAAGCCTGCTGCCCAAGCGAGACATACTGATGATTTCCACGTCAAGAAGGCTCTCCGCACCAAGAAGGCGGAAAGCCTGTTTTTCTGCTTCCAGCGTATACTGGTCAGGGACGATGATCAGCGTCCTGCCCCCCTTCGCCCGTATATCCTGATAGATGAATTTCTCTTTATCTATACTTTCTCTTCCATAAACGATGTTCAGCATGTTGTTCCTTTCATCGGTACATTGCGTCAAAAGGGTCAAACAAAATCAGCCCGGGTCACGCCAAAGCAGCTCGGTCTAAAGAATATCAAACAGCGCTTCTGCCTGTTCAATATAGTAGTCAGGCTTATCCGGGCCATTCAGGTCTTCTTCAGAAACTGCTTCCGCCCAGCCAACCAGAACAGCTTTGACGCCGGCATTATGGGCACACTTGATATCAAACATACTGTCTCCGATCATCAACGCTTCTTCTGCTTTTACCCCCAGTCTTTCCAGGGAAATCAACACCGGTTCCGGATCCGGCTTGTGCTTATCCGTATCTTCGCAGGTGATAATCTGGTCAATATCGTCCATCAAGCCAAACTTTCTCAACCCAATCAGGGTAGAATTTCTCAGGCGAGATGTGGTAATCGATACCTTAAATCCCTTCGCTTTCAGCCCTTTAATCAGCTCTACCATGCCGGGAAACGGTTCAATCATTTCTTCGTAGATATCCTTCTGATGACCTCTGTAAAGGTCAATCGCCTCTTCTACCGGTGTATTGGGAAAAACCTTAGCCATAGTTACCGCAAGAGGTTCTCCAAAAGAAGCCTTGATATCCGCCTCATCAGCTTCCCTGCCTAAAATCTGCTTATATACATACTGCCAGGAATCAATAATCAGGCCATTAGTGTTAGCCACTGTACCATCAAAATCAAAAAGTACTGCATTTACTGCCATATTCATCGCTCCTTTTCTTTTTCTTGTTTTCTGTTCTTCCGCAGGCCGTCTCTACCCTCTGCCGCCTGATTGTACAGGCTAAAACTTCATGGTCAGACCGACCTTCTGCTTGTCTCTGTCAATGGACAAAATCTTTACCTTTACCGTATCGCCCACGGATACCACATCCATCGGATGTTTAACGAACTTATTGCTCAGCTGGGATATGTGTACCAACCCATCCTGCTTTACGCCGATATCCACAAAAGCGCCGAAGTCCACCACGTTTCTTACCGTTCCGGTCAGCTCCATGTCTACCTTCAGGTCTTCAAAACTGCGCACGTCATTTCTAAAAATTACCGGCGGCGCATCCTCTCTCGGATCTCTTGCCGGCTTCTTCATTTCCGCAAGAATATCGGACAAAGTCATTTCACCGATTTCAAGGTCAGCTGCCATTTTCTTCATGCTTTCAGAAAGTTTCTTTGCAGGATATGCCTGCCAGATTTTTTCGTCCAGATCCTTGGCTCCGCCCTTTGCGATATCTTCTTTGGTGATGCCGATTTTCGCCATCATTTCTTCTGCCGCCTTATAAGATTCCGGATGGACGGAAGTGCTGTCCAGCGGTTCTTTGCCATCGGCAATCCGCATGAAGCCTGCGCACTGCTTGAATGCCTTTTCTCCCAATTTCGCCACCTTCATCAGTTCTTTACGACTGGTAAAGCTGCCGTTTTCTTCTCTGTATGCTACGATGTTTTTCGCAATGCCCATATTAACACCTGCAATATAGGACAGAAGAGATGGTGACGCCGTATTCAAATCCACGCCTACCCGGTTTACGCAGTCCTCTACCACATTGGTCAATGCATTATCCAGTTGTTTCTGATTGATATCGTGCTGATACTGGCCTACCCCAATATGCTTGGGATCAATTTTTACCAGTTCGGCAAGCGGATCCTGCAATCTCCTGCCCAAAGACATAGCGCCCCTTGTGGTTACGTCCAAGTCCGGGTATTCTTCCGCAGCCAGTTTAGATGCGGAATAGACCGACGCACCCGCCTCGTTGACAATGGTATACTGGATATCGTAATCGTTTTTCTTCAGAAAAGACGATACCACTTCTTCCGTTTCTCTGGACGCCGTACCGTTTCCGATAACGATGATATCCACACCGAACTTATCGATAATCTTCGTCAGGGTCTTCTCTGTTCCGATGATATCATTTTTCGGTTCCGTCGGATAAATCGTGGTGTATGCCTTCAGCTTTCCCGTCTCGTCCAGCGCTGCAACCTTGCATCCGGTTCTGTAACCCGGGTCGATGGCAAGCACCCTCTTGCCTTTTACCGGCGGTACCATCAGCAGTTTTTCCGTATTCTTTGCAAAGACTTTTACTGCTTCTGTCTCTGCTCTTTCTGTCAGCGTATTTCTCATCTCCCGCTCTACAGACGGCGCAATGAGACGTTTATAGGCGTCGGCAATGGTATCAGTCAGAAGGGTTTTGAAAATTGACTCGCCACGAATGACCTGCTTACCAATCAGGGTGGTGATCTCCTCACTGTCGATGGCCACTTTTACCTTTAGTTTCTTTTCTTTTTCGCCACGGTTCACAGCCAAAACTCTGTGGTTAGGCATCTTTGCAATGGCTTCGCTGCTGCCGTAATACATATCGTAAACCGTTTTCTCCTCCGGATCAGTCGCTTCGGTGGAAATCTTTCCTTTGGCAAAGGTCTTTTCTCTGATTGCTTTAATCAGGTCAGCATCTTCGGAGATCATCTCTGCGATAATATCCATAGCGCCCTGCGCTGCTTCTTCCGGTGTTTCCACTTCTTTTTCCGGATTTACATATTTTGCAGCAAATTCCATAGGATCGCCGCTTTTTTCTTGCTGTGCATAAAAGAGCATAGCAAGCGGCTCCAAACCTTTTTCCTTTGCTTTAGATGCGCGGGTTGCCTTTTTCTGTTTATAAGGTTTGTAAAGGTCTTCGACCCTCTGCAAAACCTCTGCGGAATGAATTTCTTTTTCCAGCTCCGCTGTCAGTTTACCCTGTTCATCGATAAGCCTGCACACTTCTTCTTTTCTGGTTTCCAAATTGCGCAGATACTGCAGACGTTCATCCATATCACGCAGGATAACGTCGGTCAGACCGCCGGTAACTTCCTTTCTGTATCTGGCGATAAAGGGAATGGTATTGCCCTCATCAATCAGGTTTACCGTGTTTTCCACCTGGCTGGTCTTTACCTTGAATTCGCCGGCTAATTTTTCTATGATGTTCATACTAATTGTCGTCCTTCTGTTTCAGTTTTTCGTTGATAAAATAGTCGATGTCGCCGTCCATAACGGCATTGACGTTGCCCACTTCTGCACCGGTTCTATGGTCCTTGACCATGGTGTACGGCTGGAAGACATAAGAGCGGATCTGAGAACCCCAGGTAATCAGGGAGAAGTCTCCCTTCAGCTCTTTCAGATTTTCCTTATGCTCCTGTTCCTTCAGTTCTATCAGCTTTGCCATGAGAATTTTCATGGCCATATCCTTGTTCTGGTGCTGGCTTCTCTCGTTTTGGCAGGTGACAACGATGTTGGTCGGCAAATGGGTGATACGGATTGCCGAATCGGTCTTGTTTACGTGCTGACCGCCGGCGCCGCTGCTGCGATAGGTATCGATACGCAGATCTTCCGGATCGATTTCTACGGTTAAATCGTCTTCCACTTCCGGCATAACTTCCAGAGATGCAAAAGAGGTCTGCCGCTTTCCTGCCGCATTAAACGGAGAAATACGCACCAGACGGTGAACGCCTTTTTCGTTCTTCAGATAGCCGTAAGCGTTTTCTCCCTCCACAATCAGTGTGGCACTCTTGATTCCGGCTTCTGTGTCATCCTGCATATCCACAAGGGTCACCTTATATCCCTTCTTCTCTGCCCATCTGGTATACATACGGTAAAGCATCTGCGCCCAGTCCATGGCATCTACGCCGCCGGTTCCCGCATGAACGGAAATAATGGCATTGTTGTGATCGTATTTCCCATCTAAAAGGGTATCCAGCTTGAGGGTTTCCAGTTCCTGCTGCAAGCGGGCAAAGCTGTTCACAATGCTGTCGGCTTCTTCTTCGTCTTCCATTTCTTCAGCCAGCTCGATCAGGTCACCAATATCATAAAGCCCCTGTCTAAGGCTCTCGTACCGGTTCACCTTGGACTCAATGGACTTTTTCTGTTTGAGTATTTTCTGCGCCGCCTCCGGGTCGTTCCAGAAGTCCTGCGCCTCGGTTTGCTTTGTCAGTGTTTCTAACTTCCCTGTAAGACCCGCCAGGTCAAAGGGACTCACCTACCTCTTTAAGATTTGCCAAAGCTACCGGCAGTTCGATCTTGATTGGATCGAGTTTAATCATAAAGTCTCACTCCTTTTTTCACCCTTCCGGGCATAGATTCATATTTTTATATTCTATCATAAATAGGCCGGTTCGTAAAACGATTCGCAGAAATAAATACAAGGACGTCAGGCCGTGGACATCAATTAAAAAGAATAAAGCCGGAAGGCAAAAATGGAGTCTTACTCAATCAGACTTCTCCTCTCGTTTGCAAGACTCCATTCTTTTTTATTCTCTTTTCAGATTATCAGCAGATACAGCCAATGGGCGCTTATCCCCGCACATAAACCGCCGATGGTGTGGCAGATTATAGCATACCCGGTCAGCTCACGAAATTTCAGCGCATCCATCATCGCAACATGGGTGCTGAGATATCCGCTCCAGCACATGCACATTGCCGTAAACACCGCAATGTCATTTCCGGCTGCCAGCCCCGACGAAACCAAGTTTGGAACAAGTCCAATTGCAGCACCTGCTGCGCCAAGTGCAGTTATTGGAACCGCAATCGCCTCAGAAGAAGTAAAGCCGAACAACAACGACAGAATCCCTTCTACCTTACCCGCAAGCAACGGCAATACGCCAACGCCTTCATAAGCACCGCCGGTAAAAGTACCGTTTTCCGAAGGTCCGTTGGTGAGCATCATCACAATCGTACAAATGATTAATACCCCCGGAACGATAGAGACGCCCATAGAAACGCCACTTTTTCCCCCTTCTAACATGGATTCCATAAAGCGTTCTCCGATACTGCCGTTTCTGACAATTCTTTCATTCAGAGAAAGCTTCAGCGCAGTTCCTTTTATTTCCGCATCCTCCTCTGCGCCAAAAAGTTTTTTCGTCTTAATTAGCATGAGTCTGGCGCTGATCATGCTTCCGATGATTGCCCCCAGATTGCCAATCATGGCCGCTGCCAGAAAAGAGCTTCCGTCTTTTGCGGTAATACCCATCATAAAGGTGGTGATAATCAGCCCCATACCAAATGCGGTTCCGATATTGGTCAGCGCCGGCAACTGATACTTCTTGAAATACCTTCGAAAATTATCATCTTCAGCAAGGGTTAGTATTGCCGGATTATCGGAAAGGTAAGTGGTCACAACGCCTACTACACTGGCGCCCGGCAGTCCATATAGCGGACGCATTAACGGTGAAAGAATCTTGTTTATCGCTGCCACTATACCAAACTCCGTAAGCAGACCGGAGAGCGCCCCTGCAATTACCGCAATAGCCATGATATACAGCACCGTATTCATCAACAAGTCGTAAGCGGTATTCATCATGGTATTCAACATGTTCACCGTACCCATTTTTCCGGCAAGACCGCCAAAAACGCCGACTACTGCCACAAGGAACACCAGCGCTTCCAGACTGAAAGCCTTCTTTATTCTCGGAGTTTGCATGGTTTCTGTGTTTGTTACCATTTTTTCAGGCATAGGTGTATCCTCCAATATATCTCCCTGCTTGTGGTACTATTTCGCTTTGCTTTGTACTTTTCTACAGATTTTATTCAACTAACAGAAAACAGACCCCCTGACTAAAGGTCTGCTTCTCATAAAGTGGTTAGCCATAAATCATATTTTCACTTTTTGCATAGCAATTTTCTGTAGGCGTAATGTTCTTTTTATCCGCTTCCATCAGGTTTTCCCACGTGGACGGGGGAATTATCTCCTCAATTTTTCGCAGTACCTGCTCCTGTGTCGCATCATGCAGATACTCCTCCGCCATACAAATTACACCAGCCGAATTATGCCACCATTCAATCTGATAAAGAATTCCTTTTTCTTTTATTTTTTTTGCCAGGTAGATTTCTTCATCTTTCGATGTTGCTTTTAGTTGATTGTTTGCAGAACCCCAGATATACTTACACTTTAAACGATTGATAGTTTCTTCATCAAACACCCCGCCGGCTGCACATGGGGAAATAATATCCACATTCTCATTTAGCGCTGTGCCTTTAGATACTTTTTCAACAGAAAAACCTGAGTGCTCACGGATAAACGCATTTACCCGCTCATCATTTATATCGCAAACAACCAAGTTTGCACCATCGGCAAGAAGGTATTCTCCCACATTCCAGCCCACTGCACCAAGCCCAATAAGCAGTACGCTTTTTCCTCGTAAATCAGTTCGCCCTTCCTTGAAACGAACCGCTTCTTTTAGAGATAAGAAAATTCCATAGGCTGTAGGTTTTCCTGTTGTACCCGTCTTAGAGCACTTCCCCCCAACGTATTGACTAGACAGATGTTCTTCCAAAATCACATCTGTAATATCAGCAGGAAGATTCATATCTGGCGCAGTTACTGCTCTGACCTGATCTGTAGCGTATGCAATGAATCCCATTAAGTCTAAATTCTGCAAATCAAGTTCGTCAACTTGTAAAGTTACTTTGCAGCCACCAAAAGGGATTTGTGCAGCCAGGTTTTTAAAAGTCATTGCCCTTCCAAGATTCATACCATCAACAAAAACTTCCTTTTCAGGCATACTGCTCGAATGTCTTCGAATGCCTCCACATGTTTTCGCTTGATACTTATTCAGATTTCCTCTCTTCGTACTATGCTCAAAACAGGCAAATCGCGCATTATATTTCTTATAGTAATATAGTTTGATAGATTCATGTCTGCCCGTACGCATCAAATCTTTAATTTCTTCCAAGTATTCTGTCACGCCATAGGAACGTATCATGTCCATCAACGCCATATTCCCATACTCAGTTCCATCGTCATAGACAAAGCTGCTGAAAAAACTCTTATTATATAAAGAAAAATCAATAGAATTATCCCATTCCTTTGCCCCCCTTAGCTGGAACTTACAGGTTCTAAAGTTATAGGCTATGGATAGATGTGTTATGTCACACCTATCCATAAAATCAAACAGACTTCTCATTATTTTGCAACCTCAATCCATATTACTTCACAAGGTTCATCAGCATCATTTATGCTCCTATGTTCTGCTCCCGCAGGAGTAAAAATAGCATCTCCAGCTTTCACCTCTACTTTACAATCCCTATACTCAACCGTGATATTCCCCTTAATAAAATAGGAATACTCATCTCCATCATGTACACCCCATCCCGATTCTGTATGGGGTTCCATAACTGCACTTCCCATTTGAACATTATCCCGTCTGGTTATTTCCGGGGAAAAAAATGTAACGACTGCTTCATTTAGGTTCTTATCTGCGCTAAAATGTTTCATTTCTTATTCCTTTCCGACTGCCTTTGCCAACTCTTTCAGCTCAGGATCTACCATTTTTCCATTTTCCATAATCATTGTGCCGTCAAGATATACGGTAGTATTTAAAGATACGCCATCTGTGTGTGATGCTGCCAAAAGGCCATCTGGATATTTTGGACAAGGTCCAATTGATCCAAATCCCCACTGTGTGCATCCCCATACTCTTTCGTCTTCACCCAAGAAGCCTGCCATTTTTGCGCCCGGGTGGAATCCATAACAAACATGGGATACTCTAAACATCTGCGGATCATTAAAATCTTTTAAGAATCGTTCCCACTCTCGAGCTTTTGCTCCGCCTTCAATTTTAATAATTTCCCCGTCTTTCATATGTACTTTTACCGGTTCGTCAACTATGCCAATTTGCGGCACCAATGATCCGTCAAATACAATTACGCCATTTACAGAGTCAAAATCGCATTCCCATCCAATTTGGCCTGCAAGCTGGTGAATTCCCGGAGTTAAAGCGTGTCCTGTATCACAGCTAATTGGCCAACCCGGAACATTCTTAAAAGTCACATCCATGCCAAGCTTTGACGTAAGTCTAATTTCCTTTGCAGCAAGTGTTTTGGCCGTTACCGCTTCCATAAACGCCTTCAACGGTTCAAATTCTGTTTTTGCAAACATTCTGATGAAAACATCTTCATCCATACATGGCAAAACTAATTCTCTCAGTTTATTATTTGCTTTAAAAGAGCTGATGGAAATATCAGAATACAAGATATACATCCAGTTAAACTCAATCCATGCATCCGCTTTTGTCAGTGCCGCTTTTATACATTCCGATGGTAAAAAGTCATCCACCATCGGTCCAGGACCATCTGGAGTTGCAGTCCAAATCACCATAGGTTTTGCTCCTATTGCATGCGCTGCAGCTGCCGTAGCATTTACAATTCTTTCGTTACTAAGCGTATCGGCTGTGATAACAAAAGTCTCCCCTGCCTTTAGTCCCATCAGTTCTTCAACTAATACTCTTGCCGCCTTGGCTAATTCAAATTCATTTCTCTTCATAACTTTCCCTTTCTTTATCCGGTTACAGAATAACAAATCGTATTATCGTTTAACCGTATCCTTCACGCCAAACTACTCAACAACCTGATCTCTTGTATCTTTTGTACACTTTCTAAGAATAATTATTACAATAAAGGATACGACGCCTCCCTGGATTGCCGGAAGTCCATAAGGCACAGTCACCGCCACTACAAGACCAACTGCTACAGACAGAATGCCAACCCAATCCCAACTTTTGTGGAATCTAAAGTTTTCCGCTTTTGCTTTCTGTATAATCCAATAATCAGCAATCATTGCACCGATCAGCGGCATATACAAATTGCCTAACCACGTGATAAAGCCTTCAAGATGTCCCAACAATCCCAAAACTGCCGCAATAGTCGAAACTGCACCTGCCACCAGTGTTAGCATTGCCCGTTTATCGTCTTTGGCATTAAGCAGCATAACCAGATTAATACCGGAGGCATAAGAGTTAACCGTATTTGTCGTCCATGTTGCAAGAATCAGGATAATCATGCCAAGAACAACAAGTCCTAAATCCATAAGCACTGCGGTTATATCATATTGTTTTGTTATTGCGGACATTACAGCGCCTAATACAAGCACTAAATAACCACCCCCGGCAATGCCAATAGAATTCGCAAGCGCTGTATCTTTTCTCGTTTTTTGGTATCTGGAAAAATCACAGCAAGTGCAGATTGCGCATGCTGAGAAGCTAATGACCATTACGATTGCTGCCGGCATAGACATTGTAATTTCTTTCGCTGCAAATGCTGTGTCTGAACCATAAGCACTGATGGCTTTATATGTGCCATATATCATGGTAATCATCAATGCTGGAATTGCGACAACATTTAATTTATCTAATGCGTTAACTCCGTAAACGGCTGTAACCATCATGATAATGCCCCAAATAATTGACGATACCCAAACCGGGATAGAAATTCCAAAGTTTGACATAAAGTTGGTAAAAGCCTCTCCGCAAACCGTATTCTGAATTGCAAACCAACCAACCATAGTCAATGTGAATAATGTGCTAATTACCACTCTTGAGCCGGTATTTCCAAAAATACCTTTGGTTACCACACATGTAGGCACACTCAGCTCCGCACCAATAACTCCAATCAGTGATATCAATAATGCCACGCCTGCATAGCCAATAAATCCTGCGATCAGCGCTTCCTTTAGAGGCATTGCCTCGACAAGCAGTCCGCCGAGCAGTAAGCTGGGTACACAAATCTGTGCACCGGCCTGAATCAACATTACCGTTACCCAGTTTTTCTTTTCCTCTGGCGGTACCGGATGTAATGTTGTGGTCTCAACATTGCTCGATTTCTTCATCTTTTGCTCCTCTCCTTTTTGAAATGCCGTTTCATGAAACATCGTTTCACTAATCATAGCACGGCACTTCCCCTTTGTCAACAGCAATTGACAAAAAATTCAAAATACAATTCTTTCCACTCAACACTGCGCATTCCCACGATCTTGCAATCCCCGAAAACATGACTTTGCCCATAAAAAAACCCGGAACCTGATTTGATTCCGAGCATCTTCCCCTATTCTTATTAAAAACTAATCGTATTCTGAATCGCTTCACAAGCCGCTTTGACTTTTTCGATAATTCCCTCTTCTCCCTTATGCTGGATTCTGCTTGTAGGACCGGAAACACTCATTGAGGCAATAACCTTTCCCTGCCTGTCTCGAATAGGTCCGGCTATACACATCATCCCGTATTCATACTCCTCCGTTTCGATGCCAACGCCCTCTTCGTTAATTTTGGCAATCTCCTCAAGCAAGCTGTCTTTAGCGTCAACTGTCCTGATGGTTCTTTTCTGCAGTCCGTTCTCCTTGATATACTGGTCAATCTGCCGATCCGAAAAATCTACCATCAAACACCTTCCCAATGCTGAACAATACAGCGGAATAGACGGCGTTACCATAGAATTCAGCGATGACGGTTCTCCATTTACCACATTAATCACCAACGCTTCATTATTAAACAGCTTACACAAATATGCAGTTTCTCCCGTTTCGTCTGCCAGTTTTTCCATAAAAGGCAGGGCAATATCATTGATACGAACTTTCCCTCTTACAAATTCGCCGATTTTAATAAAACTGTGTCCCAACACGTATTTATCCGTTTTTCCATCCTGAATGATATAGCCTCGTTTTTCCATCGTAGCGAGAATCCGGTATACGTTCGCCTTTGGCAGAGAAAGTCTGGCGGCAATTTCCGACACGCCCAAACTATTTCCCTGTTCATAAAACAATTCTATAATGTCAATCGCTCTGTCGACCATTGGTATATAATTTACTTTATCTTCTGCAACAACTTTTGCCACGTGGGTTCTCTCCTTTACTTGAAACTTTGTTTCAAATATTGTATTACATTTTTTGTACGTTGACAATACCGTTTCCGTCTACAGTATACATAAAGTATAATATGGCCTTCTTTCACAGACCCTACTCCCCTTTAACCGCCAGCTTTCTGATTGCTGTTTTATAGATTTCTTTTGCCAGAGATAAATCCTCCTGCAAAATATATTCATTAGGCTGATGTTCCGTCAACTCTCTGCCCGGAAGCATTGGTCCAAAAGCTACAATACCTTTCATTGCACGCGCATAGGTGCCGCCGCCGATGACAGCCGGAGGGGTCATGTCACCGGTATGTTCTCTATATGCTTCGAGAAGCTTCATCATCACATCGCTCTCCTTGTCCAGAAAAGCATATGGTACATCTGACAGCAGTTTTACCTGCACATCGCCAAAACCTCTCTCCTCAAGGTGCTTTCTCACCCCATCAAGAATATTCCCAATCTGATAGGTCACCGGATAGCGAATGTCCACCGTTAAAGTTATTTCGTCATCCTCGGTGTGAATCAATCCAAAATTATAGGTGATTTCTCCGCTTTCCTTATCCGATGCATATCCTCCCAGCGCCTTTCCGTTATACGCAGTTCCAATGCATTCTTTGAAAAAACGGCTGAGCTGACAGTCCTCCCTGTCAGTCAAATGAGCCATCAATGCGCAAATCGCATTTTCCCCATCCCACGGCGTACTTCCATGGGCTGATTTTCCCGTTTCGCTGCAGATAACCGCCCTTTCACCTTCGATATACTCTGCAGTACATTTATCCGGTACCATATTCACCGCATTGCCGCCTTCAATGTGCGTAAAGCATGTTTTTTTCCGGTCGAAGGTAAAGCTGGCATTGGCAATCCCCATTTCCGCATAAATTGCCGGAAAATCGGCGTCCGGCGTAAAGCCGTAGCTGATCTGCTCTTCTGTCGCTTTATAGTATTCCATATCGTCCCAGTCCCCGGTTTCCTCCGCCAGACCAAAGATCATACGAACTCTATGGTTAAATACACAACCTTCCTCAATCAATTCTTTGATGGCATGTATCACCGCAACCGCTGGTCCTTTATCATCTGTAACGCCTCTGCCGAAAATTTTTCCGTCCTCGATACGCAGTTCAAAAGGCGAAGATTTCCAGCCATCACCAGCCGGCACAATATCCAAATGAACCAGAATTCCAATAAGCGGCTGTCCCTCACCCACTTCTGCATAACCGGTCATATGATTGCAGTTTTTCACACGAAAGCCATAGCCTTCGCAAATAGAAAGTGCTGTTTCCAGCGCCTGATTTGCACCTTCTCCAAAGGGCATTTCTCTGCAGTCACTTCGCTTTGAGACACTGTTAATCGCCACCAAGGCCTGTAAATCCTTTAATATGTTATCCATCTTTCTCTCCTATTTTTATAAAAATTAAGACCGATCACTGACCGGCCTTAATCTTTTATTATCTCTCAAACGGCTTATATTCAATATCAAAGCCAAAGTGCTTTGGACCAAAGCAAGCCAGACCTTCCGGCGTTGTCCAAATTTCCGGTGAAGGAAGCGCGATTACCGTCATTGTCTGTCCGATTTCAAAGTTTGGCGTCGTAATCGGTTCTCCGTCCTCGCTGATCATGCAGATTAAATCCGGTGCTGTCACGTCTATTTCTCCGTTTCTGTAGGAGATGATGTTCTCGTTCTTTAACCAGATTTTGTATGACTCTCCATCAAAATCATCTTCTCCCTTCAGGTGAATTTCACCGAAGTTGAAGCCTTCTCTTGTTTCCCAAGGAAAATCTGTAACACTGCCCTTAAACAGAATTTTTCCCTCTTTTGCGTCCACAATAGCCTTTGCTACGTCTCCGCCTGCCGCTTTTGTTTCACGGAGAATCACACCAATTTCCTGTGCGTAGGTAATCATATCCGGAATCAGGGATTCTTTAATGACTTTGCCCACATTAGCATGGTCAGCAACGCCTACCATGTTGTCACTGGCAACAGCAATTGCTCTTACAATATCTTCTGCTCTCAAGTCACCCTGAACATTCTGAATCACGATTTTTTCGCCAAACTTAGTAGCTACACCCATTGGGAAAATAGGTACATCTTTCACATAATAGGTGGAATGTTGTAATTCCGGAACAGATCTTCCTGCAGGGTCTGCGTCGATTAGCGGCACACCCATTTCCAAAGCCGCATGCAGCGCTTCCGCTGTATTTGCACCACCCAATTCAGTAGAGCCTACTGCATAGATTTTTTTGCCAAGCGCGCTCTCCAGCGCCTCCATTGCCAATACAGATGATGCCACTTCAGAAATCTCTAAACCATCAAACTTAGGATTCTTTCCGCCGCCACAAGGCGCGCCGCATCCATAAGGCGTTACTACATATTCATCATCCGGTAATTCCTCCAGGCTAATCAGCTTCAGTGTCTCTCCTTTTTCAAAGTGCTTTTCCATCAGCGCCAGACCTTCTTCCAACGGGCCGCCGCCGCCGGTTCCCAGCACCGTACATCCGTATAAAACGTCGATCATATCCTGTTTGTTTAACTCTCTCATTTCTTTCTCCTCCGTTTAAGCTGCTTTATTCAAAACTTCTCTTGATGTGGACGGCATGAATCTCTCAACAATGAGATAGAATATACCGCCGGCCAAAATACCGGTAAACTCTATGCCGATAAAATATGCCGCTACTGCGCCTGCCGCCCAAGCAATTACACCTGCCCAGTTCACACTGTCTTTCGGGCGGAAATTTTCTTTCTTTCCTCTGCCGACAATCCAGTAGTCTGCAATGATTACGCCGCCAATCGGGCAAACCACATAGGACAACATGCTAAGCACGCCTTCGATATGCCCCAAAATACCCAAATCGCAAAGGACAATCCCGATAATACCGGAAATCAGTGTAGCCTCACGTCTTCTGTTGTCCTTCAGCTTCAGCGCCATAACGATATTCAGACCTGCGCTGTAAGCGTTTGTAGAGTTGGTTGTCCAGGTTGAAATAACCAGCGCCGCAATACCTAAGAGTGGAAGACCTACGTTAATCAGCACCATGCTGACATCATATTCTCCGGAAATCTTCGTCATCAAGATGCCCATAACCAGTGTAACAACACCCATAGGGAATACGCCGTAGAATACAGACTTAACCGTATCCTTTCTGCTCTTTTGGAATCTGGTGTAGTCTGCTGCCGTAATGGTACCCACCGCTGTAAAGTTAAAGGATAAAGCTACGCCGCCCATAAAGCTCATGGTCTGGCTGACTTCCACAGACATACCGCCTGTTCCGTAAATTTTGATTGCAAGATATGTACCGTAGCACATGATAATCATCAACAGCGGGATAGATATTTTATCCAGTTTTTCCAGTGCATTTACGCCATATACTGCCGTCAGGAGCATAATCAGTCCCCATATTGTACTGGAAACGACCACCGGAATTTCAATACCTGTCATCGCCGTAACCACATTGCTGAAGGCTTCGCCGCACACACCATTTTGAATGCCGAACCAGCCGATCATGTTAACAGCGAAAATAGTACTTACAATGAATCTTGCGCCGGCTTTGCCAAAGCCCGCTTCACAGGCTGTACAGGATGCAATTCCCAGGTCACATCCCATCATACCCGTAATAGTCATACCGATAACGACCACCAGGTACCCCAGTGAACCGGAGATGATTGCCGGCCATACAGGCATTGCCTCTGCCAAGAGCGCACCCAGTAAAAATGCCGGTACACAAACACAGATTCCTGCCTGTACAAAGGCCAGAGAAATCCAATCTTTTCGTTCTTCTTCGTTAATCGCTTGTAGAGCTGTCGCTTCTACTTTTTTCTTTTCTTTTTCCATAGTCACATGTGCTTGCGCACGTCCTTTCTCAATTTTTATCATCATAACACGAATAATTATTGCCGTCTTTAGGCGAAAGGCACAAAATCCATCACAGCCATTGTGCCTATGCACAAAATTCTTGTAATTTCTTTCCCCTCACCTTATACTGGTATTACAAGTTTTTATTAAGGAGTTTTAGTATGAGCATCACCGTAAAGGATTGTCTTCACCTGCCCTCTCTCAGTTTTGGCAAGGTCATCGGCGGCAAAGCCGGTCTGGAAAAAATCGTTTCCTCCGTCTCTGTTCTGGAGGTCTTCGAACATTTGGAGCTTAACGTATTTACCCCTAACGAACTGATTATTTCCGCCTTATGCGGTGTCAAGGACGATGTAGAAAAGCAGTGCGAAGTATTGAAGGATCTGTCTAATACCGGCGGTATCGCTCTGGTTCTTTTCTATGTCGGACGAGTTATTCCCACCGTGGATGAGAAACTGATCCGCCTTGCAGATAAACTGGAATTGCCTTTAATCGAAATCAAAAGCGATGATTATCGAATCAAATACAGCGATATCATCTCCGATGTAATGTCTTCAATTATCCAGGATCAGACCGTTTCGGACGATTTCATCAGTACAACAGAAAAACGGCTTGCACAGCTTCCTACAGAACTGCGCAGCATGGAAAATCTGCTGGATATCATGTCCAACCATTTTAAATGCAGTCTGGTTCTAACCGGTACTGCACAGCTGTATTTCCAGTCCGTTTATCATCCTGCCCTCACCCTGACAGATCCGGAGCTTTTTTACGATCAGTTTCACGATGAACCGGCAGGCTACAGCCACAAGGAAGTACTTTCGGAAGACACACACTTCCATCTGTACAAGATGGATTTTTCTCATTTAGAAAACACCCGCATGACCCTTTATGCCTCTTGCTGCAATACTGTTCTTGACGAGAAAATTCTCAGTGATATGTGTACCTGTACTCGTTTTTACTCTACGGTCTGGGGTTATTCCCTGAATCCGGCCTCTCCCCAGACGCTTTTGTCACTGATTTTCAAAGCAGACGAAAAAGCCGCCTTGCGCTTTCTCCAAACAACGGATATCGGATTTGACCGATTAAGAAATTTGATTATCATCTCACCGGGAGACGGAGATATAGATGTGTTAATGATACAGATTACTCAAATATTTGACGAATACCACAAATACTTTCTGGCGGATATTATCGACCGCCAAATTGTGATACTGTCCAATCTGTATCTTCCGGACAGTTTTGACAACGCCCTCTTCGATGAACTATGGCAGTTTGTCAACCGCTACGATGCAAAAGCGTCCTTTTTTATGGACGGAGGCAGCAAAGATATCCCTGCGCTGAAGCGCACCTATTCCGACTACCGCAAAAGTGTTCCTGCACTGCGCAAAATCTTCCTGAACCGCAGAAACTGGGATACCCACGATATTATGCTTTCCCAGGAGGTCATGGCCCTTTCCGAAACTCACAGCAGACGCACCGAGCATTTATACGACATCATCAATACGCTAAAAAACGACAGTGACGATCTGCTGTCCACCCTTTGTATTTACCTAATCGACTGTGACTCCAAACTAAATCAGACGGCGCAGACCCTGTTTCTTCACAGAAACACCGTTTCCTACCGTCTGAATAAAGTCAAACAACTGACTAATACCAATTTTACCCTAATGCCTGCTGCCTATGACTTCTACACTGCCTTGGCACTGTGGCGCTACAGTGAAATTTAATTACAGGAAAGCCGGCTCCGATTTTTACCGGAGCCGGCCTTCTCTTCGCTGTTAGGCAGTCAAACCTTTATGACCGCCTATCTTTATCTTCACATAAATTATGCGTTCTTTCCGCAGCAGTTCTTATATTTCTTGCCGCTGCCGCAAGGGCAAGGATCGTTTCTGCCCACCTTTGGCTGATCTCTCCTCACCGGTTCTTTCTTCTGCTCACGAGCCGGCACCTGGGCGCCCTCCGGAAGCTGACCGCCGCCCTGCATGGTGCGCACCTGATCTTCATCGACAAACTCGGATTTGGTCGCCGATTCCGCTTCCATAATCGTCTTTCTCTCTGTTCTGGTTTCTACGGTTACGTTGTAGCAATACTTAACCGTATCCTCCTGAATAGCGCTAATCATCTGCTCGAACATATCGAAACCTTCCTTGGCATATGCCGCCGCAGGGTCCTGCTGGCCGAGAGCCCGAAGACCTATACCGGATTTCAGCTGGTCCATAGCGTCTATATGATCCATCCAAAGATTATCCACTACACGAAGGAGAATCATTCTCTCTACTTCTCGCATCTGCTCCATGCCGATTTCCTGTTCTTTTTCTTCATAAAGCTTGTGGAAGTCTGCAAGAACTTCTTCCCTCAGGGAATCCTGGGTCATGGCATTAAGCTGCTGCGTTGTATAAGAAGTCTTACCCTCGTAACGGTTTGTAATCTTACGCAGATTTCTGTTCAGGGTTTCAAAATCCCATTCTTCCGGGAACTTGGAGTCCACCACAATCGGATCGATAATCGCATTGAGAATGGTATCGGCCATATTCATGATATAGTCACGGAGATCTTCCCCAAAGAGTACCTTGCGGCGCTCATCGTAAATAATCTCCCTCTGTTTGTTCATGACGTTGTCATATTGAAGGACGTATTTTCTGATGCCAAAGTTCTTGCCCTCTACTTTTTTCTGAGCGCCCTCAATGGCTCTGGAAAGCATGCCGGCTTCGATTGCCTCGTCTTCTTCGAGGCCCATTCGTTCTACCAGCTTCTGCATTCTTTCCCCACCGAAAAGGCGAACCAGTTCGTCTTCCAGGGCAATAAAGAACTGAGTCTGTCCCGGGTCGCCCTGACGTCCGGAACGGCCTCGCAGCTGGTTGTCAATACGTCTTGATTCATGACGTTCTGTACCGATAATGCACAGACCGCCAAGGGAAACGACTTTTTCCTGTTCTTCTTTTCTTTCTGCCTTAAACTGCTCGTGAAGGCGGTTAAAGGTTTCTCTGGCCTGATTCATCTCCGGATCATCCGACTTGATAAAGCTGGTTGCAAAAGAAATCGCCTCGTCGCTGAATCCCTCTTTCTTCATCTCTCGTTTCGCCTCAAATTCCGGATTTCCACCCAGAATAATATCGGTACCACGACCGGCCATATTGGTCGCAATGGTGACCATGCCCAGACGACCCGCTTCAGCAACAATCTCTGCTTCCTTATCGTGCTGTTTAGCATTGAGTACGTTATGCTTGATGCCGCGCTTTCTCAGCATATCGCTGATCAGCTCGGATTTTTCTATGGAAATAGTGCCGACCAGAACCGGCTGTCCACTCTCATGAACTTCCGCAACACGGTCTGCGATGGCCTTGAACTTAGCCTTTTCTGTCTGATAAACGCTGTCATCCAAGTCTTCTCTGGCGATCTGTCTGTTGGTCGGAATGGTTACAACGTCCATGTTATAGATATCCCGGAACTCGTCTTCTTCCGTTTTGGCCGTACCGGTCATACCGGAAAGTTTTGCATACATTCTGAAATAGTTCTGCAGGGTAATAGTTGCCAGCGTCTTTGATTCAGACCGCACCTGAACTCTTTCTTTAGCTTCTATGGCCTGGTGCAGTCCGTTGGAAAATCTTCTGCCGAACATGAGACGACCGGTAAATTCGTCAACAATAACGATTTCCCCGTCCTTTACGATATAATCCACATCACGTTCCATCAGATTTCTGGCTCTCAGCGCCTGCTGCACGTGATGGTTGATTTCCATGTTCTCCGGATCACCGTAGTTATCCAATTTAAAATAGCCTTCGGCTTTCTCTACACCTTCATCAGTCAGAGAAATCTGCTTGTCCTTCTCTTCTATGGTAAAGTCTGCCTCTTTGGTCAGTGTAGTGACAAAACGATCCGCCTGTTTGTATAAATCGGTAGACTTAGAACCACGTCCGGAAATAATCAGCGGCGTTCTGGCTTCGTCAATCAGGATAGAGTCCACTTCGTCGATGATGGCGTAGTTCAACTCTCTCTGCATCAACTCTTCCTGATAAGTAACCATGTTGTCTCTCAAATAGTCGAAACCGAACTCGTTATTGGTGCCGTAAGTGATATCTGCTCTATAGGCCGCTTTTCTCTCGTCACCGGACACACCGTGAACCACACAGCCTACAGAAAGCCCTAAAAATGTGTAGAGTTTACCCATCCACTCGGCGTCACGCTTTGCCAGATAATCGTTGACCGTGATGACATGAACGCCTTTACCTTCCAGGGCATTCAGATATGCCGCAAGCGTTGCCACAAGGGTTTTACCTTCACCGGTTTTCATCTCGGAAATACGACCCTGATGTAAAGCCACACCGCCAATGAGCTGTACGCGGAAATGTTTCATCCTAAGAGAACGCCAAGCGCCCTCTCTACATACGGCAAAAGCCTCCGGCAAAATGTCATCCAAAGTTTCTCCGTTCTGCAGTCTTTCCTTAAACTCCGGCGTTTTCGCCTGCAGTTCCTCATTGGAAAGTCCCTGCATTTCCTCGTCCAGGGCTTCCACCTTGTCTACGATTTTGCTGATTTTCTTGATTTCTTTCTCATTAAGATCTCCAAAGATCTTTTCCATCAGTCCCATGTACTAATTCCCCCTCTTCTCCTGATCCTCATCAGATAACTGAGTAACCCACAGGTTGATTTCGATGGCCTTTCGGTCATCAGCCTTGATTACCCTTCCATGAAACAGTTTATTTCCAATTTCGTAATCAAAGGTATCTCCCGCTTTCGGCAGCTTATCCAGCTGCAATACGACCCATCCGTTCACGGTAGTCGCATCCAGTTCCACCTCTTCATCAAAATAATCGAACATCTTCTCTACATTGGTGCTGCACAGTACCCGGTAGCTGCCGTCCTGCAGCAGTGTAATATCCTGAGACTGCACCTCGTCATGCTCGTCATAAATATCTCCGACCAATTCTTCAATAATATCCTCCATGGTCACCAGGCCCGCCGTACCGCCGTATTCGTCGACGATAATCGCAATGTGGCTCTTGTTCACCTGCAGTTTCTTCAAAAGATCCGCCGCCTTCATGGAGCCGGCTACATATACCACCGGCTTTACATAGTCGGATATGGTCTTTTTAGAACCGGAAATATAGTTGTGGAAATCCTTCTGGTTGAGTACGCCCAAAATCTTATCCAAATCATCCTCATATACCGGTAATCTGGAAAATCCGGTTTCCATAAACATCTTCGCTACATCTTTCTTTGTAGAGTCAATCTCTATTGCCTTGATATCGACTCTCGGCGTAAGAACATCCCATGCCTCCAGTTCATTGAACTCAATCGCATTCTGAATCAGCTCGCTCTGTCCCGCCTCAATACTGCCTTCTGTTTCCGCTTCTTCTACGATAGTCAAAAGCTCGTCCTCTGTAATGGCTCTGCTGTTACCTACCTTGAACAGCTTGGAAAGAAGTTTTTTCCACTGGCTGAACAGGAAGTTGACCGGCGTGAGAATCGTCATCATGATATTAATCAGCGGTGAAGAGAACATAGCGAAGTTCTCCGGACTTTCCTTGGCAAGGCTCTTTGGAGAAATTTCGCCGAAAATCAGCACCACAATGGTGACGATGATGGTAGAAAGGCTTGCGCCGTACTCCGGAGAAAATTCCAGAAAAATAGCTGTAGCTACTGCCGTAAGTCCGATATTGACCAGATTATTTCCGATCAAAATCGTAGAAAGCAGATTGTCATATTTGCCCTCAAGCTCAATTACTCTTTTGGCGCGCTTATCTCCGTCGTTTGCCAAATTCTTCATTCTGATTCTGTTGATCGAAGTAAATGCGGTTTCTGTCGCAGAAAAATACGCCGACAGAACTAAAAATAAAACAATAATCCCGATTGAATACCCTATATGGCTGTCCATAGACTTTTCTTTTCCTCCATTTATTCACGATATTAGTAACACATAATTTTACCACACCTACCGCCAAAAATAAAGACTTTTGGCAAATACTAACTTTTTTCCTGTTGTAATTCATGCTATACTTAGGGTAAGAAATCGCAGGGAGGCCAGCTATGTCTACAAAAACTGAACTTTTAAAACTATTAGGCGAAAACCCGGGTGTTTTTCTGTCCGGTCAAAAAATCGGCGATACACTGAACGTTTCTCGTAACGCAGTCTGGAAGGCCATTCAGCAGCTTCGAACAGAGGGTTACGAGATTGAAAGCAAACCCAGTGTCGGTCACCGGCTGAAAACCCGGGACAATATTCTGACCAAAACCGCAGTCTGCGAGAGCCTTCGTCATCCGTGTGACCTGCACCTATTTGATACGGTGGACTCTACTAACAACGTGGCGAAAACGTTTCCTATGGGAAGCTCCCCCCTCATGGTCATTGCCGACAAGCAGACGGCAGGCAGAGGCAGGCTGGGCCGCTCTTTCGCGTCCCCCGCCGGAAGCGGTCTTTACCTGACCATTGCCATTCGCCCGGATTTTGACTTAGACAAAGCGCTTTTCGTCACCATGGCTGCCGCCGTAGCAACCAGCAAGGCGATCGAAGCCATCGCCGGCCTGAAAGTCAAAATCAAGTGGGTCAACGACCTGTTTTATGATAATAAAAAAGTCTGTGGCATCCTTACAGAAGCCCAGACCAATTTTGAAAACGGAAAAATAGACAGCCTGATCATTGGCATCGGCATTAACTGTTTTCCCGGCAGCTTTCCCGCCGAACTTACAGAAATCGCCGGTTGTCTCTCCCAGACAAACAGCGCTTTCTCTCGTTCTCAGCTTGCAGCAGAAATCTATAATCAGACCCTGGAAATTCTGGACAGTCTGGGCAGCACACAGCTTCTGCGAGAATATCGCAGCAGATGTTTTATTCTGGGTAAAAATATTCAGGTTCACCCTAATCTGCAGGATACCGCTATCCGGGCCAGAGCCATCGATATTGACGAAAATGGCGGTCTGGTTGTCGAATACCTGGAGGGAAAGAAAGCCAGACAGATGGAAACCCTGACCACAGGAGAAGTTTCTATTCGCTTGGAATAATGTATATTTCTATATTCTCTTCAAGCTTACCTGATGGTCCGGTATAGCATCTGCGTTGCAGACCAGGTTGACACATTTTGATTTTTTTCGAATATTTGTCAACAAAACCAGTGGCCCCCCCTTTGTATTTCAGGTCTAAAGAGGGTCAATGTTGACAGATTTGACAAATTTCAAAAATAGTGTCAATTTTGTCAACATATTTTGCAAAAACGTTGACAGATTTGACAAAAAATAAAATAATAGTCAATTTTGTCAACTTCCATCCGGAAAAGCCTTGATTTGCAAAGGGAGTGAGCCGAAAATGTTGACAGAATCTCGCAAAAAATCAAAATCTGTCAACATATCGGTAATTCCTCAAAACGCGCCCATATACCCTGCCCATATACCCTATAAATCAGTGCTATCACACATAGCCGCTATAGTCCGGTCATAAACATTCTGGCCACCGCCAGTTCCAGTGGTGTCTCTGCTTGATAAGCCACCCTGTGTCCATCTATCTTTTCTGCGCCCGGATACCAAGCCGCATTTTTTGCGTCAGTGTGCTGCCGGAAATAAATCTCCATGGTATACTCGGATTCTAATGTCCTTGCCGCAGGCAAGCTGCTGCAGACCCGAAAAACTTTCTCTTCAATTTTTTCTACGGCCTCTTCCGGGGTCATATTCCAGGTTGCATTTCCAATACATTTCTTTACAGGAAGCGCTTCAATACCGGGGTAAACCTTCTCTGCATCTGCGCAGATATCCGCATCTCCGGAAATAAAAAGTGACGGCACACCCATTTGATCAGCAAGATCTGCATTGAGAGAAAACTCCGAAGCAATCTGCCCATTCACCTTAATCCAGTTAAAATTAGGCTCCTCCACCGTATGCGCCAGAGGGCTTCCATTGCTTCCTGCTTTCGCATGATAACCGATATACACAACGCCACTGAAGGTTTCGTCAAGACCGGCCATCATGCCATAAGGACTGACCATCCATCCTCGAATCAGTTCCGTACCCCTTGGAAGCAAATCCGGATCAATGTTCAGCGCACTGCCATGGCCGTCCTTTACTACCGGCTGATAGCCTGCCCGCAAAACTGCTTTGCAGGCCGCTGCCGTTTCCAGACTCATCTGTCTGCATGCCCAATCGTAGCCCTGTCCGCCGTATTCCGTCTCGCACCAGCTTGTTACACCGGTAACACCTTCAATATCTGTGCTGATAAAAATCCTTTTCATCCTTTCACCTCTTTACATAAACTCAGTAAGACCGTACCGCACCGTGCCTCGAATACCTGTGGTAGTCGGCGCATAATACATAGAACTAAGTACCGCCTCCTCTACCACTTCGGCCGTAGCTTCAAAAATCATATCCATAGCGTCATCATGGAACATCTTCGTCTCCAAAATCTTTTTTTCACTGTAATGCGGAATCAGGTTTCCATTGGAAAAAGCTAAAGCAATGTCTCCGCTGCCGTTTCCAAGAAAAGAGCCTACTCTGGCAAGGCCCACGCCGCTTCGCTTAGCTATCCGCTTAAGCTGTCTGTCGCTGAGCGGAATATCCGTAGCAAGAACGACGATGACAGACCCCTTTTCTTTTTTCTCACAGATGGCGTCCGTTCGTTCTTTCTCCGTGTTAATTCGTTTGCCATCGATACGCAGATTTCCGCGAACACCAAAATTGGACATGAGAATAACCCCTAAAGTATAAGGTCTTCCATCGATTTCAAGTATCCGAGAAGATGAACCAATACCACCTTTCAGGCCCATACAGCACATTCCCGTTCCTGCGCCGACTGCGCCCTCTTCAAACGTTATTCCTGTGTGACTAAGCGCCTGCAGTACATGTTCTTCCTTAACGTGGAGACCTCGAATATCATTGAGTTCTCCATCATTACACTCCACCACTACTCCGTTTACCGTACCCGTAGATACGCCGATATCCGGATTTCTGGAGAGTTTATACTCTACCAAAGCATTAAGCGCAGTTCCCACACTCAACGTATTAGTCATGACAATTGGCGTTTCCAATGTGCCTAGCTCTTCAATCTGCACCAGTCCTGCGCTTTTGCCAAACCCGTTGATCACACAGGCGCCTGCTGCAGTCTTTTCTCTGAATACATTTCCCTGATGAGGCAGAATTGCCGTAACTCCGGTATGTATGTGTTTTTCGTCATCGATCAGTGTTACCTGTCCCACCGTTACGCCGGGAACATCTGTAATCAAATTGTTTTTTCCTTTTTTAAATTTATGGGGTAAGGTTATCTTCCCTTTTTCCGGTAATCCCATATGCGGCCTCCTATTTTTTCAAACTAAGTCTATTATAATCGATTTGTACCGATTTTCACCTTGTTTTTTTCTTTTTTCCGCTAAATCGGATAACCTCTCCGGCCAGCACTTCCATAGGATCGATGTAATAATCAGAAAGTCCGTTTTCCGCTTTAATGACAGAAAGCTCAGTGCAGCCCATGATTGCGCCTTGACACCCCTCTTTTTTTATTACGTCCTCAATGGTTCCCCAGGCAGCTTCATCCCAGTCAAGTCCCTTCTTTATCCGGTCATAAATCTGATAAGAAACCAGATCTTGAATCTCCGGCGTTGGCACATAAGGGATAAGCCCGCCTTGTTCCATCTGCCTTTGGTAAAGCTGTGTTTTTATGGTTCCTTCTGTAGCCAATATGGCGATTTTCGCACCCGGATTGCGTCTCTTAATATGAAACACCGTATGTGCAATCATGTGGATAATGGGGATATTCAGTTTATCCGCAATCATCTCTGCAAAAAAGTGAGCCGTGTTACAAGTGATTCCTATGGCCTCACAGCCTGCTGCCTCCAGGGTTAATGCATTTTTCAGCATTTTCTCATAGACCCGGTCATATTCTCCCCGGAGAATCGCCTGGGTTCTGTCTGGTATAGACGGATCACTGTAAATCATCATCCGCACATGATCCTGGTCTTTATCTGCATCGGTCATCTCTGTCACCATATCATAAAACAGCTGGGAAGCTTTGGGACCCATTCCGCCCAAAATTCCGATCATTCTATCCATAAGGCAACCTCCTTATCAATTAAACTATTTCTATCTTTACTTGTAATAGAAGCAAGGTTCATGCCACGCCTTCGAGCCAACCCCTGCGCCTTATTTCGTTCTTATAAGAGTTCCACTCTAGGAAAATTGTAGGAAAATTTTTTTACTGATAAAAAAATTCAACTGAAAACCCGGTTCCGTCCTTCCTGTGGTGCGGTTATCGATTAGCCTGACAGCCCTCGAATCTCAGTTGAATTTTTATTGTTTATCTTTGCAAGTCAGCGTGTTTCTCGATCCTATTCTACAGACACGCCATGGGTTTTAAGTTCAGCAATGACAAAATCCCTGTCAGTTTTGGTTTCTTCCTGAATAAACAAGATGTCCGCTTCACTGGCTGATTCCATATTGTTGTTCTTTACGCAGTTCTTGATGTAAGACTTTCTTGCCTTGGTCATGTCGTAATCTCTTGCAGATACCATAGACGGATCTGCCGGAAGAATCAAGTTCTTTCCCGGAATTTCATCGTCCGGGTTTCCAAATTTGATTTCAATGCCGTTGGTTTTAGCGAAAGTCATCTGCGGCATCATATGTTTTCCTGCCCCGGTATATTCTGTCTCCTGCACAACGAGAATCTGATCCTGATCCATTTCCTGGGCAAGGGCAAAGGCCGCTGCCAAAGAAGTATTTCCTGCAGGTCCTCTTTCATAGCCTTCCAGCACAGCGAGAGCCTGGGTGATAAAGAAAACTTCGCCCTGCTTTACGGTGACAAAACGATCCATGTAGCGCAGAACTCTGGCTGCATTTCTCGGGCAGTCTGATCTGTCCGGCCATGTGATGAACGGGATGGCAAAACCGGTATGACCGGTTGTGCAGGACTTCTTATTAAATGCTTCATTAGAAGCCATGTGCAGCCCCTTCAAATCGATACACGCACCGATAACCTGGGTGTTTTCTGCGCCGGCTTTGATCAGACCTCTGGCAGTTCCTGTCAGGTTTCCGCCTCCTGCATTGGTGCAGACAACTGCATCCGGGTCTTTGCCAAATCTTTCTCTGCACTGCTGAGCAAGTTCATAACCCAGAAGTTCTACGCCCGCAATGCCAAACGGCGTATAAAGAGATGCATTGAAGTATCCCGTATCTTCCAGCAGGCTCAGATGGGTGGTAAACAGTTCCGGTCCAACGGTAAGCTGAACAACCTCAGCACCGTAAGCTTCGCAGATTCTCTGTTTTTCCAAAATTTCCGGCTGTCCCACTTTGTCATCATCATAACATTCCTGAACGATAATGCACTTCAGACCCTGCATAGCTGCCTGAGCGGCTACTGCTGCGCCGTAGTTGCCGGAGGTTGCGGCAATCACGCCTTTGTAACCCAATTTCTTTGCGTGGTGAACTGCTACGGCTGCTCTTCTTGCCTTAAAGCTTCCGGATGCGTTGGCTGCCTCATCCTTTACCAGGATTCTCGCCCCTTTGCCTTCCGGTGCATATTTTCTTGCCAGCGCCGTCAGATTTCTCAACTCGATCAAAGGTGTGTTTCCCACACCGTGTTCCAACTGAATCTGTCGCATTTCCTCGATGGAATAACCGACGCCTGCCATCATGCCTTCGTAGTCAAAGCCTGCGCCTTCCTGTTCAAATTGCGCATAGTCAATCTGCATAGCGTTCTTCATGATTTCGTTTTTACGGCTGTTGATGGCCGCATAAGATTTATCTAAGCTCATGCCTCTTCACCTCCAAACAGAATCTCTTTCAGCTGCAGCTCCAGCTTCAGCAATTCCGGCTGAAACTTTCCGTAGTCGTGGATATAACTCGGATTTACATCGACCAGAACGCCTTTGGCCTTCCTGCCTGTTACGGTGACGATTTCTACTTCTTCGCCTTCCATTGCGTCAGCCTGGGCAATCCCTTTCACCCAGAGTTTCAAATCACATTTCTGTGTATCTTCTGGCACCTGAGGTGCACGTTCTCCTGCATGAAGAACCACGTTTTCAATCTGCACCCAATCGCCTTTTTTAGCTGTTAACATATCTATCTCACCTCTTTATCCTGTCCTTATGCTTCTTTTGCCGGGACTTCATCGTGCTCATATTCAGCTCTCTGTTCCGGAGGAAGCTGATCCATCAAGTCTTTTCTTCCGATCTTGAAGATGATAGAAACAGTCATGACAACGAACATGATGTAGCAGTAGAATACGCAAGGCATAATTTCCATGGCAGACAGCGGTGCATTAGAATCCACAGCAAATCCCATGGTATATACCATTGCCGGCGTCCATGGCAGACAGTAAGCCAGTGTGTTGGACTGTGCGTCCATCAGGTTTGCTGTTCTGTATGGAGAAATACCGAATTTCTTAGATAAAGGTTTTGCAAAAGATGCGCCTACAGCCAGGATTGCCGGTGCGTTGAGGCCCATCAGTCCGCTCAGAATAATAACCATCAGAGAGATGACAACCTCTGCAGAACCTGCGGATCTTGCTACTTTGCCCAGTGCATTGAGGAGCATAGTATCTCCCTGACCCTTTCTCATAATGTTGATAGAGCCAAACAGAAGCAGTGCCAGAATACATACCTGAAGCATGCCGGCAATACCCTGATACAATACGCCGTCTACGATTCTGTCTAAACCTTCACCGTATACGGAAAGAACTGCAGGTTTGTCGGTAGTTGCATCAATCTGTACGATATCAAAAAGTCCGCACAAGCAAGCGGTTACGATACCCAGTACAGAACCGATTGTCGTTGCAATGATAATATCTCCGGACTTAATTGCGATGTAAATCGTCAGCACTACCGGAATCAGCATAACCAGTGTCATTGGATCATAAGCGTAAGCTTCTACCGCTCCTTCTGCGTGGCCGCCTGCCACATAACCGTAAATGATAATCGCCACGATGGTCAATGCGCCGGCAACCAGTGCATATTTCAGTCTGGATTTTACTACGCCCGGAACATCTACGTCCTGAGAAGTTGCGGAGCAGATTGTCGTATCGGAAATCGGCGCCAGGTTGTCACCAAAGGCTGCGCCGGAAATAATAGCGCCTGCCAGCAGTGCAGGATCTCCACCCAGCGCAACACCAGCCGGATAAAGTACGCCCATGCCTGCTGCAATTGTACCAAAACCTGTTCCGGATGCAGTTGCAAATACTGCGGACGCAACAAAAGTAATAACGCAGAATGCAATAGGACCTACGCCAATACTGGAAGCAACACCGGCGATGCCGTCTGCCAGTCCGGACATACGAAGGATTCTGGAAAATACGCCGGCAAAGATCCAGCATACTACCGGAATAATCGCTTCTTTGCTTGCCATACCTTCAATAACAACCTCAGAATAATACTTTTTATCCTTCGCAAAAAAGAATGGAATCATAATTGCTGCAAAAGCGGGAACCCAGAGTGCGCCATCAGAGATGGAACCCCAAAAGAATGTAGTTAATAAAATCAGTGCCAGGAAAATAATGAACGGCAGTAATGCGATCCAGGTGCCGCCATAAAATTCTAGCTTTTTCTCTTCTCTGTCAAGTGTCATTGTTTTACCTCCTTAAATTGTTTAACAGAATTTACATACAAATAAAGCAATATTTATGCCATCAAAAAAATCATAAAAAACTTCCAAAATATCCTTCTTTTCATCACAAAAAGGCAAAACTGCCAGGAAATTTATTTCCATATGGAAGTAAATTTCCTGGCAGTTTTATTCCTCTTCGATGTGAATCTCATGCTCTTTTATCTTGTTAAACAGCTGTCTTCTGCTCAGACCGATCTGTGATGCAGTTTTCGTAATGTTATACTGATTCTGCTCCAATGCCCGGAGAATATAGCGTTTATCAAAGTCTCTTTTTGCCTGGCGATAATTCTCCATCGGCTCTGTTTCCAATTCCGGTTCAGCTGTCTGCAAAGGATGATCCGCCGCCATCATCCGTCTGCGCAGAATGCCGTCATAGTCGGCCAGAATAACCAGTCTTTCAATGATATTCTTCAGTTCTCTGATATTACCCGGGTAATCGTACTCCATGAGCCACTTTTCTGTTTCCGGCTCGATACCGTTTATCACTCTGCCGGTTTCTTTAGAAAACCTGGCGACAAAGTACCGGATAAAGTCCTCCAAATCCTCTTTTCTCTCTCTAAGCGGAGGCAAAACAATTTCAATGGTGTTAATTCGGTAAAGAAAATCTTCTCGAAAAGTACCTTTCTGCGCCATTTCATAAAGGTTTCTATGGGTTGCGGATACAATCCGCACATCTACATCAATCAATCTGTTGGAGCCGATTCTTTCAATCTTCCGGGTTTCCAGGGTACGTAGAAGTTTAATCTGTCCCTCTCTGCTCATCTCACCGATTTCGTCGAAGAAAATCGTTCCGCCGTTACCTTCTTCCAGCTTTCCGATGCGCCTTTCCACCGCGCCCGTAAACGCCCCTTTCTCATGGCCGAACAACTCCGACTCGATCAGATTGTCCGGATAGCTCTGACAGTTAATAGGAACAAAGGGACGATCCCTCCTCTGACTTAAAGCGTGTATCTGATTGGCGATAATTTCCTTGCCCGTTCCACTTTCCCCCAAAATCAAAACGTTGGCGCTGGTGCCTGCAACTTTTTGCAGAAGTTCCCAGATCTGTTTCATCTTCGGATTCCTGCTGTCTAAAATGTACTCTTCCTTTCTGGCTGTCATCATTTTGTTGACCTTGTTTACGTCCAGCATCTTAGAAGCCTTCTCCAGCTCCATCAAAAGTTCTGCCGGGTCGTGACCTTTGATAAAATATCCGAAGGCGCCCATTTTCATGGTCTCCACCGCAGTCTCAATACTTCCGTAACCGGTGACCATGATAATCTCCATATCGTCCAGATACTTGTTCTTCAGCGCTTTGAGGAATTCAATGCCATTCATGTTTTCCATCATGATATCCGATACGACCAGAGGAAAGTACTCCTTGCTGAGAAGATTCAGCGCTTCTTCCCCAGAAGACACCGAAGTCGTTTCATAGCCTGCTGAGGCAAACAACATGGTCAAAGTTTCTCTGTAGCTGGCCTCATCATCGACAATTAGTATTTTGTACAAGTTCTTCATGCCTTCTTCACCTCATTTTCTATTTCCGGAAGTCTAATGGTAAAACATGCACCTCTGCCTTCCTCACTTTCCACTTCAATGGTTCCGCCAATGTTTTCAATTTCACTGTAAACGATATAAAGACCCAGTCCGGTTCCCTTTCCCGGTTCTTTCGTCGTGAAAAACGGATTAAACAGACTGGCCATATCTTCTTTTTTAATGCCGCAGCCATTATCTTTAACCTTGAGTTCCAGTCGACCCGTCGACCCGTATCAATCAGCTCCGCCGTAATGATAACCCTTCCCGGTGTAACTGTAATAGCATCCACCGCATTTTGAATCAGATTGATAAGAATGTGCTTGAGACTTTCCTGATTGGTCATAAAGACCAGATCTTCCTCACAGTTCACTGTCAGCGTTATATCTTTTTCCTTCATCCCGCCGGTCTCCAGGTCTACAATGCGCTGAATGAACTTCTTCATCTTAACAGCCTCTCCTTTAATACCGGAAATGCGCCAGAAGTTCATTACATTATCCACGATTCGGCTGGAACGCTTAACGCTGGTATCAATGTATTCCAAGGAATTAAGGATTGTCTCTGAATCAGTGTTCTGCCGGATAATAAAGCTGTGGGTCCGTATGATGCCCAGCGGATTTCTGATCTGATGGGCCATCCCTGCTGCCAGCTGGCCTACGGCAATCATTTTGGACGATTGTAACAGTTGTTTGTTTCTCACTTCTTCTTCCGTAATATTTTTGACCGTAACCATGACCATCTGCTTCTCTGCTGCGCTCTCAATGGGAAAAACTCTAATCTCGTAAATCTTTCCGTCAATCTGCAGCTTCTGCATTTTATCCTCGCCGCTGGCAAAGCTGTTTTTTATCATGCAGGTTTCACAGTCCCGGCAGCCCTGACAATCCCGGCAAAAGAACGCAAAGGCCTGACAAAAACTGCTTCCGTTCAAGCTCTGACCTTCTCTTCCAAAGAGTTCCTCTGCCACAGTGTTACAGTTGACTACGGTCATATCGTCTTTTACGATGACTACCGCCTCCGGCATCTCGTTAAAAATCAGCTTCAGCTCATTTCTATTGGCTTCCAGTTCATAGGTTCTCTTCCGCACCTGCCGTTTCAGAGAAACCGTCTCCACCTGCTTAAGAATTACCACCAGGCAGATGACAAGCAGCGCCATCAAAAGATACATCAGATTCTTGGAGCTGTCTTCTGTTCCCAGAAGCGGTGTGGAAATCCCGAACCACTTCTGTTGAATTTTTTCCAATTGACCTGTCGCCTTCATATTTCTTATGGCAATGTTAAATGGCTCTACAAGGTCGGCGTTTTCCTTACTCATGGCGATAACTACCTCTTCCTCGTAAAGCGCAGTATTGATCATCTCAATTTTATCCTGCACCCGCTCCTTGTCCGCATAGTAAGAAAGTACCGGTTCATCGCCGATGGCCGCATCTACCTTGCCATCAGCCAGATACCGAAGCGCTTCGCCCACATCGTGAACATAGACCAGCTTGGCCTTGGGATAATGGCTTTCCAAGTAGCCGTTGGCGTAGTCTCCCTTCTGGGTCGCAATGGTCAGAGAGTTGATGTCCTGCAAGGTGTAATCGCTGTCTGCCTTTACCGCCAGTACCGTCCGCAAAATATAAATGGGATCCGTAAAAACGTACTTTTCTGCCCTATCGGGGCTGATAAACATATCGCAGAAATCCGTTTCCCCTTCATCCAGGGCCGTCAGCGCATCTTCCCACAGATACGGCTCACAGCGGATTTCAATGCCCAGCTCCAGGGCAATCTGGGTAATATAGTCTACAACCACACCTTTGTATACACCATCTGCATCCACAAAACGCAGGGGTGGCGCGCTGTCATCGGCCGCATAGACCAGCTCCCGGTTTTCCGTAGCTGCCGGGACAGAGGATAAAATGCGCTGATCTCTGTATCCCTTCAGCCAGAACAACGCCAGCGCCAAAATGAGAATTACTGCCAGCGCAACAATGAGTTTATGTTTCGTCTGCAATTTCCTGACCATATCTTCTCCTTTCCCTTGTACGTCTCTCTTTATTTTGTGTCATAATGAGAAGCAATATTTATGCCAATGAAAAAGCCTCTCTGCAATTTTTGCGTTGAGGCGTTCTTTCTATATTTTTGTATCGTTATCGCAGTAAAACCCTCTTTTCCTTCCCGTCAAGGACTATGCCTTTTCCTTCATGATGCGCAGAGCTTCAAAGATATTTTTATGGACAATATCTCTGGGCTCAAATCGGAAAATTTTGCAGACAAACTGTAGCGCCGTTCCAAGTCCAAAAGCCGCGAGCAGCGTCCCAATGCCGACAGGTCCGTCCAGAAGCCATCCACCGGCGAGAACCACACACAGAATCAGCGTGTTAACCACACCAATAGGTACTTTTTTCATTCGCTTTCCCAGCCCGATCAGCAATGTATCTCTGGGACCACAGCCCTGACAGGAAGACATATAAAAATACTGTCCCAGTGCGATTATAAACATACCGCAGATAAAGACCGCAACACTTTCTATCATCGAGAAATCTCGGCTGATCAAATCCATCCAGGTAAAGAGATCTACAAATACCCCCACCAGAATAGCGTCAAAAATAGTTCCGAAGCCGATTTTCTCCCGCAGAAGAAACACGCCAAAGAGCACCAAAATGCTGATGGCAATCAATGCATTGCCATAGGTAAGGCGCGTGTGATAGGAAAGACCCATGGCCAACACGTCCCAAGGCGCAAGACCGATATCCGCCACTACCGTCATATATAGACCAAAGCTGAAAATGAACAGACCAAAAATGCATCTGCACATCTGTGCGTAAATATTTTCCTTCGTTCTTATGTTCTTCATGGCTGCTCCTGTGGCACAGGCACTTTTTCGTACCCTGCCGGTTCTCCATCTTCCAGTTCAATCTTATAGCCGTAACCCGGATTGGTCATCCAGTCCCACATGGTCTCTCTTTCCCCGGGAAATAATTCCTGCATGGCTGCAGAAATCACACCGCCATGGCAAACCACTACAGATACGGCATCCTTTCCGCTATGACGATGAGAAAGCTCTTTCAGGCGGTGAAGACCCAAGAGCCGCTCAATTCCGCCCGAAATTCTGGCGGCAAATTGATTTTTTGTTTCTCCGCCGGGCAGCCCCACATCGCCTGTGGTATCCCATGCCCATTTATCAAAGTCCTCATAAGCCTTCAGTTCCTCCCAGGTCTTGCATTCATATTCTCCAAACCGCATTTCCCGTAATTCGGCAATGGTCTGATGCTTTTTTTCTCCAAAGAGTATCGCAAAAGTCTCTTCGGTCCTGATAAGCCCTGTAGTGTAAAAATCCGCATCTTCAGGAACCGCCGGATAAGCGCCCGCCTCTGCAAGCCTGCGCAGCGCTTCTCTGCCTTCTTCTGCCAGAGGAATATCTGCAGCGCCGTAAAACCACTTTTTTTGGTTCCCTTCTGTAATGCCGTGTCTGATCAGATAAATTTTAGATGCCATACTATTTTACCTTTGTCCCTATGCCACAGAACACTCTGGTCACCGAGTCTGCCGCCTGCCCCAGATAGGTCATACATCTGCCGTTCATTTCTCTCCAAGCCCTCTCTATGGTATCTACAGGTACAACCCCTTGAGAAATATCGTCGCAGATAACAATCTTGTCGGAGAACTTGTCAATATGTTCTTCCAGACATTCCAGCGCATTGATGCCTTCCTTTACGCAGGCCAGTACAAACCGGTCCAGTCCATAGATGACTTTTTTATCAAAATTAATCACCATAGACTCCATGTCACAGTGATAGACATCTTTCTCTGCCAACTTATAAGTCGATAATACATATTCCAGTTTCCCCTGATATGCTCCACCAAAAATCAAAACCATTTCTTTCCTCCAAATTTTTTATATGACAGCGAGCGTCATGATTCCCGCCGTTTCTCCTAAACAAATTGCATAGCCGGCAATATCGCCGCTCATGCCCCCAAGCTGTTTCCTTCCATATGCACATGCCGCAAATACGCCAATCCCGGTTAAAGCTGCCGCAAGTAATGCCGCTAACGGCGCTTCAGCCCAAAAAAGCACCGGTGCGCCAATCAGAAAAATCTGACCTAAAACCGCCACCCGATACTTCCATCTTCCCGGCTCTGCCGCATCTTCGGCATACTGACTGTGACCGATGGGTTTACAGGTTAGAATGTGAAGTCCTGCTGCCGCTCTGCTGATCACCGGAATAAGGAGCAGCTCTGCCCCATTCAGTGAAGGGATTGCCTCCCCCATTGCCGCAAACCAGGCCAGAAGCAAAAATACCACGGAAACCACCGCAAATGCGCCAACATTGCTGTCCTTTAATATCCTCTGCCGGTCTTCCAGCGGCCGTCTGGACAAAATTGCATCGCTGCAGTCCATGAATCCATCCAGATGCATAAAACCACAGATGGCAAAAATATAGAATTCCATGATAAATGCGGCTACAGCCTCCGGCGCAGATAAAGCTTCTAACAGCCAAAACAGGCCCATCCACAGCAATCCGATTACAGCGCCAACCGACGGTAAAAACGCCAGCATCATATTCTTCAGCCTGTTATCCCATCTGCGCAAGGGACAGGGCAGGGTAATAAAATTTCCCCACGCCATAAAAAATCCGATGATAAATTTCATGCTTTATTGCCCTCTCTTATGTACATAAATATGTCCATATGCCACTTCAATAACCATATCGCACACCTCAGCCAGCCGGCGATCAATCAGTGCAAGATTTCTCCGATATCCTTCCGTATATTGATCGAAAAAACGTCCGTCAGCATACAAGTAATCTGACACAAATACGGTATTTCCTGTAGCTTTCGCAAACTCTGCCAGTTCTGCCGCCAGTCTTTTGCCCGCAGTAAAATCGCATTTGCCATCCGGCTTGAACATCTCGTTAGCTAAAAGCGCCGTCACGCTATCCAAAAGAAAAGCGCCTTTACTATCAGCTTCTTTCAGGGCATTCAGAATGTTTCTGCCCTGTTCCAGGGTCTCAAATCCCCATCCGTCACGCTCTGCGATATGCCGTCTGACTCTGGCGCGATCCTCCTCATCTACAGGAATCATGGTAGCGATGTAGTAAAGCGGCGTTCCGTTGTCCTCGGCCATATCGCGAGCCATCTTCTGGGCATACATAGATTTGCCGTTTTTACATCCTCCGCTGATAAAAATATTCATTAAAACAGATTTTCCCTTCTGATTTCTTCCAGATAATCACCGTCAATGGATGCCTCTTCCAACGTCTTCATCAGATTCATTGCCGCAACAGCCGCTTCGATGGTCTTAAAGGCTATCGGACAGCCGCTTCCCTCGCCAAGGCGCATATCCAGATCAAACATCGGCATGAGTCTCAGTCTCTCAATGGCTGCCGTATAACCGATTTCGTGAGATTTGTGAGAAGCAAACATAAATTCTGTCACCAGCGGGTTCAGTTCCTTTGCATAGCATGCCGCAACCACAGAAATAAAGCCGTCGATAACCACAGGCATTCTGTAAATCCCTGCTCCCAGGAATGCGCCTACCATAGCGCAGATATCGAATCCGCCCACCTTCGCCAGTTTTTCAATAGGATCTCCCATACACCAGCTGTTTACTGCGTCATCGACGATTTGTATTTTCCGAGACAAGCCTTCGTCATTCAGTCCGCCGCCACGTCCTACGACTTGTTCTGCCTTAAGGCCGGTAAGGGCGCTGAGCAGAGCAGAGCTGGTAGTCGTATTTCCAATACCCATCTCACCTATGCCAAAAAGCTGAATCCCGGCTTTCTTCATCGCCTCTGCCGCCTCAATGCCGATCAAAATCGCATGAATGGCCTGACTGCGAGTCATGGCTGCTTCCTTCGCTAAATTTCCCGTTCCGTTTGCTATTCGTCTATTTACGATCTTCACAGGGATTTTGCCATCCTCTGTGAGCATATCTTTTGTATAAAGGGCTTCCGGAATCTCCATAGCTACGCCTACATCTGTCACCAGAAGGTCTATCCCGAAATACTTGGCCATAGAGCTGACACCCGTATATCGTCTTGTAAAATTGATTGTCTGCGAGAGCGTAACCGATTGAGGCGCAGACGCAACACCCTCGGCAACCACGCCGTTATCTGCGGACATGATGGCGATACACTGTTTGTCCACCAAGTTGCCTACCGGCTTTCCCGTAATCCCTGCAATTCTTATGGAGATATCCTCAAGTCTGCCCAGGCTTCCCGGCGGTTTCGCCAAATAGTCCTGACGATTCTTCGCCTCTGCCATAGCCGCCTCATCCAGCGGTTCAATCTGTCCGATTATTTGAAATAGTTGCTTTTCTTCGTTCATCTGCCTACCCTTTCTGCTTTCTCAATCTGCTGTTTTCTCTTTTGTTCACAATACAACTATCTTACCACATTTTTGTCCGAAAAAAAAGTTTCTCGCCTTGTAAATTTACCCTGTTTTTACTATAATAAGGTCTGTAGCATCGCATCTGATTCATACAATTATATAGAAAAACGCAGTGATAATCGAGAATTAAAGGCTAAGCCTGATGCGATACATCTGAAACCGATATTACCCAACGATTTTTTTAAGGAAGAGGATTTGATTTTATGAACAAAAAACTACAGAGCGACATTATGTTGCTGATTACGGCAATTATCTGGGGGTCTGCCTTCGTTGCCCAGAAGGCCGGTACCGTTCTGGAGCCGTTTACTTATAACGGTCTGCGTATGCTCATCGGCGGACTGGTACTGATTCCGGTAATTTTCCTGTTCAATAAGATGAAAAAACCGGGCAGTGAGGCTGCCGTAGAAAAGACTGCAGAAGAAGCTGCTGCAGAAAAAAAGACCCTGATCATCGGCGGCATATGCTGCGGACTCGTTCTTTGTACGGCTTCCACTTTGCAGCAGTTCGGTCTGTACTTTGAAACGGATGCCGGAAAGGCCGGATTCATTACCTCGTTATATATCGTTATCGTTCCGATTTTAGGGCTCTTTTTTAAGAAAAAAGTAAGACCGCTGATCTGGGGCTGTGTGGCACTGGGCGCTGTAGGTTTTTACCTGCTGACCATGGCAGGAAAATCAACAGGATTTCATTTACAGACCGGAGACTTTTTCGTTCTGCTCTGCGCAGTGGTATTTTCTTGCCACATCATGGTCGTAGACCATTTTTCACCTAAATGTGACGGTATCAAGCTTTCTTGTATTCAATTCCTGACTGCCGGTGTCGTTGCGTTAATCGGCATGGTTCTCTTTGAAGATCCTGTTCTTGCCGACATCATCGATTGCTGGCTGCCGATTCTGTACTGCGGCGTGTTCTCCTCAGGTATTGCGTATACCCTGCAGGTGCTTGGCCAGAAACATGCAGAACCTGCTGTAGCTTCTCTGATTATGAGTCTGGAATCCGTCTTTGCCGTTCTCTTCGGCGTGCTTTTGGTAAACGAAAGTCTGACGCTGGTAGAAGGTATTGGCTGCATAGTCATCTTTATCGCCGTGGTCATTCCTCAGCTGCCTTCTAAGGAAGAAAGATTGCAAAGTAAACAGAATTAAGGTATACTGAACAGAAGAAAAAATGCAGAACAGGAAGTGATACCCATGATTAGCAGAGAAGAAGCTCTTGCACTTTTAAAGAAATACAACAAAGAGGATTTTCACATTCACCACGGTGTAACCGTAGAATGTGTAATGAGATATCTGGCAGATAAGCTGGGATACGGCGATGAGGCCGATTTCTGGGCAGTCTGCGGACTTCTCCACGACATCGATTTTGAGATGTGGCCGGAGGAGCACTGCAAGAAAGCGCCAGAACTTTTACAGGAAGCCGGTGTTGATGAAGCAATTATTCACGCAGTCGTCTCCCACGGTTACGGCGAGTGCTGTGACGTGGCTCCGGAGCACGAGATGGAAAAGGTTCTCTTTGCGGTAGATGAACTGACCGGCCTGATTGGCGCAGCTGCTTTGATGAGACCGTCTAAGAGTACCAAAGATATGGAATTAAAGTCTCTGAAAAAGAAATATAAGGATAAGAGATTTGCCGCAGGCTGCGACAGAGACATTATCGCAAGGGGCGCAGAACAGCTTGGCTGGGAGCTGGAAAAACTCCAGGCTGAAACCCTGGAAGCTATGCAGGCTTGTGAGGACATGATTGCAGCGTTGGAAAAATAACATAGGAGTTTGGCGTTTCCTTAACGTGATTTTAGACAAAACAAAAACCGGTTTACTGAAAAACCAATTTCCCCGAACGAAAAAAGTAAAAATCTACTTCTCCTTCACTGAGATTCCAGAAATTTTACCGAAAGTCGGATATAAACAAGGTTTTTCAGTAAATCTTTCCAAAAAATCATCGCTTGTGGTGTGGACCCCTTTTTTCGGACACAAGGAGTCCCAAACACTATATATGGTAATTGCACTATGCAACTGCCTTGTTAGAGTAATGTTCTTCTGGCGTTATATAACCATTTGATGAGTGTAAACGGCTACGATTGTAATA
>JAXKAR010000060.1:0-117888 GCA_036305845.1 Emergencia sp.
CCGAGGAGAAAACTGATAGTATTAAGATTAGACATAATTCATAATTCCTTTTGTTATTTTGGTTTGCAGTTAAATGATAAAATGGAATTAGAATTATGTCTATTATTTTCTAGCTACCCCCACAGAAATTATACAACCTATCTAATTAAAGGGGGCTGTTTTTTTATATGCAAGCAACTTCACTATATACATTAATTCTGTGATTTCAACATTTCCCTTGTGAATTACCAGAAAATATAGTACAATAAAGAGTAAATTAAAATGCCGTAATTATGGGCAAATTGTAATCATTTAGAAGGTGAGCAGAACAATTATGAATGGAAAACTAAGAAAATTTTTATCCGGCTTAATCATCATTGCCATTATCTTCGGTTGGTATGTGACCGTATTTGGTATTGGTCCAGTGAGCTCTATCAAAGATGCAATGAAATTCGGCCTTGACATCAACGGCGGCGTCTATGTGGTTTTGGAAGCCGACAGCGAAGACACGAAGGATATGACCGACCAGCAGCTGGCACAGGTCATGGATCAGACGAGAGAAGTACTGAACAATCGTGTAAATGCCATGGGTATTTCCGAAGCAACCGTTTCTCTGGAGGGTACGAACCGCATCAGAGTAGAAATGCCGGGCGTAGAAGATGCCCAGCAGGCCATCGAACAGATTGGCAAAACGGCGCAGCTGAATTTCCTTCTTGCTGACGGCACCGTGGTGCTGACCGGCGATGATGTAAAAGATGCCTCTATCGATACAGATACCACTCACGGCGGATACAAAATCGTGCTGAACTTTTCAGATGAGGGAGCGGACAAGTTTGCCGAGGGAACAAGAAAGGCTGCCAGCGGTTCGGTAACGGTTGCAGACGCCTTTTCTGAAGCAGGTGTACAGAACAATGCAGTGCTGATCATGCTTGATAACGAGATTATTACTGCGCCAACAGTAAAAGAAGTAATCACCCAGTCTTCCTGTGAGATTACCAGAGATGGCGGCGGTTATGAAAAAGAGGATGCATCTACTACTGCTGCTCTGATTCGCGGCGGTGCTTTGCCGGTATCCCTCCACGAGGTAACTTCTTCTGTGCAGACGGCAACTATCGGCGCAGATGCCTTGGACAAATCCGTTGTAGCAGGTGTTATCGGTCTTGGACTTGTATTCCTGCTGATGCTGCTCATGTATCATACACTTGGCTTGGTTGCTGATATCGCACTGCTGTTATATGTTTTGATTGTATTATGGGTTATGGCTGGCTTAGGAAGTGTACTGACACTGCCGGGTATCGCCGGAATTATCCTGTCTATTGGTATGGCAGTAGATGCGAACGTCATTATCTTTGCCAGAATCAAAGAAGAAATCAGTATGGGTAAGACCATACGTGTAGCGGTAGATCAGGGGTTCAAACATGCGTTGACTACCGTACTCGATGCACAGATTACTACGCTGATTGCTTCTATTGTCCTTTATGAGATCGGTTCTACCACAGTAAAGGGTTTCGCGCTGACGCTGATGATTGGTATTCTGGTCAGCATTTTTACCGCTGTATTTATTACCCAACTGTTCATTGGTCTTCTTGCTGAAAGCAAGACCTTTGCAAAGAATAAATTCTTCGGTGTCAACGAAGACGGAACGCCGAAGAAATTCATCAAAAAAGAATTTGGCTTTATCAAGAACAGAAAGATTTTCTATATCTGCAGCGCTGTCATCATTATCGTCGGTCTGATATTCTCCTTTGTAAGAGGCTATAACTATGGTATTGACTTTACCGGCGGAACGATGATACAGGTAGATATGGGCAAAACCGTAGAGGTAGAGGAAGTTAAAGACACTTTATCCGATTTTGAGTTGAAAGACATGTCTATCGTTCTGAGCGGAGATCAGCAGGATCAGGTTATCATCAAGACAACTAACGCCTTAAACAACGAGAGCAGATCTCAGGTTATTGAAGCCCTTGGTGAGAAATACGGCGTAACCCAGGATGATGTTCTGGCTTCTGAAGAGTTCGGACCGACTGTCGGAAAAGAACTGAAGAGTAATGCCGTGAAATCCGTTCTTATTGCTGCGGTAGGCATGCTGGTGTATATTATTTTCCGATTCAAATCTTGGAAATACGGCGTAGCGTCTATTGCAGGAATTCTTCATGACGTATTGGTGGTGCTTGCATTCTATGCGATTTTCAATATAACCATCAACAATCCGTTTATTGCAGGTATTCTGACGGTAGTGGGTTATTCCATCAATGATACCATCGTTATTTTTGACCGTATCAGAGAGAATAAGAGAATATACAAGAAAGACAATAATGAGACGATTATCGATCGCAGTGTAAACCAGACGTTGAACAGATCGATTATGACCTCTCTGACAACGCTGATCTGTATGGTACCGTTATTCATTATGGTATCAACATCCATCAGAGAATTTGTCATTCCGCTGATGATCGGCGTACTGGCAGGAACGTATTCTTCCATATTCCTGTGCAGCCCGCTGTTCTATGAATTCAGCAAGAAGGAAGATCAATCTAAGTATATGCTTGCACAAAAAACGAAAACAAAGAAAAAATAACTTTAGTCCCGGAGAGTATGCGATTCATGGAAACAAAAGCGAAGTTTTTAGAAGAAATTACGAATATTAACCCTAATTACAATATCGAGCTGATTGGAAGAGCCTATGATACGGCGAGAAGTCTTCACGATGGACAGCTGAGAAAGAGTGGAGAACCGTATTTGATTCATCCTATTGCTGTGGCTAAAATTCTGGCTGAACTTGGCATGGATGACGAGGCGCTTGTCGGCGGGCTTTTGCATGACGTAGTTGAAGATACCGAATACACAAGGGAACAGCTTGTAGAAGATTTCAGCGAAGAAATTGCTTTGCTTGTAGAGGGTGTTACCAAACTGGGATCAATTAAGTTTGATTCCAAGGAGGAAGCCCAGGCAGAAAATCTTAGAAAGATGTTCCTAGCCATGTCTAAGGACATCAGAGTGTTGATTATCAAATTGGCCGACAGACTCCATAATATGAGAACGCTGGAGTTTATGCGACCGGAAAAGAAAATCGAAAAGTCAAGAGAAACCTTAGATATCTATGCGCCTTTAGCCAGCAGACTGGGTATCTATACGGTCAAATTTGAGCTGGAGGATATCTCACTGAAGTACCTCCATCCTGAAGAATATGAGACGCTGCGCATCGAAGTTGCGGAAAAGAAAGAACAACGAGTGCAGTTTATCGATCAGGTAATGGACGAAATCAGAGATGCCCTGGATCAGATGAAAATGCAATATGACATTAAAGGCAGATCCAAGCACTTATACAGCATTTATAGAAAGATGGTCTTTCAGCACAAGCAGCTTGACGAAATTTTTGATTTGACGGCAGTACGTGTCATTGTAGAAACAGTCAGAGACTGTTATGCGGTTCTCGGTCAGGTGCATACGATGTGGATTCCGATTCCGGGTAGATTCAAAGATTATATCGCTATGCCGAAACCAAACATGTATCAGTCTCTTCACACTACCGTTCTGGGAGATAACGGAGAGCCTTTCGAAATACAGATTCGAACTTATGAGATGCATAGGGTGGCAGAATATGGTATTGCTGCCCATTGGAAATACAAAGAAGGCCGCTCCGGAGGAGATCAGAATACGGAAGAAATGAAGCTGGCCTGGGTTCGGCAGACCCTGGAACTCCAAAAAGAAGTCAACGATCCGAAAGAGTTTATGGAAACCCTGAAGATGGATCTCTTCTCCAGCCAGGTATTTGTATTTACCCCTCGCGGAGAGGTTATCGACCTTCCGGTGGGTTCCACACCGCTTGACTTTGCATTTAAAATTCATACTGCTGTCGGATGCAAGTGTGTCGGCGCTAAGGTCAACGGAAAGATGGTCACCATTGATCATACCTTGAGTAACGGAGACATTGTAGAAATTGTCACATCTTCTAATTCCAGCGGCCCAAGCGTTGACTGGCTGAAGATTGCCAAGAGTTCAACCGCAAGAACAAAAATCAGACAGTGGCTAAAGAAAGAAAATAAGTCCGATGATATCGCCAAAGGAAAAGACGCTTTGGATAAATGCATCCGAAAGAAAGGCTATGATCCACAGCTTGTTGCCAAATCCAGCGCATTGACCAGGGCGATGAAAGAGCTGAATATCGCAACGATGGACGAAGTATTTACGCAAATCAGCAAAGGCGGAACAATTCTCAGCAGATATGCAAACCTTCTAATCGGATATCATACGGAAGAAAAACGTTTAGAACAGAAAAAAGAAGAAGAAAAGCAAAAACGTCTTCTGGAAAACGATGCAAGGAAAGAAAAACTCCAGCGAGATCAACAGGAAAATCCGGGAATCATCGTGAAAGGTGCAGACAATCTGATGATTCGTGTTTCCAGATGCTGCAATCCTGTCCCGGGAGATGAAATTGTCGGTTTTATCACAAAGGGAAGAGGTATATCGGTTCACAGGAAGAACTGCTCAAACATCACATCACTGCCGGAAGAAGAGAAAGCCCGATTTATCGATGTAGAATGGGAGGATCTGAAAATCGGAAAATCCTATAACGCGGATATCTGTATTATCAGTGTCGACCGAAAGGGATTATTCTCTGATATTTCCAGAGCCTGTGAAGATTTGGATGTGCATATTTCCGGCGTTAACGCAAAGAGCGGAAAGGATGGTCTGGTCAATATAACTCTGACCCTGTCCCTTGCCGGAACGCAGCAGATGCAGAAGGTTCAGCGAACCCTGCGTAACGTTTCCGGCGTAACCAACGTATACAGAGCAAGATCATAAGGAGTACAGCCCATGAAAATATATAAATTTATTACAAGTCCGATTCAGGTAAATACGTATCTGGCATTTGACGAAACAAAAAAAGGATTCATTGTAGATCCGGGTGGTTATAGCGCAGGTCTGACCGATACGGCAAAAAAAGAAGGCGTTACTGTAGAGTATATTCTTTTGACGCACGGTCACGGTGACCATATCTGTGGTGTGGATGCTTTTCTGAAAGACTTCCCACAGGCAAAGGTAGTGGCATACGAGGCCGAGAAAGACATGATGGAAGACAGTCGGCTTAACGAATCCTACGGTATCTGTGGAAAACATATGACCGTAGACGTAGATATCTATGTAAAGGACCGTCAGTCCCTGACTGTAGGCGATACAGAGTTAACGTTCATTCATACACCGGGTCATACCAAAGGCGGTATGTGTATTCTGGCAAAGGGACTGGTGTTCAGCGGAGATACTTTGTTTAGGGCGTCTATCGGCAGAACCGATTTCTATGGAGGCGATTTTGGCGAAATCATGAAATCCATCAAAGAAAGATTATTTGCATTGCCGGACAATACCGTGGTTTATCCGGGACATATGAGCGAAACAACCATCGGATACGAAAAGGAGCATAACCCTTTTGTATAAGATTAAACTGCTCCACATTGAAAAAAAATATCTTTTTGAAGAGCTGATCAAGGTATTTCTTCCACCTTCCCAGTATTTGCTGGCAGAAGAAAATGACGATGATTCGGAATGTATTCTCATCAATGAAGGAAATACATCCGATAAGAATCAGATCAAGCGAGAGATTTACGATAAACTTTCTATGTTAACCGATGAAAAACCGGAATGGGGAATTCTGACGGGAATCAGACCGGTGAAATTGTGCGGTGAAGCTTATGAGAAGCTGCAAAATCATCAGCAAGTGCTGGATATCTTAATAAAAGAATATTATCTGCATCCTGATAAGGCAAAGCTGATTCTCTCCATGTATCTGCACCAACAGAAAGAACTCGGCAGTGCACCGGCAAGCTCCGCCGGAGTATATATTGGTATTCCGTTCTGTCCGACCAGATGCGTCTATTGTTCTTTTGCTTCCAATCAGGTACCGGATACAGAAATCCAACGCTATTTACCGGCACTATATAAAGAAATCGAGTATACGGCAGCCAGAATGAAGGACGTTGGAATGACCGCCGAATCCATTTATATCGGTGGTGGTACACCGACAACGCTGACTGCAGAACAGCTTAGTGCGCTGATTGACAAAATAAAAGAAAGTTTTGATCTTTCCGGTTTAAAAGAGTTTACCATAGAAGCCGGACGACCCGATACCATTACCAGAGAAAAACTGGAGGTAATGAAAGCGGCCGGTGTTGACAGAATCAGCATCAATCCGCAGTCAATGAAAGCTGAGACTCTGGAACTGATCGGCAGAAATCACAGCCCCGAAGAGATCAGACAAACCTTTGCCATTGCCAGAGAAATCGGTTTTGACGCAGTAAACTGCGATGTAATCGCAGGGCTTCCGGAAGAGACGGAAGAAGATTTTTCCGCTACGCTTAAGGAGCTGATTGCAATGGAACCGGAAAACATTACGGTACATTGTCTGGCGGTAAAACGAGCATCCAGACTGATTGATATTGACAGAGATTTTCATTATAAACAGGCAAGACGGGCAGAAGAAATGCTGAGAATAAGCAGAGAACTTTTAGCCCGGGCCGGATATGCGCCGTATTATCTTTATCGACAAAAACATATGGCCGGCGCTTTTGAAAATACCGGATACAGTAAACCGAAAAAGGACTGCATTTATAATATCCGCATTATGGATGAACATCAGACGATTATGGCCCTTGGGGCAGGGGGAATCACCAAAGTGTATTTCCCTGAAGAAAACCGCCTTGAGCGGGTACCCAATGTGACCAATTATCAGGAATATATCAGCCGCATCGATGAGATGCTGGACAGAAAAGAAAAAAATGTTTTTAAGGAGGTAAAAACATGGCAATCATAGCACCAAAAGGAACGAAGGATACTTTACCATCCCAGGTGTATAAATGGCAGTATGTTGAACAGAAGTTTTCCGAAATCTGCGATAAGTACGGATTCAAGGAAATCAGAACACCTCTCTTTGAACACACGGAACTGTTCAAAAGAGGCGTAGGTGATACGACGGATATCGTACAGAAAGAAATGTACACCTTTAATGATTATGCAAACAGAAGCATTACCCTAAAGCCGGAAGGAACTTCACCGGTCACAAGAGCGTTTATCGAGCATAAACAGTATGCGGAAGTACAGCCGACGAAGTACTACTATATTACACCTTGTTTCCGTTATGAAAAGCCGCAGTCCGGAAGACTGAGAGCGTTTCATCAGTTTGGTATTGAAATTTTCGGTACGCCGAATATGCTTGCTGATGCTGAATGTATCTGCCTTGGCTACGATTTCCTGCACAGTATGGGACTTGATGATATACAGCTCAGAATTAACAGCGTAGGCTGTCCGACATGCAGACAGAAACATAGAGAAGCGCTGCGCAAATTCTTGGAACCGGTTTATGACGAGCTGTGTAATACCTGTAAGGACAGATTTGATCGTAATCCGATGAGAATTTTGGACTGCAAGTCCGAGATTTGTCAGGAGCTGGTGAAAAATGCACCGAACATGATTGACTACCTTTGCGATGATTGTAAAAATGCTTTTGATGACGTGCAGAAAAACCTGGATGCCATGGGGATTGAATATGTTGTAGATCCGCGAATTGTAAGAGGACTGGACTACTATACCAAAACTGCTTTTGAGTTTGTTATGGACAGCAACGGTACTCAGGGAACCGTCTGCGGCGGTGGAAGATACGATCATCTCATTGAAGAGATTGGCGGACCGCCGATTCCGGGCGTGGGCTTTGGTCTTGGTATTGAGCGACTGCTCATGCTTATGGATGAAAAAGGCATTGAAATCCCGGAACCGGAACCACTCAAGGCGTTTATTGCCGTCATGGGAGAAGAGGCAAAGGCTTTCGGTCTGAAACTTCTCAGAGATCTGAGAAACAGAGGCGTAAAAGCGGAAATGGATACGCTGGCAAGAAATATCAAGGGTCAGTTTAAGTATGCAGATAGACTCAATGCACAGTACACTGTGGTTATCGGCGACAATGAGCTTGCCGAAGGAAAAGTTGCCATCAAAGAAATGGCAACCAGCCAGCAGAAACAGGTCAGCTTGGATGATCTGCTGGAAGAATTAGCAAAATAAGGGAGTAAATTATGGCAAATCTACTGAAACGTACCCATATGTGCGGTACTTTAACCATTGAACATACAGGCGAAGAAGTTGTGCTTAACGGCTGGGTTGCCAAACAGAGAAGTCTGGGCGGACTGATTTTCGCAGACCTGAGAGATAAGACGGGTATCGTACAGATTACCTTTGACGATACTATCCCGGCAGAAATTTTCTCAAAGGCAGAATCTCTGCGCAGCGAATATGTTATCGGTATTCGCGGAATCGTAAAAGAAAGAGCGGCGAAAAACCCAAATCTGGCTACCGGTGACATCGAAGTTTTTGCAAAAGACCTGGTCATCTATTCGGAATCAGAAACTCCGCCGATCTATATCAAGGATGACGATAATGTAGATGATAATCTGCGTTTGAAGTATAGATATCTGGATCTGCGTAAATTGAAAATGCAGCAGAATATCCGCTTCAGACATCAGGTGACTAAGCTGGCAAGAGATTATTTTGACGATAACGGATTCACCGAAATCGAAACACCGATTTTGATTAAGTCCACGCCGGAAGGTGCAAGAGACTATCTTGTTCCAAGCCGTGTAAATCAGGGACAGTTCTATGCGCTGCCACAATCACCACAGCTGTTCAAACAGCTGCTCATGGTCAGCGGCTGCGATAGATATATGCAGATTGCAAAATGTTTCAGAGACGAAGACCTGAGGGCAGACAGACAGCCTGAGTTTACACAGATTGACTTAGAAATGTCCTTTGTGGATCAGGACGATGTTATCGCAATGCAGGAAGGTTTTCTGGCTCGTGTATTTAAGGAACTGATGGGCGTGGAAGTGAAAACGCCGTTTCCAAGAATTCCATTTGATGAAGCCATGGAACGCTACGGCAGTGACAAACCGGATACCAGATTTGGCTTTGAGCTGAAGGCACTGAATGATGTGGTAGCCGGTGCTGAATTTAAAGTTTTCGCTGATGCCCTTGCTGGTGGCGGAGATGTCAGAGGTATATGTATCGACGGCGGCTCTGCCAAGTTCAGTCGTAAAGATATTGATAAGCTGACCGAACAGGCTAAGCACTACGGCGCAAAAGGTCTGGTATGGCTGAGAGTCGAAGAAGAGGAATATAAGTCCTCTGTAAACAAGTTCTTTAGTCAGCAGCAGCTTGCAGACATTGCAGCTGTTTTCGATGCAAAGGCGGGAGACTTGATTCTTATTGCAGCAGACAGGGCTAAGGTTGTATTTGATACACTGGGCTTCCTGAGAAGACATATTGCAGGTATTTTAGGCTTGCTGGATGACAAGCAGTTTAATCTGCTGTGGGTAACTGACTTCCCAATGTTCGAAAAAGATGACGAAACCGGCGATCTGAAGGCGATGCATCATCCGTTCACCAATCCGAAAGCGGAGGATCTACACCTGCTGGATACAGCGCCGGAACAGGTGAAGGCGGACGCTTATGATATTGTACTCAACGGTGTTGAACTTGGCGGCGGCAGTATCAGAATCCACGATAGAGACTTGCAGAATAAGATGTTCAAAGTACTGAATTTAACAGACGAAGAATGTCAGGAAAAATTCGGATTCCTGTTGGAAGCATTCAAATACGGTGTACCGCCTCACGGTGGACTGGCTTATGGTCTTGATCGGTTAGTCATGCTGCTTTCCGGCGAACACAGCATCAGAGAGGTTATGGCTTTTCCAAAGAATCAGAATGCGCAGTGTATGGTTTGCGAAGCACCGGGCGTTGTCGAAGAGGAACAGCTTGAAGAACTTGGTATCAAACTGAGGTAATCATGAGTGGAATCGGAATTTTAGGCGGGTCTTTTGATCCCTTTCATTTAGGTCATTTATCGATCGCGAAGGCTGCGCTCAAGGAGTGCGGCCTGTCGCAGATCATTCTTCTTCCGGCAAAAGTTCAGCCTTTCAAAGTCGGAAGACAAATGGCGGCAAGCAGGGATCGAATAAACATGGTAAGTTTGGTTGCAAAGGAAAACCAGAACTTTCTTGTATCCGATATCGAAGCTGCAGCGGAAGAGGTGTCTTACACCTACAGAACGCTATGCACCCTGAAAGAAGCCTATCCTAAAGACCAGCTTCACTTCATTATGGGAACGGATTCCTTTTTAACCCTGGAAAACTGGTACAGAGGCGAGGATCTTTTGCGGGAGTTTTCTTTTATCGTGGGCGTCAGACCCGGCTATAGGGAAGAGGAAACACGAGATAAAGTCAGAGAGCTTCGGCAAAAGTACGACGCGCAAATCAAAGTGCTGCATAACAGAGTTTTAGAAGTGTCTTCCACCCAGATTAAAGAAAACATCAGAAACGGACAAAGCATCCGGGAATGGGTGCCTTATGCTGTAGAGAGGTATATCCATGAACACGGACTCTATCAATCGCTATATTGAGAAAAACTTCAGCGAAAAGAGAAAAGCCCATACGGAAGGGGTTAGACAGACTGCTATTGCACTTGCTGAAAAGTACGGTGCAGATAAAGAAAAAGCAGAAATTGCCGCACTGTTTCATGATATGTACCGGGGAGTCAGTGAGGAAGTGCTGAACTATTATGTGAAGCATCTGGGACTTTCCGAAAAGTATCTGAACAATCGCAACTTGGCCCATGGAAAGGTTGCCGCCATTGTTATGGAACGGGATTACGATATTACAGACCCGGATATTATCAATGCGGTTAGCTTTCATACCACGGGAAGACCCGGCATGTCTCTGCTGGAAAAAATCATCTATATTGCCGATGCCATAGAGCCGGGACGCCAGTATCCGGGTGTGGATAAACTGAGAGAGACGGCAGAGCGGAATTTGGACGAAGCGTGCCTGCTGTCTTTAACCAGAACCATTGAATACGTTACAAAACAAGGAAATTTCCTTGATACGGATACTCTGGATGCCAGAGACTATTTTTACGAGAAGGAGAATGTGAATGAATAATAGGGATTTTGCAATGCTTGCAGCAAAAACGCTGGATAACAAGAAAGCCGAAGATATCGTCATTATTGATATCATGGAAAAATCCTCCTTTGCCGACTATCTGATTATTGCTTCCGGCGGATCAGAAAGACAGGTAAACACCTTAGTGGATGAGGTGGAAGATCAGATGGCCAAAGAGGGACTCATTGTTAAGAGTATTGAAGGTAAACAAAACTCCGGTTGGGTACTGATGGACTTCGGCGATTTAGTCGTCAACATCTTTACCAGAGATACCAGAGAAAAATATAATATCGAAAAGGTGTGGGGAGACTGCAGCTTTTTAGATTTGGAGGACGGACAGTAGAAATGAACGAGAAGTATAATTTCAAAGAAATCGAAGCAAAATGGCAGAAATACTGGAAAGAAAACCAGTCTTTCAAAACAGTGGAAGATGAGAACAAGGAAAAGTATTACGTTTTAGAAATGTTCCCTTATCCATCAGGAAAACTTCATATGGGACACGTAAGAAATTACTCTATCGGTGACGTTATTGCAAGATGTAAGGCAATGCAGGGTTATAACGTGCTTCATCCGATGGGATTCGACTCCTTTGGTCTTCCTGCAGAAAACGCAGCGATCAAAAATGGCGTAGAACCAAGCAAATGGACCTGGGAAAACATCCACGAAATGGAAGACCAGCTTGACCTGTTAGGCCTTTCCTATGACTGGGACAGAGAGGTGCAGACCTGCAATCCTGACTACTACAAGTGGATGCAGTGGATTTTCATTCAGTTCTACAACAAGGGACTTGCATATAAGAAGGAAAACCCTGTAAACTGGTGTCCAAGCTGCCAGACCGTACTTGCCAACGAGCAGGTTGTCGACGGCTGCTGCGAAAGATGTAAAGCACCTGTCGGAAAGAAAAACCTTTCTCAGTGGTATTTCAAGATTACCGACTATGCAGATAGACTTTTGAATAATTTGGATACTCTGGAAGGATGGCCGGAAAAAGTAAAGACCATGCAGAGAAACTGGATCGGTAAGTCCATCGGTGCAGAAATCGACTTTAAAATCGATGAAACCGACAAATTACTGAAGGTATTTACCACTCGTGCAGATACTTTATTTGGCGTTACCTATATGGTTATGGCGCCGGAACATCCATATGTAGCAGAACTGGTTGCCGGTACGGAATATGAAGAAGCGGTAAATGCATATCTGGATAAGGTTCAGCATATGAACGATATCGAAAGAACGTCTACCACCAACGAAAAAACAGGCGTTTTCATTGGTAAATATGCGATAAATCCTGTCAATAATAAAAAAGTACCAATCTTTATCTCCGACTATGTCCTCATGGGTTACGGTACAGGCGCAATCATGGCTGTACCTGCGCACGATCAGAGAGACTTTGACTTTGCCAGAAAGTTTGACCTTGAAATTATCCCGGTAGTCAATACGGATGATCCGGAAATCGATGTGAATCATCTGGAAGCAGCTTTTGCTGCTGAAGGCACTATGATCAATTCCGGAAAGTTCGACGGTCTCAACAACAGAAAAGCTATTTCTGCTATGATTGACTGGCTGGAAGAAGAAGGCATCGGCAAGAAGACAGTCAATTACAGACTGCGTGACTGGCTCATCTCCAGACAGAGATACTGGGGAACACCGATTCCGATGATTTACTGCGAAGAGTGCGGATGGGTTCCTGAAAAAGAAGAAAACCTGCCTGTGCTTCTTCCGACAGACGTAGAGTTTACCGGAAAGGGCGAATCTCCGCTGACCACATCCAAGACTTTTGCCGAGTGCACTTGTCCGAAGTGCGGTAAGCCGGCAAGAAGGGAAATGGATACCATGGATACCTTCTTGGATTCTTCCTGGTACTTCTTGAGATATTGTGATCCGAAGAACGATCAGATCGCTTTTGATAAGAAAAAGGCAGATTACTGGATGGATGTAGACCAGTACATCGGCGGTGTTGAACATGCGATTCTTCATCTGATGTATGCAAGATTCTTCCAGATGGCGCTTTACGACCTTGGCTATGTAGGCTGCGAAGAGCCGTTCAGAAACCTGCTTACACAGGGTATGGTTAATAAAGACGGCAAAAAGATGAGTAAATCCTTGGGTAATGTAGTCAGCCCGGAAGAAATCATCAACAAATACGGCGCAGATACTGCCAGACTGTTTATTCTCTTTGCCGCACCGCCGGAAAGAGAGCTTGACTGGTCAGACGCCGGTGTAGAAGGAAGCTATCGTTTTCTTAACCGTGTGTACCGTTTGGTTTATGAGTTCACAAACACTTGGAACGGACAGACGGAATATCAACTTAAAACCGATGCGGACAAAGAATTGAACTATGTTTTACACACCACCATCAAAAAGGTAACGGAAGATGTAGGCGGAAGATTCAGTTTCAATACCGCAATCAGTTCCATTATGGAGCTGGTCAATGAATTATATAAATACAAAGAATTGGAAACAGCAGATCAGGCCTTTATGAAGAAGGCTATCGATACACTTGTCACCATCCTTTCACCGTTTGCACCACATGTCTGTGAAGAAATGTGGCAGCAGCTGGGCTATACCCAGTCCTTAAGCCAGGTTAGCTGGCCTTCCTATGAGGAGAGCGCCCTGGTCAAAGACACTGTGGAAATCGTGGTTCAGGTGAATGGAAAATTGAAAGAAAAATTAAACGTACCGAATAACCTGACAAAAGAAGAACTCGAGAAAACTGCTCTTTCCAATGACAATGTTAGAGCTTTAACGGAAGGGAAAAACTTGATAAAAGTCATTGCCGTCCCGAACAAGCTTGTAAATCTTGTTATAAAGTAAAGGGGAGAATATGAGAGATTACAACAGTAAAAAGCCATCCGTAAAAAAGATGGCAGTCGCAAGGCCACAGAAAAACGCACAGCCTGCGGGCAAAAAGAGTGCAAAAAAATCTGTAGCCGCAGCAAAGAAGCAGACCGCTCAGAAGGTGATTAAACCTGTAAAACAGAGAAAGCAGGCAGAAAACCTGAAGGTAATACCAATCGGTGGTCTCAACGAAATCGGAAAGAATTTGACTGTACTGGAATACAAGGATGAGATTTTGCTCATCGACTGCGGACTGTCTTTTCCTGAAGACGAAATGTACGGTATCGACGTGGTTATTCCGGACTTCAGTTATCTGGTAAAAAATGCATCTAAGATCGTGGGTATGGTCATTACCCACGGTCATGAAGACCATATCGGCGCAGTGCCATATCTGCTGAAACAGATTAACGTGCCAATCTATGGTACCAGGTTGACGCTGGGACTGATTGAAAACAAGTTAAAAGAACACGGTCTTCGTGGTGATTTCCATGTGGTTAAGGCAGGAGAAAAGTTCAAAGTAGGTGACTTTAAGGTGGAGGCAATCAGAACAACTCACTCCATTGCAGACGCCATCTGCCTGTATATTCAGACGCCTGCCGCCACACTTTTTCATACAGGAGACTTCAAAATTGACTATACGCCTGTTGATGGAGAGCCTATCGACTTGGCTAAGTTTGCAGAAATCGGCCGTCGTGGTGTGGACCTGATGCTGGCAGACAGCACCAACGTGCTTAGAAAGGGCTTTACACCGTCAGAACGGCTTGTAGGCAAAACTCTGGACGGCATTTTTAGAGAAGCAAACGGTAGAATTATCATCGCTACCTTCTCGTCCAACGTACACAGAGTACAGAAAATTATTGAGCTTGCAGCAAAGTACGGCAGAAAAGTTGCCGTTTCCGGCAGAAGCATGGATAACGTGGTCAACCTGGCTGTTGATCTGGGCTATCTGGAACTTCCGGCCGGTATCTATGTAGATCTGAATAAGACAAAGAATATTCCTGACAGCCAGCTGGTTATCATTACAACGGGAAGTCAAGGCGAACCGATGTCCGCTTTATCCAGGATGGCCAATAACGAACACCGCAATGTTAAGCTGAAGAAAGGCGACATGGTTGTCTTTTCATCCACGCCGGTTCCCGGTAACGAAAAAACCGTGTCTACGGTAGTCAATAAGCTTTATGAGAAGGAAGTCGATGTTATCTATAACGACATTGCGGATATTCATGTTTCCGGTCATGCCTGCCAGGAAGAACTGAAATTGATTCATACCCTGATTAAACCAAAATTTTTCATGCCGGTTCACGGTGAGTACAGACATCTTGTACAACACGCCCAACTGGCAGAAAGTATTGGAACCAAGAAGGATAAGATTTTTATTCTATCTAATGGAGATCAGTTATCGGTAGACAAACGCAACGCCAGAAAATTCCAGAATGTAGTCAGCGCTGAAGATGTGCTGGTAGATGGGCTTGGTGTAGGTGACGTGGGCAATATCGTGCTTCGTGACAGAAAACTTCTGTCAGAATCCGGTCTGATTATTGTTGCCGCAGCCATCGACCGTTCGTCAGGAGAACTGATTTCGGGACCGGATATCGTCTCTCGAGGTTTTGTCTACGTAAGAGAAAATGAAGATCTGATCAACGATGCAAAAGCTATCGTTCTTCAGACACTGGAAGACAGTTTAGATACAGGTGTCAGAGATTGGAATGCGCTGAAAAACGGCGTAAGGGAGGAACTGCGTAAGTTTATATTTAAAAGGACCAAGCGCAGCCCGATTATCCTGCCGATCTTCTTAGACGTATAAATTGGAGGTAAATTGATGAACGTATATGATCAGGCGCACGGACTTGCAAAAGCGATAAGAGAGTCCGAAGAGTTCAAACAGTATGACCAGCTGAAGAAAATCGTAGAGCAGAACGAAGAACTTTCCGGTATGATTAAAGATTTTCAGGCCAAACAGTTTGAAGTGCAGACAAAACAAATGATGGGCGAAGCTTCTTCTGCGGATATGATGCAAAATGTACAGGAGCTTTATCAGATTATCATGAAAGATCCGGCTGCTGCTCAGTATATGCAGGCGCAAATGCGCTTTTCTCTGATGATGAACGACGTCTATAAGATTTTGGGCGAGGTCATGGGACTTGACGGTGCTATGGGTGCTGGGTTATAATAGTCTACAGTAATCGAATAAATTATTTAAGAAAGTGAGAATAGAACAATGATTAGTGCAGGTGATTTTAGAAAAGGTATTACTTTTGAGATTAACGGTGAACCTCATGTCGTTCTGGATTTCCAGCATGTAAAGCCGGGCAAGGGCGCTGCTTTTGTCAGAACCAAGTACAGAAACATTCTGACAGGCGCTACCAGAGAAGAAGCATTTAACCCTGCGGACAAGTATCCAAAGGCACACATCGAGACAAAAGTAATGCAGTATCTGTATAACGATGGCGAATTATATTACTTCATGGACAACGATACGTTTGAACAGGTTCCTATCAGCCAGGAGCAGGTAGAAGAAGCAATGAAGTATCTGAGAGAAAACGACGAAGCAACCATCAAGTTCTACAAGGGCAGCCCGTTCCTCGTAGAAGCGCCTAACTTCGTTGACCTGGTTGTTACTGAGACAGAACCGGGCGTCAAGGGTGATACAGCAACCAACGTAACCAAGGCGGCTACCGTAGAAACAGGCGCTGTCATCCAGGTTCCTATCTTCATCGAAGAGGGAGAGAAAATTCAGATCGATACAAGATCCGGAGAATATCTTGGTCGTTCCAAGTAGGAAGATTCCATTGAGTTAAAGGGACGTGAATTCGTCCCTTTATTTGTAGTTTTTGATGTTGCAGAAATGAGGAAACAGATGTTTAAGGGTATAGGTACAGATAAGAAATCCAAACTGATGCTGATTATCGGCGCAGCAATCGCCGTTTTTATTGCGGCAGGCGCTTTTATTTATATCAGTGGAACAGGGGCAGTGGACAAGAAAGATGATACGCAGATAACCGTGACGATTCCAACAGGCAGCGGCGCATCTGCTATTGTAGATATTTTAGACGAACAGGGTCTGATTAAGAACAAGTTTGTGGCTAAAGTACATGTTCGCTTGGGCGGATATGATTCCTTGCAGGCAAACAGCTACATTTTCTCTAAAAACATGGGTCTGAAAGAGATGATGGAGGCCATCAATACAGGTGACATGCGTTATCTTTCTATGAATCGATTTACCATCATCGAAGGCGCAACTGCAGCTGATGCAGCTAAAGCTATGGCGGAGAATCTGCCATTCACCGCCGAAGAGATTCTTGCTAAGTGGAGTGACACCGAATATCTGCAGAAGCTGATTGACCAGTACTGGTTTCTGACCGACGAGATTCTTAAGGACGGCATTATGTATCCACTCGAAGGTTATCTTTATCCTGAAACCTATATTATCTTCGAAGAAAATCCAACAATAGAAGGGGTTACAGAAGAAATTCTGACCATGACTGATGAAAAGCTATCGGAAATTAAAGATCAGATCAGCAAGATGGACATGACCGTTCATCAGTTCCTGTCTTTGACCTCTGTTGTTGAAAATGAGTCTCTGTTTGAAAAAGACAGACCTGCCATTGCCGGTGTGTTCATCAATCGTTTACATGAGGGAATGCCGCTGCAGAGCGATATTACCGTACTCTATGCCCTTCAGGAAAGAAGAGTGGATGTAACTTACAGCGATTTGGAAGTAGACTCACTATACAATACATACAAGTACACAGGGCTTCCTGTAGGGCCGGTATGTTCTCCATCCGCGCCTACCATGGAAGATGTTCTGCATTACGAAAAGTCAGATTATCTGTTCTTCTTTGCAACAGAGGACGGTGAGGTGCTTTACTCTAAAACCCTGAAAGAGCACGAAAAAATCGCAAAGGAAAACGCGTGGTATTAATATGAATATTACAAACGATTTGATTACCGACTATATCGATACTTTATATCAAAGCCCCACTCCTGCGCTGAAGAATCTGCGTAGCTTTGGTGAGGAAAACCATGTTCCCATCATTCTGAAGGATACAGAGGGGCTGCTGCTGAACCTTTTTCGTATGAAACAGACAAAAAATCTATTGGAAATCGGAACGGCTATCGGGTATTCGGCATGCTGCTTTGCAGAAAGCTGTGGCTGCCGGGTTACCACCATAGAAGCTGACGAGAGGGCTTATACGATTGCCTCTGCCAATATCGAAAAGCTTGGATACGCTGATCGCATTACGCCCCTTTATGGGGACGCAAGACAAGTGCTGCAGCAGCTTTCACAGACTGAGGAACGATTTGATGCAGTATTTATCGATGCGGCGAAAAGCCATTATCGTGAGTTTTGGGATTTATGTCTGCCTCTTTGCCGGGAAAATGGGATTATCCTTTGTGATAACGTGCTTATGAAGGGCATGACAGCCTCTGACTTGTACGATGAAAAAAAGAAGTTCAAGACCAGCATCCGTAAAATGCGGGAGTTTTTGGCTTACATCAGTCAAATTGATTACGCAGATACCTGTATTCTGCCCGTAGGAGACGGCATATCCTTCAGCGTGCTGAAAGAAAACGTCCCGGAAAAAGAATAATCACACTATAGAAAGAGATACCAGTAATTTATGGATAAAATAGAACTGCTCGCACCTGCGGGCGATTTGGAAAAATTGAAAATTGCCATAGAATATGGCGCTGACGCTGTTTATTTTGGCGGAGAAATGTTCAGCCTCCGAGCCGGCGCCGGAAACCTGTCTGTGGAAGAAATGAAAGAAGGGATTGCTTTTGCCCACGAAAGAAAGAAAAAGTGTTACCTGACCATCAATATCTTTGCCCATAACGAGGATATCCGGCCGCTGACAGAATACCTGAACACAATCAGTAAGCTGGGAATCGACGCCTTTATCGTGTCAGATCCCGGTGTTATTGATTTGATTCAGGAGATTATCCCCGATGCAGAAATTCACTTAAGCACCCAGGCCAATATGACCAACTATCGAACGGCAGGTTTCTGGCACAAGATGGGAGTAAAGCGTCTGGTGCTGGCAAGAGAGATGACCTTTCCCGAAATCGAAGAAATTAGGGACAAAATTCCGGAAGAGATGGAGCTGGAAGCCTTCGTACATGGAGCAATGTGTATTTCCTACTCGGGCAGATGCCTGCTCAGCAATTTTATGATTGAAAGGGACGCTAACCGGGGCGCCTGCGCTCATCCATGCCGCTGGAAATATGCCCTTGTGGAAGAAAAACGTCCAGGCGAGTATTACCCGGTGGAAGAAGATGAACGGGGCACCTATATCCTCAATTCACGAGATTTATGTATGATTGAGCATATTCCCCATTTGATTGAAAGCGGAATTATCAGCGCTAAGATTGAAGGCCGGATGAAAAGTGCTTTTTATGTAGCTACCATCGTTCATGCCTATAGGCAGGCCATTGACGCTTACTATGCCGATCCCGAAAACTATGTTTTTAACCCTGACTGGCTGAGCGAACTAAAAAAAGTAAGTCACAGAGAATTTACCACCGGTTTTTATTTTCATCAGCCAACCAATAAGGACCAGAACTATCAAACCAGCGCATATACCCGAGATTACACCTTTATCGGTATTGTCAGGAGCTATGATCCGGAAACCGGTTATGCAGTCTGCGAACAGAGAAACAAGATGTCCATAGGAGAAGAAATTGAGATTTTTGGTCCTGATATTCCGTTTTTCACACAGACATTAACGGAGATGTACGATTTAGATACAGGAGAAGCCCTCGAAAGTGCGCCCCATCCACAGCAGATGCTGAAAATAAAAATGGAAAAGCCTGTAAAACCAAACTACATGTTAAGAAAAAAGAAATAAGGAGAGTGATTCCCAATGCCATCCGGCCCCAGTAGTTTAGCTTTTGAAGTGCAATTTTTAATTATCGTTTTGACCATTGTTCTCAACGGATTCGTCGTGTTATCCAACACGGCAATGAATTCGGTGAACAGAAGCAAGATCAGACAAATTGCAGAGGAAAATCCTGCGGCGGCCAGACTCTTTGCGCTTTTGGAAACGCCTACGGAATACCGTTTTACCAACAGATTGCTCAGTTATACGTTTATTGCTGTAGGTATGATGTTTACTGTAATTCTGCCTTACCACGATTTGCCGTCTCTGGTCATTTATGTAGCGGCAATCATCGCTTTCAGCGAGTTTTTTACGAGGAAACTGGCACAGCAGCACAGCGAGTCTATTGCGCTCCGCTTTTTTGCTATCCAGAAGTTCTTCGTACTTTTGCTGAAACCATTTGTGCTGATACTGACTTTTATTGCAGATATCTTCCTGAAACTGTTCAGACAGGAGACCAAAATCGAAACCAGCGGTTATTCAGAAGATAAGGTTATGTCCATGTTGGAAGCAGGGCAGCAGAGCGGTGAAATCAAAGAAGAAGGCAAGAAGATGATTAACAGCATCTTTCAGTTTGATGACGAACTGGCCTATGAGATTATGACGCCGAGAACGGACGTGTTTCTTATCGATATCAACGACCCGACAGAAGAGTTTCTGGATGAGCTGATGGAACTGCGCTATTCGCGTATTCCGGTCTGTGAAGATGAGACGGATAATATTATCGGTATTCTCCATATTAAGGACTATCTGATCAAGGCCAGAGAAGCGGGATTTGATAAGGTGGATATCCGTTCTATTCTCAGAAAACCGTACCTTGTACCGGAAACGAAGAATATCGATGCGCTTTTCTTTGAATTACAGATCGAAAAACAGCATATCGCTGTTCTCATCGATGAATACGGAGGCTTCAGCGGCATTGTTACCATTGAAGACATTATTGAAGAAATCGTAGGCGACATTGATGATGAATATGACCAAGAAGAGCATATCATCGAACAGCTTGATGAACAGACCTACCTGATTGACGGTAATGTTTCCCTAAACGATCTGAACGAAAAAATTCCGGTTAATCTGGAATCGGAAAGCAGCGAAACTATCGGCGGATTTATCATCGATATACTGGGCGAAATCCCCGGGGACGGCGATGAAAACCGAATTATTGCGTTTGAAAACTATCTCTTTACGATTTTATCTGTAAAAGAACGACGTATTGAAAAAGTCAGATTGTTTATCAAGCCTGATGATCATGATGATGAAGAAGAAAAGGAGGACGAAGAAGAATGATATACTTTGGCCTTTCTGCAGCATTAGTCATCTTTATTTACTTTAATGTTCTGGGCCTGTTCAGAGGTTACAAGGAAATACCTGACGGCCCATATAAAGAAAAGCTTTGGAAATACAAAAAACAGGAGATTATGGAAAAAGCAGTGATCTGCTTGCTGTTCATCGGTATCATCTTTTCCATGAAATATTGCGAAGAGATTGCAATCATCGCTTTAGGGGCAATGTTTATCATGCTTGCCATTGAACACGTTTTTGCCAGACATATTAGAAAAAGTCTGACCTGTCCTCATTGCGGCGGTCCGGTCTGGAGTGGAACGTATATCGTACTGCTTCAAGCACGGAAAAATTGCCCGTGGTGTAAAAAATCTTTAAGTGCAGAGAAAGACGAATGTACAGCCTGTCAAACAGAAGAAAGCACAGATCATGAAGAACAATAAGCTGACAATTGGAATACTTGCCCATGTGGATGCCGGAAAGACAACTCTATCTGAAGGCATCCTCTATTATAGCGGCATCACCAGGTCTATGGGAAGGGTAGATCACGGTGATGCTTTTCTCGATACTTATAAACTGGAAAAAGACAGAGGAATAACGATTTTCTCTAAGCAGGCGATTTTCGCTTTGGGGGAAGAAAAAGAAGTTACCCTGCTTGATACGCCCGGTCATATGGACTTTTCGGCAGAAACGGAGCGGACGCTTCAGATTCTGGACTACGCCGTCTTGGTCATCAGCGGCTCTGATGGTGTGCAAGGACAAGTCCATACCTTGTGGACGCTTTTAGAAAAATATCAGATACCTACTTTTGTCTTTATCAATAAAATCGATCTGAACGGGTTTAGCCGAGAAAAAACGTTACAAGCGCTGAACAGAGAGCTCAGCGAAGGGTTCATTCCTTTTGATCTGCCAAAAGAGGATATCTTTGAACTGGCAGCGGTATGTGAAGAAAAAGCGCTGGAAACTTATCTACATAGTGGAACGCTTTCCGATAAAGATCTATCTGATCTGATCAGTCAGAGAAAAGTATTCCCTTGTTTCTTCGGTTCAGCGCTGAAAATGGAAGGCATCGACGTTTTTTTAGATGGACTGAACCGGTATACGGTCTGTCCGACTTACGATGAAAGCTGTTTTTCTGCCCGCGTATATAAAATTTCCAGAGACGAACAGGGTAATCGCTTGACTCATATGAAAATCCTCGGTGGCAGTCTGCAGGTTAAAGACGCTTTTGGCCGGGAAAAGGTCAATCAAATCAGGATGTATAACGGCAGAAAATTCGAGACGGCCTCTTGTGCGTTTCCGGGAACAGTCTGCGCAGTAACGGGACTTACAGAGACCTTCAGCGGACAGGGACTGGGCGCAGCAGCTTCAGGAGGAAAACCTTATCTGGATACAGTGCTTACTTATCAGGTATATCTACCGAAGGACTGGGAGGCAAAAGACGCTTATGAAAAGCTATCTCAGATAGAAGAAGAAATCCCTGAGCTGCATTTAGCCTGGGATAAGGAAAACAGTGCTATACGTCTGATGATTATGGGAGAAATCCAGGGCGAAATTCTGCTGAACCTGGTAAAAGAACGGTTTCAGAAAGAGATCACCTTAGGTGAGCCGGAAGTTTCCTATAGAGAAACCATATTGACGCAGGTAGAAGGCGTCGGCCATTTTGAACCCCTTCGCCATTATGCGGAAGTACATCTTCTTTTAGAACCGCTTCCTTCAGGATCAGGACTTATCTTTGATACGTCTTGCAGTGAAGACAGCTTGGATCGAAACTGGCAGCGCCTGGTTTTAACCCATCTTCGGGAGACTTCTTTTCCCGGCGTGCTAACCGGCGCACCCATCACGGATATGAAAATTACTTTGGCTGCGGGAAAGGCCCATGTAAAGCACACAGAAGGCGGTGACTTCAGACAGGCTACATATAGAGCTGTGCGCCATGGACTGGCAAAAGCAAAATCTCAACTTCTGGAACCATATTATGGGTTCCGCCTGGAGCTGCCTGAGGATATGGTCGGTCGGGCAATGACAGACTTGCAGAATATGCAGGGTACTTGTGAAGGACCGCAGATTTCAGCCGGGCGGGCAGTATTGACCGGAACAGCGCCGGTTTCTGCCATGAACGGCTATCAGAAGGAAGTTACCGGCTATACGAAGGGGCGCGGAAGACTTTTCTGCACCTTATCGGGATACTTTCCTTGTCACAATGAGGAAGAGGTCATCGGCAAAATCGGTTATGATTTTGAACGGGACACAGTCTATCCTGCAGATTCGGTTTTTTGTGCCCATGGCGCAGGGGTTATCGTGCCTTGGACAGACGTAGAAAATCATATGGATCTGCCAGCCTGTCTGACCGAAAAAAAATCTGTGCCTATCCTGAGACCACGGGGAGAGGTTTCCTATTCAGATGGAGAGCTGGAAGCAATTTTCCGCGCAACCTATGGCATCAGCAAGCGAGAACAGAATCGGTTTAATCGAGAAAGCAGAGTCGTAAGTGCCGGTCGTGACGACAGCAGATACAAGGGAACAAATAGCGCATATAACAATAGCAGTGCTGAAGAGCTTCTCCTCATCGATGGCTACAATATGATTTTCGCTTGGGATGAATTGAAAGACATGTCTTCTGTCAGTCTGGAAAGCGCAAGGACGCTGCTCATTGAAATTCTGCAGAATTACCAGGGCTACACCGGCATGAAAATGCTGCTGGTCTTCGATGCATACAAGCAGCCCGGCAATGTGGGAAGCAAAGAAGTATACGGCGACTTGCAGGTAGTTTACACCAAAGAAGGTCAGACTGCCGACCAGTTCATCGAAAAATTCGTCTTGGAAAACGTAAAAAAAATGCGCATTACCGTGGCAACGTCTGACGGGTTGGAACAGATTATGGTCTTCGGTCAGGGCGCCTTGCGTATGCCGGCAAGGGAACTGAAAGAAAGAATAGAAGCCGCCAATTCCGCTATGCGAACAGAATATTTGGGGAAGTAGAGTGTTTTCTTAAAGTAGATGTATACATAGGTTTTCATTGAAAATCAGTCAAAAACCGTTCTAAGGTAGTTCAAATCCAACTACCCGGAACGGTTTTTTCGTACCTTGACTTTAAGATTATCCGTCAGGGGATAGAAAAATCTATCATATCCACCTGTCCGACTCATATAGTATAGGGAAAGGACAAGGTAAAACTATGAATCATTTCGAAAAAGTCTTTCAATGCTTTCCCGATGAACTGCAAAACCAGCTCGATACGCTGGAACGTTCTGTTAGGGACGCCATTGAAGAAATAAGAATCTACAAAGGTAAAGGTGTTGTGCTGTCCACCGGAGGCAGAAAAATTCGTCTAAGGGGAAATCTGGGCGGCACAGAGATGAATAATCTGCTGAGTAATCTGATGAAATTTTCTTACTATGCTTACGAAGAAGATTTGGCAAGAGGGTTTATTACCATCGATGGAGGTCATCGCGTTGGCGTCTGTGGAAAGACCGTGATGGAGAAGGGTAAGGTTACGTTAATTCGAGATATTAGTTCGTTGAATATTCGCTGGTGTCGAGAGGTTCCGGGATGCAGCGACAGGATGCTTTCTCAGATACTGGATCAGGAACAGATACATAACACGTTGATCGTCTCTCCGCCGGGGTGCGGTAAAACCACACTGCTTAGAGATATTACCAGAAACCTGAGTTACGCCGGGTTCAATGTTTCTGTTTGCGATGAACGGGCAGAGATCGCCGGCATGTATAGTGGGGTCAGCGCTTACGACCTGGGTCCTAACACAGATGTTTTAGATGGCTGCCCAAAAGCCGAAGGTATAGTCATGCTGGTCAGATCTATGTCACCACAGGTAATTGTCACCGACGAAATCAGTAAGGCGGAAGATGCTGACGCTATTAGAACCTGTATGGGAAGCGGCGTTAAAGTGATCGCCACAGCCCACGGCAGCAGTCGCAGGGATTTAGAAAAAACGGAAATTTACGGACTCGTCGAAAGCGGTGTATTTTCCCGTCTGATCTTTCTGACCAATAAACCGAAAGTCGGTACAGTAAAGGAGGTCATTCATGTTTAAGCTCATCGGCATCGTCTTGGCATTTTCCTCCTGTACAGCTATCGGCTTTATCAAAGCCTGGGAAGTCAAAGAGCGAAAACATCTGCTGCTGGATTTTAAAGACATGATCAATCATATTTCCACGGAAATCAGCTATTTCAAGGAACCTCTGCCACAGATTTTCAGCAGGCTTTCCTCCGGTGACGACAGGGAAAGCAAACTTGTCCTCCGAAGTTGTCTTGCCGCATACCAGAGCAAAGGACTGAATATGAAGGAAATCTGGAAAGATGCGGTAAGAGAGATTTACGGTAACACATCTCTGACTGATGAGGATGTTTCGGTAATGGAAAAATGTGGAGACTTTTTGGGTCAAAGTGATTTCAAAGGACAGCAGGGTCATTTTGCTCTTCTGCACCAGCAAATTGACAGACAAATTGCAGAAGCAGAAGAGCACATAAAAACCAAGGGCAGAATGTACGGAAAAATGGGTATATCTATAGGACTTGTCATCGCCATCGTATGCATATGAGGAGGAAAAAGATTTGGGAATAAGTGTTATTTTTAAAATTGCCGGTATCGGAATCTGTATTGCGCTGCTGAATCAGATTCTCATTAAATCCGGAAAGGAAGAAATGGCAATGATGACTTCACTGGCTGGTGTAATCATCGTTTTGGTTATCATCGTAAAAATGCTGGCAGAGTTTTTCGAGACCATGAAAGTCTTTATGGAGTTTTAATGTATATGGAAATTCTGAAAATTGCAGCCCTCGCGCTTTGTGCAGTGGTCATCATTATTCTGGTGAAGAATTATAAACCGGAGTTCGGCATTTTTGTTGCCATCGGCAGTAGTGTGCTGATTCTCTTTTTTCTTGTGGACAGTATGAAGTACGCTTTTTCCTATATGGCGCAGCTGTATGACAGGCTGGATTACGGTAAGACTTACCTGCCCATTATCATTAAAGTTCTCGCCATTGCCTATATTACAGAATTTACTGCCCAGCTATGTAAGGATGCCGGAGAAAGCTCCATCGGCGCAAAGGTGGAACTGGCCGGAAAGATCATCATCTTTTGTGTGGCTATCCCGGTTTTCGTTTCTATCCTAAATTTAGTTGAAACTTTATTATAGGAGTTCGGATGAATATAGATGAAATCATAAAGGAACAGATGAAAAACCTGGTAGATCAGGAACAAACGGATTCGCTTTCCGACTATGCCAGCGGGCTGTCAGGAGGACTTTCCGATTCTTTCACTATCGATCAGATTCTTCAGGCCACCCTGAACGGAGAAAGTATCTTCGATGCGGACAGTTTAATCAGCAGTTTAAAAGAACTGTTTTTCTATGAAATGAAATCTGCGCTGATTGTAGGTATAGAAATCCTGACCATCTGTATTGTGGTGGGATTGCTAAAAAACCTATCCGGTTCATTCGGGAAGAAAGGTATCAGTGATATTGCCACATTGATTTGCAGTATTGTCATTATCGGACTTGCCATGACCAATTTCAATACGATTTTTCAGATGACACAGGATGCAGTCAATACCATTACTTATACCATGGAAATCCTGCTGCCTGTACTGATCGCTATTCTTATCGGCATGGGGCAGGTGGCTTCAGGAACGATTATGAGTCCCATTCTGCTTACCGCCGTAACAATCTTTCAGGCCATCATCAAGAACATCGTTATGCCTGCTATTTTTCTATCTGCTGTGTTGGGATTGATCAATTGTTTAACAGAAAAGGATTACGTAAACCAATTGTCTAAATTTCTCCGGCAGACAGCTTTATTTGTTACCGGCATCATCATGACGCTGATGAGTGGCATAATTGCGATTCAGGGACTGATTGCCAAAACCAGCGACAGCCTGATTATGGGAACGGCAAAGTATTCGTTGGATGCGTTCATCCCCATTGTCGGGGGATTTACTTCAGATACCATCGAACTGTTTCTCAAATGCATGGGTTCCATCAAAGGCGTGGTCGGTGTTTTTGGGATTCTAATGATTGTCTGCCTGATTCTTACACCGATTATCAAGATTCTGGCAGTTTCCGTCATATATAAGATTACAGCACTGCTGATTGAGCCGGTAGCTACCAAAAAACTGTCTGCCGGTATCGGAGATATCGGCACGTCGCTGATCGCCATGGGTGCAATTCTGTTTTTCGCATCGCTGTTGTTTATTATTTTTATTACTTCAATTATCAATCTGGGAGGCAGCTGATGGAGATATTGAACAACTGGGTAAAGGATATTTTTACAATCATTCTTTCTATTACCTTTATGGAGATTCTGATTCCGGAAAGCAGTATGGAAAAATATCTGCGGTTTATCTTTTCCATCATCGTTCTTGCTACGATTTTATCTCCGATCAGTTATTTCTGGAATAAATAGAAAAAAAGAAAATAGTTTTAAGTGAGGGGATTATGTTGGAGAAACCGAAGTTTACAAAAGACAGCATCATGAAGCTGATCACTATCATCATCATTGCTTCTGTATTTTTTCTGACGATGAGCATTCTAACCGATGACAACGACAGCAGAAAGCAGATTTCCGACGATGACGGTGCTACCGAAACCACACTTTGCAGCATCTTATCTGAGATTAACGGAGTGGGTGAGGTCAATGCAATGGTCAGGTATAACGAAGAGAGCGCTGTAACAGGCGTTATCGTGACGGCTCAAGGCGCAGAAGACCCGGTAATCAAAAATAATATTATCAAAGGTGTTTCCACGCTGTTTGACATTCCGGTTTCCAGCGTAATGGTATTTGAAAAAAAGCAGGAGGAGAGTGTAGAATGAAAAAGAAAGTAAAGTTTAATCTGAAAGGATTTCTGAATAAGAAAGAAAATGTAGCCATCATGGCAGTGGCTCTGGTATTTTGCGCAGGACTTGCGGTGACCAATATGAAGTCGGGAAACATTCCTCTTCACGATGGGGATGTTCTGGTAGACAGCAGGAACCTATCTCAATCCGAATCCACAGCACAGCTTACTGAAGAAGAATCTCCTGAGAAAACCGACAGTCAGGAAACAGACGCAGACGTATCCGGAGAAGAAACAGAAAGCAGCGATGTGTTCGCGGAAAAGCGAGCAGCTTTAGAGCTTGAACGAAACGATATCATCGCGAAATATGACGATACCATAAAAAACTCCACCAACGAGGCGGAAAAGAAAAATGCCGTGTCTCAAAAGAAAAAGCTGACCGGCTACATGGAACAAGAAGTAGCGGTAGAAGGTAAAATTCTGGCAAAAAATCTGCCTCAGTCCTTTGTCATCATTACAGAAAGCGCCATAACCGTCACCGTAGACGAGCAGGATTTGAATCAAAACACCGTGGCAAAAATCTGCAATATCGTCATGGCTGAAACCCAACGCAGTGCAGATAAGATCATCATCCAAAGCCGATATTAAAAGATTGATTGATTTTAAATAAAATGGTATAATAAATACCATGCAGAACGAGAATTTAGGAACAATTAAAATATCCGACGAGGTGATTACCGCCTGTGCTGCCAGCGCAGTACAGAAGATTCCCGGCGTCTATCAGTTGACCGGCGGTCTGACTGAGAGTATTTCCAAGAATCTTTTAGGTATAGAACCCGGCGGCAAGGGTATCAAGCTTTCCAGAGGAGAGGAAGGCTTGATTCTCGATGTCTACATTATTGTAGAATACAAGGTCAAGATTCCGCAGCTGGCCTGGGATATTCAGGGTAGCGTAAAGAACGAGATCGAAACCATTACAGAAACCAAAGTTGCAGAAGTCAATATACATGTGCAGGGTGTACACCTGCCGGGAGAGGAAGAATAAGCAGAAATGACCAGAAAAGAAGCAAGAGAATTTATGATGCAGGTTTTTTTCCAGATGGAAGCCCGCAATAACTTTGACGTAAACACCAGAGCAGAATATATGGAGAACAGCATGCTTAAGCCGCAGGAAGAATACTGTAATGAGATGTTTTCTCTCCTCTGTAACAAGAGAGAAGAAATCGATCGGAAACTTGATTCCTGCAGTGGCAGCTGGAAGCTGGAGAGAATGCCGAAGACAGATCTTGCCATTCTCAGGGTGGCAGTTTGCGAGATGTTCTTTCTCCAGAATATTCCGAAGGCCGTATCCATCAACGAGGCTGTGGAACTTGCCAAAGCCTACGGTACAGAAGACTCTTCCAGATATGTCAATGGAATTCTGGGCAAGCTGGCAAGAGAAGGGCAACAGTCTCATGAATAGCGCGTCTTTGGGCATAGATACCAGTAACTACAAAACCTCTGTAGCCATAGTCGATATGGCCGGGGAGGTCATATGCGATTTTCAGCAATATCTGGAGGTAAAGAAGGGTGAGCGGGGACTGAGACAGTCTGTCGCTCTTTTTCAGCATGTAAACAATCTGCCGGCCTTATTTGAACGCGCGTTTTCTGCTTTGCCCCAAGATACAAAGATAGACTGCATCTCCGTATCATCAAAGCCAAGGCCTGTTGAAGGCTCATATATGCCCGTGTTCAATGCAGGTGTTTCTGCAGCGCGGACATTGGCAGCGGCGCTTAGTGTTCCTTGCTTTACCTTTTCTCATCAGGAGGGGCATATTGAGGCAGTTCGTCACCACAGTACCTTGGCGCAGAGTGAACGATTTCTTTCTTTCCACTTTTCCGGGGGAACGACAGAAGGACTTTTTGTAGATGGAGAAACAATCCGAACGGTAGGCGGTTCCAAAGATTTATCTATTGGACAGGTTCTCGACCGGGTTGGCGTAGCCATGGGGATGGTTTTTCCCTGTGGTCAGGAAATGGACGAGCTGGTTTTGCAAAATCCTCCCCCATCTGAGAATATATTGCCAAAGATCAAATGTCAGGACGGCTACATCAATCTGTCGGGGATAGAGACACGATGTCAGCGAACCATAAGCGCCGTCAAGAACACTGATTTGATAGCCATGCTGTTTCAGCGACTGAAAGAAGCGATCGTACAGATGAGTCTGCAGCTTTCTGAAAAATACAGTGTCAGTGACATACTCTTTGCAGGCGGTGTATCTGCAAGCCAATATATACGAAATCATCTGGCTGATGAACTGGATTATCTGAATATCTGCTTCGGTTCGCCCCGGCTCAGTACAGATAACGCTGTTGGCACAGCTTTTCTTGGAGGAAAGAAATTATGGCGCTAAAACCGATTACTGTTTCACAACTGAACACATACATTTCCCGCGTAATCGATACGGACCCGCTTCTTGGCGCAGTTGTGGTCAGAGGCGAGCTTTCCGGCGTCAAATATCATGATTCGGGTCACGTTTATTATTCCATTGTAGACGGCGAAAGTAAGATCAGCTGCTTCCTCCATAGCGGTTACGCAAGGGATTTATCCTTTCCACTTACGGACGGAATGGAAGTGATTCTGACTGGTTCTGTCAGCGTGTTCAAGAAAAACGGGACTTATTCTCTCTACGTAAAACACGTCGAACTGGCAGGAGAAGGGGATTTGTCTGCTGCTTTTGAGAAGATGAAGGCAAAACTCAATGCGGAAGGTCTCTTTGACCCAAACCATAAGAAGCCCATCCCTGCTTTTCCGCAAAAAATAGGCATTGTTACGTCTGCTACAGGCGCAGCGGTGAAAGATATCCTGAAAATTCTTAAGAGCCGAAATCACCTGGTAGACGTGGTGATCTTTCCTGTTCTGGTTCAGGGCAGCGCAGCGGCTTCTGATATTGCGCAAATGATTGACTTTATCAACGAAAGCTACACAGATATCGATACGCTGATTGTAGGCAGGGGCGGTGGCAGCACCGAAGACTTGTGGCCGTTTAACGAGGAATGTGTCGCCAGAAGTATCTACCGGTCACAGATTCCGATTATTTCTGCCGTGGGACACGAAATTGATTTTACGATTTCAGATCTTGTCGCAGATGTTCGTGCAGAAACGCCTACGGCAGCAGCCCAAATGGTGGCGCCTGACACGAAAGAGCTTACACGAAAAATCGAAGATCTGCGAGAATATCTGTATGTGCAGCTTTCCAATAAGCTGATGTATCAAACTTTGGCAGTGGGCAAACTGAAAACAGATATGGAAAATGCACTGAGCAGGCGAATTGAAACGCTTTCATCCCAAATCGATCGGCACAGACTGGTGTTGGAAGAAAATAATCCTACCAAGGTTCTGGAAAGCGGATACAGCGTTTTGACAGAAAAAAACGGCAAAGTCATTTCCGCCGCCTGTCAGCTTACCTGCGGCGAGGAATATAAACTCATATTAAAAGACGGATATGCGAATTGTTTAATTACAGAGATAGGAAGTGATACCCATGAGTAAAGGAAAGTTTGAAGAAGCCCTCGAAGCGCTTTCCACTCTATCTGAGAAAATCAAATCTCAGGATACCAGTCTGGAAGAGGCGATCAAGTGTTACGAGGAAGGTATGACATATTATCAGACCTGCAGCGAAATTCTCGCCCAGGCAAAACAGAAAATTGAAACGTTCGAAGGTGAGGTGTAACCGATGATGAAAGAAAATTACGATGAGTACAAGGAAATGATTAACGAGCATCTGCTGGATTATATACCGAGCATTGACAACAAGAGCAGTTCCCTTTACGAGTCCATAAAGTATTCTCTCACAGCAGGGGGCAAACGTCTGCGCAGTGTTCTGCTTCTGGCAGCCTGCGAATTTGCCGGCGGAAAAGCAACAGACGCTCTTCCTTATGCCTGCGCCTTGGAATACATCCATACCTATTCTCTGATTCATGATGATCTTCCTGCCATGGATAATGACGATCTGCGGAGAGGTATACCGACCAATCATAAGGTTTACGGAGACGCGATTGCTATACTGGCGGGGGACGGTCTTTTGACCACTGCCTTCGAAATCATGAATAAAGATATGTTCCTTCACTTTGATGATTTGGCAGAACTGAAAAAACGAATCAATGCAAGCTATACCATTGCCAAAAATGCCGGTGTATGCGGTATGGTTGCCGGCCAGGTTTCTGATATTGAGGCTGAACATAAGCAGTGCTCCAACGAAATGCTGGAATATATCCATCTGAACAAAACCGGCGCCTTGATTGTGGCTGCAGTTCGGGCAGGGCTTTATCTGGGCGGCGCTACCGAAGATATGATGAAAGATCTGACCCTTTATGCAGAAAACACCGGCCTGGCTTTTCAGATTGCCGATGACATTTTAGACGTAAAAGGTAATGAGGCTGAATTGGGCAAAAAAACCGGCGCGGATATACAGAACGAGAAGATGACTTACGTATCTCTCAACGGTCTTGAAGCGTCTGAAAAAAAGCTGTCCGAACTGACGCAGAATGCCGTGGCAGCTATTGACAAATACTACGATAATGCAGAGTTTTTCAGAGACCTGGTTCTCAAGCTGGAAAATCGAAAAAACTAATGGAGCAGTTTCATGAGTAAAAAATTAACAGAATACGAATTTCCGGCAGACCTAAAATCCATGAGCGAAAAGGAGCTGGAACTTCTGACTTATGCGATTAGGGATTTTCTCATCGACAAGGTATCAAAGACAGGAGGGCATCTGGCATCCAACTTGGGTATTGTGGAGCTTTCCATTGCCCTTCATCGTGTTTTTGACAGCCCCCGCGACAAGATAATTTGGGATGTAGGACACCAGTCTTATGTCCATAAAATTTTGACCGGTCGCAGCAAGGATTTTGACAATCTCAGAAAAATGGACGGAATGAGTGGCTTTCCAAAGGGAAAGGAGAGTGATCACGATATTTTCGATACGGGTCACTCCAGCACCTCTATTTCCGTAGCCGCAGGAATGGCAGCAGCCAGAGATTTAAAAAAAGAAAACCATGAAGTTATCGCTGTAATCGGCGATGGTTCTCTAACCGGCGGTATGGCTTACGAAGCTATGAACAATCTGGGCGCTTCCCGCTCAAAAGCCATTGTCATCTTAAACGATAACGGCATGTCTATTTCTCAGAATATCGGCGGTGTATCTCAGCATCTTTCCAAGCTGCGTACCTCTGAAGAATATCGTCATGCAAAAAAGGCCATAAAAACCACCCTTAAACATATTCCCATCATCGGAAAAGAATTGTCTTCCGGCATAGGATATGCTAAGGACCGCCTGAAATACGCGCTGATTTCCGGCGGTGTTATCTTCGAAGAGTTGGGTTTTACTTATCTTGGTCCAATTGACGGACATAATCTTCATGAACTGATTGAAACCCTTGAGCATGCAAGATCCATCGACGGCCCGATTCTGATTCATGTCATAACCAAGAAGGGAAAAGGATACAGGATTGCCGAAGCAAATCCGGATAAGTTTCACGGTATCGGACCTTTTGATCCGGAAGCCGGTACAATATGTCAATCTTCGGATATGACATATTCCAAAGTGTTTGGTCATACACTGGCAGAACTGGCCAAAACCGATTCGCAAATTGTAGCAATTTCTGCGGCTATGTGTGAGGCTACAGGACTTGGCAGTTTTGCCTCCCGTTTTCCACGTCGTTTCTTTGATGTTGGAATTGCAGAAGCCCATGCAGTTACTTTTGCTGCGGGACTTGCCAAGGCCGGTATGCGTCCGGTAGTTGCAATTTATTCGTCTTTTTTGCAGCGGGCTTATGACCAAATCATAGAGGATGTCTGTTTACAGAAGCTTCCGGTCATCTTTGCCATAGACAGAGCCGGCATTGTCGGTGCAGACGGAGAAACCCATCATGGTATCTTTGATCTGTCTTATCTGATGACCATTCCGGGGATGACCGTGTTGGCGCCTGCCGACGGCAATCAGCTTTCTGCCGCTATAAAGTATGCTTTGACGCTGAACGGTCCTGTGGCTATCCGTTATCCACGGGGAACTTGCGTATATAATGCCGAAGAAAATCATAATTTCGATGGTAAAAATAAGAGACTGGCAGAGGGCAAAGATATTGATTTATGGGCTGTAGGAAAGATGCGTGATACAGCGCTGGAAGTAAGACGCATTTTATCCGGCGTCGGTATCGAAGCCGGCGTAGTGGAGGTTTCCTGCGTCAAACCGCTATCTCTGCCTCCCGAAGGAGATGTCCCATGGCCTGACAACCATACACCGGTAGCAACCATGGAGGATAATCTTCTTCACGGCGGTTTCGGTGAACATTTCGCAGCATGCTCCGGCGCAAAGAATGTAATACGTTTCGGCTGGCCTGACCGGTTTATTGAACATGGAGACTGTGACAGCCTGTACAGAAAATACGGGCTTGATCCTGTAACTATTGCAGAAAGGATTCGTGACCATCTTGAAAGAAAGGCTTGATTTATTATTAGTAAAAAGGGGGTTCTATCCCTCAAGAGAAAAGGCCAAGGCTGCAATTATGGCCGGTATCGTCTTTGTGGACGGGCAAAAAAGCGATAAGGCCGGCAATATGATCGATACAGAAGCCGAGCTGTTCGTCAAAGAGAATCTCTGTCCTTATGTCAGCAGAGGCGGATTAAAATTGGAAAAATCCATGGGAGAATTCGGACTGAATCTTAAGGATACCGTATGTATGGATATTGGCGCTTCTACAGGGGGATTTACCGACTGTATGCTGCAAAATGGCGCTGTAAAGGTCTACGCTATCGATGTGGGTTACGGCCAGCTGGACTGGAAGCTTCGCAATGACCGGCGAGTCATCAATATGGAAAAGTGTAACGTTCGATATCTGGATACCGATAAAATCGAAGAGCCGATTGACTTTATCAGCATTGACGTGTCTTTTATTTCTTTAAAGCTGATTTTTCCCGTTGCTGCTTCCGTGCTGGCTGATCAGGGAGAAATTGTCTGTCTGGTCAAGCCTCAGTTTGAGGCAGGAAGAGAACAGGTAGGAAAGAAGGGCATTGTCAGGGATCGCAAGGTTCACGAGGAAGTCATCGAAAAGGTGATTGGTTACGCAGCAGATAACGGCCTTTACCCCCAGGGACTGACTTATTCACCGGTAACCGGTGCAAAGGGCAATATAGAATATCTTTTACATCTTTCCAAACAGGAAAATATGTGTTATAATGTATCTTGTATACAAGAAATTGTTGCCAACTCTCACGCAGAGTTAGAATAAATGATAACTTTTATTTATGATTAAAGGAGACCGAGAGAAATGAAATTATCAAACAAAGTTGAGGCAATGCAGTTTTCACCAATCAGAAAGTTCAATCCGATTGCACAGAAAGCAAAAGATGCAGGTAAGAGAGTTTACCATCTGAACATTGGACAGCCTGATGTGGAAACGCCTGAATGCTTTATGGAAGCAATCAGAAATTATGAGAACAAAGTAATCGCTTATGCTGAGTCCGGCGGTATCACAGATTTACAAGACGCTGTATCCGAATACTTCAGTACTTATGGTATGGAAATCGGAAGAGGCGATATGATTGTAACCAATGGCGGTTCCGAAGCGCTTACTATGACCTTCCTGTCCCTGTTAAACGAGGGCGACGAAGTACTTATCGCAGAACCTTTCTACACGAACTATCATACTTTTGCAACTTCTGCAGGCGGTAAGGTTGTGCCTATCACAACAAAAGCAGAAGACGGCTACCACTATGCAAAAAGAGAACAGATTGAACCTCTGATTACAGAGAAAACCAGAGCAATCTGCTGCATCAGCCCGGGTAACCCTACCGGTAACGTATTAACAAGAGAAGAAATGGAGCTGATCGGTCAGATTGCAAAAGAACACGATCTGTGGATCATCGCCGATGAAGTATACAGAGAATTTGCTTACGATGGAAGAGTTGCAGGCTCCTTTGGTCAGATCAAGGAAATCGAAGACAGAGTGATCATCATTGACTCTGTATCCAAGAGATTCTCTGCCTGCGGTGCAAGAATCGGTCTTTTGATTTGTAAAAACCCTGAATTCATCAAAAATGTGATGAAGATTGCCCAGGGCAGACTTTGCGTATCCACAGTAGACCAGATCGGCGCAGCTGCACTGTTCAGACTTCCTGCATCTTACTATGACGAAGTAAAGGCTGAATACTGCGGCAGAAGAGATGTGGCTTACGAAGAACTGATGAAGATTCCTGGCGTTGTTTGCCAGAAGCCTGGCGGCGCATTCTATACAACTGCCAAACTTCCTGTTGACAATGTAGAGGATTTCTTAATGTTCCTGCTGACCGAGTTTGAAGACAACGGCGAAACCGTTATGTTTGCACCGGCCGAAGGTTTCTATGCAACTCCGGGTCTTGGTAAAGACGAAATGCGTATCGCATACGTGCTGAACCAGAAAGACATGAGAAGAGCCGTAGAACTGATTAGATTAGGTATCGAAGCTTACAACAAGAAGCAGGGCAAATAATCTTACATATAAGAGATATTCACGCACAATAAGATAACTTAAAGAAGCTGTACACTGCAAGTATGCAAGATGTATGGCTTCTTTTTTGTTCTGTTATATTATATTGTATACCTATTCAAAAATCTGAATATATCGAAAAAAAGTAATTGATTTTTCAGACAAATGAGAGTAAAATTAGTTTTATTAAAAATCTGCGGCGTACTCCTATCCCTTGCATTTGATGTAAGACACAGACACGAGCCGCATTAGAAAAGGAGAATTTATATGGCACTAATTGAAAGTATTAACAGTACGATCAACAGTTTTGTCTGGGGTGTACCGATGCTCGTCCTTCTGGTGGGCGCAGGTCTTCTGCTTACTGTTCGTACTGCCGGTGTGCAGTTTCGTAAATTCGGCTATGCGATGAAGAACACACTGGGAAAGATCTTTAAAAAATCAGAAGCGGGCGCAGGAGAAATCACCCCGTTTCAGGCAATGAGCACTGCTTTGGCAGCTACAGTCGGTACCGGTAACATTGCAGGTATCACCACTGCAATTACCCTGGGCGGGCCGGGAACCATTTTCTGGTTATGGGTTACAGCGCTGATTGGTATGGCTACCAAGTATTCAGAAGTTTTACTGGCCGTTAAGTATCGTGAGAGAAACGCTGCCGGCGATTGGGTAGGCGGCCCGATGTACTACATAAAGAACGGTCTGGGCAAGAACTGGAAATGGCTCGGCGCTATCTTCTGTATCTTCGCAGCCCTTGCCACCTTCGGTATTGGTAATGCCGTACAAGTGGGCAATATCGTTGGCTCCGTTAACACTGTAATCACATCCTTTGATCCGTCTTTCGACAATCAGAGTCTCGTAAACGCAGGTCTCGGTATCGTTTTGATGATTCTGGTCGCTATCGTACTCTTCGGCGGTATCAAACGTCTGGGTGCGGTCACAGAAAAACTGGTGCCTTTCATGGCGGTAATCTATATCGTAGCCAGCATGGTTGTTGTTGTTTACTATGCAAAATATATTCCTGGCGTTTTCGCTGATATCTTTGCCGGCGCATTTTCACCTGAAGGCGTAACCGGCGGCGCAGTAGGCTCCATCGTTTTAGTCATCACCTGGGGTGTAAAGAGAGGCGTATTCTCCAACGAAGCCGGTCTCGGTTCTGCGCCTATGGCTCACGCAGCAACGTCAGAAGTAGATCCGGTAAAGCAGGGACTTTACGGCATTTTCGAAGTATTCATGGATACAATCATCATCTGCACCTTGTCCGGTTTAACCGTATTACTGGCAGCAAAAGCCGGTGCTATCGACTTTGTTATCGGTGTTGAAGGAGACACTTCCCTGAACGCTGCTGCTCTGGGAACAGTATTCTCCGATAAGGGCGGCGCAATCATCATTGCTATTGCACTGGCGCTGTTCGCATTCTCAACTGTACTCAGCTGGGCGTTATACGGAACTCGCTGCATTGAATTCCTGTTTGGAAACAGAGCTGTTTTACCATATCAGATTCTCTTTGTTGCCATCATCTTTGTTGGCGCTACCATGAAGCTGGATATGGCATGGGCGATTGCAGATACGCTGAACGGTTTAATGGCAATTCCAAACTTGATTGCTTTGGTTGGATTATCCGGAGTTGTTGTTTCCGAAACCAAACGGCACTTTGCAGAAAAGAACAAAACCAAGCTATAAGTTTTAATCTATTTCATACTGATAAAGATCCGCAGAGCCTATAGGCACTGCGGATTTTTACTTAACAAAATTCGACTTTTTTGCTATAATGATAATAGGGAAACTATTCTTAAAAACCGAACAAAGAAAATATGTATGCCAGATAAAAATCAAAATAAAGGAGCTAATTGAATGGCGAAAAATAAATTATCACCGATGATGCAGCAATACTTAGAAATAAAAGCAGAATACCAGGATTGTATTCTGTTTTTCCGGTTAGGCGACTTTTACGAAATGTTCTTCGATGATGCGAAAACAGCTTCCAGAGAGCTGGAGCTTACCTTGACCGGAAAAAACTGCGGTCAGGAAGAAAGAGCGCCTATGTGCGGTGTTCCATTTCACTCAGCAGAAACCTATATCGCAAGGCTTGTGGAAAGAGGATACAAGGTTGCAATCTGTGAACAAGTAGAAGACCCTGCTGCTGCAAAAGGTATTGTAAAACGGGAAGTCATTCAAATCGTCACACCGGGAACGGTAACTTCCCAGTCCATGCTCAAAGAAAAAGAAAATAATTATCTCGCATCCGTTTATCTGGATAAGACAGGGATGTCTGTTTCTTACTGTGATATTTCCACCGGAGAACTCTACACCACAGAGGAAATCGGCAGTTTGAACCTTTTGGAAACCGTGTTCAACGAACTTGCTAAAATCGACGCTAAAGAGATTATCATCAACAGCAGTGCAGAGACCTTCGTGGATTTTCAGGAAGTCAAAACAGTCACCGGCGCCTATCTCTTTACGATGAACGACAGCTATTATACAGAAAAATCCTGTCTGGATGCAATTGACGCTCAGTTTAACGGAATCTCCCTTACAGCTATGGGACTTTCCGGAAGAACTTTCTGCCTCTTATCCCTGGGCGCACTTTTAGCTTATCTGTTGGAAACCCAAAAGCAGAATCTGAAACAGCTGACCCGCTGCCAGTTTTACCAGATCGGTAAGCATATGGCATTGGATAAAGCAACTCTGCGCAATCTGGAAATTACAGAGACCTTATACGACAAGAAGATTCAAGGATCACTTCTTGGGGTTTTAGATAAAACCGGCACTGCTATGGGTTCAAGAAAACTGAAGCAGTGGCTCCGGGAACCGCTGAACAATGCTGAAGAAATCAATTTAAGACTGGATGCGGTAGAAGAACTTACCGCACAGCCCGTTTTAGAAAATCATCTCCGTCAAAGCCTGAAACAAGTTTATGACTTTGAACGCCTCGCAGGACGCATCGCTTCCGGCAGCGCCAACGGAAAGGACCTGATTGCGTTGAAAAACTCGGTCTTTGTTCTTCCGGAGATCAAGGAAGCGCTGGAATACGCCGCCGCTCCGCTTTTACGCAAACTCAGCGGTGAGATTCATGATTTACAAGAGATACACGACTTAATCGAAGCTGCGGTCAGAGAGGACGCCCCCTTTACCATAAAAGAGGGCGGGTTGATCAAGGATGGGTATGCAGAGGAACTGGATCAGATTAAGTTCTCCATCAAGGACGGAAAGCAGTGGATTGCCGGTCTGGAAAACGCTGAACGGGAAAGAACAGGAATCAAAACACTGAAAGTCGGTTTTAATAAAGTTTTCGGCTATTATATCGATGTAACCAAGGCCAATGCGCCGCTGGTTCCTGAAGATTATATCCGCAAACAGACCTTGGTCAACAACGAGCGGTATATTACGCCGGAACTGAAAGAAATGGAAAATCTGGTTCTCAATGCGGAAACAAAGATTAACCAACTGGAATATGAACTGTTTACCCAAATCAGAACACGTATTCAAGGTTTTATCAAAGAAATACAGGAGACCTCCCAGGCGATTGCTCAGCTGGATGTTTTATGCAGTTTTGCAAGCGTCAGCAATAAACTGGGCTATGTCAGACCTGTTGTAGATGAAAGCTACGAACTGCAGATTGAAAAGGGCAGGCATCCGGTGATTGAACAGATGATGGGCGGCGGTATGTTCGTCTCCAACGACACCTATCTGAATCACACCGATACCAGCATGCTGATTATCACAGGCCCCAATATGGCAGGAAAGTCGACTTATATGCGGCAGACGGCGTTAATCGTCCTGATGGCGCAGGCAGGTTGTTTCGTTCCCTGTGAATATGCCAGAATCGGCGTTGTAGACCGGATTTTCACCAGAATCGGCGCTTCAGACAACCTGGCCCAAGGACAGTCCACCTTTTTCGTAGAAATGAGTGAGCTTGCGTACATTCTCAGCTGTTCCGGAGAAAGAAGCCTAATTATTTTAGATGAAATCGGCAGAGGGACAAGCACTTATGACGGACTTTCCATTGCCTGGGCTGTGGTGGAATATCTGTGCAATGAAACAACGCATATTCGAACGCTTTTTGCAACGCATTATCATGAGCTGACTGTCCTGGAAGAACAGATCAGAGGCGTGCGGAATTTGAATGTGGACGTATCCGAAGAAAACGGAAACATCGTATTTTTACATAGAATCATCAGCGGCTCTGCCAGCCGCAGCTATGGTATCCATGTAGCTAAACTGGCAGGTGTGCCGGCAGATCTTCTGATCAGCGCCCAAGATAAACTCCATGATCTTGAGGGCGGCCATACCGGCATAGCTGCGCCTTCTGACAGTAATTGCGCCCCTATAGCGGCCGAAGAACAACAGCTTTCTTTCTTTACCGCCGGGCCGAATCCTGTGGTAGACAGGCTGAAAAATCTTGATCTCATGGAAATTACGCCTTCACAGGCGATTAAGGTATTAGAGGAATTAAAGGAATCTATTGATGATTAGCGTATTAGAAAAGAACATCGCAGATAAAATTGCTGCAGGAGAAGTCATCGAGCGTCCGGTTTCTATCGTAAAAGAACTGGTGGAAAATGCTATAGATGCAGGTTCTTCATCCATTGTAGTCGAAATTAAGAATGGGGGAAAATCCTATATCAGAGTTACAGATGACGGATGCGGAATTGCTGCAGAGGAAACCGAAACGGCTTTTCTCCGCCATGCCACCAGCAAAATACAGACTGTCCAAGATTTATATGCCATTAATACGCTGGGGTTTCGTGGAGAAGCGCTGGCCAGCATAGGCGCAGTAACAAGAACCGAACTGATTACCAAGGTCAGAGAAGCAAAGACGGGCACAAGGGTATTGATTCACGGCGGTGAGGTCCTTTCCAACAGTAAAACGGGGTGTCCGGACGGCACGACCATCATCATTACCGACCTGTTCTACAATACGCCGGCAAGACAGAAGTTTATGAAATCCGATTCTGCGGAAAGCAGTCAAATCATTGACTTTATGTCACAAATTGCACTGGCTTACCCGAATATTCGCTTTCGCCTCATCAATAAGGGAAATATCGTGTTTTCTACTGCCGGAAAAGGCAATCTTCTGGCAGCTATTCTGGCGGTCTACAAGCTGAAAGAATACGAGGATTTAGTTCCGGTTCAGGGTGAGACAGACGGAAATAAAGTCACAGGTTATATTTCCCGGCCGTCTTTATCTAAGACCAGTCGCAGAAGTCAGATTTTCTTCGTCAACGGCAGGGTTGTATCGAGCAAAGTGATGGAAAAAGGCGTTACCCAGGGATATCGTGAACGCTTGTTCGACGGCAGATTTCCTGTGGTTTTCCTCTTTGTGGAAACTAATCCGGAGAAGCTGGACGTAAACATTCACCCAAACAAAAGAGAGGTTCGCTTTGATCGAGAAGAGGAAATCGTCTCCCTCATTTCCGGCGCCATTACCGATGCCCTGGGAACGAAAGCTGCCGTTACAGAAGTCAAAAATATCTTCAAAACAACCAGTCCGGAGATAACAAGCGATGTTTCGGTAAAACCGATGACTGCCATAAATACTGAACCTGTGAAAAAAACCGAAACGCAAGTCGACATAAAGCGGATATTGTCGACAAAACGAGAACCGTTGACGGTCAGTGAATCTCCATCGACAGAATATATTGTTTCTGCACAGGCAGCATCTGAACCGGATGCATCCGGTTCAGAATCGGGGAAACCTTGTATTTCCTTGGAAGCTGCACGTTTTCAGCCCTTTGATTTCGATGATTTAATCCTGACAGGCTCTATCTTCGACACTTATATTACTGCAGTTGACGGAAAGAACTTCTACCTGATTGACCAACATGCCGCTCATGAGAGAATCTTTTATGAGAAACTGGTCGGCACTTATCTGACAGAAGAAAAACTGCGTCAACCGGTGTTGACGCCACTGGTTGTGGAAGTGCCCCTGTCCGTAAAAGAAAACGAATACGATTGGCTGGACGGTCTTTCTGACATGGGTTTTTCTATTGAACACTTTGGTCAGAATTCCTATGTCGTTCGTGAGATTCCAACCTTCATGGATTTATCCGAAGCGGAAGAATTTCTTCATGCTTATATCGATAGCGCCGGAGAAGGGGATCAGCTGCAAAATACCGTGGTCATCGACAAGCTGATCATGAAATCCTGTAAATCAGCAGTGAAAGCCCATGACCATTTATCCCTTGAGGAAATCCGCGCTCTGCTCGAACAATTGAAACAGTGCCGAAATCCCTTTTCCTGCCCCCATGGCAGACCTACTTTTATCAGGCTTTCTCAGTATGAGATTGAAAAAATGTTTAAACGGGTGTAATCATGAAACGAGAAATTATTGCAGTCTGCGGCCCGACAGCTGTAGGCAAAACTGAATATGCCATTGAAATCGCCTTAAAAACGGGTGGAGAAGTGGTTTCCTGCGATTCCATGCAGCTTTATCGTTATATGGATATCGGCAGTGCAAAGCCTACGCCGGCAGAGCGGGCTAAGGTGAAACACTATCTGGTAGATCAAATTGATCCGTCAGAACCTTTTTCTGCTGCGAAATACCAATTTCTGGCGAAAAATGCTATAGAAGAAATCTTTGCAAAGGGCAAAGTGCCGGTTATTGCCGGAGGAACGGGACTTTATCTGAACGCTCTACTCTATGATATGGATTTCAGCGCGCCGCCGGGAAACACCCTTTTCCGCGACAAACTGTATCAGGAGGCAGAAGACATGGGTCCGGAATATATCCACGATAAGTTGAAAACGCTGGATCCCATAGCTGCGGAACGTATTCACCCCAACAATATCAAAAAGGTCGTCCGTGCAATAGAGGCAGCCAGTGAAGGTCATAAAGTAGGCGACTTCTCACGAGATTTATGCAAAACCAAAGATTACGATGTTCGCCTTATCGGTCTCACCCGGGACAGACAGATCCTTTACGACCGTATTAACAGTCGCGTCGATCTTTTAATGGATGCCGGTTTGGTTGAAGAAGTCCGCGGTCTTTTGGCTCGAGGACTGACAGAAAGCGATATTTCCATGAAAGGTATTGGGTACAAAGAAATCATCGGCTATCTGGAGGGTCGCTATGACCTTGATACTGCAGTGAATCTGGTCAAGAAGAACACCCGACGATATGCCAAAAGACAACTGACCTGGTTCAGACGATACAAAGAAATGACTTGGTTTAATCTCTCAGAATATGACAGCGATCAATCCTGTTTGGAGGATATTTTTCAATGGCTCAAAAGACAGTAAAAATACACAATAAAAGTGATAAACCGGATAATATCGTAGAAAAGGAAGCACGGATTTTTCAGGATTGTGAAGCTATAGAAAAAGAGCTTCCCGGGTTTCTCCGAGGTTTTTTTATCTATTTAAAAGGGAATGTCCTTCCGATGAGCCGTCTTGCTTATCTTCACGATATCCGTTTTTTTCTTCAATATTTGATCAGTGAAACGGACTTAACCAAGGCAAAATCTCCCCGAGAGATTACCCTAAAGGAATTTAACCGGATTAAAGCGGCCGATATCAATCTCTATATCGATTACTGCCGCAGATATAAGGTGGAGACAGATAAGAACGTCTATCTCTACGAAAACAACAATAAAACCCTGGCCAGAAAAAAGTCCTCGGTATCAGTCATGTTCAAGCAGCTTTATCGTGACGAGTTGATTGAGAAAAACATTACCGATGGATTTGATCCCATTCGCGTTCCTAAGGCGGGGGAGAGAGAAGTCAAAGCTTTGCAGGATGATGAAGTTATGATTATGCTGGATGCTGTGACAAACGGTACCGGACTAACTGACCATGCCTATCACTACTGGCAGAAAACCAAGAAGAGGGACAAAGCCATTTTGATCCTCTTCCTTACCTATGGACTTCGTCTCAGTGAATTGCAGCAGCTTAATGTATCTTCCTTTAACTTTTCCCGTGGAGAATTCAAGATTTTCAGGAAAAGGGGAAAGGAAGCGGTTATGCCCCTCAACGAATCTGTAACAGCTGTGCTTGAGGACTATCTGTTCCATGAACGAGCCAGCGAAGATACGTTAGACCCCGGACACAAAGACGCCTTGTTTTTATCCTTACAGGGAAAGAGAATGACCGACAGACAAATCCGCGAACTGGTAAAAAAGTATACGGCTATCGCATTGAATACCTCGTCAAAAACCGGCTATAGTCCACATAAGCTGCGCGCAACTGCAGCAACCAGCCTGATCGGCCGAGGAAATTCTATTTACGACGTGGCCGCCCTTTTAGATCACGAGCAGGTGACCACAACACAGCTTTACGCAAGACATAAACAGAACGTCAAACGGGATTTAGTGAAAAATATGGAGTGGGAAAAAGAACGTACGGAAAAGTAGCCGTTATAGAGCACACCCAAAACTTTTACGAAAATCTTAAGAGTTTATGAATTCCCGTCTATAACGATTTACAAACGAAAAAAACAGGCTATAATCATATAATAAGAAAGACAAATGGAGAGACTATGAATACTTACACAGATAGACTACTGACTGAACAATTTGAAATCAATCCCATCGTTTTGGAGACAGTTAAAGCAGCGGAAGAGGCTGTCGCTCCGGAATTTCAAAGCCTTGATGATATCATGGCCTATAATCAGTACAAGGTACTGTCCGCATTGCAAAAATACCGGATCAGCGATGTACATTTTGCATGGAACACCGGCTACGGTTATGACGATCCCGGAAGAGAAGCTGTAGAAAAGATTTACGCAGAGGTTTTCGGTACAGAAGCCGCTCTGGTTCGTCCTACCATCGTCAATGGAACCCATGCTTTAGCCATTACGCTGATGGGTATTCTTCGCCCGGGAGATGAGCTGATTTACTGCAGCGGCGGTCCTTATGACACACTGGAAGAAGTTATCGGTATAAGAGGCGAGGGGATGGGTTCTCTCAAAGAGTATGGTATCACATATAAGCAGGTAGAACTGCTGCCTGACGGCTCTATTGATTTGGAAACACTGAAAAAAACCATTTCTCCTAAGACAAAAATGGTCAGCGTGCAGAGAGCCACCGGTTATGGTTGGCGTAAATCAATTACAGTAAACCAAATCAAAGAAGTATGCGATTTGGTACATGGTATAAATCCGGAAATTGTCTGTATGGCGGATAACTGCTACGGAGAGTTTCTTGAAATCAGTGAACCTACAAACGCAGGTATTGATGTCATGGCCGGTTCTCTGATCAAGAACCCGGGCGGTGGTCTTGCCCTGACAGGCGGTTATGTCTGCGGTCGCAAGGCGCTTGTAGAAAAAATTTCCTATCGCATGACCTGTCCGGGAATCGGCGGTGAATGTGGTCTTACTTTTGGTCAGACCAGATCAGTCCTTCAAGGTCTTTTCATGGCGCCTAAAGTAGTAAACGGTGCAGTTAAGGGGGCTGCGCTGTGTGCCAAGGTCTATGAGCTTCTCGGATATGACGTATGCCCTGCTCCGGGAGAAGCGCGCAGTGATATCATCCAGGCGGTAAAACTGGGTTCACCGGAAGCAGTTGTTGCATTTTGCGAGGGGATTCAGGCCGCTGCACCAATTGACGCTCATGTAACACCGGTGCCATGGGCCATGCCGGGATACGAATCAGACGTGGTTATGGCTGCAGGGGCATTTGTACAAGGCTCTTCCATAGAGCTCAGTGCGGACGCACCGATCAGAGCGCCGTATATCGTGTATTTTCAGGGGGGACTGACTTACGAACATTCTAAATTCGGTGTACTCAAATCAGTGGATCAGCTGTATAAGAAAGGGTTATTAAATATTACGTTATCGGATTAGGGGTTTAAGATTATGGACAAAGAAACTTTTAAAGTCAATGTACATCAAACAAAAGATGAAGTAAAAACCAATATAAAAAAAGCAAAGAAAATCAAGCTTTTTCTTTCCATACTGAAACTGTCTCTGCTCCTTTGTATTGTTGTGGCAGTCCCTCTGTATTTCTATTTTTATCAGAAAGAGTTTCTGGACCAATTCAAGTCTTTTAAGGACATTGTCAGCTTTTTAAACTTATATTGGATAGAAAGTATTTTCATCTATATCGGTATCCAGATACTGCAGATTATTATCAGCATCATTCCCGGACAAGCTTTTCAGTTTGCCGCCGGCTACTTATACGGATTTTTTCCCGGACTGTTGTTTTCTATTATCGGCGCAGTTCTTGGAACAACCATATCCTTTTATCTGGCAAAAATCCTGGGTAAGGACGCTATACACCTGTTCTTTGGTGAGGAGCGAATGGCTTATTTTATCGATCGGCTTAACAGCAAGAAGGCCTATACCATTGTATTCTTTCTCTACCTGATTCCCGGTTTGCCAAAGGATATCGTCAGCTATGCTGCGGGAGTTTCCGAAATGAAGTTCAAGCCATTTTTGATTTATTCACTGATTGGACGCATTCCCGGTATGTCAGGAAGCTTGCTTATCGGCGCCCTTTATTTTAAAGACCATTATATCGGCATGGCCATTATCGCGGTAATTGCTGTAGCAGCATTTATTGTGTGTATCATATATAGAAAGACAATTCAGGGATATCTGGATCGCTTTTATGAGAAAATTACAAACTAAACTTGCATATTATATTTAAGGAGGAAGAATATGAGCGATGTAAAACCAAACATCACGATGACCGATCTGGATAAAATCGATATCCGGGTAGGTACCATTGAAACTGTAGAGGATATGCCAAATTCTAACAAACTGGTAAAGCTAATTGTGGATTTTGGCCAATTTAAACGCCAGATTCTTGTCGGCATGAAAGGGGAGAGAGATAACCCGAAAGAAATTGAAGGTCAGCAGGCTCTCTTTGTCGTCAATCTTGCCCCTCGTAAAATGGCCGGTGAAATGTCAGAGGGGATGCTCTTTGATATCGGTTATGCCAGCGGTATCGTGCCTGTGCTAGCTCAACCGGAAAAACCTGTTCCAAATGGGACAAAAGTAGGATAATCACGTAAAACTTTGTCAAAGGTTGGAATAGAATACAAAAAAAGGAAACATGGTTCCCGGACGGATTAATCCATCCGGGAATTTCTTTATGCCCCATATGAGGTATGCCCGATAAATATGAAAATTAAACTAAAGTTCAATTGGAAAACCCCAGCAGTCGTGCTACAATATCTCTCGCTGATTTTCAAAAACAGTAATTGGCACCGGTATACCGGGAAGCCTGAACTGTAATTTAGAAGAATTTTAGAAGAAAAAGGAGTGAATACCTTGCAGGAAGCTATTTCAATCGTTATTTTTATTGCAGTAATTGTTATCATAATGACGGAGAAAGTACATAGAACCGCAGTGGCTCTGACGGGAGCCGTACTGCTGATGCTGTCTCATGTGCTGACTCTGGAAAGGGCGGTATCCTATATCGACTTTAATACAATCGGTGTGCTGATCGGTATGATGATCTTTGTGGCAGTGGTGAAGAATTCAGGAGTATTTGAATATATCGCCATTCGTTCAGCTAAGCTTGCAAAGGGGGATCCGTGGAAAATTATGATTGCATTCATGATTATTACGGCTTGCCTTTCCGGGTTCTTAGACAACGTAACCACAGTTCTTCTGGTTGGTCCAATGACCATTACTATTGCAAGACTGCTGGAGATTAACCCGGTGCCGTTTTTAATTACCCAGATTCTGGCATCTAATATTGGAGGTACCGCAACCTTAATCGGTGACCCGCCTAACATTATGATTGGAAGCGCAGCAGGACTGGACTTCGTAGACTTTCTTACCAATACAGGTTTGATCGTAGTTATTATTATGGTGGCTCTGGTAGTGGTTATGCGCTTTATATACGGCAGACACCTGTCAGCTGAGCCGGACGCTATAGCGGCGGTTATGGAGCTTTCTGAGGAAAAGGCTATTGAGGATAAAGCACTCCTGCACAAAAGCATTGTGGTTATGCTGCTAACGGTTATGGGATTTTTGCTGCATAGCCAGCTGGGTCTTGACTCTGCCGCCATAGCCCTGACAGCGGCAGCAATCATGCTGATCATCGGTAAGCAGAATGTAGAATATATTGTCAGCGAAGTAGAATGGTCAACGATTCTGTTTTTCGTTGCTCTGTTTATCGTTGTCGGCGGTATGGTTGAAACCGGCGTAATCAACAGTTTGGCGCAGCTGGTAATCACCACCACTAAAGGACATCCTGTGATGACCACGCTGGTGCTGTTATGGGCTTCAGCTATTTTGTCAGCAATTCTGGATAATATCCCGTTTGTGGCTACCTTAATCCCGCTGGTACTTGCCATGGGAGAAAGTGGCATAGAGATTACACCGCTTTGGTGGGCGATCTCTCTGGGCGCATGTCTGGGCGGAAACGGAACCTTGATCGGTGCTTCAGCTAATGTAGTTCTTTCCGGTGTCAGCAACAAACATGGTTATCCGATTACCTTCAAGGAGTATACGAAAATAGGATTCCCGGTTATGATTATGACCGTAGTGTTGGCAACCGTATATCTGGTAGTAAGATATATATAAGATAGAGGTGAATAAAAAATGATTAGTAATAAAATTTCAGATGATATGATCAATATTATGTTGAGGCAGATGGGCGCTGATTCTATCAAAACAACTCCGGCCCATATCAACATTGCTAAATTTTTTATCGGAGAGGACCTGCGCATCACCTATATGTACGAGGTTAAAGAGGAGGAAGTCTATCTGCAGAGAGTGAACCCTTATCCGATGATGATTGGAAAAATCTACAATGAGCAGCAGGTTGTCGACATCATCGGCATGGATTTGAAAAAGTTCAGGTCTGCTTACAACAGTTCAAACTTCAGTCAATTTGTCGAAGTGACCAACAGTGTGTCTGCTTTCGTCAAGGAAATTGAAAACCTATTCATGAGCCATAATGTTGCAGGCAAAGACCTGGCAGAAATTGAAGATGCTTTGGAAAATTTATATGCGCTCATCAAAGAGACGGCGGAAAAATCACCTCTCCTGAAGTAAGGAAGGGCACAAGAGAGTATTGTGCAGCAGTATAAACCTGCTCGTGCAGTACTCTTTTTTCGTGTTTTAAGTTGGATGAACACTGCACCGGGAAACGCCCTTTGCGAACATTTGTTTATTTTTCTATTGACAAAGAACATTTATTCTGTTATGATATAGAAAACGAACAAATGTTTAAGAAGGTGAGAATATGAATAAGAAGTACAGAATCACATCCAAGTTCAGATTTACAATGTTTTTAGCTATAATTATTCTTTTGATCATGACTACTGCAGGTACGGTATTCGGTTTCAATACGGTTAACAGTGCCTCCAGAGATTTATACAACCAGGTTCAGGTTCAGTCCGGCGATACGCTTTGGGATATTGCCGCAGAATATGGTTCAGATGATATGGATATCCGCAAGGTTGTCAACGATATTTGCGATATTAACGAAATTCGTGCAGATCAGTTGACTGCCGGTCAGAGAATCCTGGTTCCCGTATATTAATCAATAGCATTGCGATTTTGAGCCATTTATCATAGAGGGCAATTGACCCGATATATCACAATAAGAAATAAACTCGCTTAAAACGCAAAATAGAGCTTCAGTTTTTTTGCCAAAATTCCTAAATCCCATAGAAAAACACCCTTGATGCAGATTTCCGCAGTTTGGGTGTTTTTTGTTGAGTAATTCAGACATCCCTGGTTCCCCGGTCAAAACTATTCCCAAAATTATGATTTTAGGAATAGTTATATCATGAGCCGAAGTTGTATATCATTATCTCCTCCCCAAATGAGAAATGGAGCTTTTGTTTTAGCAAAAGCTCCATTTCTGTTTATTCATGTGAATTTACGATTCCTTCGATGTCACGACCACCATAGAAGATGCGGACTATTATAACAGTTCCTGCTCCATCATCAACCAGATAATACACAATAAAGTTGTTCACTGGAAGTTGATGCATTCCCATAGAATGCCATGGTTCCCATTCAACCAATGCATAACGTGCAGGCATGAAATCCAAAGAACGGACTTCTTTCCGGATGCGCCCCACCTGAGCAGTGGCGGTCTCTGGAACAAGAAGTTCATTTGCGATATAAGTGTAGATTTCTCTTAAATCATTAATTGCATCTTCAGAGTAGCTAACTGTATAATTTTCCGTCATATACCAAACTCCTTCGCAAGTGCTGCATCAACTTCATCTGCAGAATATACTTTTCCTGCTTTGATTGAATCAACACCTTTTCGGAGTTCTATATCAAGCTGTTCTCTTGTCATAGCCCTGACAGCGGCAGGTTTTGAAGAAGGAAGACGTAAATCAAACGGCATACCCTTCTTCAATACAATCTGACTATAAAGCATCTGAATTGCACTTGATGGAGAAATACCTAACTGAAAAAGGATTTCTTCAGCACTATCCTTAAGATTGGTATCTATTCTTGCATATACAGCGGATGTTTTTGCCATAGTATCGCCTCCTTTTTTCTTACATTATATTTAATTTTGCTTGCAATTGCAAGCATTGGTTGGCAGTATTTTATGATGAAGCTTTAAAATTTATTTGCCCACTGAGGTAAAATGGACTAGCAGACGTTCTTTACTCCTACATTCAGATCTGCAAATCACACGTTCTTGATCTAAAGACTTGATTTTGATTGTTTCATTCTGTCCTCGCAATTGCCATAAAAAGTCAGTTACATATGTGTCAACATTGAGCTATTATCAGTTCATTGCAGCGGAATCCCGGTTAACCCCTTTATTACATCTTTTAAATGATCATATACTTCTTTACTTACCACTGTATTCTTTTCTCCATGTCCATCTACAAGAACAGATATAACTGAAAAATTTTTACAGTCGGTCAGCAACTTATACGGACGGTTATAATAAGAATCCGGTGAATAATAAAAAGTTCTTTGATCCGGACTGTCGGCTTGAATCGTTTCTATAGCAGAAATTTTCTCTCCGCTATATAAATAATAATATTTCTTTTTGGTAGCCTTTGATGAAATCACCGGTATGAATTGTATACCGGATATTCGTTGTATATCTATTTTTTGATAGATTTCTGCGGTAATATATAACCGGCCTGTATCTGTACCAATAAAACATTCTGCTTTTTTCGGTACTTTCTTCAGTTGTATTTCCCCATGGCCAACAGATTCTTCGCCATAATCTTCACTCAGTAAGAGAAATCCTTTGGCCTGGTTATTGTCTTCATTTTCATATTTGATCTGTGAAAATTTAACTAATCCGATATGCTCGCCGTATTTTCTATCCCAATTCAGAAACGTATCATATGCATCTGTCCCCTGCTCAAAGGCATAATCGGCAAACAAACATTTAGGAAAATGACTCCACCTGCATTTATTTTCTGCAAACCTTTCCTTAAACTGCTTTAGATATTTTTTCTTCCCGTGTCCGGAAATCCTATCATCTATAATTACATCCAGAATTTCTTTCATCCGCTTGATTCTCCTTTGCCAAATCGATTCTAAACAATTTTATTCGCCTGATAAAGCGATAAAGGATTGCTGCTTCGATACTACCAAAAACGATTATTGATAGAATCACAGTAATCCACGACTGCATATTCCTAAGCGTAGCAAGGAAAATTGCCGGACACAATACAGACAGAAAGAGATGAAAATGTAGATTATATATTATTTTTATATATGTCATAATTCTCCTTTGTGATTATTTTAGTTTAGTATATAGCCATTATTTCTTCTATACCCCCACCAACTGTCCACGTAATCCAATCCTTTTGCAATAATGCGTCCGATAGATGTGCTTGAAAACATTAGAATCATTTCAAAAGCTGATGATATAAATGCTGTAGAAATTCTTGGAATTCTCTTCTGCAATTCTTTTTTTGCAACTCTTTTGATTCTAGGTCCATGTGCTTTTAAATACTTTTTCAATGCTTTTTTGGTAACAAACGTTGTTTTTAGTCCAAAGATAATTAATCCCGCATCAATAAAGTTTCCTACCCATTTTACGCTATTCCACCAATGCTTTCTTAAATGCCCGCTCGGATCCACATAGTTAATCGGATCATTGGCACAGTACGCATAAAGATGCCACTGCCCCGGTTCGCTCATCTCCCCACGATAACTATCTTGACTGATGAATCTGCCTGTAGTTGGATCATAATATCTGGCATTCAGATAATACAGTCCTGTGTTTTGGTCGTATATACCGCCGGTGTAGCAGATTTCGTTGTCAAAGCCGCCGCCTGTGAGTTCTGTTGTTTCACCAAAGTCACTGTATGCATATGCCGCAGAGAGACTGCCGTCTTCCTTAACGATACTGCTGGTGCTGCCCTGCACATCCTTTAGGTACTGGTGGTACGTTTTGCCTCGGTAGGTGCCGATGATATTCCCATCTGTTCCCAAAATATTGGCAGAAGATATGGTCGTTCCGTCCTTGGTGTATGCAAGAAGGCCGTTATCGTAGTAGTATCTTCGCAGTACATTACCTTCTTTTCTGGAAATACGGATACCCTCCTGGTTATACGCATTTTCTTGACTTGAAAGTACGGTCTTTCCGCTCTTCGTTTGCTGAGACAGCATCTCACCGGTAACGGAATAAACACTTTCTTTTACCGTGTTCTCCGTGGTATTCTCTTCTTTTATCTGATTTCCACAGCGGTCATAGGTATAAATAATCTCACTTTCCGGCGTATTGGTTTCGGTCAGCTGATTTAGCCCGTTATAAGTATACTCTGTTGTTTTCCCGTTTTCCGTCATCGAAATACGGTTGCCCACTGCGTCATAGCTATAAACTGTTCTGCTCTCTGCATCAGACTTTTTATGGTCTGTGCGGATGCTTTGGGCAAGTCTTCCGTAGCTGTCATACTGATAATTTCTATTTTCATCGATTTTCTGGCTGTCCTTCGGAAGATTGTTAATATGGCGCAAAGACATGATCTTATTTGTCTTATCATAAGTATATGCAAAGCTTTCCAGAGTCTTTCCTTCATCGCTGCTGCTGTAGACCATAGACGTTGCCCTGCCCTGACGGTCATAAGTATAGGCTTTATTTGTATAGCTTGTACTTCCCGGGGAGGAGAAATCCTTTATCCCAGTCACACGACTTAATCCGTCGTAACTATACTTGCGAATTGTTCCGCCTTTTGAAGAAATCTCCGATATTCTTCCCTTGGCATCATAAACATAATTAATCGTTCCCAGACCGCTTTCGGCAGGATATGTGGTTTGCGTCAATTTACCTTCTGCATCGTAGGTATACGTGGTTACCGCATCGCTGCCCGTTCCGTAGTTCACGGTTTCGGACAGTTTCTTTCCTTCTGCGTCATAAGTATAGGTTGTCGTGCAGTTGGTTAATCCGGACAAAGCAGTTTTTACGACACGACCGAAGTCATCATAAGTGTACGTTGTTTTGCTTTCCAGTGTTTCATCTGGTTTATACGCTATTTCTGTGAGAACCCTTTCGGAATCTCCATCATAAGTGTATTCGATATAGGCGTTATCGCTTTTTATCTCCTTAATCTTTCTTCCTATGCTGTCATACTCATAGGTTGTCTGGATAGAAACATCTGCATCGGTATCAGTATCCCGAACCAGTATGGTTAATCCTGCCTGATTCGTCTTTTCTACTTTCTGATTGCCTCTGGCATCTGTAACTGTGGTGACCATGGTATCATCATCTTCGGTGCTGTAAGCTGCAGTTATATCGTTACCATCATCTGCAACGTCACAAGCGGACAATCGCCCTTCGTCATCGTAAGTATAGGATACTGCATTTCCTTCACCGTCGATTTCTCTCGTTACATTTCCTTTGCCATCGTATTCTGTGTAAGTTACAACCGAGTCTTTTCCAACAATATAGGCGTCATTGCGGATATCCGGCTGCGAAATTTGTGCAAATTGTTTCCCCTCTTCGTTATACAGTACGAGAGAAAGTTCATAATCGTTACTCTTTGACATTCCTGTATAAGTAACCACCGTGTTTCCACTCTTATCATAAGTATAGTCTACATAGGTGTCTCCTGCAACTTCTTTCAGCGTATTACCTGTACCATTGATGTATGCAGAAGTGGTATTGCCAAGTGGCGAGGTTGTTGTCTCCACAAAAGTAAAAGGTTCTGTTCTCACACTTCCTCCATCGTGAATCCGGATATCAGTATCGTATCCATAGGATGTTGTCGTCGTTGCAGAAGAAAGACCTGTGCCGCTTGTTGTTTCACTGATTTTTCTGTTTCTGTTATCATACGTATAGGCTTTGCTTATGCCACCCTCTTCACGCTCAGAAAGCATTGCGCCATTCTGATTATAGGAATAGGTTTTCACGATATCTTTTTTGCCGTTCTCCTTAACAACAGTTTTCGTCATTCTTCCCAGAAAATCATAATCGGTGTATTTTCGCTGAGTTCTTCAGGCAGATACTGTTTTTTATCTCCTGACTCATTCTCAAATGCATAACCGCTGAGATCTTTTCCCAGACTGCTCTGACCTCCGGTTATCTCCACAAGGGTCGGTTCATAATCTCTTAGAGTGCCGTTTTCATCCTCAAATCTTACCGGCTGAGAATAAAATATTGCGGTTTTCTTTCCGTCACCGAGTTCAAAAACTGTAGAATCCGCAGTACTTTCCGTGGGTACTGCATTTTCCTCCGATAAATCGCTTTCCAAAATCAGATGATCCTCAAGCGATTCTTCCATTTCTGTTTCCATACCTGCATCTGGCTCAGCATCAATATCTGTTGCTGCATAAGCAAAAGCCGGTATGGAAGTAGAGACCAGTGTTGTAATGAGTAATATAGAAATCCACTGGCGGTATAAATGTTTTAAATTTTTTCCCGTCTTCATTCCGTTCTCCTTATCCTTCGCAAAAAATTTTCGTTTGTCTTTACAGCGTAATATTTCCCGCCCGGATAAGCAAACATTCTTTATTTAACGGTCAATTTATTTATTTAACGGTAAATTAAAGGCAAAAAAACAGCTGCATCAGTGTAAACGCACTGTGCAGCCTCATATTGAAATTCGAAATCTATGATTCACTTTTTAGCTGAATACTGGTGATCACCTCACCGTCCAAGTATTTCCATGTTATGGCGCCGTTATTTCGTTTGACAGCGCTGAGCATGTTTTTCATGCCGAATCCGTGTTCTTTAGGTTCTTCTTTTGTCGTTGCCACAGGTTCCTGTCCGTCAAAGGTCACAGGATTTGACGTGTTGATAATCTTCAAAAAGAGAACATCTGCATTGTTAGAGACTGTCAAGCTTACCCTTTTGTCCTTGTCACATCCTGCCGCAGCCTCATAGGCATTGCTGATTGCGTTGGAGAGCAAAATGCACAAGTCGGTTTCCTTGATTCTGATTCTATCCGGAAACCATCCCCGAAAAGAAATGGCAACACCCTCTTTTTTCCCTTCCTCATCGTATTGATTCAGTATGGCGTCACAGATAATATTTCCTGTAGAAAAAGTCTCCAAGGACATCTGCAGTGCATCAATCTGACGAATATAGTCTGAGGCGGCAGCATAGCATCCCTCCTCAATATAATGGCTGATTGTTCGAAGGTGCGCCCGGTAGTCGTGTCGGAACGCCTTTAAATCCTCGTTTTTATGGCTCAAAAGCGCGTACTGCTCTGTCTGGGCTTCTATACACCGCTCATTATAAGTAATCATTTCCATCATCTGCCTTCTCTGGGCAATAACAATTTGGTTCATCACAAAGAATATGATGAAAAATGCGCCGATGACTCCGGTAAGAATCTCCGACTTTCCTGCAAGAAGCTGTAAAACGCCGGTCGTTTCATCGCTGAAAAACACAAACTCTCTATCGATACACAGGAGAGCGATAATCAGACCCATTAACATCCACGGCTTGATTTGTTTCACCTCCTGCTGAATGCGTTCTCTCCATTTACGGAAAATCAGCACGAAAAGAATCAGAAGCAGCACTCCGCTTAACTGGTTTAAAATGGGCAGAGGAATACCAAACAGACTGCTGCTTTCTTTTTTATAGACTATCATGGCGATACCCATCCAGGTGGAATAGCTGCAGGATGAATACACTCGCAGAAAAACAGAAAACAGAATCAAATTGATTATCCGCCCACGAAACAACAGTGGAGGAATCGCTGTACGAATTAACGGAAATACCAGCTCGATCAAAACCAGCGGTAAATCGCCAAAGTAAGCCAGGCGAAGCAGACCAACCACAGCAATAAGAAAAATCCCCGCTGCAATAAACCGTCTATCCCTATGAAATTCGTAACCCAGAAGCAGTCTGAATAAGAGAAACAGACTACATATACGGAAAAAATAGATAATCATAAAAATCCCTCTTATACATAGCGCGCATGCTGCTCCAAGTAACCCATGTAATCCTCCTGGCACGCCTTTTTCTTTCTGCGGCTCATCTTTATGCTGAATCCGTTTTGTAAAAGAATGGTATCATCTTTGATTTTGCCGATATAGCGACAGTTCACCAAATATTTCTTGTCCGGTCGGATGAACCCCACTGTTTTCAGTTCGTCTTCCCACTCGGTAAGGGTTTTCAAAACGCCGCTGGTTCTCTCGCCGCTTTCGAGAATCCCATATGTATATCCTCCGTCAATAAAAAGATAAACAAGTTTATCGGTACAGACAGGCTTGTCCTTGTCGAAGATCAGCGTTTTTTCGTTGGAAATCAGAAAGATCCCCCGCTGCAAAATCTGGCAAAACTCTTCGTAGTCCACAGGTTTTCTCAGAAAACCGATTACATTACGGCCGAAGGCTTTATGCATAATCTCCACATAGTTGGTCTCAAAAATTATCAGCGGCTTTTCACTGTTTATCTCCAGATTCTCCTTGACGGCAAGTCCGTTGGCCTGAGGCATCTCCACATCGAGAAACAGAATATCCCCATCCGCTCCATTAAGCTCCAGCGGGTTGGAAAAAGTCTTCACACTGCAGTCAAGGCTCTGCTGCTCAATGTACCTTAGGCACATTTCTTCCAGTCTGTCCCTATCCTCTCTGGAATCATCGCAAATCAGAATCTTCACCGGCCTCACCTCCTATTTTATTCTATTATATAATATTTCTGTTTTTTAGGCAAATGGAAAGACAATGATTTCCCCTCTGGAAAAGCAAATCTATGGCAAAATCGTCTTGTTTCTGTCTTCCATAAGTGGTACTCTATTCTTAGTTTTGATTTATAGAGGTTCACCTTGGAAAAGACATCTTTACAACATCCGCATAAAATACGCCGAGCAGCGAAAACCGCTTTTCCCTATACCATTCCCATCTTTGCGGGTTTTTGGTTCCTCGGTTTAACCTACGGCATCTATATGCATGTTTCAGGATTCAGCTTCTGGTATCCTCTGCTGATGAGTATGACCATATTTGCAGGTTCCATGGAATTTATTGCCGTCAATCTTCTGCTCGGCGCGTTTAATCCCATTCAAGCTCTGCTCATGACGCTGATGGTCAATGCCAGACACCTGTTCTATGGAATCTCTATGTTGGACAAGTTCAAAGGCACCGGATTGAAGAAACTCTATCTGATCTTCGGTATGTGTGACGAAAGCTTTTCCATCAATTACACTGCAGATATTCCTAAAGATGTGGATCGTGGCTGGTTCATGTTTTTCGTTACCCTGTTCAACTACCTGTACTGGGTAACCGGCGCTGCCCTTGGCGGCATATTTGGTTCTATGATTCAGTTTAATACCGAAGGACTGGAATTTGCCATGACCGCCATGTTTGTCGTCATCTTCATGGAGCAGTGGCTGAAAGAATCCAGACACATCAGCGCATACGCAGGCCTGATCGGCTCTACATTCTGTTTGATTCTCTTTGGCGCAGAAAACTTTATCATCCCGTCTATGTGCTGCATTCTGCTGTTTTTAACCGCAATCCGTAAGAAATATGAGAAAGGAGATTCTGCAAAATGACGTTACTTCAGCAAATTATCACCATTGCTATGGTGGTCATCGGTACTATGATTACCCGTTTTCTCCCTTTCATTGCCTTCCCTGCAGATAAAGAGACGCCGCCCTACATTCAGTATCTGGGCAAAGCACTTCCCGGCGCAGTGTTCGGTCTCCTTGTCATTTACTGTCTCAAAGACGTCAGCCTGTTTAGCGGCTCTCACGGTATACCGGAACTTTTGTCTATCACCCTTGTGGTTGTCCTTCACCTGTGGAAGCGCCAAATGCTGATTTCCATTGCAGGCGGAACCATCTTCTACATGTTTCTGGTGCAGACAATATTCTAATGAATAGCTATAAATTGCTGTGCTGAAGCTCAACAATGTGCAAAACGGTGCCATTTGCCATCATCCATAGGATCTGCGACATTTCTTGCACTTTTCCCAAGAAATATGGTGGGATTAAGGCGTTATTTAAAAATATGCGACGAATTACTACCAAAACTAAGGGCTAAAACACCTTATTGGCAGAGATTCTGTCGCATATTTTATTTCTTTGAATATATCCCACCGAATTTTTTTAATTTATAGAGAAAAATGTCGCAGAATCAGTTTTTTCAAAATATCCCACCGATTACACCGTTGTACTTCTGCTGCGAAAAGAGAGTACTGCGCAAGCAGATTTTCACTGCCTGTGCAATACTCTCTTTTTTATCGCTTTAGCTTTAGCACATTTCTGTCTCTAAGGCTTTTATCTTATTTAAAATACTCTACCGCTGCACGGAACATACCCATATCGAAGTCTCCCGGTACATTCTTGTACAAATCTTTTCCGATTCTCTCAGAGTGACCCATCTTGCCGAGGACTCTTCCGTCCGGAGAAGTGATACCTTCGATTGCTGCATAGGAACCGTTCGGGTTAAACTGAATATCATCGGTCACGTTGCCATCAAGATCAACATACTGGGTGATGATCTGTCCGTTAGCCGCAAGCTCTTCAATCAGCTCTCTGGATGCGATAAATCTTCCTTCACCGTGGGAAATAGGAACAGTATAAATATCCCCTACCTGAGTGTTTGCAAGCCATGGAGACTTATTAGATGCAATTCTGGTTCTAACAAGCTTAGACTGGTGACGAGCAATCTCGTTGAAAGTCAAGGTCGGGCAATTTTCATCTGTGTCGATGATCTTGCCGTAAGGTACAAGACCCAGTTTGATCAACGCCTGGAAGCCGTTACAGATACCGATCATCAGACCGTCACGGTTATCCAGAAGATCAGTTACTGCATCTTTTACTTCCTGATTTCTGAAGAAAGCAGTGATAAACTTGCCGGAGCCGTCCGGCTCGTCTCCGCCGGAGAAACCGCCAGGAATGAAGATAATCTGGGATTCTCTTACCTTTGCAGCAAAATCTTCCACAGATTTTGCGATCGCTGCTGCAGACAGATTGTTTATGACAAAGATTTCTGCATCTGCTCCTGCATCACGGAAAGCCTTGGCGGAATCGTATTCGCAGTTGGTACCCGGAAATACCGGAATCAGTACCTTTGGTGTTTCGACTTTAACCTTGGCTTTCGGTCTTTCCACAACTTCGTAAGTAAAGGTTTCTATCTGGTTTTCTTCAGGCTTGATGTTACAGGTATAAATCGGTTCCAGCTTGCCTTCATAGATTTCCTCAAGCTGAGAAAGCTGAATGGTTTCCCCTTCTCTAAGCAGTACCGGTTCAACAATGGTATGTCCCAGAGGAACCATGGTAAAGTTTAGACCGTAGTACATCTTATCATCTATAGTCTCTACGATCATTGCACCGTAATTATAGCCGAACAAGGTATCCAGATCAGCGGAACCGTTAAATCTAAATCCAATACCGTTACCCATAGCCATCTTGAGAACGGCTTCAGCAGCGCCTCCAAAGCCAGGGGTATATGCGCTGAGAACAAGGCCCTCTTCTACCCACTGATGAACAGTTTCGTAGATTTCCTTCAAAGAATCAGCCTTAGGCAGACCGTCTTCATCCTTCTCCGGAACTAACATAATTACATTATTGTCAACTCTTTTGAATTCCGGCGAAATAATATTCTTCGCATCGTCTGTGGTTACTGCAAAGGATACTAAAGTCGGCGGTACATCGATATCCTCAAAGGTTCCACTCATGGAATCCTTTCCGCCGATTGCAGCAATGCCCAGTTCCTTCTGGGCTTTGAATGCGCCAAGAACAGCAGACATAGGTTTGCCCCATCTCTTTGCATCTCTCATCGGTTTTTCAAAATATTCCTGGAAAGACAGGTATACATCTTCAAAAGAAGCCCCTGCAGCGATCAGCTTAGAAACAGATTCAACCACGGCCAGATAAGCACCGTGATACGGACTCTTTTCTGCAATGTAAGGATTATATCCCCAAGACATGAGGGAGCAGGTGGAGGTATGACCCTTTTCCACGGAAATCAGGTTAACCATAGCCTGGTTCGGTGTTCTCTGACGAAGGCCGCCAAACGGCATCAGCACAGTGCCTGCACCGATGGTGGAGTCGAATCGTTCAGATAAGCCTCTCTTGGAGCAGACGTTCAAATCCCCTGCCAGCGCCTCGTAGTTTTCTGTAAAGCCTCCGCAAATCTTCTTTTCGAAGTCTCCATGCATTGGAATTTCAATATCAATATGCTTTTCTGCGCCGTTTGTGTCAAGGAAAGCGCGGGAAATGTTCACGATGGCTTTTCCGTTCCAGAAAATCTTCAGGTATGGATTTTCCTTTACTTCAGCAACAACTGTTGCCTCCAGGTTTTCTTCTTCTGCCAGCTTGCAGAAAGAATCTGCATCTTCCTTAGCAACAACTACAGCCATTCTTTCCTGAGACTCACTGATGGCAAGCTCTGTTCCGTCAAGACCATCGTACTTCTTTGGTACGGCATTCAGATTGATTTCCAGACCATCAGCAAGCTCGCCAATAGCAACGGACACACCGCCGGCGCCGAAGTCGTTACAGCGCTTAATCATCTTAGAAGCCTTAGGATTTCTGAACAGTCTCTGCAGCTTTCTTTCTTCCGGTGCGTTACCCTTCTGTACCTCTGCGCCGCAAGATTCCAGAGATTCCGTTGTATGAGACTTAGAAGAACCAGTTGCGCCGCCGCAGCCGTCACGGCCGGTCTTTCCGCCCAGCAGGATGACGATATCGCTGTCGGCAGGTCTTTCTCTGCGCACGTTTTCAGCAGGCGCTGCTGCAATCACTGCGCCGATTTCCATTCTCTTCGCCACATAACCCGGGTGATACAGCTCATCAACCTGTCCTGTAGCAAGACCGATTTGGTTGCCGTAGGAACTGTAACCGTTAGCTGCTGTAGTGACAATCTTTCTCTGAGGCAGTTTACCTTCCATAGTTTCGGAAACCGGTTTCAGCGGATCTGCTGCGCCGGTTACACGCATGGCAGAATAAACGTAGCTTCTGCCTGAAAGCGGATCTCTGATCGCGCCGCCCACACAGGTTGCAGCGCCGCCGAAAGGTTCGATTTCTGTCGGATGATTGTGAGTTTCGTTTTTGAACAGCAGCAGCCAGTCCTGCATTTCTCCATCAACTTCAACCTGCATCTTTACAGTGCAGGCATTGATTTCCTCGGACTCGTCCAGTTTGTCCAGCATACCGTTCTTTTTCAGATATTTTGCTGCCAGCGTACCCATATCCATCAGGTTAATCGGCTTGGTTCTGCCCAGCTCTTCACGGGTTTTGATATAATCTTCGTAAGTTGCCTGCACTGCAGGGTCCTCAAACTTAACGTGATCAATCGTCGTATTAAATGTAGTATGTCTGCAGTGATCGGACCAGTAGGTATCAATAACCTTGATTTCTGTAATGGTCGGGTCTCTGTCTTCTTCTCTGAAATATGCTTGACAGAACTTAAGGTCAGCCAAATCCATGGCCAGACCGTAGTCAGCCAAAAACTCAGTTAAACCATCTTCGGAAAGCTGATTGAATCCGTCAAGCACAGCAACCTCTGTCGGAATTTCGTAGTCTACCTTTAAGGTATCATACTCAGCCAGAGAAGCCTCTCTGGACTCTACCGGATTGATCACATAGCTTTTGATGGTTTCCACTTCTTCCGGAGTAAGATTTCCGCTGAGGAGATAAATTTTTGCCGTTCTTACATCCGGTCTTTCTCCCTTAGAGATAATCTGAATACATTCTGCTGCAGAGTTTGCTCTCTGATCAAACTGTCCCGGCAGAAATTCTACCGCAAAGACATAGTCTGCATCCTTGTCATCTAACTGCATGCTGGTAAGGTCAGTCTGCGGTTCAGAGAAAACCGTACCTACGGCATAGTCAAACAGGTCTTTATCCAGATTCTCTGCATCGTACCGGTTTACGACTCTTAGGCCTTTTAGATTGTCAATCTGCAGCAGCTTTACAATATCATTTTTTAAAGCCGACGCCTCGTGGGCAAATGCTTCTTTTTTTTCTACATATATTCTGTAAACCATTATTTTTCCTCCGCTGCCAGTGCCTTCTGACCGATGTCCTTTCTGTAGAACGCGTTATCAAAATGCACCTTTTCTACCGACTGATATGATTTTGCGATGGCTTCTTTGATGTCTGCGCCTCTTTCTGTAACGCCCAGAACACGACCTCCGTTTGTCAGAAGTCTGCCGTCTTCAGAAAGCTTTGCGCCTGCTACATAGACGTCTTCAGGTCCATCCTCTATGGTAATTTCAAAGCCTTTCTCATAGCTTACCGGATAACCTTCGCTTGCCATAACCACGCAGCATGCAGCATCATCTGCAAAGTTGACTTCTGCCTGATCCAGAGTTCCGTTAGCCACATGCTCCATAATCTCAAAGAGATCACTGTCCAGAAGCGGCAGAACCACCTGGGTTTCAGGATCGCCGAATCTGCAGTTATATTCGATGACTTTCGGCCCGTCCTCTGTGAGCATCAGACCGAAGTAGAGACAGCCGGCAAAAGTCCGGTCTTCCTTATTCATTGCCTCCATGGTCGGCAGGAAAATCTCCTTCATGCACTGTTCAGCAATTTCCTTGGTGTAATACGGATTTGGCGCAACAGTGCCCATACCGCCGGTATTCAGACCTTTATCTCCGTCCATAGCCCGCTTGTGGTCCATGGAGGAAACCATTGGAATCAAAGTCTTTCCATCGGTGAAGGAAAGCACGGAAACTTCCGGTCCTGTCAGGAATTCTTCGATGACAACCTTGCTGCCGCTGTCACCGAATACCTTGTCTTCCATCATCTCTCTGACTGCTTTCTTTGCATCCTCTAAAGATTCTGCAATGATAACCCCTTTACCCAAAGCAAGACCGTCAGCTTTGACCACGACAGGGATTTTGCAGGTATCCAGATAGGCAAATGCAGTCTCCATATCGGTGAAAGTCTCATATTCTGCAGTAGGAATCTTATATTTCTTCATCAGATCCTTGGAAAAAGCTTTGCTGCCTTCGATGATGGCAGCCTTTTTCTCCGGACCAAAACATGGTATGCCTTCAGCTTTTAATAAATCTACAAGTCCCAGTACCAGCGGGTCGTCCGGCGCAACGATGGCAAAATCTACCGGATTTTCCTTTGTGAATGCTACAATCTTGTCAAGATCCTTTGCCCCGATATTCATGCACTGGGCGTCAGAAGCGATACCGCCGTTGCCCGGAAGCGCATAGATGTGATCCACCTTGGGACTCTTCTTTATCTTCTTAATGATGGCGTGTTCTCTTCCGCCACCGCCAACTACCATTACTTTCATGTTCAGTACCTTGTCCTTTCGTTAGTGATGGAACAGACGCATGCCGGTAAATACGGTAACCATATCGTATTTGTCGCAAACTTCGATAACACTGTCGTCTCGCATGCTTCCGCCAGGTTCTGCAATATAGGCTACGCCGCTTTTCTTCGCTCTTTCGATATTGTCTCCGAATGGGAAGAATGCGTCACTGCCCAGGGATACACCGGTAATGGTATCCAGGTATGCACGCTGTTCAGCCTTAGTAAACGGTTCCGGTTTTTCTGTAAACAGAGTTTCCCATACGCCATCAGCCAAAACGTCTTCAAATTCATCGCCCAAATATACATCGATGGTGTTGTCCCGAACGGCTCTGCCTACGTCTTCTTTAAACGGCAAGTTGATTACCTTGTCAGCCTGTCTCAAATGCCAGAAATCAGCTTTGTTTCCTGCAAGTCTGGTGCAGTGGATTCTGGACTGCTGTCCTGCACCCACGCCTATTGCCTGTCCGTCCTTGGCATATGCCACCGAGTTGGACTGGGTATACTTCAGCGTAATCAGCGCAATAATCAGGTCTCTCCTCGCCTCTTCCGGCAGTTCCTTATTCTTCGTCACAATGTTAGTCAAATCTTCCGGAACAACTTTGTAATCGTTTCTGCCCTGTTCAAAGGTAATACCATAAACCTGTTTGATTTCCTGTTTGGCAGGAACATAGTCAGGGTCAATCTTAATGATATTATAATTACCCTTTTTCTTTTCCTTCAGAATGGCAAGAGCCTCTTCTGTAAAGTCCGGCGCAATAACGCCATCGGAAACTTCTCTCTTTAATATGGTTGCTGTCACAGCATCGCAAGTATCGCTGAGGGCCACCCAGTCGCCGAAGGAAGACATTCTGTCTGTGCCTCTGGCTCTTGCATAAGCGGTAGCGATTGGAGAGTCATCCAGTCCTTCGATATCGTCCACAAAGCAGGCCTTTTTCAGGGTTTCGCTCATCGGTACTGCCACAGCAGCAGATGTGGGGCTGACATGCTTAAACGACGTTGCCGCCGGCATGTTCAGCGCTTCTTTCAGTTCTTTTACCAGCTGCCAACTATTGAAGGCATCCAAGAAGTTGATGTATCCAGGTCTTCCGTTTAAAATCTCAACCGGAAGTGGGCTTCCGTCAGCCATATAAATTTTCGCCGGTTTCTGATTCGGGTTACAGCCGTATTTCAGTTCGAATTCTTTCATCCTTATCAACCTCCTAAGCATTTTTATTAATCATGCGGTTTTCAACTGCACCGGTTTCTAAATCCACATATCTCACATAAATGGAGATTTTATTTTCTTCGTCCAGATTTTCCCAGATTTCCGCAGTAAATGCGTCAATATCGTCAGATACAGCCACTCGTTCCGGCTCTCCCAAGAAAGTCGGCAGTGGATTTCCGTCCTGCATATAGGTGTGGAGGAAATGTCCGATTCCGGGCAGCGCCTCATAGTTAAAGTAGTATCTGCTGCAAGCCGTTCCCGCTTCATCTGCACTTTTTAAAATGCTCATCTTATAAGTCAGCTTCTCACCAAAGGTGAACTGTCCGCTGATTCTCGGCGTCCAATTAGGACCGTCCGGTTCAAAACATCTGGTATCCAGAGCCTCTTCAAAAGACTTACCCTCTTTTAGAAACGCATATACCGTATCAGTCTGATCACCGTTTGTGACAATCAGCTTGTCTTCGTGCTTTCTCATCGGATAGTAGATGATTAAGGACGGGTCTTCTACCTTAGATTCGTCAAAAGGCTTAATCATCACGTTTTCCCCTTCTTCCAGGAAAATTCTGTTTCTGCTGTTTTCGCTTCTGCCCATAATAAAGTATGCGCTGACAGCTTTCTTACCGTCAGGGGTTTTCCCCAGAACGATGCCTCTGCCCACATAGGAATTTCCGGCTACAGCATCTTTCATCGTCTTTCTTTCGTAAACGTTCATGCTTTTTTACCTCTCGCTATTTTTTCACTGATCTGTTCCACAGCCTTTGGCAGAAGCACCCATTCAGCCTGCTCCATGACTCTGCGCTGTAAAACCTCCGGTGTATCGTCTTCTAAAATTTCTACTGCCTTCTGTGCGATAATCTGTCCGCCATCAGGAATTTCGTTGACATAATGCACAGTAGCGCCGGTCACCTTTACGCCGTAATCCAGCGCCATTTCGTGAACATGAAGGCCATAAGCCCCTTTTCCGCAAAAAGACGGAATCAGCGACGGATGAATATTGATGATGCGATTCTCATATGCGCCGATAAATTCTTTGCTGAGAATCTTAAGGAACCCGGCAAGAACAATCAGTTCAATCCCCTCTTCCCGGAAAATCCGAAGAAGAGAAGCCTCGTCAGTCATCAGCACCGCTTTAATACCATTTTCTTCAGCCCGGGTAAGCGCATAAGCGTCTGCCCTATTGGAAGCGACAAGAACAATTTCGCCGCTATTTATCAGGCCTGCCTTCTGCGCATCAATGAGCGCCTGTAAATTAGTGCCTCCGCCGGAGACCAGAACGGCTATCTTTGTCTTTAGCATATCTCTACGCCTTCCTGGGAAACCACTTCACCCAGCACGTAAGCATCTTCGCCGTTTGCTTTCAGTACTTCTAAGGTCTTATCCGCATCTTCTCTGGCAACGATGACCGTCATTCCTACGCCCATGTTGAAGGTATTGAACATATCTCTTTCCGGAATATTGCCACGTTCTGCAATCAGTTCGAAAATCGGCAGAACTTTTATATTTTCTCTCTTTATCTTTACGCCGAAGCCTTTAGGCAAACTTCTTGGAATGTTCTCGTAGAAACCGCCGCCGGTAATGTGGGCTACGGATTTTACGGTAACCTCTTCAAAGAGTTTTACCATCGGTTTTACGTAAATCTTAGTCGGAGTCAGAAGTGTCTCCCCGATGGATTTTCCGCCAAGCTCAGGAAGCGGCGTCTTGATATCTTCGTTTTCCACGTCCAGAACCTTTCTCACCAAAGAGAATCCGTTGGAATGAACGCCGGAGGAAGGAAGTCCGATAATCACATCCCCCTCTTTGACCGTATCCTTTTTCAATACCTTTGACTTATCTACAACGCCTACGGCAAAGCCTGCCAGGTCATATTCGTCCTCCGGGTAAAAGCCCGGCATTTCTGCTGTTTCTCCGCCGATCAGCGCAGCTTCAGACTGAATGCAGCCTTCTGCAACACCGCTGACAATCTGCGCCACCTTTTCCGGGAAGTTCTTGCCCACTGCAATATAGTCCAGGAAGAATAAAGGCTTTGCGCCAACACAAATGATATCGTTAACGCACATGGCTACACAATCGATACCAACGGTATCGTGTTTGTCCATAAGAAATGCCATTTTCAGCTTGGTTCCAACACCGTCAGTGCCGCTGACCAGCACCGGTCTTTCAATTCCCTTAAGATCCAGTTCTAACAGACCGCCGAACCCGCCGATATCATCGGGAACATTACCAAATACCATAGTCTTTGCAACGTGTTCCTTCATCAGTTCCACTGCCTTATAGCCTGCTGTAATATCTACGCCTGCCGCTTTATAGCTTTCGCTGAAACTCTTTTCCATAACTGTCCTCTCCTATTTTTTATCTTCTTACTGGTTTTCGCTGATTTTCTTTTCGTATTTGTTCTCTACTGTTGCGTCAGGAACTCTGGTTGGATATTCTCCGGTAAAGCAGGCCTGACAGAATCCTTCTCCCGGTTTTGCACCGATTAGCATGCCCAAGCTGTTAATGCTCAGATATCCCAGGGAATCTGCACCGATAATCTCCTTGATTTCCGGAATGGAGTACTTGCATGCAATCAGTTTATCCTTAGAATCAATGTCCGTACCATAGTAGCAAGGATTGATAAACGGAGGTGCAGAAGAACGAACGTGAACCTCTTTTGCCCCTGCATCACGGAGCAAATTGACAATCTTGGCGATGGTTGTACCTCTTACGATGGAATCATCCACCAGGACAACTCGCTTGTCTTTGACCGTGTCACCAAGTACGTTCAGCTTGATCTTCACCTTGTCCTCACGGACGGACTGTCCCGGCGCAATAAAGGTTCTGCCGATATACTTATTTTTGATAAATCCGATGCCGTAAGGAATACCTGACTGTCTCGCATAACCTAAAGCGGCGTCAAGTCCTGAGTCCGGTACACCGATTACCACATCCGCCTGTACAGGATGTTCCATGGCAAGACAGGCGCCTGCTCTCAGTCTGGCTTCGTGTACGCCTTTGCCTTCGATGACAGAGTCTGGTCTGGCAAAATAAATGTATTCAAAAATACAGATTTTGTGTGGCTGCTTATTCATATGGTCCTTGATGGAACGAACGCCGTCCTTATCAAAGATGACAATCTCACCCGGTTCCACATCCCGGATGTACTTGGCATCTACTGCATTGAGGGCGCAGGTTTCGGAAGCGACAATATATGTACCGTCTTCTCTCTGTCCATAGCAAAGCGGTCTCATTCCCAACTCATCTCTGGCTGCAATCATCTTGGACGGAGACATAATGGTAATGGCATAAGCGCCGTCCAGTCTGTTCATGGCCGCATTTACGGCATCCTCTATGGATTCCGCGTTGATTCTTTCTTTGATAATAATGGAAGCGATAATTTCGGAATCTCCGGTCGTATGGAAAATAGATCCCTCTCCTTCCAGCTCTTTTCTCAGATCATAGGCATTGACCAGACTGCCGTTATGGGCAATGGCCAAACGACCTTTATGATGATTGACTACGATAGGCTGAGAATTGAGTCTGTCGTTCTTGCTTGCTTTGCCGTATCTGACATGGCCCAGAGCCATGTTGCCTTCTCCAAGATTGTCCAGGATTTCCGGCGTAAAAACATCATTGACGATGCCGCTGTCCTTATAGCTGTTGAAAATACCGTCATCATTGACAACAATACCACAGCTTTCCTGCCCTCTGTGCTGCAGGGCATAAAGTCCATAGTAAGTGGTGCCTGCAACATTCTGTCTGGTACTGCCAAACACGCCGAAGATTCCACATTCCTCTCTTAAATTGCTCATCTTGCTTTTCCTCCGTTATTTATTAAACTGTTCTTCTATTTTTTGATTCTTTAAAAGAACCTTTTCTGCTGCTTCTTTTCTCTGTGCGTCCAGCTTTGCCGCAATCGCTTCATCTACAATCCCCAGCATCTGCACGGCAAGCAGCGCTGCGTTCTGTGCCCCGTCTATGGCTACTGTTGCAACGGGAATGCCACCCGGCATCTGCACGGTAGAAAGCAGTGCATCCAAGCCGTCAAGGGTAGATGACTTAACGGGAATGCCGATTACAGGAAGTGTTGTGCTTGCTGCAATGGCGCCTGCAAGGTGAGCCGCTTTTCCTGCTGCGCAGATAATTGCGCCAAATTCTTCTGCTCTTGCTTTTACGGCAAAGTCCTTTGCTTCTGCCGGTGTGCGGTGTGCGGAATAAACATGGACTTCGTAAGGCACGCCGAATTCATCCAAGGTTGTCATTGCTTTTTCTACTACAGGAAGATCGCTGTCGCTTCCCATGATAATGCCAATCTTTTTCATTTATTTTAACCTCCAAAAAAACAAAAGTATATGTCATATTAAACTTTATCACATATACTTTCAGTGTCAATATTCGTTCAGAAATATTCGGTTTTTTCCGTTGTTTTTCCCTGTTTTTTTCGTTAAAACAGGCTTATTTCCGAATCAAATCCCAGTATACGTGAATCATTGTCCGTATTTTACTGATTTTGCACAGGAAGGCTGTCAAGATAGCTTTGCATAATCAAAACCGCTGCCTGTTTGTCGATTACCTGTTTTCTTTTTTTTCTGCTGACGTCAGCCTCAATGAGAACCTTTTCGGCCATAACCGTTGTCAGCCTTTCGTCTTGCCAGACCACCTCCACTCCCTTCATGGCTGTACTGCGCATCTTGTTTTCCAACATCTTGCGAAACTCATAAACCTTCTCTGTCTGGATACTGTCTGTGCCGTCCAGTTTCTTCGGAAGACCGATTACGATGGTATCACAGTTATATTCACGAACAAGGTCCAAAATTTTCCCCGTGTCCTTACGTATGCCCACTCGTTCCAGGGTTGTAAGCCCCTGGGCGGTGATCCCAAGTTCATCGCTTAGGGCGATGCCTACCGTCTTATCTCCCACGTCCAGCGCGATTTTTCTCATAACTGCACCTCCGCATTTACACATCTTTCTTTCATAAACGAAACAAAATCCCCACAGCTTCCTTCGGTAAACCCGTCCTTATCGATAAGCAAAACCAGCCCCTGCTCCATCCCGATGATAAACAGGTTTTTGGTTTGAAGAAGCTTTCTGATTTCTGTATATTTGATGTTGGTTTTATTTCCGGTCAGCTTGTTGACTGCCAGAATATGATCATCAAAAAACTGATTGACCGTCTCTACATCCTTGCCGTGAAGTTTTCTGTTCTGCCTGGATGCAAAAGCGGCAAGACGCATAGGCGTTACAAAGAGCCTATACAGAAAAAACAGCGCAGCCGCAGTCATGGTCAGCCCAAGGACGTTCCATCCCTTGATAAAGCCAAAGACGCCGACAGCCGTTACAATACACAGGAATACATAGCCTGTGGTCATAAACCCCTTGTCCATGGTCTTTCGCTTAAGCTGCAGATAATAATCATAAGTATATGTACAGTTATTCTCAAAAAAAATATTCATAAGCCCGCCTTTCAATAAAAGACGGCAGGTCAAAGCATACCTGCCGTCAAACGCATAATTATTTGCCCAAATAATCCTTTAAAATCTCCTCTACCAGATCATCTCTGTCGATGCGGCTGATCATCGTGCGCGCATTGTTATGACTGGTAATGTAGGACGGGTCGCCTGAAAGAATGTATCCGACCATCTGGTCAATTCCGTTGTACCCTCTTTCTTCTAAAGCCGCATAAACTTCCTCGAGAACTTCTTTGGTAGTCTTCTGCTGAGTCTTCGCTGCGTCAAACATAATTGTCTTTCTCTCCATGATAACGACCTCCTTCTTATCTCATTATACTATGATAATAATTCTTTCGCAACCCTAAATGCATCAGGAATCTTAGATGGATCCTTGGCTCCTGCCTGCGCCATATCTGCCTTGCCGCCGCCTCCGCCGCCGCAGGCTGCTGCAATCTGCTTAATCATATTCCCTGCATGATAGCCCTGGTCAAGAAGATCGTCGGTAATGGATACCAGGAAGGTCACTTTCGGACCGTTTACGGTTGCGAATACCATCACAATGCTCTGATACGATTCCTTGATATCGTCAGATAAATTTCTGAGATCATTTATATTATAATCCTTAAATTCTCTGGTTACAAGCTTTATCTGGCCGATTTGACTTGCGGATTTCACCATATCGTCCACTTCACTGCCCATGGTCTGTTTCTTGAATTCTTCCAGTTCCTTTTTGGTTTCCTTCAGTTCCTCTGTGAGCGCTGCAGCCTTCTGTACCACTGCTGTCTGATTGGACTTCAGGATTTCGGCAATCCGGCTTACGGTTTCTTCGGCTTCAGCCGCTTTCTGCAGTACGCCGACGCCGGTTACAGCTTCTATTCTGCGTACGCCGGAAGCTACGCCGCTTTCGCTGACAATCTTCAGCGCGCCAATCTGACCTGTGTTTGCAACATGGGTACCACCGCAAAGCTCAACGCTGAAATCACCAGCAGAAACTACGCGCACCTTATCGCCGTATTTCTCACCAAACAGCGCCATGGCACCCATCTTCTCCGCTTCTGCCATGGAAGTTTCGCAGACAGTTACCGGGATAAATTCGGTAATCTTTTCATTGACCAGCGCCTCAATCTGAATAAGCTGCTGCGGTGTAACTGCCTCAAAATGCTTGAAGTCAAAACGCAGCGTGTTCTCGTTTACACTGGAACCGGCCTGCTCTACGTGATCACCAACCAGGCTGCGCAGAGCGCTTTGCAGCAGGTGGGTAGCGGTGTGATTTCTGGCGGTGGCATTTCGCTTTTGCACATTGACATGACAATCCACCTTATCGCCTGTCTTTAGCTCACCTTCTTCAATGAGAACCTTATGCGCAAACACACCGTGGTTTTTCTCTACAGAAATCACATTTATACGACAAGATTCGGTAGACATAAATCCGTTATCGGAAGCCTGCCCGCCGCCTTCAGCATAAAACGGCGTTCTGTCCAGATAAAGGATTGCATTGCTGCCGGCCGCTACCTGTGCAGCTTCCTCACCATCTACATAAACAGCGAGAACTTCTGCCGTAGATTCTGTTTCTGTATAACCGGTAAAAATGGTCTCGGCAACATCTACTGCAGATACGGCTTCTTTCCAGCCCTCTTCATCTGCAGACTTTCTTCCTGCTCTGGCCGTGTCTTTCTGCTTCTGCATATTGATATTAAATCCTTCAACATCTGCAGAGCATCCTGCTTCAGTCAAAATCTCCTCTGTAAGCTCAAGAGGGAAACCATAGGTATCGTAAAGCTTGAAGACCTTTTCTCCCTCAAGAACAGTTTTTCCGGTCTTTTTCAATTCCTCAACATATTCGCCGATGATGGAAGTTCCCTGGTCAATGGTTGCCGCAAACTTCTCTTCTTCTACAGAAATAATCTTCTTGATATATTCCTGCTTTTCGGAAAGCTCCGGATACGCCTCCCCGGATACCTCCACTACACGATCTGCCAGATCTGCCAGAAACTTACCCTTTACGCCCAGAATCCTTCCGTGTCTTGCGGCTCTTCTGATCAGTCGTCTGAGGACGTAACCTCTGCCCTCGTTAGATGGACTGATACCATCGCCGATCATAAATACCATAGAACGAAGGTGGTCGGTAATGATTCTGATGGAGACGTCTGTCTTGGCTGCACCGTCCTGATATGCCACACCGGAAAGTTCAACAATACCGTCAAGAATATGTCTGATGGTATCTACCTCGAAAATAGAATCAACACCCTGCATGATGCAGGCCATTCTTTCAAGGCCCATGCCTGTATCGATGTTCGGATGAGCAAGGTCAGTGTAGGATCCGTCTTCTTCCTTAGAGAACTGGGTAAATACATGGTTCCAGAATTCAATATATCTGTCGCAGTCACATCCCGGTTTGCAGTCAGGACTTCCGCATCCGTATTCCTCTCCCCGGTCAAAGTAAAGTTCGGAGCAAGGTCCGCATGGACCAAGACCGATCTCCCAGAAGTTATCGTCCTTGCCCAGTCTGACAATCCTCTCTTCCGGAATGCCCGTCTTCTTCCAAAGTTCTACAGCCTGATCATCATCCAGATAAACCGTTGCCCAGATCTTGTCTGCCGGCATCTTCAGCACCTCGGTGATAAACTCCCATCCCCAAGCGATGGACTCAGCCTTAAAATAGTCTCCGAAAGAAAAACTGCCCAGCATCTCGAAGAAGGTGCCGTGTCTTGACGTAATCCCTACATTATCAATATCCCCGGTACGAATACACTTCTGGCAAGTGGTCATCCGCTTTGCCGGCGGCGTTTCCAATCCGGCAAAATATGCCTTCAAAGGCGCCATGCCCGAGTTGATGATTAACAATGATTTATCATTTTTAGGAATCAGGGATGCGCTCCCTGCAGCAAAGTGACCCTTACTCTCATAAAACTCACGAAACTTCTGGCGAATCTGATTTAAGCCTAATTTCTCCATATGTTAAATTCCTCCTGAACTTGTCTTGCAATAATCAATTATTCTATCATAAAACCCTGAAGTTGTCCATATTTTAAGCGTTTTTAAAGCTTTCCACTATGGACTTCAAAGCCTGTTCTATACCGCTTCCGCTTTCGGACTCAAAGAGATACAATTTGATTTTCGGCTCCGTGCCGGAAGGACGGATAACTACCTGCGTACTGTTTTCCAGTGTAAAGGACACAACATCTGCCTTAGGCAGTCCTGTTTCCTCCATATAGTCTATTTTCTCCGTTACTGCAAAACCGCCAAGGCTTTCTCTTACGTCCTGCCGAAAAAAATCCATAACCTTATCCATAGCCATTTTTCCATATGGACCTTCAAAGGAAAAACTGCGGGTTTTGTCGTAACTTGGTCCGTACTCTCTGTATATCTCGTGAAGTCTCTGCAGCAAGTCTCTGCCCTGCGCCTTATGATATGCAGCAAGACAGACAGTAAGCATAGCCGAGCTGACCCCGTCTTTATCTCTGATAAACGGGTTCATCAGATAGCCATGACTTTCTTCAAAACCAAAATAGTATCGGTCTTTTTTGCCTTCAGCGTCAAGTTTTGCGATGATTTCGCCGATGTATTTGAATCCGGTCAAGGTATTGCATACTTTAAGCCCATGCCTTTCTGCGATTTTCGCTGCAAGGGGTGTGGTCACAATGCTCTTAATCAAAAGCTGTCCATCTGACGGCGGTTTTACCTGACATAGATAATCCAGCATTAAAACCCCGAGTTGATTTCCCGTGAGCAATACCTTCATGCCATCATGATAGATGCACACGCCTACTCTGTCACAGTCCGGGTCAGTAGCAATAATGATATCACCGTCTACCTTGTCCAAAACCTTAAAGCCCTCGTTAAAAGCGGTAATCTTCTCCGGATTTGGTGTAGGACATGTGGAAAAATTCTCATCAGGTAATTCCTGTGATTCCACAACCACCAGATGAGGGAAACCGATTTCTGTCAGAACTTTTCGCACATAGAAATTCCCTGTACCATTAAGGGGCGTATAAACTACTCTCAGCCTCTCCTTGTTGAGCGCTTCCGTCTCAGAAGCTTTGACAGGCGCCATAGAAACAATTTCCTTGATAAAACTGTCTTCAACTTCCTGATCCACTGAAATAATGCCTTGATCGCTGGTTCTTATGTCGTCAAAAAAGTCTACGCTGTCGATTTCCTTCAGAATCTCGTTGCAGACGCTGCCGACAATCTGATAACCCTCGCTGCTGTATACCTTATATCCGTTAAAAATTTTCGGATTATGACTGGCCGTAATCATAATGCCCATGGTACAGCCAAGCATTCTAGTTCCATAAGAAAGCAGGGATACGGTGGCAAGCCGGTCAAAAAGATAGACCTTGATGCCGTTACCTCGCAAGACACCTGCGGTTTCTTCCGCAAAAATTCTTGACTTTCTTCTTGTGTCGCAGGCGATAATCACCGATGGCGCAGCATAAGTTCTGTTCAGATAATTTGCAAGGCCCTGGGTGGTTCGCCTGACCACATACTCGTTCATCCTGTTGGTACCCGGTCCCAGTACGCCTCTGATTCCCGATGTTCCAAAACGAAGGTGTGCGCAGAAAGCATCGATTACCTCCTCTTCACTTCCGGCAAGTTCTGCAAGCTCTTTCTGCATGCTTGGATCATCAAGGGTATTCTTCTTCCATCTTTCGTATTCTTCTATTGCATATAGCCTAATTTGTTCTTTGTCCATATCTTATAGTATACCATAAAATGTCAGCAGGCAAAACAACAAAAAAACAGACTCCATGCAGGTTATTCTTCTGCATAGAGCCATTTTTCCACTTTCGCTTTTAGAAAGTGTCTTTAATTGTGCTTGCCATTCTGGTAACATCTTGCTTGACATCACCCATGTCCTCAACAGTGCGTCTGACGTCTCTGCTGATCTTTTGTTTATCAGTAGGAGACATCCACTTGTAAGCACAGAATCCCGCTGTGCCTGCAGCTGCGATCATCGCAATATCCTTGACAATTTTGTTCATTCTTTTCCACCCCTTTTCAACTTGATATCTTTTAGTATGCGCCCGGCGCAAAGATTTATGTGAATCCTCCCTTGCCGTATTTCTGGCAGTTTTGTTAATTTTCGGCACCCTCGATAAATCCGCCGCCCAGAACGTTATCTCCATCGTAAAATACGATGGACTGTCCCGGCGCAGGCGCTCTCTGCGCCTCATCGAATACGGTCAGTATCCTGCCATCCGCCATCTTGCAAATCCTTGCTTGAGCCGTTTTTGCACTATAGCGAATCTTTGCCAAAACACGGACAGGCGCAGCAGCGTCTTCCAGATACGTCCGTACCTTATCCGATGCAAAAAAATTATCTCTGGAAAAAATTTCTTTTTTGAACAAATCCTGGTTGTCCCCCAAAATCACCTGATTCTTTTGTGCATCAATTCCGGTCACAAAGGCAGGTTTTCCCAAAGCAATCCCAAGACCCTTTCTCTGTCCTACCGTATAGTGCGAAAGCCCCTGATGATGACCAAGCACATTGCCTGCGCTGTCAACAAAATCGCCGGAAACTGACGGATATCCCAGCCGCTCAAGGAACTGGGTGTAGTGTTCTTTGTTTTCGTCAATAAAACAAATTTCCTGGCTGTCCGCAGCCTCCGAATTTGGCAGAGAAAGGTTTCTGGCAATGTCTCTGGTCATTTCCTTGTCAGAAAGCTCTCCCAGTGGAAAAAGCAGGCGCGAAAGGATATCCTGTCCCAGTCGATAAAGCATATAGGACTGGTCCTTTTTCTCATTTGCTCCTCTGCGCACATAGAAGGTATCCGTTTCTTCATCGAAAGCAATTCTCGCATAATGACCGGTGGCAATATAGTATGCGCCTTTTTCTTCAGCCACTTGCAGCAGCTTTTTAAACTTGATGGCCGGATTACAGACTATACAAGGGTTTGGCGTCTGTCCACAGGCATAAGCTTTGCAGAAATCTGTAATGACAATGTCGGAAAACGCTTCTGAAACGTCCATCTTGACAAAATCAATATCAAGCCGTCTGGCAAGATCCTCTGCGGCATCTGCCCCTGCCTGATTGCTGCCCAAAACGTCAAAATAGAATCCGATAACCTCAAGGCCCTTTTCTTTTAATAATAAAGCAGCGGCAGTGCTGTCCACGCCGCCGCTTAATCCTAAAACGACTTTATTCTTCGATAACATGGTCATGATCGTCCTCGTCTGCGTCAGGATCAAAACCTTCTAATCCCGCATAAGTTTTACCGTTTTTCTGTGCGTAGTCGTAGATTGCCGACTTGATTGCATGATCCGCAAGAACGGAACAATGTACCTTTACGGCAGGAAGGCCGCCCAATTCTTCGATAATCTGCTTGTTGCTGATGGCAAGAGCCTCGTCAACGGTTTTTCCGATAATCATAGAAGTTGCCATACTGGAAGAGGCAATTGCGCTTCCGCAGCCAAAAGTCTTAAATTTAGCATCAGTAATCACATCATTTTCGACCTTTATCTGAATCTGCATCATATCACCGCAAACCGGACTTCCATAAGTACCTGTACCGTCAGGCTGTTCAAGTTCACCCACATTTCTCGGATTCATGAAATGATCCATAACTGTATCGTTATATAAGCCCATACTTCTTACCAACCTTTCTGTTCATTTACCGGAGACAGCGCTCTGAGTTTTTCGACAATCTCCTTTAAACTCTCTACTACATAATCTATATCTTCTCTTGTTGTAAAATCACCTGTGGTGAATCTGACAGTTCCGTGAATCATCTCTACCGGAACCCCAAGCGCCGTCAGCACATGAGATGGCGCCAATGATTTGGACGAACAGGCTGAACCTGTAGAAACAGAGATACCTTTGTAATCCAGAAGAAGGAGAATGGATTCTCCTTCAATGTATTTGAAGGTAATACTGGCGTTTCCCGGGTGTCTGTGCTCCATGTTTCCGTTGACAAAAGTATCCGGAATCTCTGCGGTTACTCGCTCAATTAGGTAATCTCTCATCTCACGGCAGTGACGAATATGATTTTCCAGGTTTGTCTGAGCAAGCTCTGCAGCTTTACCGAATCCGATAATACCGGCAAGATTTTCAGTTCCTGCCCGTCTTCCCATCTCCTGACCGCCGCCATGAATATAATTGGCGATACGCAAGCCCTTCCTGATGTATAAAGCGCCGATACCTTTAGGTCCGTAAATCTTGTGAGCAGACATGCTGAGCATGTCCACCCCCAGGTCCTTTACGTCAATAGGCATATTACCTACAGCCTGTACTGCGTCGGTATGGAACAGAATCTTATGTTTCTTTGCTACAGCAGCCAGCTCCTTAATCGGCTCGATGGTGCCCACCTCATTGTTGACCAGCATAACGCTGATCAGAATGGTCCGGTCAGTAATGGCTTCTTCAAGCGCTTCTGCGCTGATGGTTCCGTCGGCTTCAGGTGCAAGGTATGTAACCTCAAAACCGTTCTTCTCTAAAAACCTGCAGGAATTACCAATGGCCGGATGTTCAATACCGGTGGTAATAATGTGATTTCCCTTATCCTTGAGCGCGCTGGCTGTACCAAACAACGCCCAGTTATCCGCCTCACTGCCGCAGCCCGTGAAAAAAATTTCTTTAGGCTCTGCATGAATCAGACGGGCAACTCGTTCTCTCCCTATATCAACTGCCTCCTTTGAAGAAAGTCCCAATGTATAAAGACTGGAAGGATTGCCGAACTGTTCCGTGAAATACGGCAGCATTTCCGCAAGCACCGCTTCTTTTACAGGAGTTGTCGCAGAATAATCTAAATATACTTTTCTCATTTGAGTGTACTCCTTTGATTTTATTCTTCAGGAGTTTATTATACCAAAAAAAGCAGCCGGTTAAACAGAACTTTTTACAAATTACGTCTTCTTACCTAAATATTTTTCAGTTGAGTAAGCTTTGTCTTTTCATCAATAATTTCTCCGGTATAGAAATAGGCATGACTTTCCGTTCGTCTTCCGTCATAGCCCTCCATGGTGTAAGTGATTTCTGCATTGCCTTTGATGATGCCATAAGCCATGCGCTTACAGGATATAATTTTAACTTCTGCATCTATGATTCGATCCATATCCGTATTTTCATAGGCTTTCATCAGAGTCAAATCGTTGTGCAAAAGCTTGTCCGCTTCTATGTACTCCAGCCGTGATCGGGTCTCATCCTTATCGATTTCCGCATCATAAAATCCACTTAGTGTGCTGATCCGGTCTGTTAGCAGAGACTCCACAGTCTTTGTATCATCGTTTGGCGCTGCAATCATCCCCGCAGTCAAAAACATGATAAAAAGTACGCAAATGTTTACAGCATAAATCTTTTTCATTTTTATTTTATCCCCCTTTTTCTCCCTAAAGGGTATGATAAAACAAAAAACGAGCAAAATTTGTAAAATCCTGCTCGTTTTCTATTAATTTAAATCCTCTTTATCGACAAATTCGATATTGTTCAACTGTGAACGCAGATTTGCCTTAAACGAATCGATATATACGCGTCGAAGCATCTGCTGTTCTTCCTTCTCTGCATCGGTCAGTCCCTCCGGGGTCTTTGCCTTACGTGCCAGCTGGTTGATCCGATCGATCTGTTCCTTTGTTACCATATTGTTCCCCCATTTCGTGAAGTCATTTTATGATAACATGATTTTCTCAATTCAGCAAGACATTATCTACAGAGAAATGCCTTTGTCTATACCACTTTTCGCTCTAATCTGAGCTTGTCTGCAATGATGGCAATAAATTCTGAATTAGTCGGCTTGCCTTTATCGTTTTTCACCGTATAGCCAAACAGTGCGTCAATGGTTTCAATACGTCCGCGATTCCATGCAACTTCTATGGCATGACGAATAGCTCTTTCCACCCTGCTCGGTGTGGTGTCATTCATTTTGGCAATCATCGGATAAAGCTCCTTGGTCACTGCACAAAGAATATCCATGTCTTCCACAACAACAGTAATCGCATCTCTTAAGTACTGATATCCCTTAATATGGGCGGGCACACCAATTTCGTGAATCAAGTTGGTGATTTCAATTTCCAAATCGTTACCTTTAAATATATCCTTATATGTGACTGATTTTCTCAATCTCAGGCTTCTTTCTGCAACATCCCGGGTAATCACTTCTCTGTTCGTCAGCTGTCTGATTCTCTTACCGAGAACCTCTGTTTTGATCGGCTTAACCAGGTAATATTCAGCACCCAGACCTACCGCTCTCTGAATCATTGTGTCCTGACCGACTGCAGAAACCATAATGACCCTCGGATAAGAAGGAAGTTCTAAAGTATTCAATGCCTCGAGAACTCCTATACCGTCTAACCGCGGCATAATCAAATCAAGAATTAACACATCCACATCACACTTTTTCATTTCTTCTATGGCCATCTGGCCGTCCTCGGCGACAAATGCCACCTCCATGTCAGGTTGCTGCTCGAAGAAAGCTCGCAGCACTTCGCAATAATCTTCGTTGTCATCAACGATCCCCAATTTAATTTTTTCCATACGCATAATCCTCCCTTTGGACATTTTTCAAGGTATTTCATACTCCTGTGATATAATTTTACAACAAATACCTTGATACGTGGGCATTTAATTTATTACAAAATGTAGTAAAAACTCTACATTATCGATATAAATCTACTTATTATCGATTTGTTCGACCATCCACTGCGCAAAAATGCCGTAACCTCGCTTAGGATCATTGACAAAAACATGGGTGACCGCGCCGATAATTCGGTTATTTTGAATGATAGGGCTTCCGCTCATCCCCTGTACGATACCGCCGCTGGATTCCAATAATTTTTTATCGGTAACAACAAATTCAAGCCCCTTACTTTCTACACTGCGCTGACGATGTACTTTTGTTATATCGATAGAGAACCGCTCCACTTCCGTACCATCGATGGTTGTAAGGATGTAAGCCTCACCTTCTTCTACTTCTTTCTGACCGGCCATAATCATAGGCTCATGAAAAGAAAATGCCTCACTGTCATCTGCCGTTCCATAAATACCGAATTCAGTATTCTTATTAATTTCTCCCAGAGGGTTTTTGAAATTGTAAATCATTCCGCCAATTTCTCCCGGCGTTCCTTTCTCCCCGGCAGTAATCTGTTCTACCTTTGTGTGAAGCAGCTTGCCGTTGCGTGTTTCCAGGAGAATCCCTGTTTCTGCCTCGTAGATTCCGTGTCCCAGTGCAGCAAAGGAATTGGTTTTAGGGTCATAAAAGGTCAGCGTTCCGATACCTGCAATTTTCTCTTTAATCCAGAACCCCAACTTATATTCTCCGCTGTCCCGGTCAAAGTACGGCGTCACATCGTAATCAATGGTTCTGCCATTTCTGACTACAGTCAGCTCTGCAGCATCTTTCTTCCCGCCTACAATGGCGTTCACATCATCCGGACCATCTACGCGTTGACCATTGACGGCAATAATCATATCCCCCACCTGGGGACCGGCCTGATTCTCTACACCAACAATCAAGGCGCCTTTTACATGCATCTGAATCCCGACAGACTGCCCGCCGGGAATCAGTACGCGTTCAGAGACAACATTCTCACCGCCTGTTAAAACTGCAAGTTTATCGGGAAAAAGCAGTCCTGTACAGGCGATAAAGGCGAGTATCCCTACAAATAGAAAAATGCATTTTTTTACGTTCACTCTCATGCAAAAGCTCAACTTTCATAATCCATAATCAATCTGTTCAATTCATCTCTGTTCTCCGCTTTGACACCTGCAGCAAACCGCTGCTGATCCTGAGAAGAAAGGGTCTCAAAGACAATGCCGGTCTCTTCCAATAAGGTCATCTTACCGGTCTCATCAGAGAAAAAGATCTTTATAACATCTTTATCGTATTTGACCAGATAATATGACTGAAAAAACTGATTTTCGTCAGATTTCTGACGCTGAGCAGAATCGGCTGCACCTTCCGTCGTATCCTCTGCCTTTGCCTCCGGAGGATTCTGCTGCTCCTGCCGGTTATTCACCTGACTTTCCAGATTCACCCGTTCCGCTTCTTCATCATAATTGCTGCTCAAGGCGCCGATGAGAAAAAAAACAGCAAGAATAGCTGCTGTAAGTCCTAAGCAAGCATAAAGCCACGTATGATTCTTCTTTTTCTGACTAAACATAATCATCACCTCAACGGCTATTCTTTCCGGAAACTTGTAAAATATTCCGGAAAATCATCTGTTGGCACTGATTATACGGTAATCTTGTCTTTTATTTTTTCAAAGGTCTTCTCCCCAATCCCACTGACATTTTTCAAATCTTCTTTTTTTCGGAATCTTCCGTTCTGGTTTCGATAGTCAATGATTTTTTCTGCCGTAGCAGGTCCTACACCGGAAATCTCCTGCAGCGCCTGACTATCCGCCGTATTGATATTGATCAGCCCGCCTGACATTTCCGATACCGGTCCTTCAGTCATTTCACCTTCTTCCCCCTCTTTGGGAATAACAATCTTCTGTCCATCAGTAACAACTTCCGCCTGATTCACCTGATCTATCTGGGCAGTGGAAAGCAGACCTCCTGCTTCTTCAATTACTTCAAATATTCTGGTCCCCTCGTCTACCTGATACACGCCCGGTCTTTTCACCTGACCGCTGATATCCACATAAATCCGGGATACGGACATCTCTTCTTCAGTATCATCACCAGCCTGTTTGTCTGTCCCCTCTGAAATCTGGATATCTTCTGTAAAACCATTTGTTTCTTCTTCCTGCAAGAATTGTACGGGAATTTCATCTTTTTCCCCATAGTCGCCAAAAAAAACCACTGCGGCAATCACGATCAGGATGATTGCCGCAGCGCTGATAATCTGACGATGCTCTCTGCATTTTTCCATATACTTTTTGCTTTTCTCTAATAGCTGTTCCATAATACACCCTCCTCGTTTCTCTAAGGGTATAACGGTTCTATGGGAAAGTCAAGCAAAAATGTTAAAATTTGTCAAATATAATATCTTCTCTTTCTACCTCGATATCATATCTGTTGACATCAATCCGGGCAAAGGCGCAAAAAGTGGAAATCACCAACTCCGGGCTCAGGTTAGATGCGCTGCCGCAGTCTAAATCCATCCGCAGCACCAGCTTGTCCTCCGGAATCACGGTAATAGCTCTAATCTTACTGCGAATATCCACCGTTGTCAGCTTTTTCGTCTTCTTCTGGCGCTTTTCCGCCAAAATTTCATCCTGCTGCAAGTAGGCCTTCAGCTTATCTTCGTAGACAACATCCGACTCGACCGGGAAAGTAACCTTATATATCGCTTCTGTCACTGCCGAAGCCAGAGACTTTCCTTCGGCAGGCAGCGTTTCGCAGGCCAGAATTTCTACGCCTTCCGGCATGACGCCATTCAGCATGTGCTGAAGTTCTTCTCTGTCATAAGGACTTACGGTTTCAAACTCCAACAGTTCGCAGCGGCTGATGTAGCCCAGAGACAGAGGCTGCGCAAAGCCCATTTTGGGATGAGGATTGAACCCCTGAGAATAGGCTAACTGAATCTGACATTTCTTAAATGCCCGCTTAAAAAGCCGAAGCATGTCCAGATGAGATGTATACTTTATATAGCCTTCTTTGGTAAAGGTCATTACATATCTATTTTTCATAAATACCTCCAAACCTGCAAGTTACCCGACTGTTAATTCCACAGCCTGCGCAGCCATAACGGCAGTCAGGGGTAACAGCCTCTTCACAGGCTTTTTCCGCCTCTTTTCTAAGGAACGCCTTCGTTACCCCGGCATCAAGAATATCCCATGGCAGAATCTCATCATAGGCCCTCTTACGGGTGGTGTAGAAATCGATATCCGTTCCGGATTCTGCAATGGCCTTCTGCCATTTATCGATGTCAAAGTGTTCCGACCAGCCATCAAGCTTACAACCCTGCGCATTAGCAGCTAAAAGCAACTTGCTCAGTCTTCTGTCTCCCCTTGCAAATACAGCCTCATAGGTGCTTACTGCATCGTCATGATAGTTGAAATTCACGCCTTTGATTTTCAGCCTTCCCGTTAGGTAATTATGTTTTTCCGTAAAAGAAGTCGTCGTATCCTGTGATACCCATTGGAAAGGCGTATGCGCCTTCGGAACAAAGTTTGACACACTGACAGATACGGTAAAACGACCGCCTTTTCCGGAATTCCTGTGTATTTCTACGATTTTACGGGCAATTTCTGCAATGCCGGCAAGATCCTCTTCCGTCTCTGTCGGCAGACCAATCATAAAGTACAGCTTAATATGCTTCCAACCAAGTTCAATGGCCTGTTCCACTGCATCAAAGATATCTTTTTCCGTAATCCCCTTGTTAATTACATCGCGAAGACGCTGAGTTCCCGCTTCCGGCGCAAAGGTAAGTCCGGATTTCTTGTATCCTTGGATTTCTTCCAGCACTTTAAAGGAAAAAGTGTCCAGTCGCAGAGACGGCAAAGACAGAGACACATTTTGATCTTTGCATTTTCGCATTAAATCCACCGCCAGCTCTTCAAACTGGGAATGATCACTTGTGGAAAGGGAAAGCAGAGACAGTTCTTCGTGTCCTGTATTGGCAAGCTGCTTCAGCGCCAAATCCATAATCGTATCCTTGCTGCGTTCCCGAACCGGTCTGTAAATCATGCCGGCCTGACAGAATCTGCAGCCTCTTGTACAGCCTCTGAAGGTTTCGATTACCGATCTGTCGTGAACAGTCTCGATGAGCGGAACCAGTGGCTTTGTAGGAAAATCACAGGTCTCAATATCGGAAATAATACAGCGTTTTACCTTGTCAGGCGCACCGTCCCATAGTTTTCTGTATTCAGCAATGGTGCCGTCCTCGCGATATACCGGCTCGTAAAAAGCAGGGATATATACACCGGTATTTCCGGAGATTTCTTTTAAAAACTCCGTCTTGGACAGACCTTTCTCTTTTGCTTTTGCATAATCCTTCAAAAGCCCCGGCAGACTTTCTTCTCCGTCGCCAATAAGAAAGATATCAATAAAATCTGCCAAAGGCTCCGGATTATATGCACAAGGACCTCCCGCAATAATCAGCGGATCTTCTTCCGTTCTATCCGATGACAGCTTGGCGATGCCGGCAAGGTCCAGCATGTCCAGAATACTGGTAAAGGACATCTCATACTGCAGAGTAAACCCGAGGAAATCCATCTCCTTTACCGGCGTCTTGTTTTCCAAGGTAAAGAGAGGAACGCCTTCTTTTCGCATCAGTTCTTCCATATCCACGGCCGGCGCAAAAACGCGCTCACAGCAGAGTTCCTTTTCTTTATTGATGATATGATACAGAATCTGCAGACCCATATAGGACATGCCGATTTCATATAAGTCGGGAAACGCAAAGGCAAATCTAACCTTTACCTCCTCCGGTGATTTTCTGATCATATTCGTTTCGTTTCCGATATATCTGGCAGGCTTTTCTACCTGCTTCAGCAGATTGTTCAGTTTCTCATTCAGATTCATTGCTTTAACCTTTCATTCTACAGAAACAGACTGTCTATGGTCTGTCCCATTGCTTCTTCAATGTCGTCTATCAGTCTTCTGGTCTCTTCCTTCTTCGCAAGAATTCTTTCTCTTACGGCAGGTTCTGCAGGCGCTTTGTTCAGAATATAGTCGATTCGTTCATCCAGCCCCACATAGCGATCTTCCTTTACCAATCTGTCGCCAAGACATACTAAGTCAGTCTCGTCCAACGAGGAAAAAGGATGAAAATCATAAGTCATATGTACGCTTACAATGGCAGCTTCTTCGTGATAACCCAAATCATCCAGGATTTTCCCGCCAACCAAAGCATGATTTTCCTCTACTCTGGCTACATCGTGAGCAAGCCCTGCGCCCCTGATTAGTTCCAAATCAAGACAAAAACCATGGTCATTCAGACAGTTTCCGATCTGAAACGCCGTATCGCTGACCGCCCTGCAATGGGCAATCACATGTGGCGGCGTCCCGTACTTTTTATATAGTTGTATGCATTCTTCTTCTGTAATTCTCTTCTTCATAATGAAAATACTATACCATGACGGCTCCGCTAAAAATAAAATGGGTAGTCATGATTCAATGGTTCCTTCCTTGCGGCAACGCCGGTAGATTGTGGAACCATTATATCACAAATTCTCATCTAATTCATAATAAAATTCTTTCTCATTCCTGGTATCGTAGCTGCCGATAATTTCTCCTCGCTGCACCCGTTCTGACTGGATAACACCGATATCTGCCAAATTCCCATATGTGGAAATCCCTCTTTCGTGGCGGATTTTCACATATAGACCGATTTTGCTGTCCCATCCTGATTTTTCTACCATGCCGCCGGCAACAGCATGAACCTGTTTGATTTCAGAATCAGATTTTTCATCAATGGCAGCGCCGTATCTGCTTTTTTCATTTGCCTCTTTTGCCGCCGAAACCAGCTGAGTTGGCGCCTTTGCTACTTTATCAGAAAATACGGCTAACGCCTGCCGAAAATCTTCTGCTGTCATTTCTGTCATTACAGTCTGTCTGACCGCATCATAATACCTCGCTGCCTTTTCGTTTTCTATTTTCGCACCGCAAAGGGCTGCTGTAAAAATAAGCAGGCATACGCCGATCTGCCAATAAAGTTTCTTCTTCATAAAATCACCTCTATACAAAATATTATATAGAGGTGAAAGTTATGAATTTAATATTCGTCCCAGTATTCAAATTCGTAATCAAAGATACGGATGGTGTCGCCTTCTTCAAGACCCAGTTCTTTCAGTTTCTCTATACCGTCCTTCTTCTCAATATATCGGTAAAGATATCTTAGAGAGCCCATGTCGTTGAAGTTCGTGGAGTCAAAAATCTTTTGCAGCTGTTTTCCACTAAGCACGTAGACATCGCCTTCCCGTTTCGCATAAACCTCTCGGAAATCCGGATCTTTGTCCTCGGTTTCAAAGTCGAAATATTCGTAGTCGTCTTCTTCCGCCGGATTCAAGGCAGCTTTCTCCAGTTCAGCCACCGCTGCACTGAGAAGCTCCTGTATCCCCTGATTGATTGGTGCGCAGATTGGAAATACCTGATACCCTTTGTCTTCAATATAAGATTTAAATTCCACATACCGCGGGTCATCCTCGTCAATCATATCCATCTTATTAGCTGCTACCAGCATTGGCTTATTTGCCACTTTCTCACTGTACAAGCGCAGCTCGTTGTTAATTTTCTCGAAATCCTCAATTGGTTTTCTACCTTCACTACCTGAGACATCCACTACATGAATCAATACCTTGGTCCGTTCAATATGCTTGAGAAATTTCAGTCCCAGACCCAGTCCCTGATGTGCGCCTTCGATAATCCCGGCAATATCTGCCATAACGAAACTGGTGTCAAAGATTTCTACCACACCAAGATTTGGCGCAATCGTCGTAAAATGATAGTTTTCGATCTTCGGTCTTGCGCTTGTGGCTGTTGCCAGCAGACTGGACTTACCTACATTAGGGAATCCTACAAGACCTACATCGGCAATCATTTTCATTTCTAAAATGACGCTGCGCTCTTTGGCAAAACCGCCTGCCTCGGCAAAGTTAGGCGCCTGGCGTACTGAATTCTTAAAGTGAACATTACCTTTTCCACCCTTGCCGCCTTTAGCCGCAATAAAAGATTCTCCCTCTTCCACCAGGTCTTTCATCACCAGACCACTTTCTTCATCTATAATCACGGTACCCATAGGAACCTTGATGACAAGGTCTTCCCCATTCTTGCCGTATCTCTTCTTTTTCATGCCGTCCTGACCGTTTTCGGCCTCGTACTTTCTCTTATATCGAAAGTCCATCAGCGTTCTCAGGTTTCTATCCGCCTGAAAAATCACATCGCCGCCCTTGCCGCCGTCACCGCCGTCCGGACCGCCTTCCGGTACAAAAGGCTCTCTTCTAAACGATACACAACCATTTCCACCTTTACCGGACTTTATATATATTTTCGCTCTATCTACAAACATGTAGAACCTCCTTCCACATAACAAAAAGGAGCTATACACAGTTTGATCATCTTACTGTCTAAGCTCCTTTCAGTATCATTATGCTTCTTTTGGATAAACGCTTACCTGTTTTCTAGTCTTGTCTTTTCTTTCGAATTTAACAGTACCTTCAATCTTGGCAAATAATGTGTCATCTCCGCCGATGCCTACATTATTACCAGGATGGAATTTAGTACCTCTCTGTCTAACCAAAATGCTTCCAGCACTAACAAACTGACCGTCTCCTCTCTTAACGCCTAAACGTTTCGATTCGGAATCACGACCGTTCTTAGAGCTACCTACTCCTTTTTTACTTGCCATAGACCAGACACCTCCTTGCTATTTTGTGGCGATTACTTTAATGCTGCTTCAATGGTTTCGATGATGACAGCTTTTGTTGCTTTTTCATCAACTTCTACGCCATGCTCTTTTGCATAAGCAATTAATTCATCTTTCTTCATGGAAGCGGAAACTTTCTTCTCAGCCTTAGCCGGAGCTGCTTCTGCTTCTACAGGGGCTGCTGCCTTAGCCGGCGCTTTGCCGCCCAGGGACTCAATCTTAACCATTGTGTATGGCTGTCTGTGACCCTGCTTCTTTCTGTAGTCCTTTTTTGCCTTGTACTTGTAGATAATAACTTTCTTTGCTTTGCCATTCTCTACAACTTCACCGGTTACTGCTGCACCCTCAATATATGGTGCACCTACCTTAAGGTCTCCTTCTTCAGCTAAAACCAGTACTTTGTCGAAAGTCACCTTGTCTCCGGCCTCTACGTTTAACTTCTCGATGTTTAAAACGTCGCCTTCCTGTACTCTGTACTGCTTTCCGCCAGTTTCAATTACTGCGTACATGTTCTTTTACCTCCTCTATCCAGTCTCGCCTTTTCGGGTAGCGCATTGCGCTTTGCATGAAAAATAAACCCTTTCCGAGCGGTCTAACTCAATTATCATAGCATATTCCCTATGGCTTGTCAAACTATTTTTTAACTTTACTCTTTTTAGTATGTTATTCTTAGTATATTTTCACATTCTGAATTGAGATTCTATCATTACTATGTTATGGCTCCATCTGGAGTACAAGGTTTTATTTCATTATCATATCACAGATTTCGTCTTTAGGGATTTAATACTACAAAACAGCGTTACGAAAACTGTAACGCTGTTACCCATTGCGAGTGATGATCATGGTTAATTATGCAATTTGGCTTCACATGGTTCACCATTTTCCGTCCACTTTACGACAACCGACACTACTTCAGGTTTCTCTGCAAAATCAATTAAAGTATAGAATATCTTTTCCGTCTCTTTTGCCTCGAGTATTCCTTGTGTTCGTGTCTTTAACCGCCCTGGGAATTCTGTCAATACGGTATCGTCTTTTGAAGAGGAATAAATTTCTCCATTATAGGAAAGTTCTGTAGAAATATCTGTAACTTTTCCCTCACCCTGATAGAGTAAAGTACCGCACCAGCCCTGGTTCTCATTCTCAAGAAAACAGACCGCTCGCCAGCGTGAATCCGATGACTCCAACTCCACATTCTTTATACCTCGGCTATAAGTAATACTAAAAACTATTATCACAACAAGCAGAGTTCCCAAATATATTAATACTTTTTTATTCATTAAACACCTTATCGTTTATTTCTTACACATTCTGAAAGCAGAAACTCAATCTGACCGTTGATGGAACGAAAATCCTCCTCTGCCCATCTGGCAATATCTTCCCAAAGGGAAGGAGCGATCCTGAGAATGATCTGCTTCTTGGCTTTTTCATTCTGCTTGATCGCTTTTTCCTTTTCCTTGATTTCTTTTTCCAGTTTCTCCAACTTGGCAAGACGATCTTCTAAGGCCTTCTCCTTTACCTCTAATTTATCGTTGTTCATGGATACCTCCGGTTCATCTTTTTACTTGTTTCCTTCCCTTCTCCAACTAATAAATACTTCCGCTGTTAACAATAGGCTGGGTGTCTTTATCTGAACAGAGTACCACCATCAGATTGGATACCATAGCCGCTTTTCTCTCCTCGTCAAGGACAACAACCTCTTCTTCTCCAAGTTTATCAATGGCCATCTTTACCATGCTTACTGCGCCGTCAACAATCTTTGCTCTTGCGGAAATTACAGCCTCGGCCTGCTGTCTTCTCAGCATTGCAGCAGCAATTTCTTCTGCGTAAGATAAGTGTGTAATCCGAACTTCCTCGATTTCAATTCCTGCAAAGTCCACCTTTTTTCTCAGTTCGATTTTCATATTGTCTGCAATTTCCTGGGAGCTTCCGCGCAGCGTTTTTTCGTTGCCTTCATGTTCTTCTCCGGTAATGCTGTCATACGGATAAATTCTGGCAATATTTCTAATGGTAGAGTCAGTCTGAATGGATAAAAACTCGGTGTAATCTTCTACATTGAAAACAGCCTTCGTTGGATCTACCACTTTCCAGATGACCATTGCGCCGATAATAATGGGATTTCCCATTACATCATTGACTTTCTGTACCCCATTGTTCAATGTAGTACTCTTTAGAGATACGGTTTTCTTCGCATTGATTTTAATGATACCGGAAGAATTTCTACCCAGCTTGCCGCCTTCTTCATCGCTTTTCTTCGCTGAAGCTACTGCCTTGGTATAAGCCGGATTATTGTAGGTCACAAATGGATTGACATAATAAAATCCTTGTTTCAGAATCGTACCATAATAGTTGCCAAACAGGGTCAATACCAGCGCTTCATTTGGTCCCACAACTTTGAGTCCCGCCATCAAGCATGGTACAATTGTTACGATTGCAATGCCGACTGCCATCATGATACCGTTTCCGATATTGGCCTCATCTGAATCCAGTCCAATTGCACTAAATACAATCAACGCAATTCCGGCGATAAATACCGCAATAAAAACTATACACATCAACATACCGCTGATCGGTTTGATTTCTCTCTGTACTATGTCTTCTCTTAATTTCTCGTCCATGATATTCCTCCTGCTTCCCTTATTTGTGATATTATTTTGATATCATATTTGTATCACTTTTTCATGTACATGTCAATAGTTTTTCGCATTTTTTCTATATTTTACGCTATATATGCAAAAGGAGGTGTTGCTTTGCGGACTTCTTCCGCCTAAAGCAACACCTCCCTGATTACCATATCTAATGAATGCTTATAAGTATCTGACCAGTTCCTCTACGCTCTTTCTCTTTGGCGCATTCGGCGCTTCTCCTTCCGGATAACCGATAGGAATGAGGGCAACAACCATCTCTCCTTCCGGTAAGTCAATGGTTCTGGCAACTTTTCCGTCATCAAATATGCCTAAAATTACCGTACCTACGCCCATATCGTGTGCAGCAAGACAAAAAGTCTGGACAGCAATACCTGCGTCAAAGTTTTCCCATCTGTCTTCTTTGGAAGTTGAGAAAGAGCCATCCTTCTCAAAGCCTGAACGACCTAAAACACAAGAGGCGACCACAAGCTGAGGTGCATTGACAATGGTTTTTGCATTATAAGCAAAATCCAGCACACACTCCGATGCAATCTCTTCTTTAACTGCCGGATTCTCGATTACCGTATACCTGGTTGTCTGGGTATTCTTCCATGAAGGCGCATAGGAAGCGGCAGATACGATACTGTCGATGACGTCCTTGGATACCTTCTGTTCCTTGAACTTGCGAACACTTCTTCTTTCTTTGATGCATTTAATGGTTTCCATAATTCCTAACTCCTATTTCTTCTCATTTCTGTTGACCGACGCTTATTCGATAACCACACCGTCTTCATCTACGTTCAGTGCTGTATCTTCCACTTGATCTTTCTTCTCCTTCAGGGTATCGAGAAGCTGCTGCTGAATGCGGTCTAAAACATCCGGGTTCTCACCGAGCCACTTCTTGACGTTCTCTCGACCCTGACCTATCCGTTCTCCATCGTAACTGTACCAGGAACCGGCCTTTTCTATCACCTTCTCGGCTGCAGCACAGTCCAGCACGTCTCCGACTCTGGAAATGCCTTCTCCGTACATAATATCAAACTCAGCCTGTTTGAACGGCGGCGCTACCTTGTTCTTTACAATCTTTACCTTGGTTCTGTTACCCAGCATCTGATCACCCTGCTTGATGGTCTCCACTCTGCGGACGTCAAAACGCATAGAAGCATAAAATTTAAGAGCACGTCCACCGGTAGTCGTCTCCGGACTTCCGAACATAACGCCGATTTTCTCACGAAGCTGGTTGATAAAAATCACGCAAGTATTGGATCTGTTCACATGACCTGCAATCTTACGAAGCGCCTGGGACATCAGTCTGGCCTGAAGACCCACATGTGAGTCTCCCATCTCGCCCTCTATCTCTGCCTTTGGCACAAGTGCCGCAACTGAGTCAATAACAATAACGTCAAGAGCTCCGCTCCTTGCCAACATGTCACAAATCTCCAAAGCCTGTTCACCCGTATCCGGCTGAGAAACCAGAAGTTCGTCCACCTTGACGCCAAGGTTTCTGGCATAAACCGGATCAAGAGCATGCTCTGCATCAATGAATGCGGCTTTGCCCCCTCTCTTCTGCGCCTCTGCAACAATATGCAGAGTAAGGGTAGTCTTACCGGAAGATTCCGGTCCATAAATCTCGACAATTCTGCCCTTAGGTACACCGCCCACACCGGTTGCCAAATCCAAACTGATGGAACCGGTAGAAATGGTGTCTATATTCATCTGTGCAGAACCATCGCCAAGCTTCATAATGGCGCCCTGCCCAAACTGTTTCTGAATCTGGGTCAAAGCCTCCTCAAGGGCCTCGGCTCTGCCGTCTTTAACTTCTTTCTTTGTATCTTTGCTCATGATATACCTCCGTATCGAGAACATTTGTTCTTAATCTATCATACACGATTCTGCACGTCCGGTCAAGACTTTTTCTCTTCTGTAAATTTCTGGTAAATCCACTATATCTCATTTACCATTTTTTGTCAATCCTTTTGTTCTATGCAATGATTTACCAGATCCAGCATACAGAGTACGGCATAATGACGATTCCAAGCACGGTTCACATTTCGCATACGAATTTCTTTCACCGTGGTTTTTCCTCTATACACACAACCGATATAAATCAACCCTACCGGCTTTTCTTCAGTACCGCCGTCCGGTCCGGCTATACCGGTAACCGAAATGCAAATGTCACTTCTTGTCTTTTTTGCCAGTCCTTCAGCCATTTCTGCCGCTACCTGACTGCTCTCGGCAGTGTACTTTTCTAAGGTTTCCCATTTTACACCCAACTCGTCCATCTTTGCATCATAGGTATAGGTCACAAGACCTCGGTCAAAGACTGCTGAAATTCCCGGAATTTCCGTAATCGCACCGGAAAACAGCCCTCCGGTGCAGGATTCGCATGCGGATAAGGTAATATTTCTTTCGATTAGTTTTCTGCCCACTACCTCTGCCAGTTCTTCATCGTTCTCACTATAAATATACTCGCCAATTCTCTGGCGAACTCGCTCTGTCATCGTTTCTACTGCCTGCTCGGCTTCTTCAAGCGTTGGCCGCTTCGATGCGATACGCAGGCTGCACTCCCCTTCTTTGGCGTAGGTAGCCAGAGTCGGATCGCTCTGCCCGTGAATCAAGTCCAAAAGCTCCGTTTCCAGTGATGACTCTCCAATACCAAAACAGCGAAGCATTCGATAATGAATTACGCCCGTCTGCATGTTTTTCAAATAAGGCGCCACTCGTCGTTGCCACATTCTGGTCATCTCTCTTGGCGGTCCGGGCATGCAGACGATGGTTTTGCCGTTCTCTGAAAGCGCAAAGCCCGGCGCCGAACCGGCATCATTATCAAAGACGACAGCTTTTGTCGGCATCATGGCCTGTTTGTAGTTATTCTCTGTCATCGGCCTGCCATACTTTTTCGCCCGAGATAAAAGCGCGTCAAGACTGTCCTGATCCATAACCAAATGATCATGAAAAACCTGACATGCGGTTTCCTTGGTTAAGTCATCTTCTGTTGGACCAAGTCCTCCGGTGGTGATAATCAAATCGCAGTCTCTAAAAGCAAGCTGTATGATTTCTGCAAGCCTCCCCGAATTATCGCCTACAGTGTAATGATACATAACGTCAAAACCCAGCAAATTTAATTGCTGGGATAAGAACACGGTATTCGTATTAGTAATCTGACCGAACAGAATTTCTGTTCCTACACTGAGAATTGCTGTCTTCATAAAATTCCTCCTCCGTGATTCTCCTTTCTCCTGCGTAATCGCCTACTGGGAGAACACACTTTTGTTTTTGGCAATGTATTCAATCCCTGAATATACTGTCATCACCAGAGACGCCCATAAAAACGCCTGGGCGGCCAGATTAAAGTAATGATGCATCTGCACATCAGTAATGGCCGTAGTCAGAAGCAGCAGCGGTACGGCAATCATCTGCAGCACAGTTTTAATCTTTCCGCTCATCCCCGCTGCAATAACCAGTCCATCGGATGCCGCAACCGTTCGCATTCCGGCAATCGCAAATTCTCTGGCTAAAATCACAATGAGCATCCAGCCAGGCACAATGCCATCTTCGACCATAAGACAAAATGCAGAGTAAACCAAGATTTTATCTGCCAGAGGATCCATAATCTTTCCAAAATTGGTGACCAGGTTATACTTGCGGGCAATTTTTCCGTCCAGCATATCCGTAAGGGATGCTGCGATAAAAAGGATAAATGCCACCGCATAAAACTGATACATATATGCTGCAATAAAAAAAGGTACTGCGATAATTCTTGCAATGGTTAACTTGTTCGGTAAATTCATCCTGTTAGACCTCCGTTCCAACCAAATCATAATCAAATGCATCCTGCACCAGAACCCGAACCATATCTCCGGGCACAAGCTTTCTTTCTGAAGTAAAAATTACAGAGTTATCAATTTCCGGTGCATCGTATGCAGTTCTTCCCAAATAGCTTCCGTCCTGATCTATCTCATCAACCAGCACAGTAAATATCTTTCCGATTTTGCTGCGGTTTAATTCCAGAGAAATGTCCAGCTGTCTGCGCATGATTCCATCAAGACGTTCTTCCTTGATTTCATCGTCAATTTGTCCATCCATTTCTCCTGCCGCCGTATTTTCTTCCTGAGAATATGCGAAGACGCCCAGTCTTGCAAATCTCTGCTTTTCAACAAATTCCACCAGTTGATCATAGTCGTCTTCCGTTTCACCCGGAAAACCGACAATCAGCGTGGTTCTAATATGCATGTCCGGAATTGCAGCCTTGAGTCGCTTCAGCGTGTTTTCTATAGATTCTGCCGTTGACCTTCTATTCATGGCTGCAAGAACCCGGTCTGAACCATGCTGAATCGGAATATCCAGGTAGTTGCAGATTTTTTCTTCTTCGGCCATGACCTGAATCAATTCGTCGGTAATTCGGTCTTCATAGCAGTACATGAGACGAATCCACTGTATGCCTTCGATTCTGCAAAGCTTTTTCAGGAGCTTTGCCAGACGGAATTCTCCGTAAAGATCTTTGCCGTAATAGGTCACATCCTGGGCAATGAGAATCAACTCCTTGCAGCCGGCAGCCGCAAGTGTTTCCGCCTCTTTTAAAATATCTTCCTCTCTTTTGCTTCTGTATCGTCCTCTAATTTTAGGAATGATGCAGTAGGCGCAGATATTGTTACAGCCTTCCGCAATTTTAAGGGTAGCCGTATAAGGATTTTCATCCAGCTTTCTGCTGTAGCTTTGAAGTTCTTTCTCAATACAGTCTGTGCAGACTACATTTCTCTCGACCGGCTCTTTCAGCAGCTGGGGCAGTTTTTCGTACTCGTTGACACCGATAAACAAATCCACTTCCGGCATTTCAGCAAAAAGTTCTTCTCCATACCGCTGAGATAAACAACCCGATACCACCAGTTTTGTTCCTTGCTCTTTGTATGCTGCCATATCGAAAATCCGTTCGATGGATTCCGTTTTGGCATCATTGATAAATCCACAGGTATTGACCATAATTACATCGGCATCCTCCGGTGCTTTAACAACCTCAAACCCGTGTTCTTCCAATATCCCCGCTGCCACCTGCGAATCGTTAAAATTCTTGGGGCAGCCCAATGTTTCTATATATATCTTCATGTATTCTCCACTTCATCTTTCATTGCAGAAAGCTCTTCCTCCGTAACCAAAACCTGTCTTGGACGGCTGCCATCCTGTGGGCCTACGATACCTCTTGCCTCCATCATGTCCACAATTCTTGCCGCCCGGTTATAACCGATGCGAAATCTTCTCTGCAGCATAGAAACAGAAGCCTGTCCCGCAGAAACAACGCATTCTATGGCTTCCGCAAGAAGTTCATCCCCGTCGTCGTCTTTTGTCTGGGGAAGATTTCCTTTTTCGATGGTATTGATAACCTCACCGGAATACTCTACCTGTTCCACCTGTGCTTTAACATGTTCAATCACATTATGCACTTCGCTGTCAGACACAAATGTACCTTGCACTCTGACCGGTTTTCCCATACCGAGAGGATTAAACAACATATCACCTTTTCCCACCAGTTTTTCTGCGCCGGACATATCCAGAATTGTCCTGGAGTCAAACTGAGAAGATACGGCAAAAGCAATTCTTGATGGAATATTGGCTTTGATTACGCCGGTAATAATATCTACCGACGGTCTCTGGGTCGCAACAATCAGATGCATACCGGCAGCTCTGGCCATCTGCGCCAGACGGCAGATGGATTCTTCTACCTGAGATGGCGCCGCCATCATCAGGTCGGCAAGCTCGTCGATGATGATGACAATCTGCGGCATAACCTGATCTTCTTCACCCACAAGCCGCATGGTACTATTATAGCTTTCCAGGTCTCTGACTTGATTTTCCGCAAACTTCTTGTATCTGTCCGTCATCTCTGCAACAGCCCAGTTCAGGGCAGCCGCAGCCTTAGTCGGTTCTGTGACTACAGGAATCAATAGGTGCGGAATACCGTTATAATTGCCAAGCTCCACCACCTTCGGGTCGATAAGTACCAGCTTTACCTCATCAGGATCAGCTTTATATAAAATACTGGTAATAATACTGTTGATACAGACGCTCTTTCCGGAGCCGGTTGAACCTGCAATAAGGAGATGCGGCATCCCCTTCAGGTCCGCTACAATCGCCTTGCCGGCAATATCTTTGCCTACTGCAAAGGTGATTTTAGATTCGGCTGACTTGAAGGCGTCTGAGTCAATAATCTCACGCAGGGTGACCATATTAATTTTATCGTTTTCTACTTCGATACCAACCGCCGCTTTACCCGGAATCGGCGCTTCTATACGTATGCTCTTGGCTTCCAGATTCAGGGCAATATCGTCGGCCAGTCTGACGATACTGCTGACTTTGACACCCACATTAGGCTGGATTTCATACCGGGTCACAGCTGGCCCCTGGGTCACTTGTACTACCTTGGCGTCCACATGGAAGTTCTTCAGCGTTTCTTCCAGTTTAACTGCCTTCATCTTCAGATCTGTATTGATATTCCCCCGGTTCTTTGCCGTTGGTTTATTCAATAAACTGATAGAAGGCTTTTTATACCTGCCTGTATGTTTGGTCAAGGACATTTCCGATGGATCCAAACTGATTGAACTTGCCTCTTTCTTGGAGAGTTTTGTCGGTTCTTCTGTTCGAATTACACCGGGTACAGGTTCAAGTCCATACTGTTTTTCTCCCTTGTCCACATGGACAAAGCTGTTTTCCGAAAGACCAAATCCACTTTCTGTTCTGTCCGGCGTCTGAGCTCCGTCTAGGCCGTAGCCGGAAACCGGCGGCGCTCCGTCAAGACCCAGGCCTCTTTCCGGCGGGGCAGCCGTATCAAGACCCAGCGAAGCAGACTTTGTCTTTTCCTTTTCTTCGGCAAAGAGATTTTTATCGTTCATGTATTTGAGCACATTACTCTTAATGCCCTTTCCCTTTTTCTTCTCGCCTCTTCCCAGAGGACCTGCGTCATCAAAAGGCGTAATAATTTTTACATCCTGTTCGTCTTTTGCAAACAGATTCATCTGCTGTTCCTGATAAAACTCTTCCCGTCTGGCTTCTCTTTCTTCTGAAGCGGCCTCCCGCTGCAGTCTCCGTTCTTCTGCCCGCATAGCCATCCGCTCTATACTACGAGAAACCGGTGTATTAACCACAAGAAGCAGGCAGATAATAACGACCACGCAAGCCAGCACATATAGTCCTACTCTGCCGATGATTTTTACCAGGAAAGTCCCCAAAATCATGCCGAAAAATCCGCCGCCTTTCAGCGAAATACCGTCTTTATAGAAATCTGCAACCGGATAAACCAGATGCTCGCTCTCAATAAAGCGTCCTGAATTCAACAGGCATAGCATAAGTAAAATCAAAAACACCAGGAAGAAAGACTTCCCGTTGATATGTACTGTTTTTCCGATGAACAGCAAAATGCCGAAAGCGATTAGATACCAGGGCAGGAGCAGTCCTACCAGGCCAAAAATTCCTTTCAGCACGTCGCCAATCATATTGCCCAGTTGTCCTGCAGCATGAAACTGAATGGCGGCAAAGAGGAATATACCCAGGGCGATAAAAATAACGCCCCAGATTTCGTCTAAAACCCTTCTGTCCGCCACCTGCTTGTCCACTGCGGCAGTTTTCGCCGCTTTGCCACTGGTCCGGTTTCTTTTTGTTGTCTGCGATGCCGACGTTCTGCCGGTTTTTTTCTTTTGTTGTGCCACTGCTATAATTCTCCCGAAAAACAAGGCTGACTAAGCGAAAAACATGCCATAGCCGATGGTGAATATACCGAGTACCCAGACATAATAAGAGAAATAGCTTAATTTTTTATTGGATACGATCTTAATCATGGTCTTTATGGCAACAAATCCGGAGATTGCAGCCACAATTACACCTGCAGCAATCGGTCCCAAAAGTGCAGGATCTACGCCTGCTTTAATAGCGTCCGGCGCTTCAAGAATCACGGAACCTAAAATGGACGGAATAGAAATCAGAAAAGCAAATTTAACGGCAAATTCTCTCTTCAGTCCGGACGTCAGTCCGCCGACCAGGGTAGAACCGGATCTTGAAATCCCCGGATAAATAGCAATTCCCTGCAATACGCCGATAAATATCGCATTTCTGAAGTTCATCTTCTCTATGCCTCTGTTTGCGGCGCTCATTCTTTCTGCAAGAAACATCAGCACGCCGGTAATCAGAAAGCCCACACCTACAGCCACCATGGACGTGTAAAGCCCTGCGAAGAAATCATTGAACACCAGTCCGATAACTGCCGTAGGAATCGTTGCCACGATAATCATCACACCCAGCTTGCGCACAGGCCTTTCTGCAAGACGAAGCCCCTTTCCCGTAAAAATATCCTTGATCGTCAGGAAAAGCTCCGCTACCAGTTCCCAGATATCTTTCCAATAAACAATAAATACAGAAATCAGCGTACCCAGATGAAGCAGTACCGCAAAGAGCAGAACCTTATCCCCTTCTACGCCGAAAATATCCTGCAGTAAGGCCAGATGACCCGAACTGCTGATGGGCAGGAACTCTGCAAGTCCCTGCACCAAGCCTAAAATAATCGCTTCAAAATATCCCAAATTCGTTTACCCCCCTATTTGTGCTGAATATAGCCTTTTTCTACCAGTGCCTCCGCACAGAGAACTGCACCTCCGGCAGCGCCTCTTACGGTATTGTGCGCAAGACCGATAAATTTATAATCGTACACGCTGTCTTCTCTCAGCCTGCCTACCGTCACGCCAAAACCGTTCTCATAATTCACATCCAGCTTAACCTGCGGTCTGTTATCTTCTTCGATATACTTGATAAACTGCTTCGGTGCGTTAGGCAGCTGAGTCTCCTGCGGGAATCCGCGGAAGTTATTCAGCTTTTCGATCAGCTGTTCTTTTGTCGGTTTCTTTCTGAACTTAACGAAAACTGCCGCGGTATGTCCATCCAGTACCGGCACTCTAACGCACTGACAGGTGATCTTCGGTTCGCTGGCCTTGACAATCTGACCATCTTCGATATGGCCTAAAATTCTCAGCGGTTCCTGTTCGCTCTTTTCTTCTTCGCCGCCAATATATGGAATGATGTTTTCTACCATTTCCGGCCAGTCTGCAAAAGTCTTGCCTGCACCGGAAATTGCCTGATAAGTCGTTGCTACAACCTCGTAAGGTTCAAACTCTGCCCATGCCGCCAGAGCAGGAACGTATCCCTGAATGGAACAGTTAGGTTTAACTGCAATAAAGCCCTTCTCTGTGCCCAGTCGCTTTTTCTGATCTGCAATAATATCAAAGTGTCCGATATTGATTTCCGGTACAACCATCGGTACATCCGGCGTCCATCTATGTGCGCTGTTATTGGAAACTACCGGAGTTTCGGTTTTTGCGTAGGCTTCTTCGATGGCTTTAATTTCTTCTTTGGTCATATCTACAGCGCTGAAAACAAAGTCAACAGTTTCTGCAACTTTGTCAATTTCGCTGACATCCATAACGACGATTTTCTTTACTGCTTCCGGCATCGGCGCAGCCATTTTCCATCTTCCGCCCACTGCGTCCTCATAGGTCTTGCCTGCGCTTCTTGCGCTTGCCGCAATGGTAACCACCTCAAACCATGGGTGGTCTGCAAGAAGAGAAATGAATCGCTGGCCAACCATACCGGTTCCGCCTAAAATACCAACTTTCAACTTTCTGTCTAACTGTCTCATGATATCTCCTTTACCTCTATACTAAATTCTCATATAACAAATCGTATCATATTATTTTACCATTTATTCCTTGTCATTTCAACACGGAATCCTGCGACGAAAAAGAAATTGCATTTTGTTCTAATTAACATTTCTCCTTGTTCCTGAATATGATAACAGATAATCAAGAAAGGAGAAGCCTATGTCCATATTCAAAGGTTCCGGTGTAGCCATCATTACACCGTTTAAAGAAGGGCGCATCGACTATGACGCGCTGGAATCTCTCATTGACTGGCATGTAGAATCAGGAACCGACGCCATTATTGTCTGCGGCACCACAGGAGAGGCCTCCACCCTATCCGCTGTTGAAAAGCTTTCGGTTATCGAGTTTACCGTACAAAAAACCGCCGGCAGGATACCGGTCATTGCCGGTGCCGGCACAAACGACACCTCTCATTCTATGTATCTGGCCAAAGAAATCCAGTATGCCGGCGCAGACGGTCTGCTGGTCGTTACACCGTATTATAATAAAGCTACCCAGGAGGGCCTGGTGCAGCACTACAACATGATTGCCGATTATACAGATCTTCCTATGATTCTGTATTCGGTAAAAAGCCGTACCGGTTTGAATATTGCACCGGAAACTGTAAAAAAGCTCAGCAAGCATCCTAACATTGTAGGCATTAAAGAAGCCAGCGGCGATATTTCACAAATTGCCCGCATCGCAGCTCTATGCGGAAAGGATTTTGACCTGTATTCCGGCAATGATGACCAGACCATTCCAATCATGTCCCTTGGCGGTGTCGGCTGTATTTCTACAGCAGCCAACATCATTCCTGCGGAATACCATCAGATGACCGCAGATTTTCTCAGGGGACGATATAAGTCTGCAGCCAAAATGCAGCTGAAAATGATTCCGCTGATCCGTGCCCTCTTTGCCGAAGTCAATCCAATTCCGGTCAAAGCCGCCCTCAACATCATGGGACGTATCGAAAAAGAGTACCGCCTTCCACTGTGTGACCCAACAAACGAGACGCTTTATCAACTTTATGACGAAATGAACCGTTTCGGCATTAAAATACAATAATCCCCTTACATGTAACTCAACCACAGCAAAAGAAAATCCCTGTAGGTTCATTTCTGAACCTCAGGGATTCTTGTTTACGCTTCAGCAACAACGTCTTTGCCGTCGTAATAATTGCAGTTCGGACATACTCTGTGCGGAAGTTTTGGCTCATGACACTGCGGACAAATTGAAAGTCCCGGTAATGATTTCTTCATGTTAGGAGATCTTCTCTTGTCTCTTCTTGCTTTAGATGTTTTCCTCTTAGGTACTGCCATTGTCTACACCTCCTCGTTCTGATATTTCTATCTCAAAATTAAAATATTTTTCGTCAACTACTAAAGTATATACGCAAATGATTAGAATGTCAACACTATTTTACATATTTTTTAACAATTGTGTAAGTGTCTCTTGCAATCATCAGCTCTTCGTTGGTTGGAATCAAAAGAACCTTTACCTTGGAATCTTCTGTAGAAACCATGGTTTCCTTACCCTTTACTTTGTTCTTGATGATATCCAGCTTGATACCCAGGTTACCCAGGTCTGTACAGATCAGCTCTCTCATATTCACATCGTTTTCGCCTACGCCTGCAGTGAAGACAATTGCATCAACGCCGTTCATTTCTGCAATGTAAGCACCGATGTAGAATCTAACTTTCTTAGCAAAGATTCTCAGCGCCAAAGCAGCTCTTTCGTTTCCTTCTGCCACAGCTTCTTCCAGGTCTCTGAAGTCACTGGAAACACCGGAAATTCCCAGCACGCCGGACTTCTTGTTCAGAATCTCGTTAGCAATACCCTGCGGCAAGTTTTCCTTCTGTCTGATGTAGGTTACGATAGCAGGGTCGATGTCTCCGCAGCGTGTTCCCATAACCAGACCCTCCAGCGGTGTGAATCCCATAGATGTATCAACACATCTGCCATGCTTGATTGCAGATACGGACGCACCGTTACCCAGATGGCAAGTGATCAGCTTCAGGTCGTTAATATTGACATTCAGCATGGAAGCTGCTTTCTGTGCAACATACTTGTGGGAAGTACCGTGGAAACCGTATTTTCTGATACCGTACTTCTCATAATACTCGTATGGAAGTGCGTAAATATAGGATTCCGGCGGCATTGTCTGATGGAATGCAGTATCAAAGACAGCAACCATCGGTGTGTTTGGCATAAGTTCCTGACAAGCTGCAATACCATAAAGGTTTGGCGTATTGTGAAGAGGCGCTAATTCCACGCATTCTTCCAATGCTGCAATAACTGCATCATCGATTAAAACAGACTCTGAGAATTTCTCGCCTGCATGTACAACTCTGTGACCTACAGCGCCAATCTCATCCATAGATTCCACTACGCCATATTCTTTGCTCTGCACAGCTTCCAAAACCTGTTTGATTGCATCCTTGTGATCCTTCATCGGTACAACGTTCTTGATCTTGTCCATACCGATTTTCTCATGGCTGATAACAGAACCATCCATACCGATTCTCTCAACAAGACCTTTTGCTAACAGCGCTTCTGTTGTCATGTCCAGCACCTGATACTTCAGGGATGAACTTCCGCAGTTGATTACTAATACTTTCATTTCTAACTTATCCTCCATAAATTGTTGTTCTCGATTTGTATAATGACCCAAATATTATACACCCAAAAAAAAGGAAAATCAAGGCTGTTCCCCAGATTTCCTTATAGATTTCAGACTATTTCAACGTATGGCTTCTTCACATAATCCGAATAACGGTAAAGATCGTTCCCTGCAATCAGGTTGTACATATCTGCAGCCAGTATATCCTTCTCCAGCGTTTTTCTAATCTGCGGAAAATCTTTCAGGCCTTTGTTTATATTGGTAATCAAAGGAAATTCAGCGCATTCATTCTTCTTAATCTCCCGCAGGAATCGACTCCCTGTCTGATCCAAAGCCAGTACCCTTCCATAGAGCTGTGCATCATAAACCGCAGGCTGATCTATATCGAGCAGCGTCTGGGTCAAAAGTCTGGAAATCCTGCTGTGGGTATACACCTTAGACTTAATCCTTCCGATCAGATCTTCCGTATTCTCTGCATACCGAACCTCTTGTTTCAGCTTATTGCCCAGACCCCCTCCTGCAGAGAAGATTTCTTCCAGTCGCTTGCTGTCCGTCTGCAGAATTTTTGCACTGACCAGCCGCCAGTAGTTCTCTCTAATCAACTGAAAACGTTCAGGATTTTCCCTCTCCATTTCCGCTCTAATGGCTGTTGCAGTAGCATGATAACCATGCCCTTTTCGCTTGATCGTTAAAGGTATCATGTTCTTAATCTGTTTTAGATATTCCACACCGAGAATATTGTTTGGCTGACTTAAAAGCCCCGCCGCTCCGTCTTCTCTGCACAGTGCAGAAACGGCAATGGCTCTGGCCTTAGGATAGGAACAGCCCTCCTTTAGCAAGGACTGAATTTCCCGATGAACCCGGTCGTGGTTCTTTCTTAGAAACTCCGCTGCCCGCATTAGCTTCTCCAGATCGCCACATTCACTTCCAAAGGCAAGAAAATCTATCATTCCCAGTCCTTCCAGAAGTGCAACGCCTCCCTTTGCAAAATACTCTGCGCTGTTGCATGCAAAAACCGTGGGCAGTTCAATAACCAGATTGACCCCATTCTTTACGGCCTCCTCTGCCCTGCTCCACTTATCCAAAACCGCAGGAATTCCCCGCTGCATAAAATCACCGCTGATTACGGACACACAAACCTCTACACCAGTTCTTTTTTTCGCCTCTTCAATTAAATACTTGTGTCCACTGTGAAAAGGGTGAAACTCGGCAATTATACCTAAACTTTTCATCTGTCTTATCCTTTCGCCACAGACCCGAGCTGTGACCGTTTATTCTGAGGGAGATATTCAGCCGGATATTGACAAAATTGACAATTTTTTTATTTTTTGTCAAATCTGTCAACATTTATCCTGAAAAATGTTGACAAAATTGACACTTTTTTTAGAATTAGTCAAATTTGTCAGCACGCAAGCCTTTCAACTCAAAAATTCAGTTCCTTTTCCCATACTTTGTTGACAAAAATCGTAACAAACAGAAAATCTGTCAACATAACCCGTCACATGGTCAAGATGGCTCCTGTCAATCGGCGTGTACGGACATAATGATTCATTACCTGCGGCAACGCCGTTAGATCATGGAATCATTATATCACAAAACTTACTGCGGCAAAAGTCAGAATCCCGCTGATTACACCGTGGGACAGTTTCATGACGAGAATTTCTGTAAATCGGATATTGCAGTCTCTCAGCATGCTCATGGACTGACCCAGAACAGAGAATCCGCCAAAGGTAACGATAAACGATGCGATGACGGCTTTTACTGCTGCACTGCTTTGGCACATACGCAGTGCATTGCATCCTACGGTCATTTCCAGCATGCCCTTAACAACTGCAGCGCTTTCGGCCGTAGGCAAAAGGGAGAGTACGCCGGAAAACTGAATCAGATCCGTGGCAATCATGAAAATCATAATATAAGCCAAAATAATTGCGATAGATTGGAAGCTATCCAGCATAGCGTCGGTCAAAATATTATAATAATTGTCTGTGCGCCGCTGAGGTCTCTTGGGAACGGACTGACCGATAACCGAAACTCCGCCATAGAACAGACTGTTCAAAAAAGCGCCTGCATAATGACAAACAGCAATAATTATCCCCAGACCGTGAGAACCCAAAAACTCTACGCCCACTGCACCAATCAAAAAAGCCGGTCCGGTAATCATGCTGTAGCTGAGAATCCACCTGAGCTGTTCAACACTCAATCTGCCCTCTCGATAGCCGTCCCCTGCAATTCTTGCACCCATAGGATAACCGGACAAAAGTGCCATGGCAAAAGGATAAACCTTTGGAGAAATTCTCCCCACAACTCCTGTCTTTTTTAAAAAATTTGCCACAAAGAAGAAAGGAAGAAGCGTTGGCACTACAGCATTTAACCAGAGGCTAATGGCTTCCTTAGAAGCCTGTGCGGTAACCTCAGGATAAGTTACCATAATCAGACAGCAAAGCACGGCGCCGCCAATCACAATTTTGTTTTTTTCAAAAAATTTAAAACCCATAGTAGAGAATATTCCTCCCCTATGGGTTTTATGCTATCCGACTGTTGTTCAAATTTGCGTTTATGATTTATATGCGGCAATCCGCTCTGCAAGCTCAGACAGATATTCCCACCGGTCCATCTTTTCAAGGAGCTTCGCTGAAAGTTCTTCTTTTTCCTGCGACAATACGCTGAGCTTTCCATAGTCTGCAGCATGTTTCATCATCTCTGCCTCTACGTCCTCCACTTTGCATTCAAGGGCTTCAATATCTGCTTCGATCGTCTCAAACTCCTTAGCTTCCATGTAAGTGAACTTTGGTTTTTGTGGTCTGGAGGGATCCTTGGCAGTTCCGGATCTTGGCTGTATGCCGCCCCTTGCTTTCGGTTTCTTAGACCTTTCTTTTTCTTCCTGCCGTTCTTCCTCTCTGCGCAGCGCATAGTCGCTGTATCCGCCGTTATATTCTCTGATTTTTCCTTCTCCGCAGAAAGCAAAGGTTTTTCTCGTCACTCTATCTAAAAAATACCGATCATGAGAGACTGCGATTACCGCCCCGTTAAAATCATCCAAATAGTCTTCCAGTACGTTTAACGTCTCAATGTCCAGGTCATTGGTCGGTTCATCTAAAATCAGTACATTAGGCGCTGTCATCAGAATACTGAGAAGATAAAGTCTCCGTTTTTCGCCGCCGGAAAGTCTACCGATTTGAACGGCATGCATATGAGGCGGAAAGAGAAACCGTTCCAGCATTTGTGATGCGGAAAAACTGCCTTGGCTGGTCTTAATATTGTCAGATATATCAGCAATAAATTTGATTACCCGCTTATCCCCATCGAGCGCCTGATTTTCCTGGGAGAAATATCCGATTTTTACGGTTTCGCCCCGTTCTATCCGTCCGCGGTCCGGCTGAGTTATCCCCATAATCATATTGAGCAGTGTGGATTTTCCGCATCCGTTAGGACCAATAATGCCTACTCTGTCGTTTCTGAGCAGCGTATAGGTAAAATCTTCGATTAGGTGTAAGTCACCGTAACCCTTGCACAAACCGTCAATTTCGATGACCTTCTTTCCCAGTCTGCTGGAGACCGTTTGCAGCAGAAGTTCTGTATCATCTACAATCAGTTTGTCTTCTTCCAGTTGATGAAATCGCTGAATTCTTCCTTTTGCCTTAGTGGTTCTTGCCTGTGCCCCTCTTCGAATCCATGCCAATTCCTTCTTGTAAATCGCCTGTCTCTTTCGTTCTGTAGCCAGTTCCATTTCTTTTCTGGCCATCTTAGTCTCCAGATAATAATCGTAGTTCCCATCATAACTGTACAGCTTGCCATTGTCGATTTCTACGATTCTGTTAGTTACTCTGTCCAGAAAGTACCGGTCGTGTGTAATCATAAACACAGCCCCTTTATAACCGGTCAAAAAGGTTTCCAGCCAAGCGATCATCTCACTGTCCATATGGTTGGTGGGCTCGTCCAAAATCAAAAGATTGCTTTCGCTTGTCAGTGCAGCCGCCATGGCCACTCGTTTTCTCTGTCCTCCGGAAAGCTGCCCCATCTTCTGCGAAAAATCGGTAATCCCCAGTCTGGTCATCATAGCCTGACATTCATACTGCTGAAAAGGTCTGCCCGTTTCTTCCAGGTAGCTGACCGCTTGATCAATGGCGCTCAGATTCTCGTCATAATGCGGATTTTGCGGTAGATATACCGGCCGCAAATCTCGTGATCTGGTTATGGTTCCGCCTTCCGGTGAAAGCACACCTGCAATAATCTTCAGCAACGTACTCTTCCCTGTTCCGTTGACGCCAATCAACCCAATTTTATCCGTATGATGAATAGACAGAGAAATGTCTGTCAGCAAGGGCTTTTCTGTATAGCTTTTTTTAATTTTTTCTGCTGTTAATAAAATCATATTTCTTTTACTCGCTATTCTGTGATTTCTCTCTATTTACCCGCGATGAAAAAGGACAGCCGTAAATGTGCTGTCCCGTAAATCCTTTTTTGCGAAATTATGCCTCCGTACTAATTGGCGGCGCAACCTCGTCTTCTCCTCTTTGCGTTCTATATGCCATCTCTTTGATTTCGTCTCTGTTACTCTGCAAAACGCCCCCAATTTCTTCGAAGGACTTTTCCAGATTAGCATACATCTCACCAAAGTATTTCAGATTCAGATCGTCCATTTTCGCCTGCATATCATAAAGCATCTTGTCCACATAATCATATGTACGCATCTTAAGTACACGGGCGTATTCTTCCGCATTCTCTCTGATATCCTCTGCCATCTTCTGGGCGCGAAGCGTAATATCATCGGTCTCCACCAGGTAGTCAGCCTGTTTCTTTGCCTCAACAATCAACTTCTCGTATTCGCTTTTAGCTTCACTCAGGATACGCTCCTTCTCGTCTTTTACCCACTTGGCCTGCTGTACATCATCAGGAAGACTAAGTCTGATTTCCCTTACAATCTCCAGCAATTCATTGGCATCAACCATGATCTTGCCGGTCAGCGGCAAACCAGGGGCAGTATCCACGATATCCTCGATTTCCTCTAATAGTTCTAATACTGTCATAAGTTCCTCCCACTATTTTCTGTACTTATTCTTTATCTTTTCCAGAATGATTTCTGGTACAAGTCCGTCAACACAGCCGCCCAACGCTACCACTTCCTTGATGACGCTGGAACTGATAAATGAATACTTGGGGCTGGTCATCAAAAAAACCGACTCAATGCCTTTATCAAAAAGACATGCGTTCATCTGCGCCATCTGAATCTCGTATTCAAAATCAGACGTGGCTCTAAGCCCTCTGACCACAGCGTTAAACTGATTCTGGTTCACATAATCTGCCAAAAGTCCTGCAAAGCACTCTACCCGAACGTTAGGAAGGTCTGCCGTGACTTCCTCAATCATAGATACCCGCTCTTCTTTGGTAAAAAGCGGATGTTTGTTAGGATTGACAATAACCCCGACCACCAGTTCGTCAAACATCTTAGATGCTCTTGTAATAATATCCAGATGACCATTGGTCATTGGATCAAAAGATCCTGTATATAAAGCTTTTTTTGTCATGCCTGTTCATCCTCCGGCTGCTGTTCTTGCTGCAATGTGTAGATGCTGACCATAATCCTGCCGTAAGTCCTCTCTTTGACTCTAACAAGTCTGCCGACTTGCTGCGGCATCGGATCACGTGCGCCATGCTCTGCTATTATTATACCGTCCTCATTTAATAAATCAAGTGAATCTATCATCTCCAGACATTTTTCGTAAAGACCATCTTTGTAAGGTGGATCCAGGAAAAAAATATCTGCTTTTTCTCTGATACGGCTCAGGGTTTTGGTGTAGTCTCCGGCAAGAACCACAGACTGTTCCTCTGCCCTGCATTTTTTGATATTCGTCTTGATTAAATTGATGCTTTCTCTTGCATTATCGCAAAAATAACAACGTCTTGCGCCCCTGGATAAAGCCTCCAGACCCAGATTCCCTGTGCCTGCAAACAAGTCCACACAGACCGAGTCCCAAATGTCCTGCATAGCCAGATTAAATATTGCCTCCTTGACCTTATCTGTCGTAGGACGCACATCGTAGCCTACCGGCGTCTCCAGCTTGCGCCCTTTATATTCTCCTGTTATGATTCGCATAAACTCAATTCCTCTTTTCTATCTTGCAGTTTTCATTGCATACCGACAGTATAGCATTTTTTTACAGTAAGTGCAATTTGTATCCTGATTTTCTCCCACCCGTACAACGAAAAAGGACCATCTCAAAATTCATTGAGACAGCCCCTTCTCCGGTGTTAGTTACAACTTACAATTCTGTGCGATAGCTTATTTACCAGCTAACTGATTTTCAGCCATTTCGACCAGCTTCTTGGTCATATAACCGCCAACATATCCATTCTGTCTTGCAGTCATGTTACCCTTATCAGCCTGTTCATAGTTGGACAGACCCAGTTCGTTTGCAACCTCAGTCTTAAGGTTGTTTAATGCTGGCTTTACGCTTGCATTGTTTGTTTTCTGCTGTAAATTCATTTTCTTTCACCTCCTGTTTACGTTATTAATTTAACCCGCAAAAAGGATTCTATTACATGAAATTTATGGCAGGAAAAGCATTTTTCTTTGTCTCTATAATTCCATTCTGATGTCTTCACCAAACATTTTTTTGATTCGTTTTTTTAAAGGTGCTGTGTCTGTTTTGCTGAGCGCCGGGTCTCCTTCAATAATATTTCTGGCTGTATCCCGCGCCCTTTCCAAAACGTCTGCATGACGAATCAAATCGCTGAACTGCATTTCCGGAAGACCGTGCTGTCTTGTACCGAAAATCTCTCCCGGTCCTCTGAGCCTGAGATCGGCTTCTGCAATTTCAAATCCGTCAGCAGTCTCGCACATAATCTGATTTCGCTCCCTTGCTACCTCGCTGTCGCTATAGCACAAGAGAAAACAATAGGACTGTTCCTTTCCCCGTCCTACTCTGCCCCGCAGCTGATGAAGCTGCGCCAGGCCGAAGCGCTCACTGTTTTCGATGACCATAACTGCTGCATTAGGCACGTTGATTCCCACTTCGATGACTACGGTAGAAACCAGAACGTCAATTTTGCCTCCTGCAAAATTACCCATAATCCGGTCTTTTTCCTCTTGCTTCATGGCTCCATGCACTAGGGCAACAGAAAAGTCCTTCAGCTTTCCGGACAGCTCTTCATATAGTTCTTCTGCCGATTTGGCATCAAGGCTTTCCGATTCTTCAATCAGAGGCGCAACTACATAAGCCTGTCGTCCCTGCTGCAGCTGCTTTTTGACAAAATCGTATACCCTGTTTCGTTCAGATTTGCCTACCAGACTGGTTTTGACAGAAAGTCTGCCCTTAGGCATGGTGCGGATCTGAGAAATATCCAAATCTCCATACAAAATCACCGCCAAGGTTCTGGGAATCGGTGTCGCTGTCATCACCAGCACATTGGGATTCTCCCCTTTTTTTGATAGAAGACTTCTCTGTTTTACGCCGAACCGATGCTGTTCATCGGTAATGACCATACCCAGTCGGGCAAATTTTACGTCCGGCTGAATTACCGCATGGGTGCCGACTAAAATATCCAAGCTGCCCTCAGCCAGAGCCTCAAGTACCTGTCGTTTTTCGGCGGCTTTCATGCTGCTGCACAAAAGACCTACCTTGAGTCCATATGGAGAAAAATCCTCTGTAAGGGACGCAAAATGCTGCTTTGCCAAAATCTCTGTCGGCGCCATCATCACACTCTGGTAACCGTTTTTCGCTGCAACAAACATGGCAAGCTCGCCAATAACCGTTTTTCCCGAACCTACGTCTCCCTGAACCAGGCGATTCATCGCTTTATAACCGGACAAATCTTTTTTTAGTTCTTCCCAGGTCTGCCGCTGACCTTCCGTCAACGTAAAGGGCAAGCCTTTGATGAAGGCTTCCTCTCTGCCGTCACAGGAAAAGACAACTCCCGGTTCATCCTTGGACCATCCGCTCTTGATATAGAAAAGCCCTGTTTCCAGGGTGAGAAGTTCTTCAAAAATCAAACGAAACCGGCTTGCCAGTACCTGTTTTCCATCTTTAGGGAAATGCATATTTTCCACAGCATAGGACGGATCTGCCAGGCGATTTTCAGAAACTACTTTTTGTGGCAGCCATTCAGTCAGCGCCGGGTAAAGGTCTTTTATCTGCAGCTGCAGCTTTCTGATTTCTCTCTGAGAAATACCGGAAACCGTTGGATAAATGGGAATAATTCCACGAACATCAGCCGGATCACCCTTTCTGAAAAATTCAGGATGAATCATCTGTCTTCTTCCCATACTCTCACTGACCCTGCCAAAAAAAGTATATGCCTGTCCTACAGAAAGCAAATTAGCAACATAGCGTCCCTGAAAGAACACGACTTCCACAATGCCCGTCTCATCAGACACCTGCAAGGTAAGCGGCGTATTTTTTTTGTAAGGATTTGCTCCATATCTGCGAGATAACACTCGTCCTTCGATAAGACAGTCCCTTCCCAAAGAAAGCTGACAAATTGGAGTTACCGTCCGCCGATCTTCATATTTTCGGGGGAAGAAATAGAGCAGATCTTCAAGAGTGTTTATGCCGTGTTCTGCCAGCGCCAGCGCTTTCTTTGGCCCCACGCCTTTTAACGTACTGACCGGATCACTTAACTGCATAATTCTTGATTACCTCCAGTTCTCTTCTGGCTGTCTGTCTGGATTTCACTCCGGTGATTCTGATTTTGATCTGGTTTGGCCTTGTCCCCTGTTTCTCATAGATAGTGTCTGCAATATAGTCAGCTATATTGTCCGTCAGCTTTCGAATACTGGTACCGAACTTGGTAATGATGGAAAATTCCAGATCGATTGCCTCTGTGTCCATACTCGGATTCACCTCAATATGACCGGCAAGATCACCGATATTGATCTTCTGTTCGCTGCCAATCTGCCGTCCTCTTCTGGTAGACGGCCACGCCTTTCCTGCGCAGGCTTCCTGCTGAAGACTGTCTGCAATAATCTGTGCAAAAAATAAATCGGAAACAGAAATGGTTCCCAGTGATGTCTTTTTGGATAACGTCATCGTATCTTCCTCTTATTCTTTCTCCCTATTCTTCTTTTTATTTTAATTGACCGGCTGTCAAAGTGCAATAAAGAAATTCTTTTGCAAAAGAATCACATACCGCCTCTCTTTATCATAGGATAACAGGGGTGGATTTATGGGAAATTATAATAACTTTAACAAAAAAAGAAAACCGATCTGTAATTATAAAGAAGCCAAGGATATTGGATTCGTCCTCATCGTCTTTGGTGCAGTCACCGTATGTGCCTTTTTTCTGCCGCCAAAAGCATGGATTCTGCTTTTAGGCGCAGTGCTTGTCATATGTGGAATTGTACTGCTGCGAAAATAGGTGGGCAGCTCCTGTCGGTTACGGGGTTTGAGAGAAAGCGCAGAGGTGGCTGCCTCTGCATATTCTCGCCTGTATCCCTTACTTTATTATGTTATAACTGCTGATTTCGGGTACAAAAAAACCCGCTTACTGCGGGCTTTCTCTCGTAAATTAGATGGCACGGGTGATCTTGTTGGATCTGATGCATCTTGTGCATACATTAGCTCTTCTAACTGTACCATTGTCATTGATTCTGACAGTCTGAATGTTTGCATTCCACTTTCTTCTTGTGTGTCTGTTGGAATGAGAAACAGTGTTACCGGAAACCTGACCTTTTCCGCAAATTTCACATTTTCTTGACATCTACCGCACCTCCTTTAATATCTTAAGCATGTAGCATTTCTTCATGTTTGTATCGTTGTTCACATCGAACAAGCGATATTATATCACAGTTTTCCTATCTTTTACAAGTATTTTTTTTAAATTAAATCAGAAATTTTCCAATTCCACAGGATGACCTGCTGCAAGAGACGCCGGCATATCTAAAATCCGCTGATTTCTGCTGCCTCTGAAGGAAAGCGTCAAGTCTCTCTGCTCTGCCTCATACTTGCCATCGATGAGCACGTCGATTTCCTGCAGCAGCTGTGAAAGACTGCTGTCCGCATCCCATATATCCAGAAGCTCTTCAAAGGTATAACCGGTATACATGATCACATCCAGGTTTCTCTTTTTGATTTCCCTGGCCAGGGTTAAAAAGCCTTCAGGCTGACAGGCAGGCTCGCCGCCGCTGAAAGTTACTCCTGACAGGAGTGGGTTTTCATCGACAGCCTGTAAAATTTTATCTATGCTGCAGTCATATCCCCCCTCAAAATCATGGGTAACCGAATTATGACAGCCTGCGCACTGATGGGGACAACCCTGACAAAAGATGACGAACCTGATTCCAGGTCCGTCAACAATAGATTCTCTTACAATACCGGCAATCCGCAGGGTATCTTCTCTGTTCATGGCTAAATCCTTTCAAAACCGGCGCCGATTCCGTGTTTTACACGATCCTTCTCTTCGCTGGTCTTTGCATCGTTCCAGTGATCCATCGTACCAACCAGATAGCCTGTGATTCTTCTGATTCGCTCAAAATCAGGGTTGCCGTCTCCTTCCGTTCTGCCGCATGCCGGACATTCGTTATCGATAATGCCCGTATAACCGCAAACCGGATCTCTGTCTACAGGATGATTGATAGAGCCATAACCGATACCGCTTTCCTTCATGCATCTGACCACCTTCTCGAAAGCATCCAGATTCTTGAGGGGATCGCCGTCAAGTTCAATATAGGAAATATGTCCGCCGTTAGTCAGCTCATGGAACGGCGCTTCTTTTTTGATCTTATCAAAGGCGCTGATATCGTAATATACCGGAACATGGAAACTGTTGGTATAGTAATCTCTGTCCGTAACACCCGGGATTACGCCGTATTTTGCCCTGTCTATCTTGACAAATCTACCGGAAAGACCTTCTGCCGGCGTAGCAATCAGCGACCAGTTAAGACCGGTCTTCTTTGCCTCCTCGTCCATGCGTTTTCTCATATAAGCGATAATCTCAAGCCCAAGACGCTGTGCTTCTTCTGACTCGCCGTGATGCTGGCCGATCAAAGCTTTCAGCGCTTCAGCAAGACCGATAAAACCGATAGTCAATGTTCCGTGTTTGATGACTTCTTCTATTGTATCTTCCGGTGTCAATCCCTTGGAATCAATCCAGATTCCCTGTCCCATGAGGAATGGGAAGTTCTTGACTTTTTTCTGCGCCTGTATTCTGTATCGTTCATTGAGCTGACCGATAGCAATATCAATCATGTGATCTAAGCCGTCAAAGAAAATATCCACATCGCCCTTAGCCTTAATGGCAAGTCTCGGCAGATTGATAGAGGTAAAAGAAAGGTTCCCTCTTCCGTAAACAATTTCTCTGGAAGGGTCGTGAACATTTCCGATAACTCTGGTTCTGCAGCCCATGTAAGCACATTCCGTCTCAGGATGTCCTTCCTTGTAATACTGGGCGTTAAACGGCGCATCCAAGAAAGAGAAGTTAGGGAAAAGTCTCTCTGCGGATACTCTGCAAGCAAGCTTGAATAAATCGTAGTTAGGATCTTCCGGATTGTAGCTGACGCCTTCCTTTACTTTAAAAATCTGAATTGGGAAAATCGGTGTTTCTCCGTTACCCAGACCAGCCTCCGTAGCCTTCATGATACATTCCATAACCAGCCTGCCTTCCGGAGAAGTATCTGTACCGTAGTTCAGAGAACTGAACGGTACCTGGGCGCCCGCTCTGGAATGCATGGTGTTCAGATTGTGAATCAGTGCTTCCATCGCCTGGTAGGTCTTGCGTTTAATCTCCTTGTCGGTGAATTTCTTAGCCATATCCTGAATCCTTGCGATATCCGCATCGGATACAAATTCAGCTAAAGCATCTGCCTCTAACTGCAAATAATTATTATCCCATGCCATGCAAGGACTCACTCCATATTTCGCTTCTATATCTAAGGTAATTGCCTTCGCCTTGTCTCCTGCATCTTCTATGTCGCACATCCCCTCCAGGAGCTTGCCTACATTTCTGTAATACAGCTTTCTGAAAGATTTCTTCACGCCCGGCGCCATGGCAAAGTCAAAGTTAGGTACGGACTGCCCGCCGTGCTGATCGTTCTGGTTAGACTGAACGGCAATACAAGCAAGGGCAGCATAGCTTTCGATGCTTGCCGGCTCCCTCAGATGACCGTGACCTGTAGAAAATCCGTCCTTCAGCAGCTCCAGCAAGTCAATCTGACAACAGGTCATGGTCAATGTATAGAAATCCATGTCGTGGATGTGAATATCACCGTTATCATGCGCCTTGGCAAATTTAGGATCGATGACATACATCTTGTAGAACTCCTTGGCGCCTTCAGAGCCGTACTTGAGCATAGTGCCCATGGCCGTGTTGCCGTCGATGTTGGCATTCTCTCTCTTTACATCGTTGTCCTTCGCTTCTTTGAAAGTAAGATCTTCGTAGATATGCATCAACTTGGTGTTCATATCACGAACACGGGTACGCTCCGCACGATAAAGGATATATTCTTTGGCTGTACGAGCATGTCCTGCCTCGATGAGAATCTTCTCCACAGCATCCTGAATCTGCTCCACCGTCGGCGTAGTGGTATGACAGATCTCTAACAGATAAAGCTCTACCTGTCTGGCAAGGTAAGCAGACATTTCTCTGTCCTTGCCCCCCAGAACCTGCGCTGCCTTGTATATTGCCTCTGTAATCTTATCTACGTCAAAGTCTACAGTTCTTCCGTCTCTCTTAACAATTTTCCTGATACTTTCCATTCTATTCAAACTCCTCTAAAACACAACATGTAGTGCTCATTTAAAATAACTACTACCAAGTATATACCCAGAAAGTGGGATGGTCAACAGGTTTTCTTTTCAAAAAGATGAAAACGCCGGCCGTAAAACAGCCAGCGCAGTAATTCCATAATATCCGGGGATTGTTTTTTTCTAAGGACAATTTTAGTCATGAAGGTTTTCGTAATATTCTGCTCTCAGCATGGACTTGAGCTGCAGGTTGACATACTTGCCGTTCTTCTTTCCGGCATTACGCATAAGACCCTCGTTTCTGAAGCCAATCTTCTCATAAAGATAAGCTGCAGGCTTATTCCGTTCAAAATGGTCGATGGTCACTCTCTCCATATGAAGATTGATGAACGCATATTCCAGAATCAGGCGCAGAGCCTCTTCTCCGTATCCCTTGTTTCGGTTGTCTATCTCCGCAATATAAATTCTGGTAATATCCAGCGAGTCATCCGTTGTATTAATCCGGGAAAGATAAATCTTGCCAATCGGCTTGTCCTCGGGCTTTAGCGTAATAGTAAATTGTGCCTTGGTCGGGTCCATGTTATATCTGACATACTCTGTAACCAAGTCCTCGTAACTGCGTTCCTCGTTCATCGTAAAAAACTCGGTTACTTCCGGACGAGTCTCCCATTCTGCAAAATACTTGCAGTCATCAAATACCGTTTCTCTTACAATCAGATTCCTTGATTCCATCTTATCTCTCCTGTTAAATCTTAAAATTGTGTGAAGATTTGTGAAAGCGCTACTAATTTCTTCACGATTATGGTATCATTATATATGATTTTTCATGCAAAAGAAATGATTATTTTAAAAAAAATAAATTTAACACAGTATTTACAAAGGAGACTACACAATGAAAAAGCTGATATCAATGTTTTTGATGATCACTTTAATTGGGACGGCTCTTTTTTCTCTGACCGGCTGCGGAAACGACGAGGAAGACCTCTCCGCAAAGATTGAGGAAAAAGTAGGCGCCTACCTTACCGATCTGGAAGATTCCAAGTCCACCCTGACTTCCGTACAAGCTGTCAGAGACTATCTCTGCAACTGGGCAAAATCCAAGGGTATTCAATATACGGCAGACAGCCATGACAACGTAATTATGCGCGCTGCCGCAAGCAAAGAATACGAAGAGGCGCCGCCTACCGTGGTTTTATGTTCCTATGACCCTGCCCAGATAGACAACTGCCTCGACCCAATGGCTGTGGCGCTTTATGTCATCAAGAACAACGAAGCCACAGGCGATCTCACCGTAATCTTCGCCAGCGAAGAAAACCATGATTTCTCCGGTATTTCCAGCTTAAACAGCAAGTATTTCAAAGATGATGCGAACGTCTTCTGTCTCAACGGAGGAAGCAGAAATATGTGGTCATTTAAGACCGGCGGAAGTTCATCCTACAGCTTTACCAACCAGCTGACCTACTCAGTGCCTGAGGGCGAAAAAGCCTTTAAGATTCAGATCGAAGGTCTGCCGGGCGGTATTCCTGATTCCAAAATTTCTTCTTATCCTAATGCAATCAAAGAAATCGGCGATTTGCTGGCCTATTTTAAAACAAACACGCTGATTTATGAGCTTGCTGACGTATCAGGCGGAGAAAGCGGCAGTCTGTATCCTTGCTCAGCAGAAGCTACCATAGTTATTGATGAGGATGACTTTGAGAAATTCCAGACCAGAATAGAAACGGCCATAGAAACGTTCAACGAAGATTACCTGGAAGATTATCCGGAAGTCACCTATACCTATGAGGAAGTTTCTCTGCCGGAACAGGTGCTGAGTCAGGATTCTCTCAATGAATTTGTCAGCATCCTCTATACCCTGATCGACGGTGTCTATGCCCGGGATGAAGAGGACAACCTCTTGTCGATTACCAGCATTGGCTCAGTCAACATGGATGATGACGCTTACAGAATCTCTGCGATCGGCAACGGCCTCTATGATGCAAGCCTGAAAGAAATTGACAACGAATATATGACAATCTGCGGTCTTTCCGACGTTAACTATGATAAGACCGGTGGAAAATCACCATGGTCTGCCCCGTCCGATTCAGAATTTGCCCAGGCAGTATCCGACGCGTTCAATGACTATTGCGGTAAAGATATGGAATACAAGGATTACGTATCGCTGGCCAATACCAGCTATGTAACAGAAAAAAACGAAAACTGCAATATTGTAAATGTAACACTGAACGAAGATAAGATTGAACGGTATGCCGGCACAATCATCACGTTCATGCTGAATCAGCCCCATACAGAAATTGCAGACTAAAGCGATCATCATTATCTAACCTGCATCTCACGATGCAGGTTTCAGACTGAAGACAAAGCCCGGCCTTTTCACAAGGTTTCAGGGCTTTTTCTTATGTCATACTTTAATTTTATGCAAAACTGAAACGAAAAGAAAAAATGTGGGAAAAGCGACCGTTTTTCCGCTCTCTTTCATACAGCATATTTGCTAATTTTTTCATATTTAAGCATGCAAAAGTAAGGCCGACTTTCATGACCATTTTTTCTTTACCCTTCATTTGCGTATATCGCATACCATGATGTTCCTTCGCTGTACCAAAG
>JAXKAR010000061.1:0-13082 GCA_036305845.1 Emergencia sp.
AAATACTGGAAACTGCTGAATAAAAAAGAATGTGCTTTGGATGTTAAAGAAAAATTCTACTGTCATTGGCTTAAACGTCCGGTCACACAAAAGCAACTGGTTGATGAACTTCTTTCCCTGGATGCTTCACTCAAAGAAGCATGGCAGCTTTATCAGGACTTTCTGTCTCTTATTGGACTGGATGATCCCAAACTTCAGCAGACTCTGCTAAATTCCTGGCTCGTAAGGGCAATGAACAGCGGGCTGGAATTAATGAAAAATGCCGCTAAATCCTTAATGAATTGGAAAGATGCCGTTATTGCCTCTTTTTCCAAATACAACGGCAGACAGCTAAGCAACGGAACCATTGAAGGCATCAACAACAGAATTAAGGTGATTAAACGAGTCTCTTACGGCTATCGCTCATTCATTAACTTTAAGAAACGGATACTTCTGATTTTCTACTAAATCTTTATACAAAAAATGGGAGTAGAATTTCTTCTACCCCCACAGTTGACTAACAACCCAAATTCCTACGTCGTTGTTTCAGCATCTAAGCTTATTCCCTATCATCGTTCAAACTTTAATTTTCCCATGTACGATAAGGTTTCCCTTATGCAATACAATTTATTTCGGGGATGAGGCAAAACACACAGGGAGGTCAAAATGAGTGAATTCAATCAGGCTAATGTAATCATTATCGAGGAATAAGAAAACGCGCTTCACTTTCATGGAGCGCGCTTTGCTTATCTCGTCGATTTATTCTTCTTCTAATTCAACAATTTCCGGTTCAGCAGCAGGCTGTACTGTTTCTGCCACATCAGCCGCATCTTCTTCAAAACCGACTTCAGTGATTTCCTGTGGTTCTGCTGCGTCTTCCGCATCAAAGTCCACAACATCAACATCAACATCAGCTTCTGCTTCTGCCTCTTCTTCATACTGATATCTGTCATACTCTTTCATAAACTCTTCGTTTATACCGTAATCCAGTTCAATATTCTTGTATCTCTTCATGCCGGTTCCTGCCGGAATCAACTTACCGATGATAACGTTTTCTTTCAGACCCATCAGTTTGTCGTTCTTACCCTTGATTGCCGCATCGGTCAGAACTCTTGTGGTTTCCTGGAAGGATGCTGCGGATAAGAAGGAGTTGGTTGCCAGGGATGCCTTGGTGATACCCAAAAGCATCTGCTTGCCTGTAGCCGGTTCTCCATCCTTTTCAAGGGCAGCCTCGTTGGCTTCCTTGATCTCGAACTTGCTGTAAAGTCCGCCCGGAAGCAGGTCGGTATCTCCTGCGTCCTCGATTTTGAATTTGGACAGCATCTGGCTGACGATGACTTCAACGTGCTTGTCGTTGATGTCTACACCCTGGTTCTTATATACACGCTGAACTTCCTTCAGCAGGTACTGGTAAACGCCTTCTACGCCGTTGATTCTCAGAATATCGTGCGGATTCAGCGGACCACTGGTAATGTTGCCGCCGGCAAGAACATAATCGTCCTTTTTAACTGCCAGTCTTGCACCGTAAGGCACGATATATACCTTGTCGCCACCTTCCTCGCTTCTGACGGTAACTTCCGTCTTGTTATCCGTTCTCGGCTGAATATCCACAACGCGTCCGCTTTCTTCACAGATTTCAGCAAGACCCTTTGGCTTTCTGGCCTCAAACAGTTCCTCAACTCTCGGAAGACCGTGGGTGATATCGGAACCTGCGACACCGCCGGTATGGAATGTTCTCATAGTCAGCTGCGTACCCGGTTCACCGATGGACTGGGCTGCGGTAATACCTACGGATTCACCGATATTTACTTCTTCGCCTGTCGCCAGGTTTCTGCCGTAGCACTTGGCACAGATACCTGTTCTGCTGTGGCAGGTCATTACCGATCTAATCGCAACGGACTCGATGCCTGCATTGACAATGTCCATGGCCTGATCATCGGTAATTTCTTCACCCTGTTCGACGATGATTTCTCCCGTCTGCGGATTTTCGATATCCAAAAGGGCAGTTCTGCCTGCAATACGCTGATTCAGCGGTTCAATGACTTCTTTTCCGTCAGTGAATGCACGAACTTCTACACCTTCATCTGTTCCACAGTCAAACTCTCTAACGATGACATTGTGAGAAACGTCAACCAGTCTTCTGGTCAAATAACCGGAGTCGGCTGTACGCAGCGCAGTATCGGCCAGACCTTTTCTCGCACCGTTGGAAGAAATAAAGTACTCCAAGATGGAAAGTCCTTCACGGAAGTTTGCCTTGATCGGAATTTCTACAGTACGACCGGTTGCGTTAGCCATCAGACCACGCATACCACCGACCTGTCTGATCTGGTTCTTACTACCTCTGGCTCCGGATGTTGCCATGATGTTCAGGTTGTTCTGCGGTTCTAAGGATTCCATCAGCGCATCTGCTACATCGTCAGTAGTTTTATTCCAGATTTCAATAACCTTGTCATATCTTTCAGAATTGGAGATAAGACCCATTCTGTAAGCTTTTTCGTATTTGTCGACTTCCTTCTGGGAGTCTGCAACGATATCCCATTTGTTATCAGGAATTTTCATATCGTCGATACCGATAGTCACTGCTGCCTTGGTGGAGTAATGGTAGCCCATATCCTTGATATAGTCCAGCATAATAACTGTTCCGGTATTTCCATGTGCCTTATAGCACTTGTCGATGATCGCACCCAGCTTTTTCTTATCGCAAAGGAAGTTGACTTCCAGCGAATACGGATCTGCCGTTCTGTCAACAAAACCTAAATCCTGCGGAATCTGCTGGTTGTAGATAAAGCGGCCTACAGTTGACTCAACAAGATGTCCTCTGCGGTCATTTTCGTTTTGGTACATTCTGACTTTAACCTTAGCATGAATATCTACGACTTCATCTTGGTATGCCATCAGCATTTCGTCCAAGTCAGTAAAGACCTTTCCGTCTCCCTTTTCCGGTACACGGACATAGCCTTCTGCCTTATGCGCTTCAGATGCCTTCAGGTCACCGAACTCATCCTTATCATAAGTGACTTTCTCTTTGCCGTTTACGATTTCTACCTTTTTGCAGGTGCCCGGATAAGTCAGATAGTATGCCCCCAGAATCATATCCTGAGTAGGCGTTGTGATCGGAGATCCGTCTTTCGGCGCCAAAATGTTGTTGATGGATAACATCAGGAATCTGGCTTCTGCCTGCGCTTCTACGGAAAGCGGCACGTGAACGGCCATCTGGTCTCCGTCGAAGTCGGCGTTGAAGGCAGTACATACCAGCGGATGCAGCTTGATTGCCTTACCCTCTACCAGTACCGGTTCAAAAGCCTGAATACCCAGTCTATGCAGAGTCGGCGCACGGTTCAGCATTACCGGATGTTCTTTGATAACGCCTTCCAACACATCCCAGACTTCCGGTCTTACCTTCTCAACCATTCTCTTTGCGTTTTTGATATTATGGGCATATCCCTGTTCAACCAGTTCTTTCATGATGAACGGCTTGAACAGTTCCAGCGCCATCTTCTTAGGAAGACCACACTGGTAAAATTTCAGTTCAGGACCTACTACAATTACAGAACGACCGGAGTAGTCTACACGCTTACCCAGCAGGTTCTGTCTGAAACGACCCTGTTTACCCTTCAGCATATCGGACAGAGATTTGAGTGGTCTGGAGCCAGGTCCGGTTACCGGTCTTCCTCTTCTGCCGTTATCGATGAGGGAGTCTACTGCTTCCTGGAGCATTCTCTTTTCGTTTCTGACGATGATGTCAGGCGCACCCAGTTCCAGCAGTCTGTTCAGTCTGTTATTTCTGTTGATTACTCTTCTGTAAAGGTCATTCAGGTCGGAAGTGGCAAATCTGCCGCCATCCAACTGTACCATTGGTCTCAGATCAGGCGGGATTACCGGAACAACCTCAAGAATCATCCATTCCGGTTTGTTTCCGGAAATTCTCAGGGCTTCCACAACCTCAAGACGTCTTACGATTCTGACCTTTTTCTGACCGCTGGCATCCTTAAGCTTTTCGCGCAGGCCGGCAGAAAGTTCATCCAGGTCAATCTGTGCAAGCAGTTCTCTTACTGCCTCTGCACCCATAGCCGCTTTAAATCCGCTGCCATACTGTTCTTTTGCCTCTCTGTACTGCATCTCGGTAAGGATTTCTTTATAACCGAGACCGGTTTCTCCCGGATCAGTAACAATATATGCGGCAAAATAGAGAACCTTTTCCAGATTTCTCGGGGTAATATCAAGAATGAGACCCATTCTTGACGGAATACCCTTGAAATACCAGATATGGGAAACCGGCGCAGCCAGTTTGATATGACCCATTCTCTCTCTTCTTACCTTAGCTTTGGTTACTTCTACGCCGCAACGGTCGCAGACAATACCTTTATATCTGATTCTCTTATATTTTCCGCAATGACATTCCCAGTCCTTCATTGGTCCGAAAATCTTTTCGCAGAACAGACCGTCTTTTTCCGGTTTCAGGGTTCTGTAGTTGATGGTCTCCGGCTTGGTTACTTCGCCGTAGGACCAATCCAGAATCTTCTCTGTGGAGGCCAGTTTGATCTGTAAGGATTCGAAATTATGCAATTCGAAGTTGTTCGTGTTCTTATTTACGTTCTCAGTCAAAGATTTTCTCCCCTTTCTTATAACTGTTCATCATCTGCAAAGTTGCCGTTCAGCATGTCGTCAGGGGTTTCTTCGGTAAAGCCCTCTGCAAATAATTTCTCTTCACTTTCCTCAAGCTCTGTCTCGGCGGTCATCATGCCTTCGATGCCGGAAACGTCTTCATAGTCGGAAACTTCCTTAATCTGGATTTCTTCATTATCCTCGGTTAGGACTTTCACGTCCAAAGCCAGGGACTGCATTTCCTTGATCAGTACCTTGAAGGATTCCGGGATTCCCGGTTCAGGGATGTTCTCTCCCTTTACAATAGCCTCGTAGGTCTGTACTCTTCCTACAATATCATCGGATTTTACGGTCAGGATTTCCTGCAGGGTATGTGCTGCACCGTAAGCTTCCAGCGCCCATACTTCCATTTCTCCGAAACGCTGTCCGCCGAACTGGGCTTTGCCGCCCAGAGGCTGCTGGGTTACCAGAGAATAAGGACCTGTACTTCTGGCGTGAATCTTATCATCTACCAGATGGTGGAGTTTCAGCATATACATATAACCTACCGTTACAGGGTTATCGAACCACTCGCCGGTTCTGCCGTCTCTCAGTCTCAGTTTTCCTGTTTCTGAGAATCCGCAGTCTACCAGCATTTCACGGATATCTTTTTCGTTTGCACCGTCGAATACCGGTGTGGCAATATACCAATCCTTGGTCTTTGCCGCAAGTCCCAGATGCACTTCCAGCACCTGTCCGACGTTCATTCGGGAAGGTACGCCCAGCGGGTTAAGCATTACCTGCAAAGCCTCGCCGTCTTCTTTAAACGGCATATCTTCTTCCGGCAGAATTCTGGAAATAACACCCTTATTTCCGTGACGTCCCGCCATCTTGTCGCCTACGTTAATCTTTCTCTTGGTTGCGATGTAACATCTTACCAGCTTGTTTACGCCCGGCGGCAGTTCATCGCCGTTTTCTCTGGTGAAGATTTTTACGTCTACAACGATACCTGTTTCGCCATGCGGTACGCGCAGGGAAGTATCTCTAACCTCTCTGGCCTTTTCACCAAAGATAGCGCGGAGAAGTCTTTCTTCTGCACTCAGGTCGTTCTCACCCTTCGGTGTTACCTTGCCCACCAGAATATCTGTAGAGTCAACCTCTGCACCGATTCTGATGATACCTTCTTCGTCCAAATCTTTCAGGGCGTCATCCCCCACATTCGGGATATCGCGGGTGATTTCTTCAGGTCCAAGCTTGGTATCTCTGGCTTCTGCCTCGTATTCCACGATATGCAGGGAAGTCAGAACGTCATTCATGAGCAGCTTCTCGTTAAGGATGATTGCATCCTCGTAGTTGTAGCCTTCCCATGTCATGAAGCCGATAAGCAGGTTTTTGCCCAGTGCGATTTCTCCCAAGTTTGTGGAAGGTCCGTCTGCAATGACTTCACCTTCTTCAATATGCTCACCATGGTTGACAATTGGTCTCTGGTTAATACATGTACCCTGGTTGGAACGCTTGAATTTCAGTAATTTATATTCGTCTAATTCGTTATTGTCATCTCTTCTGATGGCGATTCTCTCTGCGTCGACAAACTCTACGGTTCCCGCATTTCTGGCAAGAACAACTACACCGGAATCTCTGGCTGCCTTATACTCCATACCAGTTCCTACGTATGGCGCCTCGGTAACCAGAAGTGGTACTGCCTGACGCTGCATGTTGGAACCCATCAACGCACGGTTGGCGTCGTCGTTTTCCAGGAACGGAATCATGGCCGTTGCAACGGATACTACCTGTTTTGGAGAAACGTCCATCATATCCACAACTTCTCTTGCAAACATGGCGATTTCTCCGCCGACGCCTCTTGCCGCTACCTTAGCATTGACAAAATGACCTTCTTCGTCCAACGGTTCGTTAGCCTGAGCGATAATCATCAGCTCTTCTTCGTCAGCAGTAATATAGCGGATTTCTTCTGTAACAATGCCCGTCTCTTTATCAACAACTCTATAAGGGGTTTCAATAAAGCCGTATTCATCCACTACACCATAAGTGGTCAAGGAACCAATCAGACCGATGTTCGGACCTTCCGGCGTCTCAATCGGACACATTCTGCCGTAATGGGACTGGTGTACGTCACGCACTTCGAATCCGGCTCTTTCTCTGGAAAGACCGCCTGGTCCAAGTGCGGAAAGTCTTCTCTTGTGGGTCAGTTCAGCCAGAGGGTTGTTCTGGTCCATGAACTGAGACAGCTGGGAGCTTCCGAAAAACTCCTTAATCGCTGCGGTTACAGGTCTGATATTCATCAGCGCCTGCGGCGTAGTCATCTCGATATCCTGAATGGTCATTCTCTCCTTGACTACTCTTTCCATTCTGGCAAGCCCGATACGGAACTGGTTCTGTAACAGTTCTCCTACGGTTCTCAGTCTTCTGTTGCCCAGATGGTCGATATCGTCAGTGTTGCCGATACCGTAATTCAGGTTGAGAATATAGCTGACAGAAGCGATAATATCCTCCATGATAATGTGTTTCGGGGATAAATCATTCTTTCTTGCAGTCAGCATTTCTTTGATTTCGTCTTCAGTCTGGCACTGCGCTAAAATTTCCATCAGGACAGGATAAAACACCTTATCCGCAACTTTCAGGTCGGAAAGGTCAAAATCCACATACTGATCCAGAGATACGAAACGGTTACCGATGACCTTAGTTATCTTGCTTTCATCATCTCTGCCATGTGCCATTACAAATTCCACGCCGGAATCTTCTATCTGTTTAGCCAGGGCTCTGCTGATCTTCTGTCCTGCTTCTGCCAGGATTTCTCCTGTGTTAGGATCGATAACATCCTCAGCAACCACTGCTTCTGCCAGTCTATTGGCAAGACCCAGCTTCTTGTTATACTTATATCTGCCTACTTTAGCCAGGTCATATCTCTTCGCGTCAAAAAACAGCGAATTAAGCAGGGACTTGGCACTGTCCACTGTCGGTGGTTCGCCCGGTCTCAGCTTTTTATAAATTTCTTTAAGACCACTTTCGTAGTCGGTGGTTGTATCTTTTTCTAATGTCTTTAAAAGACGGGCATCTTCGCCAAAGATGTCCAGGATTTCCTGGTCTGAGCCAATGCCAAGTGCACGCAATAATGTAGTCAGTGGCTGTTTTCTCGTTCTGTCGACTCTTACAGAAATAATTTCGTTGGAGTCGGTCTCATATTCCAACCATGCCCCTCTGTTAGGAATGATCTGGGTGGAATACAGTTTGTTGTTGGATTTGTCTGTTTCTACACTATAATAAGGTCCAGGGGAACGAACCAACTGGGTTACGATAACACGTTCTGCCCCATTGTAGATAAACGTACCCTTTTCTGTCATCAATGGGAAATCTCCCATGAAAACTTCCTGTTCCTTAACTTCGCCAGTTTCTTTATTTACAAGTCTGACTCTGACTTTAAGCGGAGCGGCGTATGTTACATCTCTTTCCTTACACTCCTCCTGTTCATACTTCGGAGGGTCATTAAGGGAGTAATCTATGAATTCTAAAATCAGATTATCCGCATAATCTCTTATCGGAGAGATGTCTTCGAAAACTTCTCTCAGCCCTTCTCTGATAAACCAGTCATATGAGCTGGTCTGAATCTCAATCAGATTAGGCATAGTGCCGACCTCATTGATCTTTGAGAAGGTCATACGTTCTTTTCTACCTACTTGGATAGGTTTTGGCATATTTATCACTCCTTATATCTTAACAGTTTACATTTGCGTGGCAGTCTATTATGATACCATGTTTTTGTCAATAAGTCAAGCATGGTTTGGGAAATTTTCACAACATTCCCCTTGGGCTCACTCGAAAAGGGGATATTGACCATAAGAAAGCCCCCAGACTGAATAATTTTATCTTACATCAGCCTGGAGGTTTACACAATCTTTGGGTCGTTCCCCTCAATTCACCCTTCTAAAGTTCTGATAGAAATTTACTTGTTTGCCCTATGGTCCACAAATAGTAAATACACTCTGTCTTCATACCGGGAAATTTGAGAATAATATTTTTCAGTTTGCTTTGTTTTCATCAATTATGAGATCATATCCTTTAACTATATTAAAGGGGTTTTTAGCCAAAAGAAAAGGACGAAAACGCATATAGTTCTACAGTTTCTTTACCATATCATACCATACTGCACCGCCATGGACCGATGCCGACACGCCGATTTTTTCAAATCCGTACTTGCTGTAATAATGGATTAGTCGCTCCTTACAGGTAAGCGCCATACTCCTCATACCAAGCTCGCAAGCCCTCACCGAAGCCGCCTCCAGCATCTGTCCTGCATAGCCCTGCTTTTGACCGTCAGGCGCAGTCATAACAGAGAGCACTGCAGCAACATCACCTTGCGGTTGTTTTTCCATTTCGAAAATTTCATCCGTAATGACCGGCGCTGCCATAGGAATCATGCACACGACACTTTCCATTTTACCCTTTACCTCTCCTACCAGCAGATATTCCGGATAGTTTTCCAGCCTCCATAGATATTTTTCTTCAGAAGCCGCCTCGGCCGGAGGAAAACAATTAAGCTCAATCTCTGTAATTCTGTCAATATCTTTTGACTCCGCTTTTCTGATTTTCAGTTCCATATTCTATCGTTCCTAACTATCTCCCACTATTTTCCATTGCATTTGAAAAAAGGGGACTGTCTCCTCGGACAATCCCCTTTGACGGTTGCTTCGCTTCAAACTATTTCAGTTCGATCTGAGCGCCAACTTCTTCTAACTGAGCCTTCAGTGCTTCAGCTTCAGCCTTTTCGATACCTTCCTTAACGTTGGATGGAGCGTTGTCAACTAATTCCTTAGCTTCCTTCAGACCCAGGCCAGTGATTTCTCTTACTGCCTTGATAACCTTGATCTTTTCGGAACCAGCTGCTGCCAGAACAACAGTGAATTCGGACTGTTCTTCTTCTGCTGCACCTGCTACTGCGCCTGCTACTGCTACTGGAGCTGCAGCGGATACGCCAAATTCTTCTTCACAAGCCTTAACTAATTCGTTTAATTCTAAAACGGACATCGCTTTGATTGCTTCAATGATCTGTTCTTTATTCATTTTCTTTTCTCCTTTATTTTGATTTCGATAAAATTCGCTTTGATTTAGCCAGCCGTACTTTTAAGACCACGGCGCAGGGTCTTTCTTGTAAAAATCAGAAACGTTCTGTCTGCAGTAAGTTCTGCAAGACAAAGGTTTACGCTTCTTTTTCTTCTGCGATGGCAGCCAGAGTTCTGACGAACTTGCTTACCGGTGACTGGATGCTTCCCATGAACTTTGCAATGAGAACATCTCTGGATGGAATGTCTGCAATCTGTTCGATGCCGGCCTTATCATAATAAACGCCCTCAACGACACCTGCCTTGAATTCCATTTTTTTGTAGTCCTTAATGATTTCATTAAGTGTTCTTGCCGGTGCAGTAGCATCTTCTGTGCTGATTGCGATTGCGCTTGGTCCGTCAAGAACTTCTGCAAGAGGCGCATAATCAGTTCCTTCAATAGCTCTCTTGATTAAAGTGTTCTTGTAAACAGTATAATCAACGTTTGCCTCACGAAGTTTCTTTCTCATGGCGTCTGCCTGTGCTACGGAAATTCCCATGTAGTCGATAACGACTGCGGACTGTGCGGATTCCAGCTTTTCTTTTATTTCGTCAATGATTACTTGTTTCTGCTGTTTTGCTTCTACTGACATATATTGTGTTCTCCTTTCTGTAAACTGCGCAGGGCAATTTACGAATGTGGTACTCAATAAATTAAAATAACCCTGCCGGTAGACAGGGTCAATATCTATATATTGTACCTCGGCGGGGAATTAAGCCTTGCGGCACCCGCTGTCTACGGTTAAATCTCTAAGTTGTAATTTTGATTAACCAATCAGAGCCGGATTGATTTTTACTCCAGGACCCATTGTGGATGCAACGGTTACGCTCTTCAGGTACTGACCTTTTGCAGTAGCCGGCTTAGCCTTAACGATTGCTTCCAGCAGCGCTTTGAAGTTTTCTTCTAACTTCTGCTGTCCGAAGGAGCTCTTTCCGATTGGCGTATGGATGATGTTCTGCTTATCCAGACGATACTCAACTTTACCAGCCTTGATGTCTGCCAGAGCTTTTTCAAGATCCATCGTTACTGTGCCTGATTTAGGGTTAGGCATTAAACCCTTAGGTCCTAATAATTTACCAAGACGTCCAACAACACCCATCATGTCCGGGGTTGCTACAACTACGTCGAAATCGAACCAGTTTTCAGACTGAATCTTCTGTGCCATTTCTTCAGCACCAACGTAATCTGCGCCAGCCTTTTCAGCTTCTTCAGCCTTAGGTCCCTTAGCAAATACTAAAACCTTTACGCTCTTACCAGTTCCGTGCGGAAGTACGATTGCACCTCTTACCTGCTGGTCAGCGTGTCTTCCGTCAACACCCAGTCTAACGTGAACTTCTACAGTTTCGTCAAACTTTGCTCTGGAAGTTTCGCAAACTAATTTCATTGCTTCTGATACTTCGTGCAGCTGCGCCTTGTCAAACTTGGCTGCTGCTTCATTGTAGCTTTTGCCTCTCTTTGGCATAATTCTTTACCTCCTTGTGGTACTAACGACCTTGCTTGTCTTTTTCACCAAACGCTGCGTTGCTGTCCCGTCTTCGGTGCTCACATACTCAAGTATGCTCTGCGCCTCATCCGGCCATGCGCCTTGCCTTTTGCGAAAAATCCGCCGCAACGACCTGCTCTATTCTTACGCAAGTCTCAGGCCTCCCATCTTCTTAGTCTTCAACAACGATTCCCATGCTTCTTGCAGTACCCTTGATCATGTCTGTAGCTGCTTCAAGTGTTGCTGCGTTCAGGTCAGGCATCTTAATCTTTGCGATTTCTTCTGCCTGTGCATAAGTCAGAGTTGCAACCTTTTTCTTGTTAGGTTCTCCGGATGCTGCATCTAATCCTGCAGCTTTCTTCAGTAATACTGCTGCCGGCGGTGTTTTGCAAACAAATGTGAATGATCTGTCTGCGTAAACGGTGATCACTACTGGAATGATCATGCCAGGCTGGTCCTGAGTCTTAGCATTGAACTGCTTACAGAAGTCCATAATGTTAACACCCTTCTGACCAAGAGCAGGTCCTACTGGAGGTGCTGGAGTCGCATTTCCGGCTGCAATCTGAAGTTTGATATAACCTTCAACTTTCTTAGCCATTTTCTTCTCCTTTCTCTACAAGCCTCTCCTTATAGTTTGTCTACCTGTCCAAACTCAAGTTCGACAGGCGTATCTCTACCGAACATGGAGACCTTGACGGTCAGTACCTGTTTCTCTTTGTTGATTTCCGTAACTTCACCCATGAAGCTTTCGAAAGGTCCGCTGATTACACGCACTGTATCGCCCAGTTCCACATCCAGATCGATGTAAACTTTCTCGATTCCCATTCTGGCGACTTCTTCGTCAGTAAGAGGAATCGGATCGGAGCCATGACCGACAAATCCTGTCACGCCCTGTGTGTTTCTAACCAGATACCAGGATTCGTTGGTGACAATCATCTTTATAATTACATAACCCGGAAACATTTTCCTGGTTTTGATCTTACGCTGGCCGTCTTTAATTTCGACCCTGTCTTCAGTCGGCACGATGATGTCGATGATCAGATCCTGCATACCACGGTTTTCAACCATTTTTTCGATATTCACTTTTACCTTATTCTCGTGACCGGAATAAGTATGCACGACGTACCACTTAGCCTGGCCGTCGCCTCGGATACCCTCTCCCATTAATGGAGATGCTACGTTATTGTTTTCCATATCTGACATGCTTCGTACCTTCTTCTTACAAATTAGTTTAGCGTAATGCCAAGAACTGATTTCAGTCCTGCCAGAACGCCTGTATCAATTAGCCAGAATCCCAGTGCGAAAACAGCACATGTAGCGATAACAACCACAGTAAAGGAACCCAGTTCTTTCTTAGTCGGCCATACGACCTTACTCATCTCCATTTTGATGCCTCTGAAATATTCCTTGGCACTGGTTCTTTTTACTGCCTTCGCTGCAGCAGCTTTCTTAACTTGGTCTCTTTTTGCCATAATAGCGTCTCCTTATTTGGTCTCTTTGTGAAGAGTTTCCTTTTTGCAGAATTTACAGTATTTCTTTAATTCGATACGATCAGGGTCGTTCTTCTTGTTTTTCATGGTATTGTAGTTTCTCTGCTTGCACTCTGTGCATGCTAATGTAACTTTTACTCTCATTATGACTGTCCTCCGTTTTAAACTCAAAATTCAGAGCCGCATTACCGGCTCTGTTATAAATAATCATAAAGTTGCCTATTAAGTATATCAATCCGGCCTGTCAATGTCAATATTTTTTTGCTCGTTTTCTGTTGTTTTTCTATTTTACTGAAGTGAAAAGTTTATTTCCATTTTAAATAGAGCAAAGTGGATTTTAGTCTTACACCTTTTTCCACTTTCATAAATGTTGCATTTAGCCTTACAATTATGATACCTGACAGCCATTGGAAAGGCAGGTATATTTATGT
>JAXKAR010000062.1:0-53211 GCA_036305845.1 Emergencia sp.
AGATGATTTCTTCATAATGATCTCTAAATATGGTTTGAATCGTATTCATACCTATATTATGAATGAAAGTCAGACAAAAAGAAACCCCACCCCTCAAGATTGAGGGGCAGGGGTGTTGAAGTGCGGAACGCACTTTTTTATACGGGAGTCAGGCTTTTTTCCAATCGATATGCCGCAATGGCCAGATACATTAGATGGGACTGAAGTTTGTCCTCGGAACGGAAATTGGTAATATCCCGAACTCTGCCTAAGCGATACTGAACTGTATTACGATGTACATAAAGCATTTCCGATGTTTTTTTGATTTCACAGTCTGCATCCAGATGATAAACAGAAAGAGTCTCGAGAAGCAAGAGATTGTCATTGTTTTCCAGAAGAGGTTTTAGGATGTTTTGGCAAATACGATAGTTTTCGTCTTTATTCGTTAACATATCATAACATTGCTTGGCAAACAGAATATCCCCGTAAGAAAACTGCTTTTTATGTGGAAAAATTTTTGCTGCATACGAGATATTTTCTGTATATAAACGATAGGTCTTTTGTACATCTTCTACATTATCGTCGTTAGGGAAGAAGGATAGGGTGTAATTGTTATAAATCTGTTCCATGCTCTCTGTCAGCGCACAGAGATATTCGTTATCTGTAATTCTGCTCGTTGAATAAACAAAGAAACAGACGATATACAGTCCGTAAGTGTCTACGATGATTTCTTTGTTCATGGCTTTGGAACAGGATTTTATTTCCTTGATCATATTGCGCATGATATGATGTTGGTCTTTCAAGTCCACCTGACCGAAATTGGGGCGAAAAATCATCAGCGCATTAATTGCATTGATGTTGATTCCCAACTTAGCAGAAATCTGATACATTTTTTCTTCATCGCCTTCCAGAATGGCCGGAACCAATGCATTGTGCAGAATGTTTTCGGTATCCAAATCCCATAGCTTAGAAAAAAGCTGAAGAATTTCCACAATTTTATAAACGTCATCCAGCGTTAAAGTGAAAAAATCGTCTGCAACGTATACAGAAAAATTACGATACTCAAAGGCGGTGAAGGGAACGCAGAAGATGTTGATTGGCATGCCTTTGTATGTTGTGGTGACCAGATACTCATCCTGCCGGGAAGAATTCTCATGGAGAGCGCAGATTTCGTCTGCAGTAATGCTATTTGCAAAGGGCCATTTGCTGATAGAAACGTTGTTCATCGATGTATCGGAAAGAAGAACTGTGCATTTTAGACTATCACTAATCAGACGAAGCAGAGTGGCGATATTCCGTCTGTTTTCTGGAAGTCGGGAAACTTGGGAAATAATGTTATCCATGAAATCCCGGGTGCGGTTTCTTTCGCGAAACAGCGCTTCGTAAACCTCACCCAAAACTTCGTCATAGAAACAGTCCTGCCGGTTCTCCGGCATAACCAAAAGAGGCAGTCCCAGTCTGTCAGCAGTTTCAATTAAAGATGGATGTATTTCTTTCAGGTAAATTCCCACATAGTAGATGACCAGGGCAGCATCGCCAATCTCATATAGCTTCCGGATATTGTCGCACTGTAATTCATAGTCATCTTTGATTGCTGCGAAAGAGGTCAGCAGCATATCCCCGTTATTGACAACGAGACTATTCTCAAAGACAGTGTTATCAAATACTTCAAGCACCGAAGCATTGTTGACTACATGGGAAAGGCCGCTTTTTCCGGCGACTACAGTGCAGTTTCTTAGAGAAGGCAATTTTAGACAATCAGCAACAGTTAAACTCATTTTGTAACTCCTTAACAATATTTAAGATGATTATAGCGTAAATAAAGTCAAATTACAAATATTTTTTGTGCACGTAAACAATGAAAATATCTGAATAATCAGCGAATGGTACAATGACTTTAGCGGACTAAACTGTTATACTCTCCAGTATGAAATGAGTCTATCATTGAAAGGAGATCAATCAAATGGCCGAAAAAAACACACACATTGAGACCATTACACTGGAACAAGTGCCAGAAAGTGAAAAGAAAAGCTGGCCGTCTATTGCCTTTATCTGGGCGGGAAATGTAATTTGCGTACCTGCGCTCATGGTAGGCGCAATGGTATCTGCGGGACTGAATTTTAAACAATCTATTTTAGCGATGTTTATTGGCTACGGGATTGTTGTAGGTTTGATGATGCTGATTGCGGCTCAGTCGGCGCAGACCGGAAGACCTACAGCTATTGCTGTATCCAGAGCTTTGGGAGATAGGGGTTCTCAGTACACCATTTCTCTGATTATTGCCGTATCCATGATCGGATGGTATGGTTATCAGACTATCGTTTGCGCAACATCCTTTTGCTCTCTGCTCCAGTCCAGTTTTGGCATCACCTTCCCTGAGTGGGCAGCGTGCCTGATCTGGGGTACGCTTATGTTGGTCACTGCATTTTATGGCATCGGTTTGACAAAAATTCTTAACCTTGTCAGTGTACCGCTGTTATTCGTTTTTCTGATTTATGGCGTATCTATTGCTTTAGGTAATGGGGGCAGCGAAGTCATTGCGGCATATCAGCCAACGGAAGAGTCCGGCATGATGATCGGCATTACCATTTCTATCGGCGGATTTATCTCTGGTGCAGCCACTTGCGGTGATTACAACCGGTACAGCAAAAACGGAAAAAGCGCAGCGCTCTCTTGTCTGTTCGGGGTAATTCCGGCAGGTGTTGGCGCGCTGGCTTGCGGAGCAGTTATGGCTATCTGCTCCGGTAACTCTGATATTACCATCATGTTTGCCAATGTAGGTATGCCGGCAATCGGTATGCTGGTTCTCATCTTAGCAACCTGGACAACTAACGTGGGAAATGCATACTCTGCGGGTATTGCAGTAGTTAATATTTTTAAGTTGAAGGATGACAAGCGAGCTATTGTCACGGCGATTTGTGGAATTATCGGTATCCTGCTGTCCCTGGGTGGTATCGTCTATTACTTTGTGGACTTCCTGTCTATCCTCAGCTATCTGATTACCCCAATCTGCGCTGTACTCATTGCCGATTACTGGGTAATGGGAAAAGGTAAAGCAGAAGGCTGGAAACCATTTCCGGGCGTTAACTGGTTGGGCGTTTGTGCATGGCTTGTCGGTGCGGCAGTTACTTATCTGAATAAAATCTTCATGCCGGAAATCGTAGGTATAGCGGTAACCATTATCGTATATGTGATTCTGTGCAAAGCTGTAAAGAATCCGAAATATAATCCATTTGCGTAAAAGAGAAGGAGAAACATGTCATGGATAAAGTTTATGAAGCAGCCAAAACTTCGATTAAAGACTGCATGGGTACAAAAGAAGGGGAAAAGCTTCTGATCCTTACAGATGCGGAACAACTTAATTTGGCAGAAGTCTTTGTAAGGGCAGGTAACGACCTTGGTATAGAAACCGTTATGGTATGCGGGCCAGTGCGTACTTCCGGAGAGATGCCGGAATTATCAAAAGCCGCATTGGAACAGGCAGATGCAGCGATGATGATTACAACAGGTTCGTTTACTCATACAAAGGGAAGAGCCGAGGCAACGGCAAGAGGCTGCAGAATCGCTTCTATGCCAACGATTACTGCGGAAATCGTGGAAACTGCCCTTAACGCGAATTATGACGAGGTTGAGCGGATCGGAAATATTTTAGCAGAAAAACTGACTAAATGTGAGAAGGTTCGCGTGACGACCAAAGCCGGAACAGATTTGACCCTTTATGCAGGAGGCAGAGAAGGGATTGCCGACACGGGTAAATTGGTAGAAAAAAGTGCATTTGGGAATTTGCCAGCGGGAGAAGCCATGGTTGCGCCGATTGAAACCAAAGGAGATGGTGTTCTGGTAGTAGACGGTGTTATCGCTGATTTCAAGGTTATGGAAGAGCCACTTAGCATCACTTTTGCTGACGGCCGCATCGTAAAGACAGAGGGATCGGATGCGGAAGAGTTTGATCAATTTGTTGCTCAGTTTGACGACACTGCAAAAAATATCTGTGAGTTCGGCATTGGAACCAATCCGCAATGTCATATTATGGGTAATGGATTGGTAGACGAAAAAGTGTATGGCACGATTCATATCGCCTGTGGAAACAACCTGTTCATGGGCGGACAGCAAGATTGCAACATGCATTATGATATGATTATCAAAGCGCCGACTGTCTACATCGATGACGAATGTGTGATGGAAGACGGAAAGCATATCTATTAAGAAAGGTCGGAAGAGAAAATGAAACAGTTAAAGAAAGAAGATTTTACTTATATCGTTTACGGATCCAGCTATTACGGCGGAGGTGGCGGCGGTTCCATGGATGAAGGTCAAAAGCTTATCGAAGAAATATGCAAGGAAAATCCAGACCCGATTCTTGAGATGTATGATATTGATGAGATGGAAGATGATCCTGCAGTGGTTTCTACCATGGTTGCAGCCTTGGGTTCCCCTGTAGCGACGAAGGGAAGAACTTTTCAGGATGAATCGGTCAATGCAGTTGCCGGTATGGCAGAAGAAGCAAAATACAAAGGCAGAAGACTTGCTTATGTTTACTCCGGTGAGCAGGGCGGGGGAAACACCATGCTTCCGCTGTATGCTGCTTGGAAGTCAGGTCTTCCGATTCTGGATACAGACGGTAACGGAAGAGCAGTACCTGAGTTGAATACGGGTCTTGCACCGGTTCACGGGGTGCCGACAAGTCCGGTCGTTCTGGCAAGTGAAAAGGGAGATACTATCGTAGGCAGAGCAAAAGATCCGATGGATAGTGTGGCTTGTGAAAACATCGCTCGTTATATGTGCATGGCCTATGATCAGGGCATCGGTTTTGCTGCATGGATGATGAACAAAGACGAGCATAAGAAAGCAACGGCAATCGGACAGATTACAAGAACCATCGGCGTAGGCAAAGTGCTGAAGGAATCCACCGCAGAAACTGTGATTGACAATCTGAGTACCCACTTTGCAAAGTCAGGTGAGACTTTTACGGTACTGATTGGCGCAGGTACAATTACCAAAATCGATATTGACTCTGCAGGCGGTTTCGATACCGGTGTTACTACCATTACCGATGATGCCACAGGTATGGAATGGACTGTTTTGTTTCAGAACGAGAATCTTCTGGTCAGAGATCCGCAAGGAAAGACTGTGGTGACTATTCCATCCGTTATTTCTACCCTAAATCTGGAATTGGACGGTGAAGTGAGAGCCTTATCCAACAGTGAAACCAGAGTGGGACAGAAGGTTGCCCTTACGGTGACATCTGCCCATGACAAATGGTATGATGATCCGATGTGTTACGGATGCTGGAAAGGCGTAATGGAAAGCGCAGGCTATACCGGCGAAGAAGTACGTATTTAATGCAGATCCTGCAGGAGGAAACGAAATGAGCAGAGTATTAAAGAAACAGGATATTTTAGAAATTTTATACGGTGCAACCTTTCTTGGCGGAGGTGGAGGAGGTTCACTGTCCTTTGGCATCAACATGCTGGAAAAGCTGGAAGAACAGGGGGAAGAAATTGCCTTTGAAATGCTGGAGGTAGATGAACTGGAAAAGGATGATTATGCGGCTATGGTGGCCGGATTAGGCTCACCTGTGGCCATGCTTGAAGGCACCTTTGGGCCGGATGCGGTTCATGCATTCAAGGCTTTCCAGAGAGCTTTTGCGGCAGAGGGAAAAACCGTAAAGTATCTTTATCCCGGTGAAATGGGCGGTTTCAACACTTTCGTTCCTATGATGGTGGCAATCCTGTCTGATAAAGATGTTTCCAAACGGATTAAGTTTGTGGATACAGATGGTAACGGCAGAGCTGTACCAGAGCTGAACACTACACTGACAGACTTGCGCGGCTATCCGCCTAGCCCTATCGGCCTTGGCAACGGTACCGGAGATCAGATCATCGCTTACGCAACAGATGATAAAGCTGCCGAAGTTATTGCCAGACAGCTGTGCATGGCTTATGGGATGCAGATTGGCTTTTCTACTTGGGGGCTGTCCAGAGATGAGATGAAAGAACATTCAGCTGTGGGCTGTGTAACTTATGCTCAGAAAATCGGAAAAGTTTTGCTAAGGCTGATGGAAGATAAATCACTGGATATTCTGGAAGAACTATCAAAGGTAATGCAGATTCGTCAGATGTGCCGTGGAACCATTGAGAAAGTGGACTTAAAGGCAGAGGGTGGATTTGACTTCGGAACTACCACGGTAGTTACACCGGAAGACAGACGATTCTATATCGACTTTAAAAATGAAAACCTTCTGGTCAGAGATGATGACGGTAAGGTATACATTACCGCACCTGAGGTTATCTGCCTGATGAACATGAACACTTACGAGCCTTTGACTAATGCAGATATTAAAGAAGGTATGGATATTTTCGTTGGCATTGCACCGGTAAACGAAAGATGGTGGATGGAAGATTATAAAGCCTATATGTGTTGGAAACCGCTCTTTGAGGTTATCGGCTATAAAGGAGATTTTGTTCGCTTCTAAGATTGATTTCTAATGAATAAATGTAAAGAAAATCGGGCCCAAGATAAGTTTTGTCGGGGTCCGATTCTTTTTTGACGTTGCATTTTGCTGTTCCTGCTAATGTCTGAACCTGAAACATAGTCCATCCCATATTTTTCCCATAAAAGTTTTAGGTGAATATAAAAATGTGCATAATCATACAGAAAATATAAATAAAAATAAAATTTATCAAAAGTCTGTAAATCATTGGAATTTCAATGGAAAAAGAAAAGAACCGCTGACTTTCAACGGTTCAAATTATGCATTGGTACTTCCAAGGGGAGTCGAACCCCTGATTCAGCCGTGAGAGGGCTGCGTCTTGACCACTTGACCATGGAAGCATATTTATTTCTATGTGGATATTGAAATCTCACGCTATTTATTATATACTTAACATTAACTATTGTCCAGTAGATTTTTTAAAAAGTTATAAATAAAGGAGAACGCCAGATGAGAAAATTTAAGAGCACACGAGGAAGCCAGCGGGAACTATTCGGCGCCCAGGCTATTATCCAGGGAATTGCAGAAGACAAAGGTCTTTATGTACCAGTAGAAATTCCGAAGCTCCCTTTTAACGTAGAAGAAATGATAGGGAAAACCTATCAGGATGTTGCTTTTAAGGTAATTGGGGCATTCTTTGATGACTATACAGAAGAAGAGATGAGACGCTGCGTACTCGGCGCTTACGATGAGAAATTCGAGGCAGAAGAGGTTGTACCGGTGGTGCAGGCAAAGGACGCTTATTTCCTTGAACTTTATCACGGAAAGACTGCAGCCTTTAAGGATATGGCGCTGTCTATTCTGCCATATCTTTTGACCACGGCAATGGAGAAAGAAAAGGAAGATAAGAAAATTTGCATTTTGACAGCCACCTCCGGTGATACGGGAAAGGCTGCACTGGAAGGCTTTGCAGATGTTCCGGGAACGGAGATTATCGTCTTCTTCCCAAATCAGGGTGTCAGTCAGGTGCAGGAGCGTCAGATGATTACGCAGGAGGGCGCAAATACCCATGTTTATGCGATTAACGGCAACTTTGATGATGCGCAGACCGGAGTTAAGAAGATTTTCAATGACAATGCCTTTGCCGCGAAACTGGCAGAGTCCGGCTGCAAGCTTTCCTCTGCAAACTCAATCAACATCGGCAGGCTGGTTCCACAGGTGGCATACTACGTTTACAGCTATATCAAGCTGGTAGAGCAGGGTGTAATCAAAAACGGCGAAGAGATGAACATTGTTGTGCCTACAGGTAACTTTGGCAATATTCTTGCCGGCTACTATGCAAAGCAGATGGGTATTCCGGTAAACCGCTTTATCTGCGCATCCAACGAGAACAAAGTACTTACTGACTTTATCAACACAGGTGTTTATGATATCAGAAGAGAGTTTTATCTAACTAATTCACCGTCCATGGATATTCTGATTTCCAGCAATCTGGAGCGTCTTTTGTATCACCTCAGCGGTGGTAACGGCGAAGAAATCAGCCAGCTTATGACACAGCTTGACGAGCAGAAGGTTTATACTGTCAGCGATAAGATCAAGGAGGGGCTGCGTGATTTCTATGGAGGATTTGCAGATGTAGAAGCCACAAATGAGACGATTGGAAGAATGTATAGTCAAGCTGGTTATTTGATGGATACTCACACTGCCGTAGCCTACAAGGTTTATGAAGATTACCGCAAAGCAACCGGAGACGAAACACCTACAGTGATTGCCTCCACTGCCAGTGCATATAAATTTGCAGAAAGTGTTGCCAAGTCCATCGGTCTTGCCGAAGAAGAAAACGGTTTCCGCTATGTAGAAGCCCTAGCTGCAAGGACTGGCGTGAGAATTCCAAAGGGACTGAAAGACCTTGACCAAAAGGAAATCAGACATACCGGCGTCATCAACATCGATCAGATGCAAAGTACAGTAGAAGAGGCAGTAAAGTAGGCAATCGTCGAAATTTATCTTAATTTGAAATAGTATAAAAAATTTTGTAAAAGGTTTTGCAAATAATGCTTGCAAAACCTTTTAATTTGTGGTAAATTAAAATGGTGCTTGGAGGATTGACCGAGTGGCTAAGGAGCCGCATTGGAAATGCGGTAAGGTGTAACAGCCCCGTGGGTTCGAGTCCCATGTCCTCCGCCAAAAAAATAAAATAGCACCCATGGATGTGGGTGTTATTTTATTTTTTGACTAAGAATATATATGTGACGAGAACCCACGTGTGGGTGAGAAAGTCTCAGCCCCATTTTACGCGGTCTTCAGCCGCAATGTAAAATGGGAGAGCGAAGGGAGTCTGCCGGATAGAGGCAGATGACCGGAGGAGCGATGCACGATTGTGCAGAGCGTTGTCCTCCGCCAGAAAATAAAATAGCACCCATGGATGTGGGTGTTATTTTATTTTTTGACTAAGAATATATATGTGACGAGAACCCACGCGTGGGTGAGAAAGAAAGATTACAAAAATTATGAGTTATGTCAGTTAAACGGAAAACCTGCAATAATACGCAATCTTGCGGAAGATTGCATTGCTTGCCTCTTGTTAGAATGAAATAGAAGTTAAGATATTTACGTGTACTAAATAAATGACTTTATGGTTTTGATTGTATCCACAAAAAGCTGAATATCCGGAAGCGGATTTAACGGATACAGCAGTCCATAAGGAATCTTGTAGTCCCAGTTTACCGGAAGCGTAACAAGCCCCGGATGAACATCCTGCCAGCACTCCAAAGAAAGCAATACATTTCTAGTTTCGGCACAGCGGTTAAAAATAGAAATATCATAGAAATGGGGTGTACTTTCAATCTGGATTGCAGGGTGATTGCGCTGAAGATCATTCCTGATAAAGTCATTTGCGCCGGAGTCGCCCTGGGCTACCATCATCAGAGTCTGTCCGTATAGATCGGATATTTCCAGGCTCTTTTTTTGTGCCAGAGGATGTTCTCTGGAGACAGCACACATCTTTTTATAATATCCCAGAGGCAACATATTACAGTGAGATAGCCATGCTTTGGAATCGCAGACACCCACCAGAAAATCAAAGTTAATTCCAAGTTTGGAGATAACAGACAGAATACCGGTGTGGTCATCCTCGAAGGAAACAAGATGGAGCTTGTAGTCGGGGAATTTACTGCTGGCCTGGTACCATAGATCCATAAATGGTTTTGCCGGATTTAAGAGCGAGGTGCCGACACAGAAGGTGGTATCACACTGACTCATGGCCTGTCTTGCATTTTGAATGGAGCGTCCGGAATAATCAAAGAGAAACTTGGCATCCCGGTAGATGATTTCTCCACCGGGAGTGAGTTGTACCCCTTGGGAAGTGCGGTCAAAAAGCTTCAGCCCCAGATGCCGTTCCAGTGCATTTATCTGCTTCATGACAGCGGTTGGAGAGATATAAAGAAGCTCTGCGGCTTTAGCAAAACTTCCGGAATCTGCGGCAGATACAAATGTTTCTAATTGAGGATTAAACATCATAACACCTCCGTGCGTAAACTTTAAGTTAAAACTATAATAACCAATCGGAAATTCCGTGTCAAGAGAATAAGTGCTATAATCCTATATAGAAACGTAAGAGAGGAGCTATACTATGAAGGATTTGATTGTTTATTTTTCAAGAGCGCATGAAAATTATGTAAATGGCATGATTCGTGATTTGAAGGTAGGGAATACGGAAGTAGCGGTTAACATTCTGCAAAGGCTGACTGGGGCAGACGTGTTCAAGATAGAGCCGGTAAAGGAGTATTCCAGAGATTACAATGAATGTATTGCCCAGGCACAGGAGGAACAGCGCAGGGACGAAAGACCGGAACTTAAGGGCTATCCGGAAAACTTAGAATCGTATGACACAATTTATTTGTGTTATCCTAATTACTGGAGTACTATGCCAATGCCGGTGTTTACATTTTTGGAGCATTTCAATTTTTCGGAAAAAACTCTGATCCCTCTTTGTACCCATGAAGGAAGCGGCATGGGCAGCAGTGAAAAGGACATCAGGCGTTTGGCTCCGGGAGCAAAGCTCGAAAAGGGTCTTGCCCTGCGCGGGGGAAGAATCGAACGGGCGGAACCGGAGATTCAGGCATGGCTGAAACAAATTGTGTGATCAGTTCCTGAAAGGCGCTTCATAGACAGGGCACGAAACAGAAAAGATTGAGAAAACAAGGTAACATAATTAACAGACCATATACATTTTGTCATAGGATGACTGCAGTGTATGGCTAAGGTATTTAGTAAAGAATAGGGAGGTTGTTTTATGGAGTTAGATAAAATCAGTATTTTTCCTGTAGGAGAAAAGAACGAGACCTATGCAAAATATTTTGCAGGGCAGAGCTATCTGAATATGCTTACCACGGAAGGTGTGATAATCGGAAATGTAACATTTGAACCAGGCTGTAGGAATAACTGGCATATTCACCATGCGAAAGATGGTGGCGGACAGATTCTGCTTTGTACCGCCGGACGTGGATATTATCAGGAATGGGAAAAAGAAGCACAGGAACTGTATCCGGGAGATGTGGTAGTGATTCCTGCTGGAGTAAAGCACTGGCATGGAGCTGCACCAGATAGCTGGTTTGCCCATCTTGCTGTAGAGATTCCTGGGGAAAAAACAGCGAATGAGTGGTGTGAGCCGGTATCGGATGAGGAGTACGGAAAACTGGAATAGAAGGGAGTGAATTGTCATGGATAAGGAAGTTATATTGTGGGCAGGAGCCGGTCAGATTGGTATGGCAATTGCGCGGAGAATAGGGTATGGAAAGAAGATTGTCGTTGGAGATAAGAAACTGGAGAATGCTGAAGCAACAGCGAAAATCATGAACAATGCAGGATTCGATGTAATACCAGTGGAAATGGACTTGGCCAGCCGGAATTCTATTCGAACCTTCATTGCAGAGGGACAAAAAAACGGAAACATCACCATGCTGATAAATGCAGCGGGTGTATCGCCAAGTCAGGCTTCTGTTGAGACAATTTTGAAAGTTGATCTTTATGGTACGGCGGTACTTTTAGAAGAAGTTGGAAAAGTGATTATGCCAGGAGGTGTAGGAGTAACAATTTCCAGCCAATCAGGCCATCGGATGCCAGCTCTTTCAATAAAGGAAGATGAACAGCTTGCCTGTACACCTTGTGAAGAACTCTTGGAGTTGAATCTTTTACAAACAGAAAACATAAAGGATACACTTCATGCTTATCAGTTGGCGAAACGGTGTAACGAAAAGAGAGTTATGGCAGAAGCCGTGAAGTGGGGGAAGAGAGGGGCAAGAATTAACTCAATCAGTCCTGGGATTATTGTTACTCCCCTTGCAATTGACGAATTCAATGGTTCTCGTGGGGAATTTTACAAAAATATGTTTTCAAAATGTCCGGCAGGACGTCCTGGAACAGCGGACGAGGTAGCGAATGTAGCAGAACTACTGATGAGCGAAAAAGGTACATTTATTACCGGTGCGGATTTTTTAATTGATGGGGGTGCAACTGCCAGTTACTTTTTTGGACCATTAAGGCAGTAGGACGCAAAGGGACGGTTATAATGAAAAAAGTAAAGTAGTGTGACATATGGAACGGATTTTAATGGAATGATATCTATTCAATTCCTTTTCCAGCTGGTCAAGTCCAAAATTGTGTGTAAATTCTACTTTTGGTTAAAATGCATATCTTGTGCAATGCACTTGCTAAGTTTTTCTGTATAGAACTGAATTGATCAGAATAATCCTTCATGTCAAACAAGCGTTGCGTCATGTCCCAATCCGGATTGTTTGTTCTAAGCGTTTTGCGATATTTTAAGGGAAGAGCCATGATTGTTATGCTGTCTTCAAATCCTTCGTCCAATATCTCCATGGCTTTTCCCTTATGGCTTCCCTTGCAACATCCGGATACTCGTCATAAATTATATTCTTAAGTCTTCTCGCTTCCTCTAATGAACATATCTCTAAGCTCAGATGACAACCCTGCAATGTATTTTTCGGACACTTAATATAAAATATATACTATATGTTTTATTACTTATTCTTCCCTCTTCCTTTCCGTCTATCCCACCAAGTACCTGCTAAAGAACAAGTTCCGCCCATAGCGATAAAAGCAATCATTATAATCCAAAATTCCATATATCTGTCCTTCTTTCTTTCAAATTTTACAAATGATGAAAAATGAAAATTACAACTAAACATAAAATGAATGCGGTTACACCTGCTGCAAATGCAAATATGCTTTTTTGGTAATTTCTTTTTCCCATTTCTTGTTGTGTTTCATCGTGAGTTAATGTTTTTCCATCAATAAATGCCAGGATTTCTTTATAGGTTTGCATGTCATGGCTCTTTTTGAATGTTTCTATCTTACTTGCCGTAAATAGAGTTATGACAAACAAGCATAGCCATATGAGAACACCTAAATACCCGTCAATACGAAATAGGGGATAGGCGCTTATCGCGACAATGATTAGTTCAATTAGGAAAACAATACTCATCACATTAAACTTTTTGATTGTTCCTTTTTCTACAATTTCTCTCATCTCCTTTATATCTTCTTTTATAAAATCATCTAAAGATACATTGAAGATATTAGATAAAGCAATTAAGCTTTTAATATCAGGACAGCTTTTATTTGTTTCCCAGTTAGAAATGGTTTGTCTTGAAACAAATATTTTAAGTGCAAGTTCCTCTTGAGAAATTTTTTGTTGTTCTCTGAATTTCTTGATTTGTAATCCAATATCCATCTTGAATCTTCCCCCTCATTATATATGAACACGTGTTTTTTGTCTGTCAAAAGTCTTTGACATTGCCTTTTAATGCCTAAAAGTGATAAGTTATACCGCGTTCCTGCGTTTGAATTTATCGTTGCAAATCTATTGTCGAATATATACTCAATCGTCTGCGGAAAGCATCTTTTGTTCAACTATAATTACTCTACAACTCAATAAACTCCACGTTGTACCCGATAGCCTTAACGAATTTGATCAAATCCTGTGTATCTAAAAAGATGGTTTTCTCGTTGGTATTGGGGTGAAAACACATGCGGTCTTCTGCTGCGATTTCACTATCGATAAAAAATTGTATATCATGATCTGAATTATTCAACAGTCCGAAAGGGGAGACGACACCCGGCGGTAAAAGCATTTTTTCCATCAGACTTTCACAGGATGCCATTCGTATTTTGTTTGCGCCTACGATGGCCTTGAACAGATCCATGTCCAGTCTTTTCTTATCTTCCATGACAAGCAAATAGTAATGCGTCTTTTTTTTGTCCGTTAAAAACATGGTTTTGGTGCGAACCCCTTCGATTCCCTCTATAAATTCATCCGCCAGTTCAGTTGTCAACGCCGGCTCGTGGTCGACAATCTGATAGTCGATATTGAGTTGATTCAGTTTCTCTTCCACCTGTAAATATAAATCCATCATAGTTCTCCTTTCTTGAAAAGCATATAGCTGTCTTAATTATACAATTCTTTAAGACAGAAGTATAGTGGAACTGGTTTTTTCTACTATTCGGTTCGCCTGCTGACTACCTGTTGTTTGTCACTGTTTTGTAAGTTTAAAATTCTATTCTTGACAAGACTAAAATATTAAAGTATATTAGAAATATCTTAAATACTTAAAAATCGGAGGTAACTATGGCGAAATATAGAAGAATCGCGTCTGTCGGGAAGACGTGTGTCTCCTGTGGCAGCTGCGAGAAGGTCTGCCCTAAGGATGCAATAAAGGTTTACCTTGGCGTTATCGCACGAGTAGATGACGAAAAATGTGTTGGCTGTGGCAAGTGTGAGAAAATTTGCCCGGCGGCTGTTATTGACATCTTAGAAAGAGAGGCAGTGATATGAAAAAGTGGTATAATTATCTTTGGCTCGCAGAGCTGCTATATTGGATCCTGGGCTTGACCAATATACTGTTTGCCTGGCTGGGATTTGCTTTTTTCTTGATTCCGCTTATGATTGCCATTATCGGGGGAAGCAAAGCCTATTGCAACAGGTACTGTGGTAGAGGACAGCTCTTTGAACTCTTGGGAACCAAGTTGAGATTATCATCCAATCATAAGCCGCCGAAGTTTCTCAGAAGCAAATGGTTCCGATACGGTTTCTTGGCGTTTTTTATGACGATGTTCGGCTTGATGCTATTCAGTACCTACAAAGTGTTTACCGGCGCACCGCTCAGCCAGACTGTGACGCTTCTTTGGACAATCAAGCTGCCGTGGCAGTGGGTTGATGTTAGCATGGTAGCGCCATGGTTTGCCCAGTTCGCTTTTGGATTTTTCGGCGTGATGATGACTTCCACGGTTCTCGGTCTGATTACCATGGTTTTCTTCCGCCCACGTTCCTGGTGTGTATATTGCCCGATGGGTACGATGACGCAGGGAATTTGTCAGTTGCGGCATCGAAAGGAGGTAGTCTGCTGTGGAAATGAAAGCAAAGAAAATTGCGGAGCTTCTAAAGCTTCTTGCCAATGAACATCGTCTGATGATTCTGTGTGCGCTGATCGAGGGACCGATGAATGTGGGACAGATCCATGAATTTACACCAAACATTTCGTCATCTGCCCTATCGCAGCATTTATCGCAGATGAAAATTGCAGGCGTATTGGAATCGGAAAAGCAGGGAATGAATGTGATTTATCGTATTCAGGATAAAGACGTGGTGGGATTGATGGATTATCTCAAAGCCCATTACTGCAGCTGATGGGAAAACCAATATCGACAGAATAGATATTTTATGCACAATAAAAAGCGAGCTGTCTGCTAAATTATGCAGATAGCTCGCTTTGCAGTGGAGCGGACAACGGGAATCGAACCCGCCTCCTCAGCTTGGGAAGCTGATATTCTACCAATGAACTATGTCCGCCCAAAAGGAAGGCTGGACAACGCCTAAACGTCCGGCGATGGCTTGCCACCATTCGCCAACTATTATACCACTGAAAGAACAGGCTGTAAACCCTTAGCTCAGATGAACAGATGGGTTAGTGCCGACAAGCGGAATTTCGGTAGCCTTTTTGGAAGCGGCTTTGCGGCGGAATCCCAGAGAAAGGCTTTGATCAATATGAATCGTAAGCTGATCAAGTTCGGCATTTGGATCAGGTCTTTGCAGGTTTTCCAACTGAGGAAGTGTACGCAGCGTCTCGGTAAGCCATTCCGCAGAAAGTTTGCTGGCGGCAGCTTCGTTCATCTGAAATGAGATACGAATCGCCCCATTTTGATAAGGAATTTTGCAAGTGCAATAGGGGGCATCTGCAATCCAAGTTTCAGCGCGGAGCAGAGACTTTAATGTGCGCAGGTTTTTTTTATCGCAGACTACGTAAGAGATGATACGGCGTTTTGCTGCAGCATCAGGCGTATCATCTGCAAGGCTGAGATCATCTTCCGGCTCGATATAGTGGTAAAGGAGCTGCTCAAGGGATGCGCCCTCCAGAAGCTCTTTTTCCTGGCGGATAAACTCATAATTTCCCGGCGCAAGAGAAAGCCCTTGCTTATTCGCAGAAAGCGCACCTTCACGGTCTCCAAAATGGGCGCGCAGCTTGGCAAGCTGAAGCCAGCCCCATGGATAGTCTGGGTCTTCTAAAACTCCTTGTTCGGCATAGGAATGTGCTTCTGTCAGTTTGCCACAGTACATCAGGGCGCAAGAGTAGCGATAATACCAGACGCCACAGCCTTGTGCCAGATTTTCCGTTCCGGAAAGCCATTGACAAGACATATAATAGGTTTCGTATTCGTCGATATTATTACAAGCGTAGGCGATCCAAAGCGTAAGCAGCAGATCATGCTCGGCATCCTCTACCGTGAATTTTTGATCACGAACGCCGATATCGATTGCCTGCTGCAGGTATTCCAGCATTTTATAGTAATAGCCGTCGTCATAAGATTCTAAAGTTTTGATATCTTGTTCTGTAAGTATGGTTTTCATCATCGCTTCATCCTTTCCAAACAAGTATATTTCAATTTTTGTCCAGACGCAAGCCTTTATCTTATGGTATAATGGTTCTGTCCCAAGAGCGACAGCGATTGGCAAGACAGACCTTATGCTTTTGTGACCCGCAAGCGACAGCGAGCGGCAAGACACAAGTCGTATAATGGTTCTGTCCCAAGAGCGACAGCGATTGGCAAGACAGACCTTATGCTTTTGTGGCCCGCAAGCTATGCGAGCGGCAAGACACAAGTCGTATAATGGTTCTGTCCCAAGAGCGACAGCGATTGGCAAGACAGACCTTATGCTTTTGTGACCCGCAAGAAAGTTGTTTCAGACAGATAATTTGGAAGGAGAACAGGATATGTTTATACAGTGTATTGCAGTAGGCGTCGGCGGGTTTATCGGTTCGGTTTTTCGTTATCTGATTAGCCTGATTCCGACGCTGCATAAAGGCGTCATACCGTGGCAGACACTGCTTGTTAATGTAGTGGGGGCGATTCTCATCGGTATGATTGTAAAATACTGTTCCGTTCATACAGAAATTGATGGTAATTTGATTTTGCTGCTTAAAGTAGGCGTATGCGGAGGTTTTACCACCTTTTCAACCTTTGCCCTCGAATCGGCAGGAATGTTACAGGGAGGAAATCAGGCGGCAGCATTTTTTTATACAGCCGCCAGTGTGACTTTCTGTATCGGCGGGGTATTTCTCGGGCAATATTTGATTCGCTGACGAGAAATAGGGAAACAAAGAAATTAAAACTAAAGTTCAATAGGAAAATTATACTATGCATGATACAATGTTTCTCGCTGAGTTCAAAGAGAGAGGGGGGAGGGGCGAGTTGTATACAAAAGGAAATCAGACTGCACATCCTGAGGAGAAGCAGGAACGGGCAGAATATACATATCAAAAAATCTATACGATTTATCGCAATCATTTGAGAACAAAATGTAATTTAAGGAGAGAAAATTATGGCGGCAAGTGATTTTTTAATGCTTTTGGGTGGACTGGCTCTGTTTTTGTACGGCATGCAGATGATGAGCAGCGGCCTGGAAGCGGCAGCAGGAAATCAGATGAAGAGTATTCTGGAGCGGCTGACCTCTAATCGGATTAAAGGCGTGCTGGTCGGTGCGGGTATTACCGCAGTAATCCAGTCTTCTTCAGCAACTACGGTTATGGTAGTGGGGTTTGTGTCAGCAGGTCTGATGACCTTGAACCAGGCTGTGTGGGTGATTATGGGAGCCAATATAGGAACGACCATCACCGGGCAGCTTATTGCACTTGATGTTAGCGCACTGGCACCACTGATTACCTTTATCGGTGTGGTAATGATGGTTTTCCTGAAAGGAGAAAAGTTTCAGCATATCGGAAACATCATTGCCGGTCTGGGTGTGTTATTCATCGGTATGGATATGATGAGCGGTGCGATGAAACCTTTGCAGGATTCGAAGGTCTTTACGGATATGATTACGAATTTTGATAATCCGGTAATCGGTATTCTGGCGGGCGCGGTTTTCACTGCCCTGATTCAGTCGTCTTCTGCTTCGGTTGGTATTTTGCAGGCTCTGGCCGCAAGTGGGGTAATTGGACTGCCTCAAGCGGTATACGTTCTTTTCGGACAGAATATCGGAACATGCATTACCGCAGTTTTGGCCGCGATTGGGACGAAGATCAATGCTAAGCGTACGACGGTAATCCATCTGATGTTTAACATTATTGGTACGATTATTTTTACATGCATTTGTATGGCGTCTCCGTTTGTAGAGCTGATGGAAAACCTGACGCCGGGAAACCCGGTTGCGCAGATTGCCAACGTACATACAACCTTTAACATAGTGACCACATTGATTTTACTTCCGTTCGGTACAATTATGGCGCGTGTTGCGCAGCGGATACTTCCGGGAAGCGATGAAGAAGAAAGCATGGAGCATCAGCTTCTTTATCTTCAGCCGATTGATCCGAGAGGGAGTCATCAGATGGGTCAGCTTTCAGTGGCAATCAGTCAGATTGAGCAGGAGCTTCGCAGAATGACGGTTTTGGTTGCAGAAAATGTAGAAGCGGCATTCCGGGGCGTTCTCAACAGAGAAAGCAGTGATTTTGAGACGATAGAAAACAGAGAAAGCTATATTGACTTTCTTAACACGGAAATTTCTCGATATATTGCCAAAATCCTTACACTGGAGATGCAGGTTGCCGATTCAGAGCAGGTAAGCGCCTATTTTAAAGCTACAGGTAATCTGGAGAGAATTGCCGATCATGCAATGAATATTGCGGAATACGAAAAGCAGATCGAAACGGGGTCAGAACAGCTTTCTGCGGCTGCCCTGGATGAGGTTGAACAGATGCGCGCGGTGATGGAGAAGGTGATGCGTGTCTTGGATTATACGCCGGAAAAGGGAACCGGTGAAATGTTGAAGCTGGCGGCGCAGGGAGAACAGCGTATCGATGATATGTGCGCAGAGTTCAGAAACAATCAGATTAACCGGATGAGAAAAGGATATTGTTCTGCAGACGTGGGCATTTTATATGCACAGATGTTGACAGATTTTGAGCGAATGGGAGACCATGTCCTGAATATTGCAGAAGCTTGCGCAGGGATGAAAGGTGAACAACAGTAACCGAATTTTCCCACAAATAAAAGCGTTCGTATAGAAAACATGTACAGACTGAACTGAAGCGAGGCAAAGTGCCTGGTGACAGTAGAACGACTGTACATGTTTTATTTTATGGTACATAGATTCCAACTGTTTCTATTTGTCTGTGATAGATTGTCGAAGGACAGCCACAAACATTTGCAGAAAAATCCCTGTAGCAACTTGACACCATCCTGGGGTTGTCATAAATTGTCAATAACAAGGTAAAATGTCATCCCTAAAAGAGTTAATTATCGAGCGAAAATGTCACCCCCCCTCAAGTGTTTTGAGGGGAATAGCTTTAATATTTTGCACTGAAGATTTCATTTACCATTTCTACGGTTTCCGTCCAATTCTGATCCCATTTTGCAGAGATATACATAGTTCCGGTTTTGTATGGATGATTAGCCGGAACCGCATGGCTTTTGCTTTTGGGTGCAGAGGGTTCCTTTTTCTTTCGCTTTGGAGGAACGAACAGCAGTACCTCAATAATATGGTTGTTGTGGACATAAATATATTTTTTTAGAAATTCATTGGCAGAGGCGATATCCTGAATACCGTGCAGTTCAAATTCTATCGGCAGGCGGCTCTGCAGAGTCTGCCAAAGTCTTTCAATACGCCCTTTTGCCTGCCGGCGGCTACCGGCTGGCGGCGGTTTGGGCTGAAGCTTGGGAACTCTTCATCGAGTTATGCTAATTGCGTGTTTATTGATGCGAAAACATAACACCACCTCGAAAAACACCCTGATTTGCTTAACATATATATTTCGGTAGGGAAGAAGTGGTGGTATAATAGAGTAATAGAAAAGTAAATTAAATTTGTAGATGAAAAGGGGAATACGATGAGAGGGATTATTTTATATAAATCGAAATATGGGAATCAGCTTTAATGGCTGCAGGAGAAGAAAAATATGATTGGACAGACAAAGAATATCTAATACCAATCTTAGAAGAAATTCAGAGATAAATTTCGGAATTATCGGAAAGCATGACTTTGGTGCTGGAATATAGGAATATACACAGTTTGCTAATATTAGCGCAATGGGAGGGAAATATGGAATTTATTGTTAATTCTAATTTGAAAAAGTATGGAATAAGTAATGTTGTTATCGGAATAGCCAGAAATGTAAATCCTCATGCACCTTTTGGCAAAGAACTTGAAGAGAAATTTAAGGACACAGAAGCAAGAGTATTGGCAATGGATTATACTTCTGTCAGTATGCAGCCGGTAATACAGGGATATTGTAAAATGTTAGGAAGGGTTGGGAGAAGCATTAAGAAGAACCCTCCTACAGTATCGGCATTAATCAGAAATATTCAGCATAGAGGAAGTATACCAAGAATTAATTCAATTGTAGAAATTTACAACATGGAGTCTTTGAAGTCATATCTTTCTATTGGTGGTCATGATTTGGATAAACTCAGATTTCCATTAGAATTCATGGTAAGCGGCAGAGAAGATACCTTTTTTCCCATTGGTTCAGCTTCAAAGCATGTGGAACCAACAGATTATGTGTATCGTGATGAAAACGGTGTGGTCGCATGGCTTGATGTTAGGGATGCTGAATTTGCAAAGTTAGATGATAATACGAAAAATGCCATATTCATTATTCAGGGAAATGAAGAAACTTCCGTTCAAATGAGAGTTGAAGCCCTTGAAAGAATAAGAGATGACCTTGCATCTTGTATGCCGGACATGACATTTGAAATACTAATTGTGTAGTGAAATAATGTGTGATTATTGCGCATTCAAAAATAAAAAGATTATTTTTTCAAAATTGGTTCCATTTGGATTTACGCAAAACCGGGAAATTTATACCTATCAATGTACTCTTTTCAAAAGCGGGTTTATTTTGACTGTTCAGGTTGGAAAAGACGGAATTATTTCTTCGGAAATCATTGAACCGGAATTTCTTTGGACTAAAACCCCTAACAATGCAATATACCGCAGAATAGATGAGAGTTATCAACTGGCAAAGGAAAGAAAATAAATGGATTTTGTGAGGGTCGCAAAGAAAACGAACTTTTTATTTGATGATAAGTGATTATCACTTGTTAATCGCACTGGGGTTGTCATAAATTTGACAAAATTTAAAAAAATAGATATAATTGTAATGTTATTTTAGTTTCTATTTGTATCCATTACTATTTTGAATTGGGGGTATTTTCGCATGATTGAATTTAAAAACGTTACCAAAGAGTTTAAGGGTAACGTTGTTTTGTCAGATATTTCAATGGAAATCGGAGATGGAGAGCTGACCGTCCTGATTGGACCCAGCGGCTGCGGCAAAACGACTACATTGAAGATGATCAACAGATTGATTCCCACCAGTAAAGGCGAGATTTTCATCGATGGAAAGAATATAGAGGAAATGGACAAGGTCAGCCTCAGACGGAATATGGGTTACGTTATTCAGCAGGGCGGTCTTTTTCCGCATATGACGGTTCGAGAGAATATCGAGATTATCGAACGTCTGGAAAAGAAAGAGTCACAGGCGATTATGGACAATACGATTCGTTTGATGAAGATGGTAGACCTGGACCCGGAGATGTATCTGGATCGTTACCCAACTGAACTTTCCGGCGGTCAACGCCAGAGAATCGGCGTTATTCGGGCACTTGCCAACGATCCGGAGATTGTTCTTCTGGATGAACCCTTTTCTGCCCTTGACCCGGTAACCAGAAGCAGTCTGCAGGATGAGCTGATTGAGCTGCAGGACAAAGTGGGTAAGACCATGGTTTTCGTTACCCATGATATGGACGAGGCCATCAAGATTGCTGACAAAATCTGTATTATGAAGGATGGTCACATTCTTCAGTTTGATACGCCGGAAGTGATTTTGAAACGCCCGGCAGATGAGTTTGTTGCCAACTTTGTCGGAACGAATCGTATTTGGGATTCTCCGGAATATATTCGTGTAGAAGACTTTATGATTCCCAATCCGATTACCTGTCATGGAGATTTGATTCGTAACCGCTGCATAAAACGCATGAGGGATCATCATATTGATACGCTGCTTGTTGTGGATGAGGAACGTAAGCTGAGAGGAATAATCGGAAGAAAGGATCTGTTTAAGGCGGAACTTCCTTTGACCACCGCAGAAGAGATGATGCACAAGGTTTCCTATATCGCACATGTAGGCGATAATATTGTTGATGTGTTGCGCATGATCAAGGAAAGCGATGTGGGGAATATTCCGGTCGTAGATCAGGAAGAACGCCTGGTGGGATTGCTGACCAACAGCAATTTGGTATCCACCTTGAGCAGACAGTTCCTCACAGACAAACAGATAGAAGAAAAAAGGGAAGGGCAGGTGATCTGTGAATGATTTCTTTAGTTAAATATATGGCAGAACATATTTCGCAGATTATGACGCTTCTTTTTGAACATATTGAGATGACGGCTATTTCTGTTGGCTTTGCCATTGTCATCGGCGTGCCTCTGGGCATCTTAATCAGCTATGTACGTAAACTGGACAAGCCGATTATCGGTGCAGCCAATGTGGTACAGGCAATCCCAAGTATGGCGCTTTTGGGGCTTGCAATTCCGCTGTTAGGCATCGGGACGCTACCTGCCATCGTTATGGTTATTATCTATTCTCTGCTGCCGATTATTAAGAATACATATACCGGTATCGCCAGCATAGACCCGGAAATGGTGGAAGCGGCTAAAGGGATAGGATTGACCAAATGGCAAGTGCTGCAAAAGGTAAAACTGCCTATGGCTCTGCCGGTAATCATGGCAGGCGTAAGGATTTCTGCGGTTACTGCCGTAGGGCTGATGACTATGGCAGCCTTTATCGGGGCCGGTGGTCTGGGATATCTGGTCTTTTCCGGTATCCGTACAGTAAATAATCTGCAGATTCTGGCAGGAGCAATTCCGGCATGTATTCTGGCGCTTCTGGTAGACTTTCTGATGGGACTTGTGGAGAAACTGGTAACACCGATTAGTTTGCAGAAAAATTTCAGTAAATCTAAGCAAGAACTGAAACGAAAAAGAAGAAGACAGAAGGTCACGCTTGCAGTGGCAGGTGTTCTTGTCGCAATTTTGGTAGGAAACAGCGCAATTGGCGCAATCATGAAAGAGGACAAGACGATCGTTGTAGGCAGTAAGGATTTTACAGAACAGTTAATTCTCTGCAATATGTATGCAGATGTGATTGAAAATGATACAGATATCAATGTAGTCAGAGAGGAAAATCTGGGCGGAAGTCAGGTCTGCTACGAAGCCATGAAAAAAGGCGAAGTCGATATGTATATAGATTATACCGGCACGATTTACGTTAGCCTTTTGGGTCACACTGCAAAGCCCGACATGGAAGCGGTATATAATGAGTGCAAAGAAGAACTCGCAAGAGAAGATAATATTACACTGTTGCCACAGGCGTCTTTTAATAACACATATACTTTAGCGGTCAGCAAAGAGACTGCTGCCAAGTATGGGCTTTCCAGCATGAAAGATTTTCAGAAGTGTGATTCTCAGCTTACCTTGGGTGCAACACTGGAATTTCTCAACAGACCTGACGATGGTCTGCCGGGTCTGGAAAAGAAATACAATATTGAATTTAAAGACGCTATTGGCCTCGACGGTTCGCCTAGATTTACTGCATTGGAAACAGGCGAGGTAGATGTAGTCAACGCCTTTGCGACAGACGGCCTGCTGAAAAAGTATGACCTGGTCACCCTAACAGATGATGAGGGCTATTTCCCACCGTACTATGCAGCACCTATGATCAGGCAGGAGACTCTGGATAAGTATCCTGAGCTGGAAAAATCAATCAATAGACTGGGCGAATATCTTACCGATGAAGTTATGCAGGAGCTGAACTATCAGGTAGATGAGGTTGGCAGAGAGCCGGCAGAGGTTGCCAGAGAGTTCCTCACTTCCAATGGATTGATATAAACACAGAGAAAAACGATAGAATTACGATGTTTTGCAAATGAAAAGGAGCATTGTATGGGTTTATTTCATACAATGCTCCTTTTTATTCTACTCGGATGGTGTATGCTTGACCTGCAATCTGGCCGATTAGATTTTCAATACTGAGAACGGCCTTTTCTTTTGCTTGGGTAAGGATACCCTTTTCTTTGGCCTTGGCCTCCATCGCCTTTTTCTGATCCTTATTGAAGTTGCTATAGTCTTTTATCTTCAATGGGTTGAATATGCTTGTTGTCTCATCGAAAACCTCCAGACTTTCCTCATCGATTTCATGGGACAGAATCTCTGCTTCAGGAAGCTTGATATGGATTTTCTTGCCGGTGACCTCAATCTGTGCTTGAGTCAGATCAATACCTGCGTTGATTTCACCATCATAGGTGATGATAAATCCCTTAGTCGTAAAGGGAACGGTTATACCATAAAAGTCTTTAGCGTTTTCAAACTCTGCCATATTGGTATAAGCATATGTAACGGTGGAAAGCTGACTGATCTCCGTCAGTTTCCCTTCCAGAACTACAGCGTCAATCTCTGTCTTCCCCTGAGAGTTTCCTATAGATTTTCCGATGAAAAAACAGATTAAACAGATAAGCAATGCTGCAATGCTGAAGATAAAGATGCGTTTTGCTTTTTTCATTGCGTCTCCTTTCGATGGTGTTGTTTTATTCAATAGATTTTAGTGATTCGGTCATGCTGATTTTTTCTAATTTACGCGACATCGCCAAATTGACAATGATAGCGAAGACAAAGGTTAAAATTACGGCCAGTAAATAACTGAGTCCGGTAATCCTGATGTCAAAGTGGAGCATATCTACTCGGATTTGTTCCATGACAAAGGCATGAAGCCACTTCCCTAAAATCAGACCGGTCAAAGCGCTGATGGCGGTCAGAAAGATATTCTCCCTAAAGACATAGGCAGCGGTTTCTTTCGGATAAAATCCGAGAACCTTAATTGTAGCGATTTCCCGAATTCGTTCGGTAATATTGATGTTGGTCAGATTGTAAAGAACGATGAAAGCCAGGGCTCCGGCAGACAGGATAACCAGTGCGATGACGTAGTCAAGGCTCTTCATCATATTAGCAACTCTTTCTCGTAAATCGTTGTTTACCGATACAGTAGTCACATTGTCCATTTTCATCACTTTGGCAGAGGATTGGTAAAGGGACTGCGTGTTTTCTTTATCTGCGCCGGTTACATGCGCAAAGGCTGCTTTTATTTCCGGCGTATAGCCCCAGCCTTCTTTACAAGTGTCAGGACTGAGATAGACGTAATTGTAAACATAGTTTTCGCAGATTGCAGAAACGGCTACCTCCATTTCCTTCATATCGCTGTCCCGAAGAGTGATCTTATCCCCTATGGAAAGGTGGAAATCTTCTGCTAACTTTCGGCAGATTACGGCTTCGCCCTTTTTTGGGTAGGCAATTGACTGATCATCTTTGTCTGTCAGTTTGATAAAATCATCGAAGTTCTGATTATCACTGACAATTAAATTGACGGATTTCACTTCAGCGCCATCGATGAAATCAACGCTGCCTTGATGGAGGAAAATCAGGTTCTCTATCCCGCTTTTCTCCGCATTGGCAAGAAACTGATCTTGGCGAGTCGGCGTCATACTTCGGTCAAAGATAATGCTGTAGTCGTAGACCTCGATTTCATCATACTGATAATCCACAACGTTTTTTATGGAGTCTCGTACACCCAGACCGGTAACCAGCAGAGCAGTACAGCCGCTAATGCCCAAAACCATCATGAAGAACCGTTTTTTATAGCGGAAAATATTTCTGAAGGACACCTTATAAAGAAAACTCAGATGGTTCCAGATAAAGGGGATTCGTTCCAGGAGAATTCGCTTACCGTCTTTTGGCGCTTTTGGCCGGATTAACTGTGCAGGTGTTTCTCTGAAATCACTGTAGCAGGAAATCATGGTAGCGCCCATGGAACAGGCCAGGGAAACCAGCAGTGAAGTGATGGCCAGAGGATAATCAATAATGTAGTAAAGCCTTGCGCTGAAATCGTACATCATGCCATAAGCATTCCAAATCACATTTGGGAAGATATAGCAGCCGGCAAAAAATCCGATGGCCCAGCCTGCGAAAGCGCCGCTTCCCGAGTAGAACAGATATTTGCTGATTACGGCGCCGTTACCGTATCCCAGAGCTTTCAGCACGCCAATCTGGGTTCTCTGTTCGTCAACCATTCTTGTCATCGTTGTCATGCAGACCAGTGCGGCCACAAGAAAGAAAAAGATAGGAAAGACTTTGGCAATACCGTCAACGATATTGGAATCATTTTCGAAACAGGCATAGCCTACATTGGTATTGCGGTTTAACACATAGGTATCCGGTGTTTCGATATCTTGGATCTCTTTTTTTGCATCGGAAAGCTTTTTTTGGGCGTCGGCTAATTCGGCTTCAGCATCAGCAAATTCAGCCTCTGCCTCAGCTTTGCCGTCTGCATATTTTTGCCATCCGGAAGCAACCTCTTCCTTGGCATCGGAAAGAGCACTGCGACTTGAGGATATCTGTGCCAGCCCTGCTTCGATTTGAGATAAATTTTCGTTTAACTCTTTTTCGGTGGCATTAAGCGCTGCTTCGGTCTGTGCGGCTTGCTCCGGAGGCATATATGGTTTTGATGCTTCGAAGTCTTTCCGTTGCTGTGCGATTTGTGCAAGACCTTCTTCAACGGACTCTTTGTTTGCGGAAAGCTCTTTCTCTGTATCTGTCAGTTTTTTCTCGTTCTCTTTGATAGAAGCTTCGCTTTCTGTCAATGTCTGATAGCTGTCAGAAAGCGAAGCCTGCGCATCAGCTTTTTCTGAAAGATAAAGCTGATAGTTTTCGTCGTACTCAGCCTGCCCGTCAGCCAATTCGGCCTTTGCTTCATCGATAATTTCCTGATACCGGCGAGAAGAGGCTGTTTCAGCAGTCTGGGTAATCTGATCTTCTGTGCTGTCCAACAGGTTCTCGTACTGATCAGAATAGATCATTTCCTCGTGATCCAGCTTCAGATAGATTTCTGTAAAATAGTCCGTATCGAATCCGTCACGGGTAATATAGGCGAATCCTGCTACAGAACCGTTTCCCAGAGATGTAGATCCCCGCTCAAAATTAAGGTAAATCGGAGAGACTACCGTGCCTACAATGGTATATTCTTTATATTTGAGCATGTCGAGGGTATCTTGTTCATTTGTATCGGAGATACGGAGTTTTTTCCCTATCGGATTTTCCGAAAAAAGCCGGTAATCTACAACACACTCGTTATCTGTCTGGGGAAGGCGGCCTTCTTCCAGCGTAAGGGTGTTGATTTTCTCCGGAAGGGAATGGAGTTTAAGCACCCGATCAGCATCGCTGCTGTCTGTGGTAAACAGGATATCCGCACTCACAGAGCCTTCTGCGATGCTTACCTGTGGTTGCGCAGAAAGAGACGCTACATCCTCTTTCTCATAACCCATGGTGGACATAATCTGATAATCATAGAAGCGACTGTCTGCCAGATAATCGCTGGCTGTTTCTATCATCGCCTGACGGGTGACCTTCAGTCCGGAAAAAAATCCAACGCCAAGAGCAACGATGGCGAGGATTGCAATATAGCGTCCCAGACTTGCCCGTATTTCTCTAAAAGTTGTTTTTTTCAGCATGGGCAACCTCTTACCATTCGATATTTTCTACAGGAACGATATTCTGATTTTTTTCTACAGAGGAAACAGTTCCGTTTTTGATGTGTACAATTCTGTCTGCCATGGCAGTCAGTGCTTGGTTATGGGTGATAATCACTACAGTCATGCCGCTTTTTCGACTGGTATCCTGTAGGAGTTTCAGTATGGCTTTGCCCGTATTATAGTCCAAAGCCCCTGTAGGCTCGTCACAGAGAAGGAGTTTCGGGTTTTTTGCAAGGGCGCGGGCAATGGCCACACGCTGTTGCTCACCACCGGAAAGCTGAGCGGGGAAATTGTTGATTCTGTGGGAAAGTCCCACTTCTTCCAGAACCTGCTTGGCATCCAGTGGATCCCGGCAGATTTGGGTTGCCAGAGAAACATTTTCCACTGCGGTCAGATTTTGTACCAGGTTATAGAACTGGAAAACGAAACCGATATCGTAACGACGATAGGCGGTAAGTTCTTTTTTACTGTATTTGGAAATCTCTGTACCGTCAAGAAAAACACTGCCTGATGTCAACGTATCCATTCCGCCTAAAATGTTTAGGAGTGTGGTTTTACCGGCGCCGGAAGCACCGACAATCACACAAATTTCTCCTTTTTCTATCTCAAAGGTTGCATCATGGAGAGCTTCAATGGAAACTTCTCCCATGTGATAAACCTTTTGTACCTGTTTAAATTCTACATAGCCCATAGCCATTGCCTCCTAAAGTGCCGTTCGTATCATTATCATTTTTATTTTATCACAGAACCGAAGAGAGGTCAAAATGTTCAGAGTATTTCCGTTGAGGAAATAGCAACCGGAGATAAACTGTTTTGCCTAAAGAACGATGCAAAAGAAAAGGACCGCAATAGCGATCCTTTCGTGATTTGCTTATGTAGCAGTATAATTATCTTTATACAATGCCCTGTGCCATCATAGCTTCTGCAACTTTTTCGAAACCGGCGATGTTTGCACCTGCGATCAGGTCATAACCTAAGCCGTATTTTTTGCAAGCTTCTGCAGCATGCTTATGAATGTTGACCATAATTGTTTCTAACTGTTCGTAAACCTGAGCAGGGGAGAATACAGTGTGACCTGCGTTCTGTCCCATTTCGATGCAGGAGCAGGCTACGCCGCCAGCGTTAGCTGCCTTGGAAGGTCCAACTACAACGCCGTTCTCCTTCAGGTATTCGATTGCTTCGTTTGTGGTAGGCATGTTTGCGCCTTCGCACAGATATTTACAACCATTAGCAACCATTGTCTTAGCATCCTCAATGTGAATTTCGTTCTGTGTTGCGCAAGGGATGTACAGATCAGCCTTAACTTCCCAAGGTTTCTTGCCTGCATAGAAAGTAGCGCCTGGGAATTTGTCTGCATAAGGTGCGCAGATGTTCTTGCCGGAACCTCTCAGTTCTAACATGTAATCTACCTTTTCACCGTAAACGCCGTCTGGATCGTAGATGTAGCCGTCCGGTCCGGAGATGGTGATAACCTTAGCGCCTAATTCGTTCAGCTTCTGTACGGTACCCCAAGATACGTTACCGAAACCGGAAACAGCAACGGATTTGCCCTTCAGTTCTTCGCCGCAGTGTTTCAGCATTTCTCTTGCGAAGAAGACAATACCGTAACCGGTAGCTTCGGTTCTGCCGGCTAATCCGCCGTAAGCCAGACCTTTACCGGTTAAAACGCCTTCATATCTGTTGGTCAATCTCTTGTACTGTCCGAACAGATAACCGATTTCTCTTGCACCTACACCTAAATCGCCTGCAGGAACATCTGTTGCAGGACCGATGTGTCTATACAGTTCAGTCATAAAGGACTGACAGAATCTCATTACTTCTGCATCTGATTTTCCGTTAGGATCGAAGTCAGCTCCGCCTTTTCCGCCGCCGATAGGAAGGCCTGTCAGGCTGTTCTTGAAGATCTGTTCGAATCCTAAGAATTTGATGATTCCAGGATATACGTTTGGAGCAAATCTTAAACCGCCTTTGTAAGGTCCGATTGCGCTGTTGAATTCATATCTGTAGCCTCTGTTGACCTGTACCTTACCGTTATCATCAACCCAAGGAACTCTGAAACTGATGCCTCTTTCAGGCTCGATCAGTCTTTCCACCAGGCCGGCTTCCACATATTCAGGATGTGCTTCCAGAACCGGTTCGATAGACATTAAAACTTCTTCTACTGTCTGTAAAAATTCTGGTTCACCAGGGTTTCTTTTTTTAGCAAGTTCAATATACTGCTCAACTAATTTTCCCATTTCGATCTCCTCTTTTCTCTCTTTTCATCAAAATATTACGGTATTAGTAAACGTTTGCCGCTATCTTCAATATAACACTTTGAGTTTTTTTGTCAACCTCTTCCATTATAGAAATTTCATGTTTTTATTTTTAAACATAGCCTTGAAATTTCAAGGCTTCAGACCACATCAAATAAGGACTTGTTATGGTTTTTGCAAGTGAAACCGCAGGAGATGTTAAATTTCAGTTAAGTTCTGCAGTCATCTGCAAGTTCTGTTGGAATATGACTTGCAAAGCCCGTGAAAAATAAGGTATAATTAAGTGTTAAAGCGAGCAGCCGTAAGAATAATCGGTTGTCTTTGCATTGGACTATATCAAAGAGAAAGGAAGTGAGGATATGGATAACGGGCCTGTCCCTAAACAGAAGATTCGAATACGGCGTAAAGCCAATATCCCTGTCTTCACTACGTTGAGATACACAAAATTATAGGATGATTCCTGCTTCCGGCAAAATTTCTTTCTTTTGTGATATCTTCTTTGGGCAGACGGGGAAATATCACAGAAAGAGAGGAAGACACCAATGGACAACAGACTTATAGATACGGATATCCTTATGGAAGAATCTCTGCAGAAGATTCTGGAGCTTTTGCAGGATAAGAAATATTTCCAGGCAAGGGATGAACTTCTGAAATACAATGCAGTAGATATCGCTTATCTTTTAGAGGATATCACTACGGAGACAGAAATCGAAATGACGGTAATTCTGTTCCGACTTTTGCCGAAGGACGTTTCGGCGGAGGTTTTTTCTGAACTGCCTACAGATAATCAAATTGAGATCGTAAACAGCATCACCGATAAAGAAATTCATTTCATTCTGCAGGAGATGGACTTCGATGATAAGATCGATATTCTGGAAGAGCTGCCCGCCAATGTGGTGGACAAGATTCTGGAGAAGACGCCAAAAAATGAACGAACACTGATTAACACGTTCCTCAATTATCCCGACACCTGTGCCGGCAGTCTGATGACGCCGGACTATATCAGTCTGCAAAAGGACTGGAGTGTAGGCGAGGCATTAGAACATATCAAGGAAGTCGGCATGGATGCGGAAACTATCTATACCTGTTATGTTAAGGATACGGGAAGAAAGCTTATCGGTATCGTTTCTTTGAGTACACTGGTCATCAGCGACGACCAGGAGAAGATTATGAATATCATGCGTACTGATTACGTGTACGAGAATGTCTATGATGACCAGGAAGACGTTTCACAGGATTTCAAGAAATACGGATTTCTTGCTTTGCCTGTAGTGGACAACGAACATCGTCTGGTGGGTATCATCACTGTCGACGATATTCTGGACGTCATGGAAGAAGAAGCAACGGAAGATATCGAGAGAATGAACGGTGTTATTGACTGGGAGAATTCCGACAAAGGTTATCTGGATATGTCTGTTCTGCAGCATGTATTCAACCGTCTGCCATGGCTGATTATTTTAATGATTGCCTATATTTTTACGGGCATGATTATCACCGGCTTCGAGGGCAGGCTTTCGGAAATTATCTGTTTGGTAGCCTATATGCCTATGCTGATGGGTACCGGTGGGAATACGGGATCTCAGGCGGCAACGCTGATTATTCGAGGACTCGCTACCGATGAGGTGGATACCTCCGATGTTCTGAAAATTTTGTGGAAGGAAATCCGAATAGGTTTTCTCATTGGCCTGATTCTTAGCGTGCTGAACTTTGCCAGGGTGTGCTGGTTGGATGGAAACGGACCCATGATTGCCCTTACCGTATGCACAGCAATGCTGTTTATTGTCATGTTTGCCAAAGTTCTGGGCAGCATGGTGCCTCTGTTTGTAAAAAAGATGAAGCTGGACCCGGCGCTGATTGCAAATCCGGCAATTTCGTCTGTATCGGATATGGTAGCACTGACCATTTATTTTGCTATGGCCATGCTGATTTTAGGTTTATAAGGAAAAATAATGAAAATTATCGGTTTAATTGATCAGGAGTTTGTCCATACTGTTATTAGAAAGCGCCCCAGAGACGTACATAAAGGTGACTTGGGGAGGGTTCTCATTGCAGCAGGATCGTCAGGTATGGCCGGAGCAGCAGTATTTGCCGGAAAATCGGCAGTCAAATGCGGCAGCGGCTTGGTAAAGATCTGCACAAAGAAGAACAATTTCCCGGTGCTTCAGATTTCCGTTCCGGAAACCATATGTATCAGATGGAGCGACGCAAGAAAAGACCTTGGACAGTATGATGCTGTTGCCATAGGTCCGGGAATGGGAGTTGGTAGCAGAACCGATAGGATTTTACAAACCGTTTTGGAAGAATATGATAAGACCATCGTTATTGATGCGGACGGTTTGAACGCTATTGCAAAATCTTCCTGCTTGCAGGATTTGATTCGCAGCGGAAACAGCGGAAGAATTATCATGACGCCCCATATCGGCGAAGCCAAACGGCTAATGGGAAAAGAAGCAGAGGAAAACATGACCAGACAGGAAATGGCAGAAATCCTGACAGCAAAGTTCGGATGTATTGTCATTCTTAAAGGTCCGGATACACTGGTTGCGGTTTCTCCTGAAAAAGCATATACTAATACTACAGGTAATCCCGGCATGGCAACCGCCGGTTCGGGAGACGTTCTAACCGGCATTATCGCATCTCTGGCAGGACAGGGACTGTCCCCGGAAGACGCAGCCAGAGCAGGAGTATTTGTACACGGATTGTCAGGTGATCTGGCAGCCGCAAAGTTAGGAGAACATGGCCTTACGGCCAGTGATATCGCAGACCATGTGCCCTTTGCATTAAAACAACTGATTGAAAAAACAAAGGAGTGTTGGACTTGATCGTAAAAAAGGGAGACCTGTATTTTGCGGATCTAAGCCCCGTTGTCGGCTCCGAGCAGGGAGGCATCAGACCAGTACTTGTAGTTCAAAACGACGTAGGAAACAAATATAGCCCGACAATCATTGTAGCAGCCATTACATCACAGTCAAAGGCAAATTTGCCGACGCACGTGGAATTGGAAGCTGCAGACGGCGGACTTAGTAAGCATTCAGTAGTATTATTGGAACAGCTTCGCACCATTGACAAGCGAAGACTGAAAGAACACATCGGCACATTAAGCGACAGCAAACTGCCGACGGTGGATCAGGCGCTTAGTATAAGCCTTGGCATTACGGCGCCGAAGAATCATTAAATGATTAAATAAACATGATTTTTAAGAGAGGGCAGAGTGTTCTCTGCCCTCTCTATAAATAAATAAAACGTTGTCATCAATATAGAACATTTATGTCATTTATGGAGGCAGAGAATGGATACGAAAAATTATCAGCAGCTGGCCGCAAAGGTTAGAATCGATGTTATTCGCGCAATACATAGTGCCGGATCGGGACATCCCGGCGGCAGCCTTTCAGCGGCAGACCTTGTTACCGCTCTATATTTTAAAGAAATGAACATCGATCCTGCGGATCCTGCAAAACAGGATAGGGACAAGTTCATCCTTTCCAAGGGACATGCAGGTCCGGTACAGTATGCAGCTTTGGCAGAAAGAGGCTATTATCCGGTCAGCGATATGATGAGCCTGAGAAAGATGGGCAGCAAATTTCAGGGACACCCCAATATGCATAAGGTTCCCGGAATCGAAATGTCTACGGGTTCTTTGGGACAGGGCATTTCCGTCAGCGTAGGTATGGCTCTTGCAAACAAAATCGACGGCAATCCGGGCAGAGTCTATACCCTTCTTGGCGATGGAGAGCTGCAGGAAGGTCTGGTTTGGGAAGCCGCAATGTCCGCAGCCCATTATGGTCTGGATAACCTTGTGGCGATTGTAGATTTTAACGGTTTGCAGATTGACGGCAAAAATGACGACGTCATGACGGTAAAACCCATTGATGAGAAGTTTAAGGCCTTTGGCTGGAATGTAGTGGTTATTGACGGTCATGACTTCGACCAAATCTTTGACGCCTTTGATCAGGCGAGAGCATGCAAGGATAAACCGACGGCAATTATTGCAAAGACCCATAAGGGAAGAGGCGTATCCTTCATGGAAGATAATCCGGGCTGGCACGGCAAAGCGCCGAATGCAGAAGAAGCAAAACAGGCAGTAGAAGAACTGGGAGGTGAATGGTAATGGCTGAAAAAATGGCAACAAGAGCGGCATACGGAAAAGCCCTCGTAGAAATCGGCGCAGAAAATCTGAACTTGGTTGTTATGGATGCCGACCTTTCTAAATCAACAATGACCGCAGAATTTAGCAAGGCGTATCCGGAGAGATTTTTTAATATGGGTATTGCAGAACAGAATCTTTACGGAACGGCGGCAGGACTCGCCCTTTCCGGTAAGGTTGTCTGCGCATCTACCTTTGCTATGTTTGCAGCGGGCAGAGCCTTTGAGATCATCAGAAACTCTATCGGCTATACCGGTGCGAATGTAAAAGTTTGCGCAACTCACGCAGGAATCACCGTAGGCGAGGACGGCGCAAGCCACCAGACTTTTGAAGATCTGGCGCTGATGAGAACGATTCCGGGTATGACCGTGGTGAATCCATCTGATGGTGTCAGCGCAAAGTTGTTGCTGAAGCAGGTTATTGGGTTTGACGGACCGGCTTATGTCAGACTGGGAAGAGCTGCAGTCCCTGTATTCTACGATGAGAATGCAGAGATCAGACTGGGCAAAGGCAATACTCTCCGCGAGGGGAAAGACGTTACGGTTGTTGCAACCGGTATCATGGTTGCAGAGGCCATGGAAGCTGCTTCTGTTTTGGAAACAGAAGGAATAGACGTTCGGGTAATCGATATGCATACGATCAAGCCTCTCGATGAGGAGATCATTGTAAAGGCTGCAAAAGAAACCGGAAAAATTGTGACAGCGGAAGAACACTCTGTCATCGGCGGTCTTGGCAGTGCAGTTGCCGAAGTTCTGTGCAGAAAGTTTCCTGCCAAAATGGCTATGGTGGGTCAACAGGATACATACGGTGAGTCAGGAAAGCCGGATGAACTGAAAGCAAAATACGGCATGACTGCAGAAGACATTATAAACGCAGTCAGAGAAGTATATTAATTATCAATAGAACTAAGAGAGACCCTTGGACAAAGCAGGTGAAAGTTTGCAAGTCCGGGTCTCTTTTTTTCTTGTGACGATAACTTGTAAATGCAAGAAAACAGCCCTTACAAGTTGTAAGGACCGTTTTCTTGAATGACGTTAGAAAAATAGTAGAATTTGAGGCTGCTTCTGTCTGCAGCAGAAGCATGGTTTAACTATATATAAAGTTTAAACCTGTTGCAACAGTTCAGGCGGGATTTAGATTTTTTCTGCAGGAATTCGGTACTTTTTTGTATTTTCGTATATTCTGCGGTCTTGTCTCATAGAGTGGAATAGATGCTGAGAAAGGAGATGCCGTATGAAAAAAGAACTGATTGCAATTGCTGCAGCGGCAGTCGTGCTGATAGGTCTTATTGTCGCTTTTGGCATCAGCGCCGGAGAGACAAAAATACAATTTGAGAAAGTATCTGAAAAGGCTATGCCTCGGGAGCTGGAAGCCGATATTTTGCCGGAGTACCGACAACTTGAGAGAGCACTTGCCTGCAAAATCGGTGACCAGATTTATATTGTGGTGACCCGAGGTGAAAAACCCACGTCCGGGTTTGAAGCAGAAATAGAAAAAGTCACACTGGAGAAAAAGGACAATAAGAGTAATCTGATTGTCTATGCCACTTTTGCAGATCCAGCCAATGGGGAGGATATGGCACAGATTACCAGCTATCCTTATGCGGTAGTTAAAGCGGAGATGAAGGGTCTGCCTGATACCGTTGAACTGCGGGCAGAATATGTGAAATAATAGAAAATCAGTATTGCCATTCTGTACATAAAATGGTAAAATATACCAAAACAGAAAGGCGGAAAGAATGAACCGGTTATTTGTCAGAAAGAGGACAGACAGAAGAACCCAGAAACAGGGGGCAGATGTTCTTGAACAGCGAAATATTGCGGTCACAGGTTTGGGTCAGTGCGTTGGAACGACTTTTGTTGCATCGTCACTGGCCTTTTTCTTCAGGGAAAAGGGGAATAGTGTGACATTTTGCCAGTGTGCACAGCCTTGGCGGTGCAGCCGCCTTTTTTATGATGCTGTAGCCATGGAGCAGCGGTTTACCAATCGAAGGTTTACTGATTTTTATGCATTGATCCATCAAGAGGAAAAACTGACAGGAAAGAAGAACATGGACAGCGGGATCAACTGGATTTTGCCCACACCTTATGACTGGGACAACGGTTTTGCGTTGGACGCAGCACAGCGAAACAGACTGGTTTTGAATGTGAGAGATGAGACTGTCATTTTTGATTTGGAAACCCATAAAGATTGGGATGGCTTTCTGCAGGATATGGATCAGGTAGTTGTGGTTGTTGATCCCATGCCTTCAGCGCTGATTCGGGCAAGCGGCCGGTTCTCTTTTTTGAAACGACTTGAACTTGCAGGTACGCCGATGACCTGGATTGTCAACAGAATGAACAGTGGTGTGCATCGAAGGCAGGTCACCGGATATCTGAAAAACCGCAGTCCGCTATGGCTGGAACAAATGGATTCGGCCCTAATCTATGCAGATGAATTTTTTTGTCGATATCACTGGGAAAATGAAGAAATTCGCTGTAAATTTATGGAGTTATTCACAAAACTTTCACAGTTTTGAGTCGGATTATGCCCTTTTTTCACTTTAAAAAACGCAAAAAATATAGTATACTCTACGTGTATGTGTAAAGAAAAAGAGGGGAATGACATGATTACATTTGAAAATGTGACCAAGATCTATAACACCAATATAGGTCTTGAAGATGCGAATATTCATATCAATAAAGGTGATTTTGTCTTTCTGGTTGGTCCAAGCGGAGCAGGAAAGTCAACCTTTATTAAATTAATTTTGAAAGAAATTAACGCCGATTCAGGCAGCATCGTTGTCGATGGCAGAGAAGTGACTTCCCTAAGTAACAGGGAAATCCCTGATCTTCGCAGAAAAATCGGCATCGTGTTTCAGGATTTTCGTCTTCTTCCAAAGAAGACCGTTTACGAAAACGTGGCTTTTGCCATGGAGATCCTGCATAAGTCAAAGCGGCAAATTGCAAAGAAGGTTCCGCAGGTTCTCAGCCTTGTGGGAATCAGTGACAAAGCCGACAAGTATCCGGATGAATTGTCTGCGGGAGAGCAGCAGAGGGTTGCTATAGCAAGAGCAATCATCAATAATCCGACGGTACTCATTGCCGACGAGCCTACAGGTAATCTGGACCCGGATACGGCAGCAGAAATCATGGATCTTCTGAATCAGATCAATATTACGGGGACTACCATAGTTATGGTAACCCATGCCAAAGATATTGTGGACAAGATGCAAAAACGTGTTATTGCGATTGAGTCCGGTCATATCGTCAGAGATGAATTTGGGCAGTATGGCTATGAGGAAGATCATGCAAGCAGAGAGGAGGTTTTTGAAGATGAATAGAATCGGATATAACCTCAGACAGGCGTTGCAGCAGATTGCCAGAAATAAGGGCATGAGTGTGGCTTCGGTATTTGCCATTACAGCCATGATGCTGATTTTGGGACTGTTCTTCGTGATTTCTGTTAATCTGAACCTTTTTACGGAGATGGTTAAGGCAGATTATGACAAAGTAGAGATTTTCCTGCTGGATGAAACCAGCGAGGAGCAGGCGCAGTCTATTATGGATTCTCTGGAAGGCCAGGATGGAGTCAGCGCCGTGGAGTTCCGCAGCAAAGACGATGCTATGAACATCATGAAAAAACGTTGGGGGGAAAACAGCTACCTTCTTGATTCTCTGGGAGATAATCCTCTTCCTAATTCCGTCGTTGTTACGGTGGATTCATTGGACGATGCCAACGCGGTTACCCAGTATGCGGGGACGCTGGACGGTGTAGAGGACATCAAGTATTATCAGGAAACCGTAGAAAAGCTCACTTCCGTTACGAATTTTCTTCAGATGGCAGCGATTGTGATTATGGCATTTCTGGTTGTAGTCTCCGTTGTGGTGGTTTCCAACACCATTAAACTTACCGTATTTGCCAGAGCTAAAGAGATCTCCATCATGAAGTATATCGGTGCTACCAACTGGTTTATCAGGGGACCGTTTCTTGCAGAGGGCGTCATCATCGGCGTATTCTCATCGTTAGTATCGGCCGGGATTACGTTTGTCCTATACAGCAAGGCCGTAGATCTTCTGGGAACGCAGGTTATGATGATCCTGTCGTCACCGCTTGTGCCGGCCGGTTATCTGGCTTTTAACCTGATCTGTATTTTCCTGGCTATGGGCGTAAGCATCGGCGCATGTGGAAGTATTATTTCGATGAGAAGATTCCTGGATACGTAAAGGGAGGAGTTAAAACCAATGAAAAAAAAGACATTGATTTGTTTTCTGGTATTTGTGCTTGCGGCGGCGCTTGCTACCTGCAGTATGGTCTATGCAGAATCTTTGAGCGAAATCAACGAGCAAAAAGAAGGCGTAAAGAGCGATCTGCAGGAATTGAATGATAGTATCGAAGAACAACAGAAGGAAGTCGACAAGATTCAGGCCAGTATAGATGAGAAACAGGCGGAAATCGATGCGTCAGAAGCCAAAATTGAGGAAGCTGAGGCAGAAATTGAGCAGACCAAGCAGGATATGGAACAACGTCAGCAGGGTCTTGATGACCGTCTGCGTGTAATGTATAAGAACGGTTCTGTGGGATATTTGGATGTTCTTCTGGGCTCTAACAGCCTTTCTGAATTTCTCAGCAATATCGAATTGGTGCAGAGAATATACAAGAATGACCAGGAAACACTGAAGGAACTGGAGAAACAACACGATGAGCTGGAAGCAATGCGTCAGGAGCTGGAGAAACAGAAAGAAGCTCTGGAAACGGAACGAACTGCATTAGATGAGGAACGATCCGGCGCGCAGAGCAAGGTGGACGCCTTGGAGGAAGATAAAGCGGCGCTGCAGTCTAAGTTGGATGAACTCAATGCGGAAGCTGATCGAATCAGTAGTGAAATCGCAGGTAAGCAGGATCCGGAGATAGAGTATGAGGGCGGTACTTTTATGTGGCCGACGACTTCTCGTTTGATTACGTCTTACTTCGGTTTTCGTATTCATCCGGTTACCGGCGTCTATACGGGACATACCGGAATTGATATCGGCGTAGGTACAGGAAATCCCGTTTATGCGGCGGCAGACGGTACGGTAATTATTGCCGGTAGTTACGGCGGCTACGGTAATGCAGTTGTCATTGACCACGGAAGCGGTATCAGTACCCTATATGGTCATAACGATAGCGTTACGGTCAGTGTGGGTCAGAAGGTAAGCCGGGGTCAGGTGGTAGCCAACTCGGGGAATACAGGTATTTCTACCGGACCGCATCTTCACTTTGAAGTTCGGATCAACGGTAACTATGTAGATCCGCTGTCGTATTTTTAGTATTAAGGTGAAGAATGAATTTACAACCAAAGTTTTTGGAATTACTCAATAAGAGAGGGTTGCACACAGAAGAGGAAATTACTGAATTTCTCTCGGCAAAACCTCAGAAGACATATGATCCATTCCTGCTTCTTAATATGGAAGCGGGAGTGGATTTCCTGTTGTCATCCATTGAAAATGACGAGATGATTTGTATCTATGGGGATTATGATGCCGATGGGATAACTTCCACTGCAGTTCTGATGGAGGTGCTTTCTCATTTAACAGACCGCCTGACCTATTATATTCCTTCCCGATTTGAAGAGGGGTACGGCCTGAACTGCAAGGCTTTGGACAAAATCAAAGCTGCGGGGGTTGATACAGTAGTCACTGTTGACTGCGGCAGCGTTTCTTGTGAGGAAGTGGATTATGCAAAGAAAATTGGGCTGAAAATCCTGGTTACGGATCATCACACCGTTACCGATAAGATTGCCGACTGCCTTGTGATTAACCCAATGCAGCCGGGCTGTACTTATCCGTTCAAACACCTTGCCGGAGTTGGCGTCGCATTCAAATTGGCGCAGGCAGTTGCAGCGGAAACCGGTCTTGATCGGCGTATTGTCAATAGAACGCTGGACCTTGTCGGTATTGGTACTATCGGGGATATTGTCCCTCTGGTCAATGAGAACAGAACTCTAGCTAAGTATGGCATTCGGGCAGTCAACGTAAGTCAGAGAACCGGACTTGAAGAGCTGATTGCCGGTGTGGGATTACATAAGGGAAAGATTAGTTCAGAAAATATTTCTTACATCATCGTGCCGCATCTCAATGCCTGCGGACGTATGGATGATGCGAAAAAGGCGGCAAAACTGATGCTGGAACAGGGCAAGGATGAAGCAGAAAAGGGCGTTGAATACATGATGCAGTGCAATAGCCGGCGAAAACAAATGCAGGAAGATACCTTTGCACGCTGTTGCCAAATTGTTGAAGAAAAGTATAAAGATGATTTATTTCTGCTGATTGATTTGCCTGACGCCCATGAAGGCATCACCGGTATTGTTGCCGGAAGGCTGAAGGAGACTTATTATCGTCCTTCCATAATTGTAACACCTACGGGAGACGGTTTGCTGAAAGGCACGGGACGTGGTATTGAAGGAATCAATCTTTATGATCTGCTGAAAGAGAATGAAACGTTTTTCCTCCGGTTTGGCGGTCATGCCGCTGCCTGCGGGTTCACCATGAAGGAAGAATATCTTTCGGAGTTGAGAGCAAATCTGAACCATGCTATGGCAGAGATTTGTGCGCAAAACAGCGATATCCTTTACTCTGCAGTTACAGCAGATTTGGAGCTTTCTGCAAGGGAAATCACATTGGAACTTGTGGAATCTTTCGATTTACTGGAACCTTTTGGATGTGATAATCCTGCGCCGACTGTCCGCGTGTGCGTTTTTCCAAAGAACGTAAGAAAGATGGGAAACAAAGGGCAGTATACTCGCTTTACAGGTGTTTTGGATGACGGAAGAGAGATTTCTTGCGTCATATTTAAAGGTGCGGAAGAATATGATACAATATTGTCCGGAGGAAGCAGAATTGCGATTACCGGTGCGCTGAAGATGCAGTTATGGAATGAAAAAAAATACCTGCAGATGACGGTGCAGAGCGCAGAGAAACAAGGTGACCTATGATTAAAATGAAAAAAAGCAGATTAATTCTGGCTTTAGTCAGCGTGATTACAGCGGCAGTACTGGTTACTGCCGGCGGTCTGTATACTTATATGCAGGTTCGCGGCATGACGCTGGTACCCAAAGATGATTATGAAACTCTGGCGGATATGGGTGAACGGTATGGAAAACTCTATAGTCTTGAGACCACCCTGGAAGAGAAGTGTATTTATGATTTTGATCGGGAGGCCGCAATGGATGCAGTTTACCGGATCATGGCTGATGCTGTGGGAGATGAATACACAGCGTATTTTGATGAAGAAGAACTGAAAGCGTGGACCAGCTATACAGAGGGAACTTTTACCGGGGTAGGCGTTTCTTTTATTGAAGATGACTCAGGGAAAATTCTGATTACCTCAGTTCTGGAAGAAGGTCCCGCAGACGGAGCCGGAATTAAAAAAGGCGATCAAATTTTGAAAGTGGACGGCAAGAAAGTCAGTGATGCGGAGACCGCAAAGAAGGCACTGCGTGGCGAAGAGGGTTCCACAGTGGAATTGACTTATCAGCGGGACGGAAAGACAAAGACCGTAAAGCTGGTTCGCGGTCAGGTGGAAGAAATCTCCGTTTATGGCGGAGTTCTTGATGAACAGTATGGCTATATTGCGATTTCGGCCTTTGAAAAGAATACGGCAGAACAGTTCCGCACAGAGCTTTCACGTCTGGAGAACAAAGCGCTGAAAGGTTTGATCGTTGACCTTCGAGGAAATCCGGGAGGCTTAGTTGAGCAGAGCGTAGAAATCGCCGATATGCTTTTGCCGGAAGGCACTATAACCTATACGGAGAATAAGCAGGGAGAAAAAGAGTATTACAATTCCGATGAGAATTATACCAAGATGAAGTATGTCGTTTTGACTGACAAAAACTCTGCCAGTTCCTCTGAAATTTTGGCAGCGGCAGTCAAAGACAATAAAGGTGGAACGCTGGTTGGAACCACGACTTATGGAAAAGGCGTGATTCAGGGGCTGATTGAGTTTAATGACGGAACTGCCCTTCGACTGACTTATATGCAGTATTTTTCCCCAAAGGGGAAAAAAATTCAGGGTGTTGGTGTGGAACCGGACTACCTGGTGGAACAAACTGCAGATGCAAAGACAGATAAGCAGCTTGAAAAAGCCATAGCGCTGCTCAAATAGATACGCGCTGTAAGAAAGGCTGCGGAGTGACTTAACCAGAAGGCTTTTCAGGTACATTTTTTGTACAGGAAAACCTTTGACTTTAGCGCATAAAAGTGCTATACTTTCTATGATGCCACGCAGTAGCGTGATAAAGCGTAGAAAGGAGTTAGCAAATGGCGTACGATTCTAAATTTAAAAGAGATGATATTGACGAGCTTTTTGATGGGGTTCTGACTCTCAGAGACAGAGAGGATTGCTACCGGTTCTTTGAGGATATCTGCACGATCAACGAGATTCATGCCATTGCACAGAGACTTCAGGTTGCTAAGCTTCTTTCAGAGAAGAAAACTTATAGCGAGATAGAAGAAATTACCAAGGCTTCTACGGCAACGATCAGCAGGATTAACAAGTGTCTGGTTTACGGGGCAGATGGATATCAGCGGGTGCTTGAGCGGCTTGAGGAGCAGAATAAGAAGTAAGAGAAGGATAAGGACGCTGTAAAGGCGTCCTTTATTGTAGGGAAAGGAAGACAAGCTTTGGGTGCAATTTACATTTATGAAGGATTTTTTGAAAGAGGGGAACAGGGATATCCTTTGGTTCAGACTGCAGCAGCGGCTTATGCAGCAGAAAGAGGAATGGAGCTTGAGGAAGAAATGCTGACCATAGCAAAAGAGGAGAAAGGCAAACCATATTTCTCTCACTGTCCGTTAGAATTTTCGCTTTCCCACAGCGGAGAGCTTTGGATGTGTTTGATCAGTGAATCCAGATGTGGTCTCGATCTGCAAGAAGTAAAGGCTTCTTGTGATGTCGATCAGATTGCGGCAAGACGCTTTACTGCCGGGGAGCAGCATTACGTCAGCCTATGGGGGGAAGAAGGCTTTTTTGATCTTTGGGTAAGAAAAGAGGCCTTTTGCAAATGTACGGGTCAGGGTATTTTTACAAAGATGCCGGAGATGGTAGACAGCGAAATGGAGCTTTTACCCCAGGTTATTTGGCAGGATAAAACTTATTATTTCCAAGAAATTCAGATTTCTCCGGAGATTAAATGTGCGGTCTGTACAGAAGGACAGACGGAAGAAATAGAAATGAGGTTGCTGGGATGATTCGATTTACGTTTTTATCAGAAAATAAGACGGACAATCCAGGTTGTGACGCAGAACACGGTTTATCCATATTTATCGAAACCGAGGAAAAGAAGATTCTCTTTGATACGGGTGCGTCTTCTTTATTTGCACGCAATGCTTATCGCTGTCATGTGGATTTGACACAGGCAGATGCTTGCGTAATCAGTCACGGTCATTACGACCATACAGAAGGTGTTCCGGAATTTTGCCGTATCAATGATCACAGTTCTGTTTATATTCATCAAGATGCTTTCGGAGAGGTCTATGGCACAGAAAATGGCAAAATAGATAAGAACCCTTGCAGTCTGTGGTGGGATGACACAGTACGCAAAGCGCTGCAGCCACGGCTGGTTCTGACTGACGGTCCACTGTGGCTAAGCAAAAATGTAGTGATATCCGGAACCATTCCCGACATGGAAGGTGAAGAAATGCCGGAAATTTTTTATGAAAAGCGGCCTGATGGTACGTTTATTCAGGACCCGATGAATCACGAACAGTTTCTTGCTGTCAGAAACGGAGATCAGGGCATTTTTCTTTTTTCCGGCTGTAGTCATAAGGGGATAATCCCTGCCATTGCCTATGCGAAGGCTTTATTTCCGGGAGAAAAGCTGGTAGGCGTCGTGGCGGGTATGCATCTTTATGGCGTTAATGACCGGGTTAGACAAAGGATTGTGGATAAAGTCGCAGCAGAAAATCTGGACATAGTTATGCCTGTACACTGCACAGGTATTGAAGCAATCTGTATGCTGAAGACCGCCCTGGGAGAACGGTGTATTGTGGCGACGGCAGGTGATACTTATGCATATTAACGATGTGGCGCTGCGCCATTTGTCCGGCAGAAGCAGAACCGTCCGCGAAATGAAGCAGCATCTGGCAGATAAAGGTTTTCCCGAGGAAGAAATCAGCGCTCTCATTGAGGAATTTTGTGCATATGGATACTTAGATGACGAGCAGTATTGCCGGGTATATTTTCGGTATGCTTTTGGAAAGGGCAAAGGCTGCAAGAAGGTTTTCGCAGAGCTTGGAGAAAAAGGTGTAGACAGCCAGCTCATTCGTTGTGTGTACGAAGACTTTTCCCAGGAGGAAGGAGACCTTTGCGATGAGAAGGCCAGAGCTAGGGCCGAGGCGCAAAAAGTACTGCGCCTTGCAGATATTTCGTCAGAGGAAGCTGTACCGGAGAAAATTAGGGGAAGAATTGCCAGAAAGCTTCAGCGAAAAGGCTACGGCAGCCAGACCATTTACACCATATTAGGAGAGTTACAGAAATGAGCAGATTGGAACGAACAGAACTTTTAATTGGAAAAGAAAACCTGGACAGACTAAATCGTGCAAAGGTTCTGGTTTTTGGTGTTGGCGGTGTTGGCGGCTATGTATGTGAAGCGCTTGCAAGAACCGGAGTGGGCCGCATTGGCTTAGTGGATAATGATGTAATCAGCGAGACGAATCTGAACCGACAGATTATTGCGACTGTAGATACAATAGGCAGAGCCAAGACGCAGGTTATGAAGGAAAGGATTCTTTCCGTAAACCCGGACTGCCAGGTGATAGAGTATCCGTATTTTTATTTGCCGGGAGATGAAGAAGTAACCTCTCGATTTAGTTTTGAAACATATGATTATGTGGTCGATGCTATTGATACAGTATCGGCAAAGCTGGATATCATCACAAGATGTAAAGCTGCCGGGACTCCGGTTATTTCCTCCATGGGAACCGGGAACAAACTGGATCCGGGACGCTTTGAGATTACCGATATCAGTAAGACCAGCGTATGCCCTTTAGCAAAAGTTATCCGTAAAGAATTGCGGGATAGAAAGATAACCGGTGTTAAGGTACTTTATTCTAAGGAGGAGCCGATTAAACACGGCAGCAGGACACCGGGCAGCATCAGTTTTGTGCCGCCGGCTGCAGGACTTTTGATTGCGGCAGAGGTCGTAAAGGATTTAATGGAGAAATAAGGCTTTTGCCAATCTTTTGGAAACGTTTACACGTTCAACATATTACGATGATAAAATGAACCTTATCTTATCATCAAAACAGGAGGGAATATGAGAAAATACATTTCGGAATTTATTGGAACTTTTTTATTGATTTTTATGGGGTGCGGAGCAGCTGTGGCTTCTAATGCTTTATTCAGTGCGCAAGGATTTTTGCCAGCGTCCTTTGGCATGGTCATCGTTGCTGTTTCTTTCGGCGTGATTTTGGCTGTACTGACTTATGCGTTTGCCAAAGTGTCCGGCGCCCATTTGAATCCGGCGGTTTCTCTGGCTATGTTGGTCACAAAGAAATTATCGGTTAAGGATTTCTTCGGATACATTGTCAGTCAATTTGCAGGCGGTATTGCAGGAGCGGCACTTCTGATTGTCCTTTTAGGTGGAAGAACTTCTCTTGGCGCCAACGGATACGGCAGTTTGAGTACCTTTGGTATTACGTTGTGGCTGGCGCTGCTGGTTGAGATTATCGCTTCCTTTTTCTTTGTTTACGCAGTCCTTGCTGCAAAGGAAAGGGACAGTGAAAGCGGCAGCGGTGCATTGATTAGTGGTCTTGCATTGACAGCAGTATATTTGTTTGCCGTACCGTTTACCGGCGGTTCTGCAAATCCGGCAAGATCCTTTGGACCGGCTCTGCTTCAGGGCGGAGACGCACTTTTCCAGGTATGGGTATTCATTGCAGCGCCCCTTGCAGGCGCCCTGTTGGCTTCTCTGCTGTATGCTTTCTTGAACGGTGGAGGGGAAAAGACCGAGGCTGATGAAGAGGAAGATGGGGACACAGAAACTGAGGCGGCCATTGCGGAAGATACGGAAGAGCAAGAAGTAATGGCTGATGCAGAAGAGTTAGACGATCAGGTAGACGATACTGAAGAGGATCGAGTAAATTAACCGGTTTTGCAGAAAAAGATACGAAAGAAAGAGAACATGGATCATTTCCCTGATAAAGGAAAGTTAGATTGACCATGCTCTCTTTTGTTTTTTGTTTACAGAAGGAGAACAAAAAGCTATAACCAGCCTTTTTTCTTCCAACTGCCAAATTCCCGAAGCGCCAGCGTAAGGGCGAGGACAAATACCAGTACATCTGCAATCGGCGCAGCGATCAGTGCGCCGTCCAGACCAAACTTAGACGAAAGAATCAAAGCCAGAGGGATGAGGAAAACCGCTTGCCTGGATACCGGAATGACCAAGGCCTGAGCAGGCTTACCGATACCTTGGAAAAAAGATGTGGTGACCATATGCAGTCCGTAAACGAAGAAGGCCAGCATAAAAATTCTGAAGATGTGCTGCGCACAATCTGCATAGAGAGGGTCATCTGCGACAAACATCATACCAATCTGTTTACCCAGAAGCTGATATACGGCAAACCAGGCTATAGAAACCAGAATAGAAATCGTAGCGGCCATCTTGTAAGTCTGTTTCACTCTGCTGTAATTCTTTGCGCCGAAGTTGAATCCGTTAATCGGCTGGATTGCCGAAGACACGCCGACGAACATAGAGTGAGCAATCTGATAGATCTTCATCATCATGCCGTAGACGGAAAGGGCTGTATCACTACCATACACGGTCATTGCGCCGTAAATGGTCATCAGGTTGTTGAACGTAATCTGCACAACTGCGGTAAGAATCTGTGTCAAAAGACTTGGAAAGCCCAATTTGAAAATCTGTTTACTCAACGGCCAGGTTGGCTTAAGGGCATCTTTTTTGATCTTTACCGTTTGGAGCTTCCTCAGGTGAATCAGACAGAGGGTGCCTGCGGCAGCCTGACCGATAACGGTGGCAATACCTGCGCCAAAAACACCCATATTCAGCGGAAAAATGAAAATCGGATCTAAAATCAGGTTGATTAATGCACCGATAATCATACACTTCATGGTGTATTTAGGGTTTCCGTCTGCACGAATAATGGCTGTAAGGGAAGTACTGAACATGAGAAACGGCAGACCGAAAGCAATGGTCCTGGTGTAGACCAAGGAAGGGGCGAACGCCGTCTGTGTTGCGCCGAAGAGTCTGACGATCTGCGGTGCGAAGACAAAGCAGGCAGCGAAGATAAGAACGCCTGCGGTGACCAGTAAAGTTGCCGCATGACTGACCGTTCGGTTGGCCATATCCTGTTCCTTTCGTCCCAAACAAAGACTCACATTGGCTGCGCAGCCATCGCCGATGAGCAATGCAATAGAGGCCGAAATAATGGTTAGGGGAAATGCTACATTGGTTGCGGCCATTCCGGTAATCCCCACGCCTTGCCCGACGAAAATCTGGTCGACGATATTATAGAGATAGTTGACCATAAGGGTTAGCGCTGTAGGAATTGAATATTTGGCAATCAGATTTTTGATCGGCTCAGTTCCCAGTGGGTTTACAAAGGTGTTTTGATCCTGCATGAAAAGTACTCCTTTTATGATATTTCATCTATTTTGGCAAATAAAAAAGAGAAAAAGGCAAACAGTGAAACGTAATCGTACTGTAAGCTTTCTTCTCCCATCCAGACTACCTGTTGGCTTCGGAATCTAACCGAATTAGCGAATCGCTCGCGGGCTGTACCGCCAGTAGAGTATAACTCATTCCCGAAGAAAGGGTTTCTTTCTTTTGCCATAATACCATACTCCCCGGTCATCGTCAATAGTCAGAACCGAGGAGAAACCGGCTCGCAGCAGAGATGATTGATCAGTAAAGTTGTGTGGGAAGAAGAAATATGTTAAGATATTTACAATCTTTTTAATCTGTTTTTAATATTTTCGCCCTTTTTCTTTAATTTGGAATTGGTAAGATAAATATGCAAAAGGGAGATATGATTAAAAATATTGAAAGGAAATAACATGGACATTTTAGAAAAAGTAGAAAAAATCAGAGAGAAAACAGGTGTAAGCTATGAGGAAGCCAAGGCGGCTTTAGAAGCAGTGAATGGAGATATTTTAGATGCGATTGTTCTTTTAGAGACGCAGGGAAAGATCAAGTCCCCAGCCGCTGCATCTTATACAACAGGTGGAGAGGATAATACAAGCAAGGAATTTAAGGAAGCCGCGGAAGCTTATTCCGGCAGTGACGAGTTGGGTGGTGCAATCAGCAGTTTTCTCAAGTGGTGCGGTAAGATGATCAAAGCCGGCTGTGAGAATTTCTTTATTGTGAAGAGGCATAATGAGGTACTGATTAATATACCGGTAATTGTTTTGATCCTCTTGGTTATCTTCGCGTTTTGGCTGACCTTGCCAGTTCTGATTGCAGGACTCTTCTTCGGTTTCCGCTATTGTTTCCAAGGGGAGATTGCCAAATCAGTGGATGTAAATAAAGCTTGTGATAAGGCGGCAGAAGCCTGTGAAGCGGTGAAAAAGGAATTTACCAGTGAGAAAAAAGGAGAAAAAGGTGACCAGTAAAATTCTGCTTATTGAAGATGAAGAGAAGATTGCAAGATTTATTGAACTGGAACTGACCCATGAGGGCTATACAGTAACCAAGGCTTTTAACGGGAGAGAAGGTCTTGCTATAGCCGAAAAAGGAGAGCATGATCTGGTACTTTTAGACGTGATGCTCCCGGAATTGAATGGTCTTGAAGTGCTCAGAAGGCTTCGGAGAACCAGCCAGATTCCGGTAATTATGCTGACTGCAAGAGATGCGGTAATGGACAAAGTGTCAGGCCTTGACGCAGGGGCGGATGATTATATTACAAAGCCCTTTGCTATTGAAGAATTGCTGGCGAGAATTCGGGTAGCTTTTAAGAAAAGCGGTGCAAAGATTCAGGAAACGAGAAAAATGACGGTTAACGGTATAGTTATGGATCTGGATCGCCATGAGGTCACCTGCGGTGAAGAAATTATTCAGCTGAATCATCGGGAGTATGATTTGGTACGTACTCTGATGGAACACAAAAATATGGTAATGAATCGTCAGCAGCTGTTGGATGCGGTTTGCGGGTATGATTATGTAGGGGAGACCAACCTAATTGACGTGTATGTCCGATATATCCGTGCGAAAATAGATGATCGGTTTGGCATCCGGTTTATCAGTACAGTTCGCGGTGTTGGTTATGTAATTAGAGAGGAACAGCCGAAATGAGCGAAAAGAACAAGATGACGTCCATCGCCAGAAAGATCAATCTGGAATTTTGGACGGCGCAGTTTTCTAACTATATCATGCTGGATCTGCTGATTTTCATCATCGTTTTGGTCTCCTTTTTCGTTTACTGGGAGGGTCTTGTTCCGGACGGTCAGGAAATTGTTAACCGGACCTTTACGGGTGACAGCTTTGCCAGCTCGCAATATGTGATAGAGGCTGGAGGGCGGACCTATGAACATTCCATTGCGGAGACTTTTGCACTGATAAAAAGACCGGCTATCGTGATTCTTGTTGTAGAAGGCTGTTCTTTGGTTATCGCCTTTTTTCATACGGGGAAAGTGCGGAACATGATGAAACCCCTCAATGATATCGCGGTGAAGACAGAAGCGCTTTCCAATATGGATTTTGAAAGTGAAAAATTCGAAAATATAGAGGCGGCGATTTCCAGTTTGGATACAGACGCACCTGACGCGCATGTGACTACAGGTGATGCAGATTTGCGTAGTCTGGAGATTGCCATTAATAACCTGATAGATCGTATGCGAGAAAGCCAGAAACAACAGCAAAGATTTGTTTCTGACGCATCTCATGAATTGAGAACGCCGATTTCTGTGATACAGGGATATGTTAATATGCTGGATCGCTGGGGAAAAGAAGATGAAAAAATTTTGGCAGAGTCGATTGAAGCCATCAAGAATGAGTCGGAACACATGAAAGACTTGATTGAGCAGCTTCTTTTCTTGGCCAGAGGCGACAGTGGAAGGCATACCCTTCGCTTTACACAGGTGGATTTAACCGAAATGGTCAAAGATGTAAAAGAAGAATCGGAGATGATTGATGCTCGCCACCCTTACGTCTTTGAGGGACCCGATTATCCCGTAAAGGCAGAGGCGGATCTTTCCATGCTGAAACAGTCACTGCGGATTCTGGTACAAAATGCGGCAAAGTATACTTCTGAGGGAGAGAAAATTACCCTTCGTGTAAAGGAGATTGACGGAAAGCCGGCCTTTATCGTGCAGGATGAGGGTATCGGTATGTCGGAAAAAGATGTCATCCATATTTTTGAACGGTTTTATCGTGCAGAACCGGCAAGGCAGAGAAGTGAGGGTGGAACAGGTCTGGGGTTATCCATTGCGAAATGGATTGTTGATGCCCATAATGGTCAGATTCAGGTGCTCTCAAGACCTCAGTTCGGTACGAGATTCACGATTATTCTTCCGCCAAAACAAGAAGGCCTGTCATAAGATAGGTCTTTTTTGCATATAGTCTATCATGTTTATTGATTTGAATAAAAAGAGATGGAAAAAGGTCGGTATAGGGATGCTGGCAGCGGCAATTGCCATTACGGGAGCGGCGGGCTATCGGGTGTTTTATCCGGGGGCGATGAAATCTGCAGCGCAAAAGGAGACTGCGGTAAAGACTTCCGGGGCGGCAGATGCGTCCACCAGCTGGGGTCTCTCTTTTCAGGATGAGGGGAAACCGCCTGTGGGAAACGCGTCCAGTGAAGAACTTGCTGAATATAATGCTTATTATTGCGGAAACCCTAATCAGAAAGTGCTGTATCTGACCTTTGATGCCGGTTATGAAAACGGCTACACACCGGAAATTTTAGACGTGTTGAAAAAAGAAAAAGTACCGGCAGCGTTCTTTGTGGTGGGAACCTACATCGAGGAAAATCCGGAGCTGATCAGACGTATGGCAAAGGAAGGCCATTTAGTCGGAAATCATACCATGGATCATCCCGATATGTCGACGGTTGAAGATGAAGCTGCTTTTCGCAAAGAACTTACCCAGGTGGAAGAAGCGTATAAGACTGCTGTAGGTAAGGAAATGCCTAAGCTATATCGGCCGCCTCAGGGAAAGTTTAGCTTTTCTAATCTTGAGATGGCACAGGAGCTGGGCTATAAAACGGCATTTTGGAGCCTTGCCTATGTGGACTGGTATGTGGATCAGCAGCCTACAAGGGAGGAGGCAATGGAAAAATTGCTGCCAAGAACCCATAACGGCGCAGTTATTCTTCTTCATTCAACATCAAAGACCAATGGAGAAATTCTGCAGGAGCTGATTCAGAAATGGAAGGCAGAAGGCTACCGCTTTGAATCTCTTGACCGTTTGGGAAAAGGTGATAAGTAATTTTTTATATTAGATTTGAAAACGTATCCATATTCGTATATAATATTGAATAACATCAGCGAAGCGGAGGATCGAATATGGACAGAACAGAGCAAGTGACCCAATCAGGGCAGTTAGAACGGCGAGAACAGTTGGAGCAGTTCAAAAACAAACTTTTGACCCAGAGGCCAACGGATTGGGAACAGATACCGGATATTGACTTATATATGGATCAGGTGATTAGTTTCATGGTGCGGCAGCATATCGGCCTTTCCGAAGCAGGAGATGAGAGCCTGACTTCTGCTATGATTAATAATTACGTCAAGAGCGAACTTTTACCAAGAGCCAGAGGAAAGAAGTATAACCGGGAACACATCGGCTATTTGACAGCGATTTGTCTGCTAAAACAGGTACTTAGCGTCAGTGAAACGGGTGTTTTACTGAAGGAGAGAATGTGTCATCAGGATATCAAGGCCTTTTATGCCGACTACAGAGAAACCTTGGATGAGATTTTTTCCCAGACAGCCGAGAAGCTTGATACAGCTGCGTCTCGGGAGGAACTGTCCAGAAGCGCTTTACAGATGGCTGTCTCTGCGTATGGCCAAATCATTACCTGTAAGGAAATCCTTCACAGCCTTTCTGATGAAGAAAATTAACGAAATCGTCACAAAAAGCTTATCCCTTTCATAGTATAGAGTATCTTACTGTGAAAGGGGTTTTATTTTTGAATAGAAAAGAGCCTTATATCGGCATGCCGATTGTTCTTGGCGACTTTGAGACATCAGCCTGCGGCAGCATGGATTCGCAGAGCCGTCCGCCACAGATACCACCGCAAAACCAGACGCCGCCACAGAATCGTCCGGACGTACCGCAGATGCCGGGAAGTGGCCAGGAGCCGGAAATTGAAGAAAATTCGCGTCCACCGCAGATGCCCAACCAGCAGCCTATGGTTGCAGGGATGGCTTATGTGCCTTGGCAGAGATGGCAGCAGCCTTACGACTATGAAGAGGGATTCAGAACAGGAACGATTTTTCCCGAGTTGAATCTGCCATTCTTAGCTTATCAGGGAGGTAGAAGACGATGAATAGAGAAGAAGCGCTTAGAGCCGTACAGATGTACGATTTTGCCCTGACTGATACAGGGCTGTTTCTGGATACCCATCCGACCAATCAGGCGGCCCTTGCATTTTATGATGAGACCAGAAGACGGTATTTTGAAGCAGTGGAGATTTATGAAGATCAGTTTGGACCGCTTACTGCTGAAGATACCAATGTAGAAAATGGCTGGGCCTGGGTGGAAACCCCATGGCCATGGGAAATGGAGGATTAGTATGTGGACCTATGAAAAGAAATTACAATACCCGGTAAAGATTGAAAATCCTAATCCTGCGCTGGCAAAGTTTATTATCAGTCAATACGGTGGTCCGGATGGCGAAATTGGCGCTTCACTGCGCTATCTTTCCCAGAGATATTCCATGCCGTTCCGAAAGGTGGCTGCGGTGCTCACGGACGTAGGCAGCGAGGAAATGGGGCATTTTGAGATGGTTGCTGCTATTGTGCATCAGCTGACCAGAAATATGACCATGGAGCAGATCAAGGAGGCTGGATTTGAGCCTTATTTTGTCGATCATACTTCGGGTGTGTATGCGCAGGCAGCAGCAGGATTTCCCTTTGATGCGCTGTGCTTTGCCTCAAAGGGAGATGCAATCACGGATCTGGTTGAAGACATGGCAGCAGATGTGGCAGATTTACAGAGACTACATAGAAAGATAAAGATAAAACAAACTGGAAAACAGCAATTTCTTAAAATCAAGAAATTGCTGTTTTGATTTATATAGCTATTAGAATATAAAAGGAAAAATACTTAGCTAGATTAA
>JAXKAR010000063.1:0-17419 GCA_036305845.1 Emergencia sp.
AGATGATTTCTTCATAATGATCTCTAAATATGGTTTGAATCGTATTCATACCTATATTATGAATGAAAGTCAGACAAAAAGAAACCCCACCCCTCAAGATTGAGGGGCAGGGGTGTTGAAGTGCGGAACGCACTTTTTTACGCATAGATAGATGTATTAGAGGTATGGACGGACATTTGCAGATGCCGTTTATTGACCGGAGAAACTGAATGCTTTTTTGCCTTTACTGAAAAACCGGGATTTTCGAAGTAAAAAAGTAAAAATGAGAGAGTTTTGCTGGATTTGGAAGTTATACTGCGCCTTATTGCAGATGGTTTTACTGAATTTTTGTATATTTGTGTTGACTTCAGTAAACTGCTCGGGAATTGGCTGTGTGAATCCAATATTTTTACTTATTTTTTGTAAATTTATCTGGTTTTCAGTAAACTTGAAATTGCTTTTGGAGCACGGGGATGAATCCCTTTTATGAATGGATTACATCTCATACAAGCCGCCATACAAGCGGCATCTCTTGACGAAAGTCCGGGAGAAAGAATATAATACAAGGCAAGAAAAGGAGACATCATGAACATCTTTAACGAAAGAACAGCCTTGCTCATCATTGATATGCAAAAGGCTTTTGTAGAACAGGGGGCAGCTCACTGCATTGCAGGGGCTAAAGCGACCATTCCTGCAATTAACGAAACTATCCGGGAAGCAAGGGGCGCAGGTGCACCGGTATTCTGGATTAAGAGAGAATATCGAGCCGACGGCAGCGATGTGGAGTTTACCAGAGAAGGTGCCTGGCTGGCAGGAGGAAGAACCATGGCGCCCGGATCTACCGGCATCAACAGTGCAGAGTTGGCAGAAGGACTTACTGCACAGCCGGGGGACTATCAGATTATCAAGCCAAGATGGAGCGCTTTCTTCCAGACGGAGCTGGATCTGATTCTGCGGAGAAAGGAAATCGACACAGTGATTCTTACTGGAACGACAACGCCAAATTGTATCAGAACCACTTGCTACGATGCTATTGCTATGGATTATAGAACTATCGTAATAGAGTGTTGTTGTTCTTCTCAGACCGAAGAAATTCAACGGGTCAATATGGAAGATATGGAGAGAATCGGCGCAGAAATAATTCGATAATCCGATCAAACAGAGGCAAGAGCTCTGAACGTTTGTTGAAAAAATCCCCGTCAAAGTAGTTGGCAAAGAGTAAAGTCAGGTGTATAATAAGTGAAGAATTAGATGATAAGCTCTCATTTGAGAGGGCGGTAAGGGGGAGCTTGTGTAAGCAGGCTGAGAGTAAACTGTTATGTTTTTACCCGTTAACCTGATTTGGATAATGCCAACGTAGGGAAAATGCTGAAAGGATAGCTGTGTATTCGCTGTAGTGGCAGATACACAGTTTTTATTTGCAGCAGTTTCTCCCAAGGAGAAAGGAAGAGAAAATGTTAAAAGAAAGATTTGACCAACTGAGAGAAAAAAGCGCTTTGGTACATAACATCACCAACTATGTGACCGTCAACGATGTAGCCAATATTTTACTGGCCTGCGGAGGAAGTCCCATTATGTCTGACGATATTGACGATGCGCCGGAGATTACAGCCATCTGCGGAGGGCTGAACATTAATATCGGTACCCTGAATCATCGTACCATTCCTGCCATGTTTGCCGCAGGGAAAAAGGCGAAGGAACTGGGCCATAAGCTGCTTCTGGACCCTGTAGGAGCAGGAGCCAGCAGCCTGAGAACGGACACTGCCGTAAAGCTGATGGAGGAAGTCGGCTTTGATGTCATCAGAGGAAACATTTCCGAAATCAAGACGCTGGCAACGGGAAGCGGCACAACTAAAGGTGTAGACGCAGATGCGGCCGATACAGTTACAGAAGAAACCCTGGACAATGCTGTGAAATTTGCAAAAGCCTTTGCCAAGGCATCAGGAAGCATTGTTGCCATTACCGGTGCGATCGACCTGGTTTCTGACCAGGACACCTGCTATGTTATCCGCAACGGTAGACCGGAGATGGGCCTGATTACCGGAACAGGCTGTCAGCTTTCCGGCATGATGACGGCCTTTTTAGCAGCAAATCCTGACCATACGCTGGAAGCAGCGGCAGCAGCAGTCTGCGCTATGGGTCTGGCCGGAGAAATCGGTTGGGCAGCAATGAAGCCGGGCGATGGAAATGCTACATATAGAAACAGAATTATCGACGCCATTTACAACATGGATGGCGCCCAATTAGAAGAGGGAGCAAAGTATGAAATTCGATAAGAAGGACTTGTTGCTTTATGCAGTTACCGACCGCCACTGGCTTGGTAATGAAACCCTGTACAGCCAGGTGGAAAAAGCCCTTAAGGGCGGAGCCACATTTATGCAGCTTCGGGAGAAAAATCTGGACGAGGCGTCTTTTTTGGAAGAAGCTAAGGAGATTCAGGCGCTTTGTAAAACCTACGGTGTGCCTTTCGTTGTCAATGATAATGTAGCGATTGCAAAGGCTATCGACGCTGACGGTGTTCATGTGGGACAAAACGACATGGAAGCCGGAGATGTGCGGGCAATTATAGGTCCGGATAAGATTTTAGGCGTTTCAGCCCAGACTGTAGAACAGGCAAAGCTGGCAGAAGAACGAGGCGCAGACTACCTTGGGGTAGGCGCAGTTTTTCCAACGGGTTCAAAGGATGATGCCGTAGAAGTAGATCATCAGACCTTAAAGGCAATCTGCCGGGAGGTAGACATTCCTGTTATCGCAATCGGGGGAATTACCCCGGAAAATACCGGAGACCTTGCGGAAAGCGGAATTTGCGGAATTGCTGTTATCAGCGCTATTTTCGGACAGAAAGATATAGAAACGGCAACGAGGCAGCTAAAAGAAATCACGAAAGAGATGGTAGAAAAATAATGGAAATCAAGGGAGTCATTTTCGATGTAGACGGGGTGCTTCTGGATACCATGCACGTATGGACAGATGCCGGAGAAAGATACTTGGCAAGTCTGGGCATCAAGGCAGAACCGCGGCTTGGAGACAAGCTCTTTTCCATGACCGTGGACATGGGGGCAATCTATTTAAAAGAACGCTATGAACTGCCTCAGTCAATCGAAGAAATCATCAAAGGGGTAAACGGCGTAGTCGAAGATTATTATTATCGGCATGCCCAGTTCAAGCCGGGGGCAAAGGAGCTTCTGGAGAACCTGAAAGTTCGCGGCGTACCGATGACTATTGCCAGTTCCACTGCACAGGGATATATTCTGGCCGCTATGGAAAGACTGGGGGCTGCGGCATACTTCGACGCAGTACTCAGCTGTGTACAGCTGGAAACCAGCAAGGCAGAACCGATGATTTTCTTTGAGGCCATGAAGATTATGGGGACAGAACCCGGAGAAACATGGCTCTTTGAAGATGGGCTTTATTCTGTGAAAACTGCAAAAAAAGCGGGGCTGAAAACTGTAGGCATCTACGATGAAGTCAGCGCCCATGAGCAGGAAGAACTTGCGGCAGAGGCAGATATTTATATCAGATCTCTGACGGAATTTCCATATATTTAATTCAATATTGCAAAGCGGCTGGCTGGGGGCACCACTTTCAGTCGCTATAGAAAAGTCAAATGAGGTAGAAAGATGAAAAAACACACAGCATTGACAATCGCAGGAAGCGATTCCTGCGGAGGCGCCGGCATTCAGGCAGATATCAAAACCATGACCGTAAACGGCGTTTATGCCATGAGCGCGGTTACGGCTTTGACTGCACAGAATACGACCGGCGTAACAGACATTATGAATGCATCACCGGAGTTTCTGGCAGCGCAGCTTGACGCTGTTTTTACCGATATCTATCCGGATGCAGTAAAAATCGGCATGGTTTCCTCTAAAGAACTCATTGAAACCATTGCGGAAAAATTGAAAAACTACGAAGCGAAAAACATCGTTTTGGACCCGGTTATGGTGGCAACAAGCGGCAGTAAACTGATTGCTGATGATGCGATTGCCAGTCTTTGCCGCCTGCTTATGCCCTTGGCAACGGTGATTACACCGAATATTCCCGAGGCAGAAGTGCTTTGTGGTCATAATATTTCCACAGCAGAGGATATGGAAACGGCAGCGAAAGAAATATATAAGAAGTATGGCTGCTGTGTACTATTGAAGGGCGGCCACCAGACTAACGACGCCAACGATTTGCTCTATGATGGAGAGAATTTCAAGTGGTTTTACGGAAAACGAATCGACAATCCTAACACCCACGGGACAGGCTGTACTCTGTCCAGCGCCATTGCGTCTAATCTGGCAAAGGGCGCAGATTTGGAAGAAGCCGTGGAACAGGCAAAAGCATATATTTCCGGAGCGTTGAACGCTATGCTGGATTTAGGCAAGGGCAGCGGTCCGATGGATCACGCCTTTGTTCTTGATGATTGCAGAGAGGAGAGGGCAGATGAGAAATAAAGGTACTTCACTCTTTGCAAACGGCTTGATCTGGTTCGGCGCAGGGGTTTCCATTGCTGAGATTCTTACCGGAACCTACTTTGCGCCCCTGGGCTTTGAAAAAGGGCTACTTGCCATCATCATCGGTCATGTCATCGGCTGCATCATGCTATTTTTGGCAGGATACATCGGTGCGGTTTCAAAGCGCAGCGCTATGGAGACTGCCAAGATGAGCTTTGGGCACAAGGGCGGCCTGCTTTTTGCAGTGCTCAATGTGATGCAGCTTGTAGGCTGGACCGCTATTATGATTTACGATGGCGCTTTGGCAGCAGATGGTGTGATGCACACAGGCGCATGGCTTTGGTGCGTGATTATCGGCGCGCTGATTATCCTGTGGATTCTTATCGGTATCACCAATCTGGGTAAAATCAATACAGTCGCCATGGCGGCGCTGCTTGTGCTGACGCTGATTTTGTGCAAGCTGATCTTCTTCAGTGGAAACGGAATCGTTATGGCAGCTGATGACAGTCTGACTTTTGGCGCGGCGGTAGAGCTGGCTGTGGCCATGCCTCTGTCCTGGCTGCCGCTGATCAGCGATTACACCAGAGAAGCGGAAAAGCCCCTTGCGGCTACGGCGGTAAGCGCGGTAGTCTATGGTCTTGTCAGCACCTGGATGTATGTCATCGGTATGGGCGCAGCTATCTTTACCGGTGAATACGACATTTCTCAGATTATGGTAAAAGCCGGTCTGGGTATTGCGGGGCTTCTAATCGTGATCTTCTCTACCGTAACCACCACCTTCCTGGATGCGTACTCTGCCGGGATTTCTTCAGAATCCATCTGGGCAAAAGCCCAGGGGAAATGGATTGCTGTTGTCGTTACCATCATTGGTACCATTTGCGCAATTTTACTGCCGATGGATGACATTACAGATTTCTTGTATCTGATCGGTTCCGTCTTCGCGCCGATGATTGCCGTTCTCATTGCGGATTTCTTTATCCTGAAAAAAGACGCTGCAAAGTACGCCTTCAACTGGGTGAACCTTTGCGTATGGCTCATCGGTTTCATTCTTTACCGATATCTGATGACTGTGGATATTCCGTGCGGAAACACGCTGCCGGACATGTTGGTTACGCTGGTTTTAGCGGTAATCGCAGGAAAAATTTTCAAAAAACAATCAGAGAGAATTGGATAATGCCGGTTTTGGGTGTATAATAGCAGGAAACAGCTAAAGGAAAGAGAGATGATGAGTTTGAAAACAAGAGAAGCAATAGCAAGGAGATGTTCTTGTAAACGATATAAAGCTGATCAGATTTCTGAAAAGGAATTGAATATCGTTCTGCAGGGCGCAAACGCCGCCCCTATAGGCATGGGAAATTACCAATCCGTCAGGTTGACAGTGGTGCAGGATCAGACGCTGCTTGCAGAAATTGACCGGGAGGGCGCAAAGTTTTTTGGCGATCTCAATCTCCATCCCCTCTATGGTGCGCCGACGTTGATTGTTGTTTCCGGTGACATGGAGGATATTGAACTTGCCATGTGTAACGTTTCCTGCATGATTGAGAATATGCTGATTGCCGCTACCGATATCGGACTGGGTTCTTGCTATATCAGAGGGAATATCAAGGCAATCAGAAATAATCGGGATATTTGTAAACAATTGAAAGTGCCGGAGGGATTTTTGCCTTGCGGCGCAGTAATTCTGGGATATCCGGCGGAAATGGCTTCAGAGAGAGAACTGGTAACGGACAAGTTTGCCGTAGATTACATAAGATAAGGGCTGCAGTAATCATGAAGAAGTTATTGAACATCGAATATGCATGTATTCATGCAAACTACTGGATGATTTATGGGATTGTCAGCAGCTTCGCTTCTGTATTTTTGCTGGGTCGGGGATACAGCAACATGGAAATCGGTATTATCCTTGCCGTTGCCAATGTGGTTGCTGTTGTCTTGCAGCCTTTTGCGGCAGACCTGGCAGATCGTTCAAAGCGATTGTCGCTTATTGGTATTACGCAGATTATGACGATTATGATGATGGTCATGACTGTGGGACTTTTTGTTCTTCAGGGAAAATCTATGGCGCTTGGCGTGATTTTCGTTCTGCTTATCGCCTGGCATACCATTATTCAGCCTCTGATCAACTCCCTCAATTTTAAACTGGAGGAGAGCGGCGTACATATTAACTTTGGCATTGCCAGAAGTGCGGGTTCTCTGGCATATTCTGTGCTGATGGCGATTCTGGGCAGTATGGTAGAAAAATATGGAATTATGGTACTGCCAATCAGCAGTGAAGTCATTATGGCAATGATGCTTCTGAGTCTGGTTTTGACCAAGAAACAGTACGACAAGGTGAAGGCCTCTAACGCCCGTGAAGGCGTGCTCAAACTCCGCAATGAGGACACAGAAGAAATCAATCTGATGAATTTCATCCGCAGGAATAAGATTTTTGTAGTGGCTAATCTTGGTGTTGTGGGACTGTTTTTCAGCAATTCCGTGATGAACAACTATCTGATGCAGATTGTAGATGAAGTAGGCGGAACCAGCGAAGACATGGGCAGAATTCTGTCCGTCATGGCTTTCCTGGAAATTCCCACTTTAGTCTGCTTTGATTTTCTGCGCAAAAAGTTCACCTGTCAGACTATGCTGAAGGTAGGGGCTATCGGTTTTACCGTGAAAATCGTTATGTGTCACCTTGCCCGGTCGGTGGGACTGATTTTGGCAGCCCAGTTTTTCCAGCTATTTGCTTTTGGATTATTTTTGCCTGCCATGGTCCACTTTATCGACGAAATCATGAGTAAAGGCGAAGCAGTAAAAGGCCAGTCTGTCTTTACGATGATGGTAACGTTGACTACTATTTTTTCCAGCCTGGCCGGCGGCGCAATTCTGGATGTCAGCGGCGCCAAAATGCTGACATTAGTTGCATCAATTGCTACTGCCATGGGTGCGGCAATCATTTTTTTGACTGTAGATCGAATCAGAAAATAAACGGAGGAAATGATGAATCTGAGTAAGACTGTAGAAGCATTGGAAAAGAAAGGCTATACCGTTTCTGTATTTGCCCGGGCAGAGGAAGCGGCCGAGTACTTAAACGATCAGATAGACAAGACTACTGTAGGTTTTGGTGGATCTGTGACCCTGCAGGAATTGGAGCTTTATGACTCCCTGGCAGAGCATAATGAGGTTCATTGGCACTGGCGGCCGGAGGAAGGCAAAAACCCTATTCAGATTAGAGATTTGGCTGCGGAAACGGAAGTTTATCTGACCTCTGCCAACGGAATCAGTGAAACCGGGGAGATTGTCAACATTGACGGTACGGGAAACCGGATTGCGGCAACCTTATGCGGACATAAGAAAGTGTATTTTGTCGTTGGGAAAAATAAGATTGCGCCGGATTTGCAGCAAACCATATATCGGGTTAGAAATGTTGCTGCGCCGAGAAACGCCATGCGGCTTAAAATGGAGACGCCTTGTGCAGTAAAGGGCGACCGCTGCTATGACTGCGACAGTCCTCAGCGAATTTGCAGCGCCATGACGGTACATTTTCAGAAGATGGCTTCCTGTGAAATGGAAGTGGTCATTATAGAGGATGAGCTTGGTTTTTAGGGAGGATTTATGCTGATTGATATTACCTTAAAGATTACCCCGAAGATGGTTTCCGATGCCCAGGGCAATGAGAAAAAAGCCTTGGTTGGGCATCTGGGCACGCATTTTGATGTGATGGATAAAGAATTTCCATTAGATTATACACAGAGAAATGGCATTGTTTTTGATGTACGAAATATGGGGAACGGCGAGATCCGGACTGGAGATATCGATTTGTCTTCGGTGAAAGCCGATATGTTCGTTGCGTTCTGCACAGGCTTTGTGGAAGAAGTGGGCTACGGCGGGGCTGATTATTTTCATCAGCATCCGCAGCTTTCTGATGAGCTGATTGACGCCCTGCTTGCAAAGAAAGTTTCCCTAATCGGTATCGACTTTGCCGGGGTTAGGCGTGGAAAAGAACATACGCCCAAAGATCAGTACTGTGCTGACCGGGGCGTATTCATCATTGAAAACTTATGCAATTTAGGCCGGGTTCTCGAAGAAGGCGGTACATTTACCGCCAGAACCTTCCCGATGAATTATGGGGAAATGACCGGACTTCCATGCAGAGTGATAGCAGAAATTTAGTCCTGATTTTTTGTATCCTGCTCACCATCAGAGAGAAATCTCTGGTGGTATTTTAATTTTGCATACTTTAAGACCTTCTGCAGATATACCGAGTTGGATGCGCCGCCGACTACGCCTACCAGAGGGATACCCTGGAGGAACTTCAGATAAAGAAGTTCTGTTGACATGGTCTCTGCCGTGGTTCTGATCTGCCGGGTCTGGTCATAACTTTCCGGGATTTCGCCGGTGACGATGTATTCGTTGACAGCGGTGTTTCCGCCGTTAAGCTGGCTGCCATGGGAAAGGGCGGTTTCAATGAGCTTGAGAATAAAGTATTTCTCTTCCCGGCTCTCATAGCCATAGCCGAAATTCAGGGCAATTTCGTAGATGCCTTTCAGCATAACGCCTACAAAGACGGGAATATCGGGAATGCCTATGCCCAGTGCGCCAAGACCTACGCCTTCTAACCCGGTAAGGAGGACGTTTTTTCTGCTGCGGTTTGCGGACTCTTTGGAAAACTGGCGCAGAGTTTTGCGGTTTTCTGCCAGGTCTGCAGAATAGGTATTGACCTTGAACCGATGGGCGATTTCTTCTTTGTTATAGGTTTTTTCAATGACGCCGGTACCCTTTTCAAAAACTGTTTCGAAGGCTTTGGAAAAGGCCGCATCCAATGTAGTCTGCAGTTTCGGCGGAACTTTGTCCGCTAAAATCTGATTGAGCTTTGTTTCCTTTTTGACTGCGCCGTGGTACAGAAATAACCGTTCCTGCTTTAACAGACGCTTCCATTCCTTTTCTCTTGCACTCTGAACTGGTTTCATTGGTTTACCCCTTTTATCGTCTTTTCTTTATATTTTACCATGGAACAAAGAAAAAATCTATGAAAACCCCTATTGACAAACTGTTATAACTGTATATACTGTATATATACAATCGAACATCGCAAAGGAGGCCAACTTTGGATATCATTATCAGAAATGCGAGTAATCAGCCCATTTATGAGCAGATTTATACGCAGCTAAAGGAGCAGATCATTGCAGGAGCTTTGGCAGAGGGGGACGCCCTTCCGTCCATTCGTTCCTTGGCGAAGGATTTGAAAATCAGCGTCATTACTACCAAGAGAGCTTACGACGAATTAGAACAAGAGGGGTTTATCTATACTGTAGCCGGAAAAGGCTGTTTTGTGGCAGAGCAGAACACGGATCTGATTCGTGAGAGTCATCTTCGCAAGATAGAGTCTGCCATGCAGGAGATTTTGTCTTTAGGCAGAGCCTGCGGTCTCTCCGGCGAGGACCTGGTGGAAATGCTGAAGCTGATGGCAGAGGAGGAATAGAAAATGTCAGAGAATTATGCCATAGAGATTAGCGGTCTGACCAAGAGGTTCGACGGCTTTACTTTAGACAAAATCAACTTGAATTTACCCAAAGGCTGTATCCTGGGTTTAATCGGAGAAAACGGCGCAGGCAAAAGCACTACCATTCGCTTGATTATGAATGCTTTACGAAAAGACGAGGGAACCGTCAAGGTTTTGGGTATGGATAACGAAAGTAAAAACTTTGATACACTGAAGGAAGACATCGGTGTGGTTTTGGACGAAGCCTGCTTTCCTATGGTACTCAAGGTAAACGATGTGAATCGGATGATGAAGTACACCTATCGCCGTTGGAACGAGAAGAAATTTGCAGAGCTGATTAGGAGATTCAATCTGCCGGAGAAAAAGACGTTCAAGGACTTTTCTCGTGGGATGAAGATGAAGCTTGCCATTGCGGTTGCTTTATCTCACGATCCAAAACTTTTAATCTTGGATGAAGCTACAGGTGGGCTTGATCCTGTGGTAAGAGATGAGATTTTAGAGATTTTCTATGATTTTACCAGACAGCCGGATCACTCTATTCTGATTTCTTCTCATATTTTAAGCGATCTGGAAAAACTTTGCGACTATGTAGCATTCCTTCATGACGGACGACTGCTGTTTTCAGAGGAAAAGGATTTGCTTATGGAGAAGTACGGGATTTTGCACTGCAAATGGAAGGAACTTGAGGAAGTACCGGCAGAGGCAATTCGGGGAAGGAAGAGCAGCACCTATGGTGTGGAATGTTTGGTAGAAAGAAGTCTGATTAGTCCGGCCTTTGCTGTAGAAAAGGCGACTATCGAAGATATCATGTTGTTTATGGTGAAGGGGGAGATGACGAGATGAGAGGATTGCTGATTAAAGATTTGTGCGTGCTGAATAGACAGATGAGATTTTTCGTAATCATGATGATCCTTTTTGCAGTGACGGGGGAGCATTTTTTACAGGGATTTGCCCTAATGTACTGCGGCTTGTTTCCGCTGACGCTTCTCACCTTCGATGAGCAAGTAAGATGGAGACAATACGAGGTCATGCTTCCCTATAAAACCAGAGATATCGTGATGAGTAAATATCTTATTGGCATTTGTGCCGCCGCTATAGAGGCGGTGCTGGCAGTTACAGCGGTTTTGATTCGTATCTTGATTACCAAAGGTAATCTGTCAGAACTTCCTGAGCGAGTATGGATTATCGGCGTTGTGCTTTGTACTGCTGTTTTAATGATGAACATTTATATGCCGATGGTCTACAAATGGGGCGTGGAAAAAGGTCGTTTTCTTTACATCCTGATCTCTATAGGTTCAGCCATGGCGATCGTATCGTTGTTAGACAATGCGGATTTTCTCATGCTGGTTGATACACAGATTACCCTTGCCGGCTTTGCTTTGGCAGCAGTTGTTACGCTTCCGGTATCGATCAATCTTTCGGAGAAATCTTACCTAAGCAAATTGATATAATCTTGATGGTCTGAGTCGGTAGAATTTTCTTAAGAATTCTTAATTCGGACGTGCAGTATTTCTTTTTTGTCTATAAAAGTATAGAATGAAAGAACAGAAGGGATAAGAAAGGACTATTGTATGGAACAAAACAGACTTTTGATCGTCGATGACGATCCCAACATTAGAGAGGTTCTTTCGGTGCTCCTGGGCAGTGAGGGTTATCAGATTGACCAGGCAGAAGATGGGGAAACTGCCTTGGAGAAAATTTATGGCGGGCAAGACCTGGATCTGGTGATTCTTGACGTGATGATGCCGGGGATTTCAGGGGTAGAAGTCTGCGGCAGAATTCGGGAGAAGTCTACCGTACCGGTATTGTTTCTAACGGCAAAGTCTCAGGATCAGGACAAAGTTGAGGCCTATACAGAAGGCGGCGACGATTATTTGGTCAAGCCGTTTTCACAGACTGAACTTTTAATGAAGGTTAAGTCACTGCTCAGGCGCTACAAGACATACAGGGGAAAAGCGCTTTCTGAGAAGGAGGAAACGCTTGGCGGCAATATTTCCATTGATGCCAAGACCAGATCTGTGCGAAAAGGGGAGCAAAAGATTGGTCTGACAGAAAAGGAGTTTGAAATTCTGCTGTATTTTCACGAACACCGAGGAGAAGTTGTAGGGAACAGAGAGTTATATGAGAATGTTTGGGGAGAGAAATACTTGCCTTCTGCAAACAATACGATTATGGTTCACGTGTTGAATCTGCGTAAGAAGCTGGAGGAAGATGTCAACAAACCTAAGCTGATTAAGACAGTTTGGGGAAAGGGGTATAAAGTTGAATAAAAGATTTATCTCCCTCAATCTAAAGATGTTTGCGGCAGTCGTTTTAGGGGTGTTCCTGTCTGTCTGTGTGTATCAGTGCAGTATTTGGCTGACGGGTTACATTGCAGAAGTGCAGTATACCAGTGAAGAAGCTGTTCAGCGAAATACTGATGAGGCTTATGCAAGCTTAGAAACTTATGTAGAGGAAAACCAGGTTAAAGGAACAGACACAAAGGCGCTGAACAGATGGATTCAAGACAAGAAGTTCACTTATCTGTTTATTTATGACGACTACAGTAACTACTACTCTGCCGGCTGGTGGCCGGAGGATGACAGCATGGGTATGAGTGAAGAATTAAGCGCTGACACAAGTCTGGATGACCGATATGGCGTGGGCGGACCGCAGATTGACGAAGTGGATTTTGAGGCGAATTATGCAGACGCGAAGAATAGAATCGTAGAGTTTGCTGACGGGAAGTATTATACCTATATCGACTTAAGATATGAGGTGCGGTTCCAAAACTATATGGCGCTGCTTAGGCTATCTTTTGCATTTTTGACCCTGCTCATCGTCCTGCTGACTTATCACGGCAGGGTATTGAAACGGATTTTATCGTTGGAGGCGCAGGTGCATCAGGTCAGTGAGGGAAATCTGGATTACAGGATCAGGGGTAAGCGTAATGATGAGCTGGGCAGACTTGCGCAAGGCGTGGATGATATGCGGCTGTCGATTATACAGAAACATCAGAGAGAAAAAGAGGCCTGGGATGCCAACAGTCAGTTGGTTACGTCCATGTCCCACGATATCCGGACGCCGCTAACGTCTATGATTGGTTATCTGGATATTATCAAAAGTGAGAAGTACCAGTCTGCGGAGGAACTGGAACGATATATTTCCTCCTGCAGGGAAAAAGCGTTCCAGCTTAAAGAGCTATCGGATAAACTTTTTCAATATTTTCTGGTTTTCAACAGCGGAGAAAACGAGAAGCATCTGGAGGTATTTGACGCTAATGTGCTGTTGACGCAGATTATTGGAGAACACAGCGCAGAAATTATCGGGTATGGTTATGAGGTTGAGTTTGACCTGGCTTTGCCGGAGGTGAATATTTTTGCGGATATTTCCGGATTCAGAAGATTGTTTGACAATGTTTTTTCCAATATCATGAAGTACGCGGATAAACGTGTACCGGTAGAGATCCATGCCACAAGTGAAGATGGCTTTGTACGGGTGTGGATGGTCAATGGAATTCCGGATACGGAGAATAAGGTGGAAAGCACCCAGATTGGCCTGAAAACTTGCGAGCGAATCTGTGCGGATTTATCCGGCGGATTTTCCTTTGAAGAAACGGAGACTGTATTCACAGTAAGGATGGAATTTCCTATTACGGAGGAAAGCCCTGCGGAATCGGCAGAGCAGGAGAAAGAATAAAAACGAAACGACCGGTGTACAACGTTCTTGGACGATGTACCGCCGGTCGTTTTTTGGTTATGGCTTACAGTTGTCTCACATAAGGTTTATCATAGTTGAGCACCAGAAAGTAGTTGGGATTATAGTCTCTGATTGGTTTTTCGAATGCCTGGTGGATTTCCTTGTTGGAGATCGTACAGTCAGGCGCAACGACTACATCAAAGATTACGTTTGTATGAGTGGGACCGCTGACAATCCGCAGGTCGTGAATGTTGGATACGCCGTCAAGCCGGTCGGCAACTTCTGCTGCCATCTGCTGCATTTTATTGACCAGGGGGTCATTACATCTGACAGGGTCCAGATGTGCGGTAATCTCAATGTGCAGTTCTTTCGCGATGGCTCTTTCGATGTTGTCGATCATATCGTGGCTGCCCATCAGATCGGCGTCAGCGTCTACCTCAATATGGATAGAGGCAAAAATTTTCCCCGGCCCGTAGTTGTGTACGACTAAATCGTGGATACCTAAAACGCCGTCATAGGAAAGGGCTTTTTCTGAAATTGCACGAACCAGATCATCGTCAGGCGCTTCGCCAAGAAGAGGGCTGACGGTCTCTTTAATCAGGCCGATACCGGACCAAATGATAAACAAGGCAACAAGACAACCCATATAGCCGTCCACGGCAAAACCGGTGAATTTACCGATGAAAACGCTGATAAGTACGGCTGTTGTTGAGATAACGTCGTTGCGGCTGTCTGCTCCGGTGGCGGCAAGGGCAACGGAGTTGATTTTTTTGCCCACATGAATATTGAATAATGCCTGCCAGATTTTCAACAGAATAGACAGCAACAGGATGATGACTGTCGTCCAGCTGAATGTAAGCGCAGAAGGGTGTAAAATTTTATCAATAGAGGATTTTCCCAGCTCTACGCCGACAACGACAATCAGAACAGATACAATCATTCCGGTAATGTATTCAATTCGCGCATGACCGTAAGGGTGATCTTCGTCTTCCGGCATAGACGCCAGTTTGAAGCCTGCCAAGGTAATCACAGAAGATGAAGCGTCAGCCAGATTGTTGATTCCGTCTGCGATGATGGCAATGCTGCCGGAGATGATGCCGGTCAGGATTTTTGCAATGCACAAAATACCGTTGGAAATAATGCCGATGATACCGGCGAATTTTCCGTAGCGTTCTCGTACTTTTGGGTCACCGGTGTTGTTATAATCTTTGACAAATACTTTGCATAAAAATTCATTCATGCCTATTTCGCCTCGCTTTTCATGGCTGCCTCCATGGCGCAGACCAACTGATCGGGGCAAGAGGTAGACTTGAATCCGCAGCGAATGCCGGAAAGACGTTCTTTGATTTCCTCATAGGAAAGCCCTTCCGTTAAGGCGCTGATACCCTGCAGATTCCCATTGCATCCCCCATGGAATTCGGCGTGCTTAAGAATATCCCCATCCATTTCCACATCGATAAAAGCAGAACAAGTTCCGCTCGTCTTATATCTGTATACCATTTTATTAACTCCTTTCATAGAGATGAATTTCAAACATTACCAGTATAGCACAGTTTTCACAATTACAATACCAAAAAATAGGGTGTGGCAGGAATTTTGTTTTACAATAAATGGAATTTAGTGGGAAAATATTGAATTGCCAGACAAAAAGTTGTATAATATTTGCGTTATAGCACTCAGAGTTGGATGACGAGTAGGGGAGGAAATTATGGGAGATAGAGAAATTCCAAGAGTCACGGGAACATTGCGCGCAAAGAGTCTGCAGATTCCGGAAGTGATTTGGCAGGCCAAAGGTATTATTATCATGGGCAGACGGATTAAATCCGTTCTGTTTTCCACAGATATTGCCATCATTCGCAACTGCAATGCAGATGCGGTTTTGGCGGTATATCCATTCACGCCGCAGCAGATTATATCTCAGTCAATTATCAACGCTTCGTCTATTCCTGTTCTGGCAGGCGTAGGCGGCGGTACGACCAAGGGCTTCAGAACAGCGCTTATGGCGAAGGATGCAGAGGCGCATGGTGCTTTTGGCGTAGTGGTCAATGGACCTATGACCAACGAGAATATCGCTTTGATCAAGAAGGTCATCGATATTCCGATTATTGCTACGGTACTCAATGAGAAGGTGGATATTGACGCCAGACTGAAGGCCGGCGTATCCATTCTCAATGTATCGGCGGCAGCCAAAACGGCGGAACTTGTCAGACATATCCGTAAGGATTATCCGAAGGTGCCGATTATTGCAACGGGTGGACCTACAGACGATACGATTCGGGAGACCATTGCAGCCGGCGCCAATACGATCAGCTATACGCCGCCGTCGACAGCCGAAATTTTTGGAAGCATGATGGAGTCTTACAGAACCATGGCGGAAGAGAATCCTTGTCCGCCGGAGGAAGATCCGTCTTTGATTACCATGTTAGAACTTCTTTAACGTAAATTAGGGGAACGCAGGAGGAAGGACGTTGAAAGGAAGATTTGCAGAAGAACTTGCGAAGATAGATGTAGCTGAACTTACATCGAACCTGATCAAAATTCCAAGCTACTCTTTTCTTGAGAATCAGGAGAAAGGCATCGCAGTTTTCATCCATGACTTATTCGAAAAAGAAGGGATCGAAAGCAAACTTATTGAGATTCGGCCGGGCAGATACAACGTATATGCTACGCTTAGAGGAAAAAAAGCAAAGAAAAAGGGACGGTCTTTGATGTTTTCCGGACACATTGACACCATCCCTGCATATGACATGAACAATGCGTTCAGTGGAAGAATTGCAGAAGGAAAGATTTTTGGAAGAGGCGCTTGCGATGTCAAAGGTCCTATGGCTTCCATGATTGCCGCTGTCATTGCCCTTAAACGAAGTGGTACGGCTTTGCAGGGAGACGTGGTTTTTACCGGACTTGCCGATGAGGAGGAACAGGGCAGAGGTGTAGAATACCTGGTAGAATACGGGCCGGTTTGTGATGCCGTAATCATGGGTAAACCGACAGATATGAAGATTGCGATCGGTCATAAAGGGCTGGAGTGGATAGACGTTATCGTAGAAGGCCGAAAAGTGCACGGTGGTAATAAGGAAGAAGGCATTAACGCCATAGAAATGGCTGCCCGCTTTATTCAAAAAATATATACGGAGTATGTACCGGTGCTTAACAGCTGGACTTATCCGGTTCTGGGGCCTCCGACGATTAACGTGGGACGCATTGAGGGCGGGGATCAACCCAGCACTGTCGCAGGAGAATGCCTGATCAAATTGGATCGGCGGTGTGTGCCGACAGAATCTATCGCTCAGGTTTACGAAGAAATCGAAGAAATTTGTAGTCAGCTTCATGAGGAGGATCCCAGGTTTAACGCCGTGGTTCGGGATAGTTTCGCCGATGCGGAGCCTATGTTGCCTCATGTTCCGTATTGCATCGATAAAGACGATCCGTTGGTACTGGCGGTACAAGATGCGATGGCTGAGACTGAGGACTGTTCCTGGACAGGAAAGGTCACTGCTTTTCCTGCTTGGAGTGATGCCGGCGCAATCAGCAGCGTAATAGACAGTAAGTGCATCGTTATGGGACCGGGGGACTTAGGCGTGGCGCACTCCATTCATGAGTGCATCCGAGTACGGGATGTGGAACAGGCTGCGTTGATTTACGGACTTGCAGCAATTAATTACTGTAAATAAAGCCTGCAGTGCCAGTATCGGCATAAGGGTTTGATATTAAATTTTATATCTAATTTTCGATTATCCGCATAAACACTATACTTTCAAGTATTTTGAAGTATAGAAAAAACTCATTTTACCACGAATTTACCACGATTGAATGAGCCTTGATATGACCTATAAAATAACAC
>JAXKAR010000064.1:0-4261 GCA_036305845.1 Emergencia sp.
AAAAATGAGGAATGTTGCTGGTCTTTCCACTTCGGAAGCACAGAAATCTTCGGATATGTTTATGAAGTGCCGCTATATGGATGAATTGACCGGCGGGCGTGGCGTTATCTTTGCAACAGGTACTCCCGTATCGAACTCCATGACGGAGCTTTATACTGTTATGCGATACCTTCAGTACGGCACACTTCAAAAGAAGAACCTGACCCATTTTGACTGCTGGGCGTCTACCTTTGGCGAAACTACCACCGCCATTGAGTTGGCTCCGGAAGGAACTGGCTATCGTGCCAGAACCAGATTTGCGAAGTTTTTTAATCTTCCGGAACTCATGAATATGTTTAAGGAAGTGGCGGATATTAAAACCTCCGACCAGCTTCATCTCCCTGTACCGGATGCAAAATTTGAAACGGTTGTTGTACAGCCTTCTGATTATCAGAAAGACATGGTGGCAGAACTTTCGGAACGTGCAGCGGCGGTTCATTCCGGTATAGTTGACCAATCAGAAGATAATATGCTTCTGATTACCGGCGATGGAAGAAAGTTGGGGTTAGATCAGCGTTTAATCAATCCACTCTTGCCGGATGATCCAGAAAGCAAGCTCAATGCCTGTGTGCAAAATGTGCTGCGGATTTGGAAAGAAGGAAAGGCTGACAGACTGACCCAGCTCCTGTTCTGTGACCTCTCTACCCCGAAAAACGATGGCACGTTTAATGTCTATGATGACATCAAGGCAAAGCTGATAGCAGCCGGTGTGCCAGAGAAAGAAATTGCATTTATTCACGATGCAGATTCTGAAGCAAAGAAAAAAGAACTGTTCGCAAAGGTGCGTACTGGTCAGGTTCGTGTGCTGATGGGCAGTACACAGAAAATGGGAGCCGGAACAAACTGCCAGGATCGCCTGGTGGCGCTTCATCACTTGGATGTGGGCTGGCGTCCCTCTGATATGACTCAGCGAAATGGTCGAATTATCCGTCAGGGCAATCAAAACAAGGAGGTGCAGATCTATCAGTATGTAACAGAGGGAACTTTTGATGCATATCTTTATCAGACACTGGAAAACAAACAAAAATTCATCTCGCAAATCATGACCTCGAAATCACCTGTCCGTTCCTGTGACGATGTGGACGAGCAAGCTCTGTCCTATGCCGAAATCAAGGCTCTGTGTGCCGGAAATCCGCTGATTAAAGAGAAAATGGACTTGGACATTGATGTGGCAAGGCTTAAGGTTCTAAAAGCCGACCACCAGAGCCAGCAGTACCGCATGGAAGATAAACTCCTGAAATACTTTCCGGCGGAGATTGAAAAGCAGACAGGCTATATTCGTGGCTTTGAAGCAGACATCCAAACGGTCACAGCTCATCCGCAGATTGCGGAAGGGTTCTGCGGTATGGAAATTCTGGGCAAGCACTATATAGAAAAAGAGGATGCCGGTGAAATGATTCTTGCCGCCTGCAAGGAGATGAAAGGAACCGAGCCAATCCCTCTTGGCAGTTATCGTGGCTTTCAGATGGAACTTTCCTTTGACAGTTTCCGGCATGACTTTGATATTACCCTGAAAGGCGCTGTGAGCCATCGTGTATCGCTTGGAACCGATGCCAGGGGAAATATCATCCGACTGGATAATGCCCTCTCCAGCATCCCTGAGAAGCTGGAGAAAGCCCATGAACAACTCACCAATCTTCAAAATCAGCAGGAAGCGACCAGAGCGGAACTGGGAAAACCCTTCCCACAGGAAGCGGAGCTTGCTGAAAAAAGTGCTCGTCTGGCAGAACTGGATGCAGCTCTTAATATGGAGGACTCCATGCCGGAGCATGAGGAAGCAGAACAGGCAGATAAACCTTCTGTGCTGGCAGATCTGAAAGCTAAGTCAGAGCATATTCCTCCATATCGGGCATCTGGTGGGCGTGAGGAGGTGCTGTAATGGGCAGACGTGACCAGGATGTTCACTTCCTGGCATCGAAAGAGGAAGTACAGCGAATCCATGAAAAAATGAATGAGCTAGGTATCCGGAGCATGGGGGCATATCTCAGGAAGATGGCTCTGGATGGATACTGCATCAACCTGGATTTACAGGATGTGAAAGAGCTGGTTTCCCTTCTGAGAAGATGCAGCAACAACCTGAATCAGTATGCCAAAAGAGCTAATGAAACCGGCAATATTTATGAGTCAGACATCAAGGATTTGCAGGAACGATTGGAGGAAATCTGGACAGATATGAAGGAGGTACTGGTGCACCTGTCCAGTATTCAGTAATCATAAAAATGGGCTGTGGCAACAAAATTGCCGCAGCCGTACATATTGACATCGTTGTGTTATCAGCTGTAAGGCGGTACAATAAAAACAGAAAGGGGTGTGTGACCGTGAGAATCCTTGGTTTTTTCGTGAAGATTATCTTAAAGTTGATTGCATTGCCGGTATTACTGGGTTTAGGTATTGTTTGCTTGTTGGCGAAAATCGCCTTTGAGCTATCGTCCTTTTTTATAGGCGCACTGATTCTGTACATCATCGGTTGCAGTATTTATTGTGTCTTTCAATCTCTGTGGTTGCAGCTCGCCCTTCTTGTGGGAATCGGCTTGGCGGTCTATGCAGCATTGTTTCTCTTTGTTGTATTTCAGGAGATTGGAGAAAACATAAAGGAAAATCTTCGTGATTTTATTTTTTCATAAGAAAATATGTTGTAAGGCTGCCTGCGGGTAGTCTTATTTTTTTGAGAGGACGGTGAAAAAATGGCGGCAACAAGACTGATTGCCCTTCATATTAACAAGGGAAAAACGGTAGCACAGTGTCTGGCAGATCGTACAGATTATTCCCAAAATGCTGCGAAAACAGAAGATGGAAAATATATAAGTTCTTATGAATGCGATCCTAAAACAGCCGATGAAGAATTTCTTCTGACCAAAAGACAGTATCAGCATATCACAGGCAGACAGCAGAAAAATGACATCATTGCCTATCAGATACGCCAGTCATTTAAGCCGGGAGAGATTACTCCAGAAGAAGCCAACCAAGTCGGATATGAAACAGCAATGCGTTGGACAAAAGGAAAACACGCCTTTATCGTGGCGACACATATTGATCGTTCTCATATCCATAACCATATCATTTATAACTCCACTTCTCTGGACTGTACCCGTAAATTCAAGAACTTTTTTCTTTCCGGGCTTGCGGTTCAGCGATTAAGCGATATGGTTTGTATTGAGCATGGCTTATCAATTATAGAGCCAAAGCCATACCGGGAACGAGTCAAGAGAACGATCTATCCGAAAAAGCGTACCAAGCGTGATGAGCTGTGTGCGGCAATCGACCAGATATTAAAAAAGAAACCAAAAGATTTTTCGGATTTTGTTTTTCAGCTTTCAGAGCTGGGGTATGAATTTAAGGATGGAAAGCAACCGGCTTTCCGGCATAGTGGGGAGAAGCGATTTATTCGTCTGCGCTCTCTTGGAGAGGGATACAGTCAGGAGGATATAATTGCAATTCTGTCCGGTAAGTCTGTTCAGAAAGCATCCAGAGCAAGCAGGCAGGTTCATACTCAAAGAGAGTTTAATCTGCTGATAGATATTCAGGAAAAGATGGCAGAAGGTAAATCAGCGGGCTATGAGCGGTGGGCAAAGAAATATAACCGCAAAGAAGCTGCCCGAACGGTTTGCCTTTTGAAAGAAAAAGGCATCAGCAATTATGAAGAATTGACTGCCTTGACAGAACAGCTCAGTAGCCGCTTTGCAGAGCTATCTGATACTATTAAAGCCAATGAAAAAAGAATGGTTGAGATTGGAGCATTACAGACTCACATCAACAACTATTCAAGAACCAGATCGGTGTATGAAGCCTATCGCAAATCTGGATACAGCATAAAATTCTTTGAAGAACATCGAGAAGAAATCCAAATTCATAAAGCGGCAAAGAAGGCGTTCGATCAGCTTCCTGGTAAAAAGGTTCCTACTAGACAATCTTTGAATGAAGAGTATCATCGCCTTTTATCAGGAAAAAAGGAAGCTTATGCCGAGTACCGACAAGTGAAAAAGGATATGCAGGAATACTTGATTGCAAAACAAACTGTAGAACATATTCTTGGTATTGATCGGAAAAATGTAAACGGTAGAATACGAGTACCTTTTTATTTACTTCAAGTTATGCCATAATCATACTCAACAAAATAACATAGTCAAAAAAGTTTAGTACTTAACTTTTTTAACTGACTATGATTCAGAGGAGGAATCTTATGGCTACGCAAACCAGCCTTGTAGCTCAGCAGGTGAGGATC
>JAXKAR010000065.1:0-25096 GCA_036305845.1 Emergencia sp.
AAAGAAATCTTGGCGTATTAACCCCAATGGAAAAACACAAAACATATTTGCAGGCAGCATAAAAATCTGCCAGCAGGTGATACCTACTGGCAGAAAAAACTTTATATTTTTTTGATTGTCTACTTGACGGGAAGCAATTCACATTAGAATGAGCCGGGTTTTGTTTTGGTTCTGCATATGTCCATCCATCTGGCCAGGATGAAACCTCCGGCAAAACATGCTGCGCCAATTAGCAGTTGATTTATGTTTGCAAATGAGGTCGGTGTAATCATCAGTACGGAAGTAATGACAAAGCCCAAGATGACTTTGGATAGAACGGCATAGTGTCGTTCAAGAAGGTGACTGATAATTTTTGCGGTAATGCCGATCGTGACGATGAATCCTGCGAGGAGTGGAAGAAGGACTCGATAATCCAGATTTCCGATGCCCTCAGCCATGGGTTGATACAAGCCCATAAATAACAGGATAGAAGAGGAGCTGAGCCCGGGAACGACCATGCTTAAGCCCCAGATTGCGCCACAAAAAACATACCAGCCGGTATTCGCTTCCAGATTTCCTTCCATGGTGCCGGAAAGGGTATGGAAAAATACGAAAGAAACGATGAGCGTGATGATAAAGGCAGACCAGCCCTTTTTTGCATCGGAAGAAACCGATTTGTGGATTAGGTCGGGAACTGTACCGCAGATCAGGCCACAAAACAGAAACATGGCGGCAACAGCAGATACGCTCAGAAGTCCCTCCGCAGCTTTTGCAAGCAGGACAAAACCGATGCCGCCGCCGGCCAATACCGGCAGCAGCAAACGGCAATCTTGTTTAAATGAACGGAACGGATGGGACAGAAAGTTCATCATCGGTTCATAGATACCGAAGGCCACGCAAAGCACGCCGCCGCTGATTCCGGGCAAAATTGCACCGGTACCGATCAGCGCACCTTGAAGGAACAAAAGCAATGATTTCTGCCAAGTATTACCCATAAAAAATCTCCTTTTATTTCTTTGTGTCACGAATGACTTTCACTGCCTGAATAATCAGGGTTGGCAGGAAGGCCAGGCCGCATATCCAGCCAATCTGTTCTCCGGACAGGGCAGCGATACCAAAGGCTGATGCGAAGAACGGTACTAACAGGATGGTGAAGAGCAGAATGGTTCCTACTGCAAATGCACCGATTGTATAAATATTAGTAGTTAAACCCAGGCGGAAAATAGATTGTTTTCCTCTGGAGTTGAAACCGTGCCATAATCTTGCAAAACACAGGGTCGCAAAAGCCATTGTAGAGGCGACCGCAGGATTTGTTTCCAGACCCTTGTAGAACGCGATAACGGTGGCTGCGCCGATGATTAGCCCTTGTAGGCCGATGAGCAGTAAAGTGTCTTTTGTCAGTACAGATTCGTTGCGCGGACGCGGTTTATCGTGAATCAACGCCGGATTGGAAGGTTCCATACTGATTGCCAGTGCAGGCAGACTATCTGTAATCAGATTGATGAAAAGAAGCTGCACTGCGGTAAATGGCGTAGGCAGAGCCATAATCGAAGCAAAGAGAACCACAAGAATACCCGCAGTATTGCCGGACAAGAGGAACTTAATTGCATTCTTGATATTGGCATAAATATTTCTGCCGTTTAAAACGGATTTAATAATTGTAGCGAAATTATCATCGGTAAGAATCATGGAAGCAGAGTCTTTGGCAACCTCGGTTCCGGTGATACCCATAGCCACCCCCACATCGGCGCTTTTCAGTGCAGGCGCATCATTAACGCCGTCACCGGTCATGGCCACGATGTGTCCCTGATCCTGCCAGGCCTGTACAATACGAATTTTGTTATCCGGGCTGACTCTGGCGTAAACGCTGATATGAGGAAGCTTTTCAATGAGTTCTTCATCATTCATGGCATCTAGCTCAGTGCCTGTTACGGCAATATCGCCTTCCTGCAGGATACCGATTCTTCTGGCAATAGCGGAAGCTGTAATTTTGTGGTCACCGGTAATCATAATCGGTTTAATGCCGGCAGCCATACAGTCGCTGACTGCCTGTGCTGATTCTTCTCTTGGCGGATCCATTTCTGCCATGAGTCCAAGATACTCAAGATCGCTTTCATCGTCAAATGTGAGCGGTCTTTCTTTATCTATGACTTTTCTCGCAAAGGCCAAAACGCGAAGTCCCTGATCAGAAAGTTCAAAGTTGGTTTGGCGAATTTGCTCTTTTTCACTGTCGCTTAATCCTGCGGTTCTGTCTAGAATTACATCCAGAGCTCCTTTTGTGTACATGATGTACTGACCTTCAATTTGATGGAGTGTACTCATCAGTTTTCTGTCAGAGTCAAAAGGCAGTTCGGATAGGCGAGGCAGAGTATCCTTGATTGCGTGATAATCGCCACCCTGTTTAATATAATAGTCAACCAGAGCTGTTTCTGTAGGATCGCTGGCAGTGGAGCCGTCTACAATGGCAGTATCATTACAAAGTACAGCGGCTTGGAGCAAGGTGTTGTCTTCTGTGCCGACAGAGAAAACCTGCTCTACGGTCATTTTGTTCTGGGTCAATGTTCCTGTTTTGTCGGAGCAGATAATGGATACGCAGCCAAGACCTTCTACGGCATTGAGCTGTTTGATAATCGCATTCTGATCCGCCATACGTGAGGTACCAATGGCCAGAGAAATGGTGATGATAGAGGAAAGCGCTTCCGGAATAGCGGCAACTGCTAAAGCTACTGCAAAGAGCAGAGAATCCGTAAAAGCCATGCCACGGTAAACATTCAGCGCAAAGACGCCGGCGCAGATCAAAATGATGGCAAGAGAAAGCTTCTTGCTGAAACTGTCCATGGTTACCTGTAACGGTGTTTTTCTTTCCATGGTATTGTTCATGAGATCTGCGATTTTTCCCAACTCCGTCCGGATACCTACGCCGGTAATTACGGCAAGTCCTCTGCCATAAGTGACCAGAGAACCGGAAAAGACCATATTGACCTGATCGCCGAGGGCGACGCTTTCTCCGGAAATCACGTCAGTATTTTTTTCTACCCCCTCTGATTCACCGGTAAGTGAACTTTCGTTTACCTTCAGAGAGTGGCTTTCCAGCAGTCTGCCGTCACCGGGAATTACATCGCCGGCTTCCAGTCTGATGATATCCCCACAGACTAAATCTACGGCATTGATCTCCTGCATTTGCCCGTCCCGGATGACCTTTGCCACGGGGGCGGAAAGGCTTTTCAAGCTCTCTAAAGATTTTTCAGCTTTAATATACTGGACAGTGCCAAGAATTGCATTGAGAATTAAAACGGCAATGATGACCACGGTACTTTCGATATTTCCGGTAGACATGGAAATCGCCGCTGCGATAAGCAGAATAATAACCAGCAGATCCTTGAACTGCTCCAGAAAAACAGTGAACACACTTTTTTTCTTCTTCTCATAAAGCTTATTTTCGCCGTACTTTTGCCGATTTTCTTCGACTTGTTGTTGGCCTAGCCCCGAAGGGGATGATTGGAATTCATCTAAAATTTCTTTTGGTTCCTTGTTGTAATACATGATAAACCTCCCTGATAAAACTATTATGTCCTAAAGGGTAAAAAAAGAGACCTCTAAGACAGTAGAAAATAACTATCTTAAAAGTCTTGCTATTTCAAGTAAATGCGGATTCTGATCGGCAAATTTGCCGATGGATATCGTATTGACGCATGTACTGCAGCTTCTAAAACTGCCAGCTACTCCCTTTTAATAATGCACTAATAAATATATCACGAATCTTTATGGCATGCAAGCATTTTTTAGAAACAGACCCGTTACAAGGTGATGGATACATAGACTTTCGGACCGTCTATATGGACAACTTCCAGACCTTTGTATTCCAGAAGAACAGGTTTGAATGCTTTATAAAGAACAAGTAAAGTGTTCCGTGTGATAAAAGGCCGGTATACTGCAGGGAACTTATTTCTGACTTTTTCAAAGACGGTATCGGGGATCATTTTTATGGCGCTGCCAGCAAGGGCGGTGGGGACTGGAAGGTGAATGCGCTTGTCATGATGAAGGATGTTGATAATCATGGGAACCTCTATTCTACATAAATTCTGACGGTTGTACCGTCTGCTTCCGTAATGTTGATAAAATCACCTGTGACGCTGCCATCGAGGCATTCCATTACACCATCCAATAACAGAGAAAAATCTATTCCACTCAGCTTGTCTTGTGGAATTGGCAGTGTACCCGTCGCCTTTAGCAGTTTCTTGATTCCGCCCACCGGAAACTGAATACGGACTTTATCTCCAAGGGAACCGTCGACTACGATACGAAACATTTTTTTATCGTAGTCAGTGACGGATTTGTTTATTTCTTTTATTTCTTTCATTTGGCAGTACCTCATTATAGGGATATAACATTATTTTATCATACTATCGATTCTAACATAACGCAACAGTAAAACGCAGTCGAAATGCAGAGTGAATCCAGACGCTTATGTGGAAATCGGTATGGTATTATGCTAAAATATAGAATATGAAAGAAGATAATTTTTTATTAGGACAAATTGAAGATAAGCTTAGTCAGTGTGACAATAAGTACATCGTAACGGGTACAGGATTTCTGGATGCGCATCAGCAGTCTTTATGCAGAGAATATTGCAGGAAACAGCATGTGCCGATTTTTGATGAAGAAACGGAATATGCAGCTTTGCGCAGTGGTACGCTTCCGATGATACGTACTCGCTTTTATGGGGGATATTCGGGCGCAGAAAGAGTTATCATGATTAATCTGCCCGATTATGCTGTTTTGCAGGAACAGAATCCACTGGTGATTATACGGGCGGAGAAAGCTGCAGGAGCGAAAGAATTGACTCATAGAGACTATCTGGGGTCCCTGATTGGCCTGGGGATAAAGCGTGAGATGATCGGAGATATTTTGGTCAGAGGGGATGGCGCAGATATTATTGTTTTGGCGGAGATCGCAGATTATATCTTACTGCATTATGGAAAGGCAGGGCGTGTATCTCTTACCTTATCCTCGCATTCGATCGAAGAATTGATTCTGCCACAGACAGAGCGAAAGGTTGTGACGGACACGGTGGCCTCTTTGCGACTTGACAATGTTATTGCATCTGCCTTTGGGTTATCAAGAGGCAAAGCTGCAGAGGCCATCGGACGAGGAATCGTTTTTGTTAACCATGTAGAGGTGACCAAGGCCGACTTTCAGTTAAAAGAGGGGGATAAGCTGACTTTGCGTGGAAAAGGAAAAGCCTGCTTGAGTGAGATAGGCGGAAAATCCAGAAAGGACAGGCAGTATATAACCTTGGAAAAGTATTGATTTGCGCCTCATATATAAAGAAGGATAATCCGAAAACCGTTGGAATATGGGGAGAAATCTAAATAGTAGAACTTTTAATTTTCAGCTGAAATCGCTGGCGCGGATATTACAATTGTGCTATGATAAAAGAACAAATCGCGCAGGGATTTATGACAAGAAAGGGGGAAGGTAAATGTCATTGACGAAGGCAGATTTAGCAGCAATTACCCGGATTGTAAACGATGGTGTTACAGAGCTGAAGACAGAGATGAAGGAAGTCAAGACCGACGTTGCAGAGCTGAAGACGGAGATGAAGGAAGTCAAGGCCGACGTCGCAGAGCTGAAGACGGAGATGAAGGAAGTCAAGACCGACGTCGCAGAGCTGAAGACGGAGATGAAGGAAGTCAAGTCCGACGTCGCAGAGCTAAAGACAGAGATGAAGGAAGTCAAGTCCGACGTCGCAGAACTGAAGACGGGGATGAAGGAAGTCAAGACCGACGTCGCAGAGCTGAAGACAGAGATGAAGGAAGTCAAGACCGACGTCGCAGAGCTGAAGACGGAGATGAAGGAAGTCAAGACCGACGTCGCAGAGCTGAAGACAGAGATGAAGGAAGTCAAGACCGACGTCGCAGAGCTGAAGACGGACGTTGTAGAACTGAAGGCAGATGTGAAGACCGTTAAGACTGATATCTTGCAGCTGAAAGAAGATGTTGTGGAGCTAAAGGTAGGCATAAGCGTGCTTGACGGGGCTTTACGACAAGTTAGACTTTGCTTGGAAACAGAGATGAGACCGCAGTTACGAAATATCACAGATTGTTATGTGGCAACTTTTGAGCGGTATTATAAAGAGGCAGAGAAACTGCCTCGCGCCTATCATGACATCGATACGCTGAAGCTTATGTTGAAAGAGCAGAAGGATATAGTTAACAATCACGAGGTAATCTTGAAGAATTGGATATAACAGGAGCATCGTAAAGATTGAAATAAGATAAAGTAATAATTTGAATTTAAAAGCAGCCCTGGGGTGGAGGTTACTCCATATAGGGCTGCTTTGTTGATTCTCAAGGGAGAGAGTGTTTACAGTTTCTTTACCTCTTCAAATCTCTTGACTTTGCCGGTGGTGGTCTTGATCATCGGTTCGTCAGTCGTGATGACACGAAGCATTTGCTTGTAGACCGGAAGATCTTCGTTGATTCCCTGGATGTCCTGTTTGATGATACCATTGATTTTATCAGGATTATCTGTGCCGTAAGTTTCTTTCATATAGTCTTTGTTATAAACGATTTTGGCGCATAGCGCCAGATCCCGTTCATCGCTGCTGTCGTGTCGTGGCTGTCCGAAGACCATGTTTTCTTCTACATAAGGAAGATTTGCAATGAGGGTTTCCAATTCTTCAGGGTAGACGTTTTTGCCATTTTTTAAGACAATGACATTCTTTTTTCTGCCGCAAATATAGACAAAACCATTTTCGTCAACTCTGGCCAAATCACCGGTATGAAGCCAGCCGTCAACGAGGACTTTGCGAGTCTCGTCTTCGTTTTCATAGTAGCCGGCCATAATATTAGGTCCCCGTGCGATTAGTTCGCCGATTCCTTCCTCATTTGGCTGATCAATACGAAGCTCTATGCCGGGAAGTGGTTTGCCTATGGAATCGGTACTTCTGTTCCAAGTGTTTTCTGCACAGAGAACAGGGGAGGCTTCAGTCATGCCGTAACCTTGCACTGCGGTGATACCAAAGTCATTGAATGCCTGCAGCGCAACCGGATCTATGGCAGAAGCGCCACTGATCACATAGCGGAGTTCGCCGCCTAACTGATCTAATATTGGTTTGAAAATTTTACGACGTTTATCGATACCCAACTTCAGCAGGAACTTAGAGAGCCTTAAGCCAAAAGCAATTTTCTTTTCCAATCCCTCTTTCTTTACTGTGGCCATGATTTTCTTGTAGATGGATTCAATGAGGAGTGGTACGCAGACAAAGAGGGAAATTTTGTATTCTACAATATTTTTTTGAATATATTTCAGACCGTCACAGTATGCAGAAGTAATTCCGGAAGCAATCATTACAATCTGCCCGGTGGAACCAAAGGTGTGATGATAAGGCAGAAATGCCATATTTACATCGCCGTGATGGAAGTCTTGGGTCATCAGCATGGCATACACATTGGCCAGGATATTGTACTGGGAAAGCATGACGGCTTTTGCCATAGAGGTAGTGCCGGAAGTGAACAGCAAAATAGTAACCTTTTTACCGTCAAGGGGAAGGGTCAAGTATTCATCAAAACCGCTGTCCATGGCCTTTTGCCCTTCTTCCATCAGCGCGTTCAGATCTTCAAACCCATCCAACTGTTCCATGCAGATGTACTGGCTTACATTGGTGCTATTCTTTGTCTGCAGTTCTGCGACAACATCCTTCAGCCCGCTATCAAAAATCAGGATGTCTGCATGACTTCTGATCAGAGAAGACTCCAATTCGTCATACGGAAGCCCTCTGTCTAGTGGAACGCAAATGCCAAGGCCGCAGAGCGTTGCAAAATAGCCCAGCATCCACTGGTAGCAGTTCTTGCCGATAACGGCAATACGCTTGTCCTTCCAGCCTCTTTTCAGCATGCCGCTGCCCAACCAATTTACTTGATTACGAAAATCCTCAAAGGTGATGTGCTCATAGGAAATTTCTTTTTTATTAATTTTATGCTTAATGATAAAAGCATCGGTGTCCTTGTATGTTTCAGCGCTATAGTTGATGAGCTGGCGGAAATCCTGATGGAGAACCGCATCAAAGACTTTTTCTACCGGTTTAATTTCGTTCATAGTTGGTCTCCTTGATGGTTTGGCGCTTTGGACAAAATGAAGACGTGACCTTCTACAAGAATCGAGGATCCTTCAAATATGCTTTGCAGAGCGCGTAACGGAACATGTAGTTATCAAAACTATATTACCTTATCAAAAACACTTTGTCAACGATTGACAATGACATTTTTATATGATATTCTCAAGTATAAAGTTTTATACCTATTACGAGGAAAGAAAGGGAAACAAATGGCCAGAACCAAGGGATTAGAACAATTTAAACTGCCGCGATGGGAGGAGCTTCCACCTATTGAGCTGTATCTGGACCAGGTGCTTTCTCTTCTTGATGAATGGCTTGGTGATTATCTGACCTTTGATGGGAAAAAGATTATGACCAAGACGATGATTAACAATTATGTGAAGCAGAGATTTATTCTTCCCCCGGTTAATAAAAAATATGACCGTACAGCGGTAGCCTCCCTTTTTGTGATTGCCGTGCTTAAACCGGTTTATACCATCAATGAGATTGCAAGATTGATTCGCCTGGCAATCCGGACGATCGAGCCGGAGTCGGCATACAATCAGTTTTGCCAGATGGTGGAAGAGGCTGTAGAACTTACTTTTAAGGGAGAAGCTATGCCAAAGAACGATTTTCGACAAGACCCAAGAGGCATTTTGCGGAATGTCTGTAACTCTTTTGCCAGTCAGCTTTATGTACGAAATGTCTATTTGCATTCCCATAAGAAAGAAGAAAAATAGGAGAGGCAATTTAGAAAATTTTTTTAGATGTGAGTACAGCAATCATAAAACATACGCATCCACATAGCATTCTTGGTGTTACGACATCACCGTATATGATTACAGAAAACAGCAGTCCAAAGACTGATTCGAAAGACAGCAGAAGCGCAGTATGGCTGTCTTTTGTGTATTTTTGCGCAGTATTTTGCAGCAGCATAGCAAGAGCAGTGTTGGCGATGACTAGATATATTACGCCTGATAATGCAAAATATAGCACACAGGGATGATGAGAGAAATTCATTTCCTTGTGTGCTATGTGTTTTATTTCATTATTTTAGGCACGAGACCTGTCAGATCTTTTTATCTTATATCGTCTTTGTTTCTTCATGCCGTTTTACTTTTCCTGTTGTGGTCTTAATCATAGGTTCGTCAGTGGTGATTATACGGAACATCTGCTTATATACAGGAAGCTCTGCGTTAATTTTATCGATGTCCGCTTTAATGATGGCTTCAATTTGAACAGGATCTGTCGTATTATGATTCTCTTTCATATAATCCGGTTTGTAGACGATTTTGGCAACGAGAGCCAGATCTCTGTCATCGCCGTCGTCGTGACGAGGCTGCCCGAAAACCATGTTTTCTTCCACGTAAGGCAGAGCGGCAATGAGAACTTCAATTTCTTCCGGATAGACGTTTTTCCCGTTTTTCAATACAATGACATTCTTTTTTCTTCCGCAGATAAAAACATAGCCGTCTTTGTCTAAGTAAGCCAGATCGCCGGTATGAAGCCAGCCGTCTGCCAGAACCTTTTCTGTTTCTTCCGGATTTTCAAAATATCCGGCCATGATATTAGGACCACGGGCAATCAGTTCGCCAATGCCGTCTTCGTTTGGTTGGTCAATTCTCAGATCTACACCCTGAATGGCAAGACCGATGGAACCTGATTTTTGCTGCGTTTTGCTCTCCGCAGCCAGAATCGGAGAGGCTTCTGTCATGCCATAGCCTTGTACCGCATCAATACCAAAGCTTTTAAACCCTTCTAAAGCGATAGGATCAATGGCTGCGGCGCCGCTGATGACAAAGCGCAGATTACCGCCCAGCTGATCCAGAACATCTTTAAAAACCTTTCTGCGTATATCTATACCGAGCTTCATCAGAAACTTACAGAGCTTTTGGCCGAAGGCCACCTTCTTTTCCAGTCCTTCTTTCTTTACGGTAGCCATAATCTTCTTGTAGATAGATTCGATGAGAAGCGGCACGCAGAAGAAGACTGACACTTTGTATTCGACGATGTTCTTCTGTAGGTACTTCAATCCATCGCAGTAGGTGGTCGTTACACCTTTAGAGAGCATTGCCAGCTGACCGATTGAACCGAAGGTATGATGGTAGGGCAGAAATGCCATACTCACATCAGAGTGTCGAATATCTTCCGACTTCAGTACAGCGTAGAGATTGGACGTGATATTGTGCTGAGAAAGCATAACCGCCTTTGCCATAGAAGTGGTGCCGGAGGTAAAGAGCAGTATAGTTGTAGCCTTTGCATCAATAGGCAAGTTGAGATAGTCCGTAAAGCCGTCCGCCAAGGCTTTTTTTCCTGCATCGGTCAACGCCTTCAGGCTGGTGTAGCCAGAAAGCTCATCCATAGAGATGTATTCGGATACACAGGTCTTTCCACTCTTCTTAAGCTTTTCCACATCGGCTTGGTGGCCAGGGTCGAAGACAAGAATATCAGCATAGCTTCTTGCCAAGGAGGACTCCAGTTCCTCATAAGGCAGTCCCTTGTCTAAGGGAATGCAGACGCCTATGCCGCAAAGCGCTGCGAAATAGCTCTGCATCCACTCATATCGGTTTTTACCGATGATGGCGATTCGCTTGCCGATCCAGCCTTGCTTTACCATAGCTGTACCCAGATAGTTGACCTGGTCGCGGAAGTTCTCGTATGTGATATAGGTATAGCTGAAGTCTTTTCGACTTTTCTTTTCTTTAACGATAAAAGCGGTATCATTTTTAAACGTATCTGCGCTGTAGTTGATCAGCGCTCTAAAATCTTCATGAAATACGGATTCGTAAACCGCATCAAGTTGTTTGATCTGTTTCAAGGTCATCCTCCTTATACATAGTTATGAAAACTATATTATCCTATTAAATAAACTTTGTCAACGAATTTTAATGACTTTTTTATGTGGTGATGGATAACCGTGTGGAAATATTTCCTTGCAGTATCTTCGGAAAAATGATACACTCATATAGAGTTTTTTGATGGAGGAAATGATGAGTGTATTGACTGTAGACAAGGTGTCTCATGGGTTTGGCGGCCGTCAGATTCTGGAAGACGCCTCTTTTAGACTGAATAAAGGAGAACACGTTGGCCTTGTAGGCGCTAACGGCGAGGGTAAAACTACCTTTTTAAATATTATTACAGGTAATCTGATGCCGGATGCGGGAACTGTCAGCTGGTGTAACCATATTACAACAGGTTATTTGGATCAGAGGACAACACTGACTCCGGGAAAGACCATCAGAGAGGTTTTGCAAGAAGCTTTTTCTCATTATTTTGATCTGGAACAGGAGATGCTCTCTTGTTATGACAAGATGGGAGAAGCCTCCGATGAGGAAATGCCACGTCTTATGGAAGATGCGGCAGAGATTCAGGACATTTTGGAACACAGTGGATTTTATACGATAGATTCCAGGATAGAAGAGTTTGCCAACGGCCTGGGTCTTGGGGACATCGGTTTGGAAAAAGATGTGTCTGAGCTTTCCGGCGGACAGCGCTCTAAAGTGCTTCTGACAAAGCTGCTTTTAGAAAATCCCATGATTCTCATCTTAGATGAGCCGACCAACTATCTGGACGAGAATCATATCATCTGGTTGACCCGTTTTCTGCAAAACTATGAGAATGCGTTTATCCTGGTGTCCCACGACATCCCGTTCTTAAATGATGTTGTCAACGTAATTTACCATGTTGAGGATGCGGTGCTGACTCGTTATACCGGTAATTATGATGACTTTATGCATATGTACGATTTGAAAAAGGCGCAGCTGGAACAGGCATACAAGAAACAGCAGAAGGAGATTGCTGATCTGGAAGATTTTATTGCCAGAAATAAAGCGCGTATTGCAACAACAAACATGGCTAAGTCTCGCCAGAAGAAACTGGATAAGATGGAAAAAATCGAGTTGACGAAGGAGAAGCCAAAGCCGACTTTCAGATTTGAATATTCTCGAGCTCCGGGCAAATATGTCATCGAAGCAGAAAATCTTGTTTTAGGTTACGATGAGCCTTTGACCCAGCCGCTGAATTTCCATGTGGAAAGAGGAAAAAAGATTGCCGTTAAAGGCGTTAACGGTCTTGGAAAGTCCACCTTATTGAAGACCATGTTAGGCATTATTCCGCCTTATGCTGGGCAGGTGAAACTGGATTATTATGCTGAGCCCGCCTATTTTGAGCAGGAGCATGACGGCAGCGATAAGACGGCCTTACAGGATTTTTGGGATGCTTTTCCAAGTCTGGATAACGGTGAAGTACGCAGAGCGCTTGCCAAATGTGGTCTGACCACAGAACACATCGAAAGCCAGGTTCGGGTTCTTTCCGGTGGCGAGAATGCTAAATTCAGGATTTGTAAGCTGATGCAGAACCCGATGAACTTGCTTGTCCTGGACGAGCCGACGAACCATCTGGATCCGGTGGCAAAAGACGTACTGAAAGAGGCAGTAAGAGAATTCAAAGGTACTGTGATTCTGGTCAGTCATGAACCGGAGTTTTACCAAGATATTGTTACGGATATCTGGAATATTGAAGACTGGACCAACAAAGTCATTTAATATTGAATGAAAACCGAGAAGAGGAAATGGAATGCGAAAATAAGCGGAACTATTCCTCTTTTTCTTTTGTAGATTCCTGTAAAAATGGCAAAAAATCTTCTTTTGCGATAAATTTCTTAATAATTCTTAATTTCCCGTGGTATCCCTTGACGAGTAATTATTTTCAAAATATACTGAAAATAACGAAGGCGATAGATTATAGATTAGAAAGTAAAAAAAGGGGGATTTGCACGATGATAAAGAAAGTCTTTACAGGTCTTTGTCTATGTATGTTGGTCTTTATTGCAAGCCTTATGCTGGGCAGCTGTAGTGGAGAGTCTGAGAGCATTCTCGGGACAGTTAAGGGAATGGATATCCGTAGCGAAGAAGGCATAGAAACGGCTTTGAGTCTAACGGCTTGTCAAGAGTTTCAGGAGATGGTCAATGGATTTACGTTGACTATTCGTGAGGACGATGAGGAAAAGGCTTACGATAACGGATGGTTTTTCCGGGTTGAAGATGAGAATGGAAAAGAGACCAGTATTCAGTTTTTCGATAATATTTTGAGCATCAATGACGATCGATATTATGATATTACGGAGAAGGACTATGCAAGCCTGCAAGATTTTTGTAAAAAGTATGACGTTGCAGGCGCTCCTGATTTGGTTCTCAGCAGCAAGGCTTATCTGGAGTCTATTGACTACGACAACGTAATCGACTATTCTTATTACGCATTCAGTGAGATCGAAAAGCTTGACAAGCTGAAACAGATTGGCGCAGCAGGCGGAATTACTGAGGAGAACATGAACCAGTACTGCCTGGCGTCCTTGGGAGACCTGATGGATGAAAGTCCCATAGAAAGTGGGCAGCTTTATCTGCTTTTGGAAAAAAAGACCGGAAAAGTAGTCTGGTATGAGGCGGCAGCTTAAGTATAGAAAAATAAATTGGGGTTGTACATAGAAAGAGACTGTTTGCTTTACAGTCTCTGTTTTTGTAAACTTTGTGTAAAGTTCACAAAAAAATACAAAAAAGTTGTGATAAATCACTTGATTTTGAAAAAACAATGTGTTAGAGTAGTACCATCAAATCAGTAAGAAAGGAATTTTGGCGTGATGAGAAATATGGTCTTTACAGCAGCATACTTTTTTTATTACTTTTTCTTTAGCCTAAAGGAAGAGTCGGTTTTGCTGTTCAGAAAAGTTTCGAGTCATTGCTATAATCAATCCTAAATTGTGACAAATTACTTGAAAACTCCGCAGGCAGCATGCCGGCGGAGTTTTTTCTATGTATTACGCGAAAAACGCGAGAGAGTTTTGGAGGAAAGAAACATGATTACAGTTTTAAAGCAGGAAGCCACAGAAGAGCAGAGAAATCAGTTGATTAGCTGGTTTGAAGAACAGGGACTTCAGGTGCACGATTATAAGGGGAACCGCCAGACTGTTCTGGGACTGATCGGCGATACCAGCAGAATCGATGTGGAAATGCTGGAGCTTCTGGATATTGTTGAGAGGGTGACGGCAATTTCTGAACCGTTTAAAAGCGCAAATAGAAAATTTCATCCGGAGGATTCGGTTATCGATGTTTTGGGTGCAAAATGCGGTGGCGGTCATTTTGCCGTAATGGCAGGTCCTTGCTCTGTAGAAAATCCGGAGCAGATCAGAGAGGTTGCAGAGGGTGTAAAAGCAGCCGGCGCGACCATGCTCAGGGGAGGCGCATTTAAACCGAGAACTTCTCCTTACGACTTCCAGGGAATGAAGGCTGAGGGTATCGAGCTTCTCTTAGAGGCAAAGAAAGTCACAGGTCTTCCCATTGTAACAGAAATCATGAATGCAAATCATCTGCCTCTTTTTGAAGAAGTGGATGTGATCCAGGTCGGCGCCAGAAACATGCAGAACTTTGAACTGCTGAAAGAACTGGGGAAAACCAATAAAACAATTCTCCTAAAGAGAGGCCTTGCCAATACATTGAAAGAACTTCTGATGAGTGCAGAATACATTATGGCGGGCGGTAATGAGAATATTATCCTTTGCGAAAGAGGTATTCGTACCTTCGAAACTTACACCAGAAATACATTGGACTTATCTGCTGTTCCGGTACTGCACAATCTGACCCATCTTCCGGTGGTAATCGACCCAAGCCATGCTACCGGTCATGCACACCTGGTAAAACCGATGGCGTTGGCAGCGGCAGCCTGTGGCGCCGATGGACTCATGATCGAAGTCCATAACAATCCGGCAAAAGCGCTTTGCGACGGTGCGCAGTCACTAACCCCGGCTCAGTTTGCAGACGTAATGGATGGTGTAAAGAAGATAAGAGAGGTGATATAAATGCAGATTGGTATTGTAGGACTGGGACTGATTGGCGGTTCACTGGCGAAGGCATACAAGAGGGCCGGAGCTTCCGTACTGGGCTGCGACCGAGACCGATTGATCACCGAGTTTGCAAAGATGGCAGAGGCTATCGACGGAGAACTGGACGAAGACCATTTTAGCAGCTGTGATATGCTTCTTCTGGCCATTCCTCCTGTGGGTGCGGCAAAGTGGCTGGAGGAAAACGCGCCTAAACTACCCGAGAATTTGTTGGTAATTGACTGCTGCGGAACAAAAAGATATATCTGCGAGGCGGGATTCCGACTGGCAAAGAAGCATGGTTTTATCTATGCCGGCGGTCACCCTATGGCGGGTATCCAGTATGGCGGATTCAAGAACAGCAGGGCAGATTTATATCAGGGAGCAATTTTCGCATTAGTTCCCGAGGATTACAATGACCTAAGATTAATGGATAAGGTAAAAAAGCTGATTTTGCCGGCAGGATTTTCTAAACTGGTCATCTCGTCTGCAGAGGAGCATGACAAAATCATTGCCTTTACTTCTCAGATGGCTCATGTTGTATCCAATGCTTTTATCAAGAGCGATACGGCGCTAACCAGCGGTACGGCCATTTCCGCCGGCAGCTACAGGGATTTTACCAGAGTAGCATACCTGGATGCGGATATGTGGACGGAATTGTTTATGGAAAATAGAGACAATTTGGGACATGAACTGGATGTTCTCATCGGAGAGCTGCAGAAATATAAGACGGCGCTTGACCATGACGATGCGGAAGAAATGAAACGACTGCTGGTGGAGGGTCGAGATAGAAAGACAGAGGTAGAAAAACGATGCGGTTAGAACAGTTAGGCGAACAGGCAAAACAAGTGATTACAGGAAATAGCCTGGTTGTCGTAACAGACGAAAATGTAAAACCTTTATATCTGGAGAGATGTATAAAATGCTTGGAAAGCGCAGGATTTTCAGTAAAAAGTTTTGTGATTCCGCCCGGAGAGGACTCCAAGAGCGGAGAGATGTATCTGAACCTGATTAATTATCTTGCGGAGATTCCACTGACCAGAGCCGATGGGTTAATCGCTCTTGGCGGCGGCGTGGTAGGAGATCTTACAGGATTTGCTGCAGCGACCTACCTTCGGGGAATCAAGGTGATTCAGGTACCTACAACGCTTCTTGCGGCCGTTGATTCCTCTATCGGCGGCAAGACAGCCATCAATTTGGAAGCCGGGAAAAATCTGGCGGGCGCATTTCATCAGCCTGCGCTGATCTGGTGTGACGCCAGTTTGCTGGAGACCCTGCCGGAGCAGGTTTATCAGGATGGGATGGCAGAGGTAATCAAATACGGCGTTCTTTCTGATCGGGTTTTGTTTGAACTGCTCTGCGATAAAGAAGCGGCAAGAGGGAGAACGGACGGTATTATACAGCGGTGCGCCAGCTTAAAGCAGCGCTATGTGGAAGAGGATGAACTGGATAAAGGGGTACGTCAGCTTCTTAACCTGGGGCATACCATCGGTCACGCTATTGAGAAAGCTACAGATTATGCAGTCAGCCATGGCAGCGCAGTGGCAAAGGGCATGGCAAGGATTGCAGAGATTTCGGCAAAGCAGGGCTGGTGCAGCAAGGCATGCTGTGATAAAATAATCAGCGTATTAAAGCTCTATGATTTTGATTTGACCATTTCTCAAACCGGCGAAGAGCTTTACGCAATTATGAGGAACGATAAAAAGAGGAAAGGAAACTACATCGATATTGTTGTTCCGGAAGAAATCGGAAAATGCCGCTTGCAGCGGCTGACTATAGATGAGCTGGGGGAACTTTTATGCGAACAGTAAATATTATCCCATCTAAATCCGATGCCCACCGAGCTTTGATTTGCGGCGCTCTTTCGGAGATAACTTCGGGAAAGGTCTGCAAGGTTGTCTGCGAACAGACTTCCAATGACATCGAAGCGACGAAAAAATGCTTATCGGCTTTGAGGGAGGGGGAAAAAGAACTGCATTGCGGTGAAAGCGGATCAACCCTCAGGTTTCTGCTTCCTGTTGTGGCAGCCCTTGGCGGCGGCGTAGACTTTTATCCCGAAGGGAGGCTTCCGGAGAGACCTTTATCACCTTTATATGAAGAATTGCTTCGCCACGGATGCAGGTTGAGCCCTCAGGGAACAATACCGTTTTCTGTTGAAGGGCAGCTGCAGCCGGGAACCTACCGGATACCGGGTAATGTATCCAGCCAGTATATCAGCGGACTGCTCTTTGCGCTTCCCCTTCTGGAGGGAGACAGCAGGATTGTGATAGAAGGCCGGCTGGAGTCCGAAAGTTATGTGGATATGACCATAAAGACTTTGGCGGCTTTTGGTATTAAGATTGAGCCGGCAGAGGAGGGGTATGCTGTGCTAGGAGGACAGAAGTATCGGTCAGATTCTGCTTACATAGTGGAAGGAGACTGGTCTAACGGCTGTTTCTGGCTTGGAGCAGGCGCCCTTTTGGAAGATGGAATTTGTGTTACCGGCCTTTCTTTGGACTCCCTGCAGGGCGATAAAGCTATATTGAATTTGCTAAAATCCTTTGGCGCGAAAGTAAAAATCAGCGAAGAAGGGATTATCGTAAAGGGTGGTAAGCTTCAGGGTATTGATATTGACGCTGCACAGATACCGGATATGGTGCCGATTTTGGCGGTCTTAGCCTGTAGAGCAGATGGCCGGACAAGGATCTATAATGCAGGCAGATTGCGCATAAAGGAAAGTGACCGGCTTGCAACAGTAAGTACGGTTTTGCAAGGTCTTGGCGCAGAGATAGAAGAAGGGGAAGACGGGCTGGTCATTCAAGGGAAAGGACGATTAACCGGCGGCCATGCCGAAGGTTTTAACGACCACCGTATCGTTATGATGGCGTCTGTTGCTTCACTGATCTGCGAAGAGGACGTTATTTTAACCGGCAGCCATGCCGTGAACAAATCTTACCCGGATTTCTTTCGGGTTCTGGAAGAACTGGGACTTAACTACCGCTTAGAAAGGAAATAAATCATGTCTTCTACCTATGGTAAAAACTTAAAAATCGCTATCTTTGGGCAATCTCATGCGGATGCCATTGGTGTGACTATAGATGGACTTCCTGCCGGATTTACCATCGATATGGAGCAGCTTCAGGCATTTCTTGACCGAAGAGCGCCGGGTCAGGGAAAACACACCACTTCTCGAAAAGAAGCAGATAAGCCGGAATTTCTTTGTGGTCTGGTGGGAAACACGACTTGCGGCGCACCCCTTACGGCAATCATCAGAAATAGCAATACCAGGTCTTCGGACTATGATAATATCAGAGACATACCAAGACCCGGTCATGCAGACTTTACTGCCCATGTCAAATATGGCGGCTATGAGGATGTCAGCGGCGGCGGACATTTTTCAGGAAGACTGACCGCGCCATTGTGCATCGCCGGTGGTATCTGCAGACAAATCCTTGCCGCACAAGGGATTTCTGTTCATGCAGAAATAATCGAAATCGGCGGCAAAAAAGAAGGTTTCCTGCATACTATCGAAGAAGCGGCCAAGCGTGGTGATTCTGTAGGCGGGATTATCGAATGTACCATAAAAGGTGTTCCTGTCGGCCTTGGCGATCCAATGTTTGACGGCGTAGAAAACCAGTTGGCTCAGGCGGTTTTCGCTATTCCGGCAGTAAAGGGAATTGAATTTGGCCGGGGATTTGAGGCGGCGAGAATCTTCGGGAGTGAAAACAACGACGAATTTTACTACGACGGAGAAGTCGTAAAAACCAGAACCAACAACCACGGCGGAATCCTGGGCGGTATAACCTCCGGTATGGATATTGTGTTCCGAGCGGCAATCAAGCCGACGCCTTCCATTTCTATCCGGCAGAATAGTATCAGCTATAAAGAAAAAAAAGACCAGGTGCTTTCCGTCAAAGGCAGGCATGATCCGTGTATTGTGCCCAGAGCTGTACCGTGTATGGAAGCGGCAGCGGCAATTGTAATTTATGACATGTTAAAAGGAGAAGGAAAATAAAATGAATATGGATGATTATAGAAGCAGAATCGATGCGATTGATAAGGAAATTGTAGAAAAACTGGAAGAAAGAATGAGAACAGTAGAGGATATTGCGCACTATAAGAAAGAAAATAATCTTCCGGTGCTGGATGCCCTTCGTGAGAGAGAAAAAATTGATCAGATTACTGATTTGGCTTCGGAAGATATGGCGTCTTATACCAGAATATTGTATAATACAATTATGGAGATGAGTAAGGACCACCAAAGAAAGACTACGCAAACCGAGTCATCTGTGGTAAAATCTATTAAAAGAGCGTTAGCGGATACGCCACAGGTTTTCCCTGCAAGAGCTACTGTTGCTTGTCAGGGTGTGGCCGGCGCTTATTCTCAGGAGGCCTGTGAGAAGCTGTTCAAAATGCCGAAAATCATGTATGTGAAGAATTTTAACGGCGTATTTGCAGCAATCGATCAGGGTCTCTGCCAGTACGGTATTCTGCCTGTAGAAAACAGTACGGCAGGATCTGTTAACCAGATTTATGATCTGATGATGAAGTACAATTTCTATATTGTTAAGAGTGTCAAGCTGAAAATCAACCATAGCCTTCTGGCCAAAAAAGGAACAGACATGGCGTCCATCAAGGAAATCTTTTCCCATGAACAGGCCATTTTACAGTGTGACGATTATCTGAAGCACTTCCCGCATGCCAAAATTACGGTATGCGAAAATACGGCTGAGGCAGCTAAGATGGTTGCGGAATCCGATCGGAATGATGTAGCGGCGTTGGCATCTTATGCCTGCGGACAGCTTTACGGTCTGGAATGCTTGCAGGAATCTGTACAGGACAATGGAAATAACTACACCAGATTCATCTGTATCAGTAAAAAGCTGGAGATTTATCCGGGAGCAGACAAGACAAGTCTGATGCTGACTGTGTCTCATCAACCGGGAAGTCTGTATAACGTACTGGCAAGGTTTAACGCACTGGGGATTCAGTTGTTCAAGCTGGAGAGCCGTCCGATTCCGGAGAGAGATTTTGATTACATGTTCTATTTCGATATTGTTTCCGAAGTCTATTCCGAGGAATTCGTCAGACTCATCAATCAGTTAGAAGAGATGACCCAGGAATGCAAGTATTTAGGAAGTTATATGGAGATTTAGAATGAAAAAATTTGGATTGATCGGTGAGAAACTGGGACACAGCTACTCGCAGTTGATTCATAGCAAATTAGGGGACTATGAGTATGAACTTTGTGAGGTTGCTGAGGATGAAGTAGAAACGCTGCTCCGCAATGAGGAATACGGTGGATTTAACGTGACCATTCCCTACAAGAAAAAGGTCATGGCGTTGTGTGACGAGCTTTCTGAGACATCCACAGCCATCGGCAGTGTAAATACCGTTGTCCGGGGAGAAGACGGGAAGCTTACCGGTTACAATACGGACTATGACGGATTTAAATATCTGCTTACTGCTACCGGTATTGATGTTAAAGGTATGAAGTGTATGGTGCTGGGAAGCGGCGGCGCATCTCTGACTGTACAGAATGTACTGCCCGAGCTGGGCGCGTCGGAGGTTGTGGTGATTTCTCGCACGGGGGAGAACAATTACGAGAATATTCAGCGCCACTTTGACAGTGAAATTATCATCAATACAACGCCAATCGGCATGTACCCCAATAACGGCAGAGCGCCGGTCAATTTAGATGATTTTAAAAATTGCAAAGGCGTAGTTGATCTGATTTATAATCCAAACAGAACCAAACTGGTATTGGATGCCATGGCTAAATCCATTCCTGCTACCGGTGGGTTGGAGATGTTAGTGGCGCAGGCGAAAGAGGCCAGTGAATTTTTTACCGGCAGACTGATTGACGATGAAGAACTGAACAATATTGTCGATGAAATTCGCAGCGAAACCCTAAACGCCATTCTTATCGGTATGCCGGGAGCGGGCAAAACCCTCCTCGGTGGTGAGATTGCGGAGAGAATGGGACGTAGGTTTGTGGATATTGACGATATGATCGTAGAGCATGAAGGCATGTCCATTCCGGAAATCTTCGAAAAAAAGGGCGAGAACCACTTTCGCAGAGTTGAGACGGAGATGTTGGAAAAAGCCTGTGTGCAAAGCGGCCTGGTGATTGCTACCGGTGGAGGTATCGTTAAGAGAAAATCCAATTATAATATTATTAAACAGAACGGTATCGTAATCTGGATTAAGAGAGATTTGGATAAACTGGAAACTGAGGGCAGACCTTTATCACAGTCCATGCCTCTGGAGCAGATGTACGAAGAACGAAAAGACGCATATTCATATTGGAGCGACTTTTTTATCAACAATAATGAGGAGCGAGAATAAATGAAGATTCTGGTGATTAACGGACCGAACATCAATATGCTCGGTATCAGAGAACCGGAGATATACGGAAAAGCGACTTATCAGGACTTGTGTGAACATGTAGAAAGCGCGGCTTCCCGCCTGGGCGTGGAAGCCGCTTTTTTCCAGTCCAATCATGAGGGCGCGATTGTAGACGCTATACAAGAGGCCTATGGCAAGTTTGATGGAATCATCATTAATCCGGCAGCCTATACTCATACCAGCGTGGCTATTTTAGATGCGGTTAAAGCGGTAGGGATTCCTACGGTGGAGGTTCATATTTCCGATGTTTCCGAGCGGGAAGATTTCCGGCAGACATCCTATATAAGGAAGGCTTGTGTGTCAACCATTATGGGAAAAGGCTTTGACGGCTATGTTGAAGCCATGGAGGTATTGTGTGGCAGAAGGTAAGAAGAAAAAAGGACAGTTTAAGAAAATAATTCCTATAGTGATTTTTGCTGTAATTGGCGCCGTACTGGGATATTTTGCTATGGCGCTGACAGACGGAAATCTGGGCATTATACTTCTTGCTGTTGTTTCGCTTCCGGTTTCACTTTATATGCATATTGTGATTCATGAAAGCGGACATCTGGTAATGGGTCTTTTCAGCGGATATCGTTTTGTGTCCTTTCGCATTGGAAACACCATTTGGGTCAAGCAGAGCCGGCGCATTGTCCGGAAAAAGTATCACCTTGAAGGCACAGGTGGACAGTGTCTTTTAGACCCGCCGGAACGGGCAGAGGATGGGACATTTCCCTGTCTTATGTATAATCTTGGCGGTGGGCTGTTCAATTTATTGTTTTCATCAGCAGCTATTTTGTTGACGCTGCCGGGATGGGTGGGAAGCGGAGCGGTTTCCCGTGCCATGTTAATTCCCTTTGCCTTTGTCGGCATTTATCTTGCGCTGACCAATTTGATTCCGCTAAAGGTGGATGGTTTGGCTAACGATGGATATAACATCAAGTCCTTTAGAAAAAATCGGGATAGCGCCCGGGCATTTTGGACACAGATGCGAATGAACAAGATGCAGCATACGGACGGACTGCGGCTTTGTCAGATTCCCCAGGAGTTTTTTGTATTTCCGCAGGGTGAAATAAGTGATCCTTTGATTGATGGAGTGCGGGTTTTCTGGTTTGGGAGACTTTTGGACCAACAGCGATTTGCTGAGGCGTCTGTTTTCGGAAGGGAGCTCTGCACATTACCGGGACTTTTAGCTATACATAAAAAACAGGTGGAAAAAGAGCTTCTGTTCATAGAGCTTCTTGGAGCGCGCAGACCGGAAGAGATAGAGCGTCTTTACGACAAAGGTTTGGAAAAGAAACTTAAGTCGGGGGGAGGCTATCCCAGCACCTACCGGATGCTTTATACCTACGCAAAGCTTTACACCGGTGACAAGGTCATGGAGGAGGCGGCTCTGGCAGCTTTTGAAAAGGCAATAAAAACCTATCCGGCGCCGGGAGAGATCTTGACCGAGCGGGAATTGATGGAGATTGTCATGAAGGAGGAGAGACCATGATGAAAGTTTATTGTTATGCAAGATGTAGTACTTGTAGGAAAGCCCTTACCTGGCTGGATGAAAAAGGCGTGGAGTATGAACTGTTTGATATTAAAGAACAGAATCCTTCATTAGACCAGTTGAAAGAATGGTATGAGAAGAGCGGCCTTCCATTGAAAAAATTCTTCAATACCAGTGGGATGATTTATCGTGATATGGAACTTTCCAAAAAACTGCCGGAAATGAATGATGAAGAGCAATTAGCCCTTTTGTCTACAGATGGGATGCTGGTTAAGCGTCCATTGGTGATTGGCGATGAGTTTGTATTGACGGGATTTAAAGAGCCTGAATGGGCAGAGAAGGTGCTGAAATGAAGATTGACGGAAACCAAATAGAAAAAGAAGCCTTGGCAGCTTTCGACCGGGGTGACAGAGATGAGGGCTGGCGTTTGCAGAACAGGTTTTTGGAAGAGTTTCACAAAGCTTATGATGGCAAAGACCACTGTCCTTGCACTGATGCCTGCAAGCTTCATGGGAAGTGCAGAGAATGTGTGGCGGTTCACCGCGCCCATCAGGGACATTTGCCAAACTGTCTGAAACCGATGGTTAATGAGAAAATCAGGGAGCTGAGTCAGCTTACCGAGCACAGTTTTTGCGAAGAGGAGTAGCAGGAGGATTTAAACATGACGGCAGAACAGGAATTGAGAGAAATCAGAGAAGCTTTAGATGCAGGGAACAGAACTTTGCAATGTTTGAAACAGGCGAGGGCAGAACTGAATTCCGCCTCTAATTTCGGTGTTGCAGATATGCTTGGCTTTGATTTGATTGGCGGTATTGGTAAACACATGAAGATGAACAAGGCCAAAGCGCAGCTTGAAGAGGCAAAACGGCAGGTGGTCTTGTTTCAGCATGAGCTGAAGGATGTCAGCGTGAGGTTGCAGTTTCAGGTAAACATTGGTGATTTTCTGACATTTGCAGACTTTCTGTTCGACGGTATTTTCACTGATGTTATTGTACAGTCAAAAATCAGTGACGCGAAAGAGCAGGTGGATCGGGCAATCTGGCAGGTAGAACAGATTATCAATGACCTGTACCGCATGGAGCGGGAGGTTCTGTAAAGGACAAGATTTCGGCATAAATACAAAACAGACGGGTGAGCAGTGTGGCTTACTCGTCTGTTTTTTCTAATTCTTGGTTCAAATACTTTTCTGCATCCTCCCTGACCAGAGAGAATCGCTTCATCAGCTTTTCGATAATTCGTTCATGGGAGACTTTCTCTTCCAGGTTGTCCTGAATCAGGGTGCGGATTCCGCCGAGCTGGAGTCCCTGCTCAAAAGAGTCCTCGGCGGCTTCTTTTGCCCGCAGTTCCGCAAACTCCTCCCAGGTGATTTCCTGAAACAACATACTCTGTACCTCCCTGTCATTTTCTCTTAGAAATTCTGCAAGGCAGCCTTCCTCTTGGCAGCGCAGGATGGAGACTTTGATTGCTTTGCCTAAGGCGATGCCGTCTTTAACCTGGGTCTTGATGTAGTAAAGCAATCTGCTGTAGCCTTCCAGGGTGCTGCTGCGTTTGAGAATTTCGTTATCCTCATTATACGACAAATCGATGACTTTTACCACCAATTCCATAGAGTTTTCCGGAGGTGGGGCGGAAAAACTGTCGGAAAGTCTGAGGTTGTCTTTGTTCCATGGCGCGTCGCCGGTATACAGGACATAGAATTCGGGGGCCGGGATTTTTTGCAGCCTGGTCCCGTAAATCTGAATATCCTTGAGGAACCGCTCGAAGGTTCTGCCGATGTAGCCCAGCTGGCGCAAAGGGATATTGGGCGCAATCGTTGCCTGGTGTTCTGCCAGGACGATAAATCTGTCGGCCAAGATAAAACCTAAGTCGTTTTTTCGGTCAATGTAAAAGACATCTTCCAGAGTTGTGATTTCTACAGGGGTGTCAGGACCATAGTTGGTGTTTTCCAAGGCGTTGTAAAGCTCAATGAGTTTTTCCTTTGTAGAAAAGAGCCTGCGAAATACAGTATCCTGATAAGTTCTGTTAGCATTGTCAGTGTTCATAAGTCCTCCTTGTCGTAAAGTGGGTAATAATGACTACCGGCTCAGCCGGTAGTTCAGACTGAAGACAAAGCCCGGCCTTTTCACGAGGTTCAGGGCTTTTTCTTATGCAAAAAATCAAGCCAATCATTGAAATTTCAACAATTATGCTCCGTTTTATGATATAATAGAAGCATAAGGAGGATATCGTTATGCTTTCGAAAAACGGTCAAAAAAACAATCAAATTGAAATGATTTCTTTGGATCAG
>JAXKAR010000066.1:0-3138 GCA_036305845.1 Emergencia sp.
AACAGTCAGCAGGCACAGATGGAAGCGTTCTATGAAAGTATTGGCGCTAAACATTGATAATAATTGAATATATCGTGTGAACTTATCAATGTTGCCCCGTCATCTTTTAGAATAAATAAAAAGGTGGCGTGGGCCATACCAGTATTGCCGCGGTTGGTGCGGCGAAAAGGAGGAAATCATGGGAAAACCTACGGGATTTTTAGAGTATAAAAGAGAGACGGCAAAGGTTCTGCCGCCAAAGGTCCGCATTGCAAATTTCAAAGAATTCAGGACACCTTTAAATAAAGAAAAACAGAAACTTCAGGGCGCACGCTGCATGGCATGCGGTGTCCCGTTCTGCCAGTCAGGTATGATGATCGGCGGTATGGCATCCGGCTGCCCTCTGCACAACCTTGTACCTGAGACAAATGATCTGGTTTATACAGGCAACTGGAAACAGGCATTCTTAAGACTGAGCAAGACACATAGCTTCCCGGAATTTACTTCACGTGTCTGCCCTGCACTCTGTGAAGCAGCCTGCACCTGTAATTTAAACGGAGAACCGGTCTCCACAAAAGAAAATGAACGTGCGATCATCGAGACAGCCTACGAGAACGGATGGGTAACTCCGCAGATCCCGGAAGTGCGTACAGGTAAATCCATCGCAGTCATCGGAAGCGGTCCCTCCGGACTGGCAGCAGCCCAGCAGTTGAACAGACGAGGTCACAGTGTAACTGTATTTGAAAGAAAAGACCGTGTAGGCGGACTTCTCCGCTACGGTATCCCTAACATGAAGCTGGACAAAGCTGTTGTTGACAGAAGAATCCATCTTATGGAAGAAGAGGGAGTGAAATTCGTTACAAATGTAAACGTAGGAAAGGACATCAAAGCAGAAGAACTTCTGAAACAGTTCGACCGCGTCATCCTTGCCTGCGGAGCATCCAATCCACGAGACATTAAAGTTCCGGGACGGGATGCAAAAGGAATTTATTTCGCAGTAGATTTCCTGGGACAGGTAACAAAAGCGCTGTTGGACTCTGATTTTGCCAAAGTTCCATATGAACTTGCCAAAGGAAAAAATGTTCTGGTCATCGGTGGTGGTGATACAGGAAATGACTGTGTGGGAACTTCTATCCGTCTGGGTGCCAAATCTGTGATCCAGTTAGAGATGATGCCGAAGCCGCCAGTGGAAAGAACACCATCCAACCCATGGCCGCAGTGGCCCAGAGTCCTCAAAACAGACTATGGCCAGGAAGAAGCTATCGCAGTATTCGGACATGATCCACGAGTATACCAGACTACTGTTACAGAATTTATCAAAGATAAAAACGGAAATGTCTGCCAGGCAAAACTCACAAAATTAAAGAGCGAAAAAGATCCAAAGACCGGACGAATGATGATGGTACCGGTAGAAGGTACTGAAGAAGTCATCCCTGTAGATGTAGTTCTCATCGCAGCCGGATTCCTTGGCAGTGAGAAATATGTAACAGACGCATTTAAGGTAGCCATCAACGGAAGAACCAACGTAGATACAAAGCCAGATCAGTATCAGACCTCTGTAGACAAAGTCTTCACAGCAGGAGATATGCACAGAGGTCAGTCCCTGGTAGTATGGGCAATCCGCGAAGGCAGAGAAGCTGCGAAGGCGGTAGATGAATCGCTGATGGGATACTCCTATCTGTAAAAATAAGATAAAATATGACAAAGGTGCTATTGCCTGACGGAAAAGGACGTCAGGAAGTAGCACCTTTGTTTTTTGAAGTGATTTTCGGGTGTTTCGGGTATTACAATAATTGTAGTTTAGTTTGAATAAACAAAAATACTTAGTAAATCCAGCGTTTATACGGGTTTGCAGCATTTTTAAAAGTCTTTTGATAACAAATTGATAACGGTTGTATGAGAGCCATTATCCTTGTAATCCAGTGGTTTTAGGGTTAGAGAATGATTAATAGGTGGTTGTGCAACAAATAAATCCATATTTATCTGGTTTGAGTCGGTCTTGGAATATTCCGACCAGAGCGTTGCTAAGTTTCTGTGACGGAACTTTTGCCCATGTTTGCGTAGTATCAAATTCCGGGTAGTGGTAACGCCCCTCATCGTATTTGTCCTTGCTGATTTCTTCAGAAGATAGCTTGTCAGCCTGCTCTTTCCAGGCATACAGCATTTTCCAGAGTTCGTGAGCGTCCTTGTCTTTGGAAGTATCGACTTTCAGGCAGATATCTTCGTCTGATTCACTGACTGTTAGACCGTACAAATCTTCAAGGGTAAATAAAGTGTGCATCAGTCCGATATAGCTGTCAATGTCAGGCACATCGAGGGCATGAGGGGAAACATCCAAAGCCTGTGCCAGTGCAGCAATAAGTTCCGCTTTCGGTTTTCTTGTTCCTGTTTCCTTTTACGCTTTTGAAATGCTCTACTGGTGCGGTATCCGTGAGGGAGAATTGTTGGCACTGACCGCCGCTGACTTCAATTTTGAGAAAGAAACGGTCAGAATCAATAAGTTCTATCAGCGATTACACGGCGAAGATGTGATTACCACACCGAAAACAAAGAAAAGTAATCGTATGATCAAAATGCCGAAGTTCCTCTGTGAAGAAATGCAGGAATATTTGCAGATGCTTTACGGATTGAAGAAGAAAGACCGAATCTTTACGGTCACAAAGAATATCGTAGAGGTGTATATCTGAATCTGCTTACAAGTGGAAGGTTGAATGATTATTTGGCTGGTATAGAAGAACAGGCACAGAAACGCTTTGAAAGGATTGTAGAGCAGATGGCAGAGAGTGAAGGTATTACCGAACAACTTAAAGCAACTGATCAGGTGGCTTGGGTAGGAGAAATGAATAATATTTGGAGTAGAGCAAGAGAGGTTGTGAATGCTGAATTGATTTATAACTAAAAGAGAAGAGATTTTGGATAAATGCTTGACTGTAAACCTTGTTTATAGCTTATTCTTAAGATAAAATAGAGTTGCTTGAAAGGAGTGCATAACATTAAAATAAAAAACGTAGAAGAACGAACAGGTTTATCCCGTTCTAATGTTCGTTTTTATGAAAAGGAAAAACTCATTGAGCCTTCAAGAAACGAAAGTAATGGTTATAGAGATTATTCAGAAAATGATGTGGAAAATATAAAGAAGATTGCATATCTGCGTACATT
>JAXKAR010000067.1:0-2840 GCA_036305845.1 Emergencia sp.
AACACCTCGTCGATGGAATAGACCACAATGTCCTCCGGCGCGATGTACTTGAGGTAGACCTGATAGATGCGGGTGCTGTACTCCATGTAATACGCCATTCGGGGCGGCGCAATGATAAAGTCAATCGCCAGAGACGGGTTTACTTGCAACTCCGAGAAGAAGTGTGATGTGCCGTCCAGTCTGCGTCCCGGTGCGTCGTGCTGCCGTCCGGCATTCGCTTCCTTCACGCGCTGTTTGACTTCAAACAGCCGCCCGCGTCCGGAGATACCGTAGCTCTTGAGAGAAGGAGTGACGGCAAGGCAGATGGTCTTGTCCGTCCGGCTTTCATCTGCGACAACGAGGTTTGTGTCCAGAGGATCTAAGCCGCGCTCACGGCATTCCACGGAGGCGTAGAAGGATTTCAGGTCGATTGCGATATAGGTACGTTGCTTCATCTTCTATGCCTCCTTTCAGATTATTCCATCACAACAATATAGTCTTTAGTGAAATCCTCAAACATTGCATTCGTACTATTTATAACGCCTTGAAGTTCTTCGTTAATCTTTCCCAGCACATATGCGTTCTTTGCCTCCGGCTTATTGATCACAGCCCATTTAAGCTGAGAGTATGAATACTTTGCGAAGGCGACCCACTGAGGATAGTTAATTGACATGGGGTTTTTCGTAAAATAAATCTTTCCTGCATTCGCAGCCGTAGCTCCTGCGTGTGCAATAAATAACATTGTTGCCAGCTTCGGGTGATTTTCTCTATTGGTCGAGAGCGGGAGAGAATCTTTTATGCTGTTGCCTTCCTTGATGCGCTTGAGCGCGTAACCGAGACGAACAATGACTTCTGTTATCATGACGGGGATAGACAGGGAACAAAAATGAATAAAGTCGTAGCCTTCGTAATACATTCCTTGAACGATCTCTGCTATCGTTTGTTCTTCTTCTCCAATACTACCAAACTGCAAAAGATTAAAAAGCCCCATCAATGGAGCTGGTAGTCCCATTGAGGTTGTAATGTCGGATTTGAAATGAATGACTTGTTTTGCGAGAGCAGCAAAGATGTCACTTTCTTTGCGGTCTGCATAATTCTCCATAACTTGAGAGACAATTTTGCCAGCCTTATCAATAGTGGTCATTCTGCCGGTCAGAATATCAAAAACACCTACCACAAAGCCAAGCAGCGGATCATGACCGAGAGAGAGCAAGCGATGATAATATGCAGACAGTCCTTGCACATATTCTGTGGTGTGACGGTTGTCTTGAGCATCGAAAGAAACCTTACTTTCTTTGGAGTTCGCCAACTTTTCCATCTCTTCGGAAGGGAACTTTTTCTCAAAATAGGCTCTGACATAGTTAGAAAGTGATCCTGCGGTCAGTCCGTCTGGTCCTTTCTGCGGTATTCCTACGAGTAACAAATCTATGGCAGCTCCAGTTAATGCTGCCACTGCGCTGATTGATATGTCGATACCGTCAAGGTGATGAATTGCGGAGTATTCGGCATTTAGTTTTCTAATTGCGTCGGAGTTGCTGTTCAACTCGTCTTCTGTAAACAAGTCTTCTAACACACAATCACCACCCACATGACGCTCTGCTTCAAGGCAGAGTTTTTCCCATGTGGGTATGACCATGATTTTGCGGTCATCCTCGCGCTTCAAAGACGCTGGTTTTCCCACTTTATATCCGAGCTTTTTCAGTAGTTCTTCGCTGGATGTAATGCTTTCATCGAGACTGTCAGCGTTCGGAAAATTGATAGAGGAAAGCTCACTTGACTGATGAGCAAGAACAGTATTCAGTTGTTTCTCAAAATCGGTATAGTTATATTTGCTCATCGTATCGTCCTCTCAGGCAACACCCAAGTCTTTGCTCAGGTCTTTTATTGCTTGTTGAAGCAGGATATTTAAGCTCTGTAAGTAGTCAACGCGCTCTTTTTCAGCATCCGCTTCTTCTTTGAGTGCCTTGATGATACCCTCATGCTTTAGGAGAGCTTCTTTATACAGACGTTCTTTTTCTTGTCTAAGCTGCTTGTTCTTGAGATGCGCCGCAATACCCACACCACCAGCAGCAAGCGCAGCTACGGGCGCAGCCAAAACAAAGACACCGGCAACCATACCACCACCAACGATTGCTCCTGCTGCTGCCAATCCAGAAGTGATTCCTGCTGCGGAAAGACCAACTGTTCCTAAGCCATAAAGCGCAAGGAAAGAGCCAACTCCACCAATGCCAGCTCCTAAAGCTCCGGTTAGAACTTCGGGAATTGCACTGTGACGAATTGTTCTCGTCTTATCATTGACAGCCATAGCAGCCTCATTGACCACATTGACAACTTGTTGCAGTGAGTCAACACTTTGGAACACCATTTCTTTTTTCTTCTTTACATAGTTTCCCATGTTTTTCTCCTTTATGCTCCGAGCAAACTCTGGTCAAAGGCGAACAGAGCCTCGTTAATTTCAAAAACATTGTAGTTCTCATTCTCAATGAAATACTCAATGATGATGTCAAACTTATTGGAATGAGACAGCGCAAAGCCCGCCTTCATGAGCATATCCTTCATTTCCACACGCGTCTGCTCAAGGGCGATGGCAAAGGATATAACGGTGGGTTTGGATGGCTTGTAGAACTTGTCCGAGCGGATCTTTGAGAAGAGCTTCCGGTCAATATTTGCCTTCTTGTAGCACTGTGCGTCCGTCATGCCGCGTTCATCAATCTTCCGCAGAAGCATCTCCGAAAAACTCTCATCGATCTGTCCCAGAGCATCGTCAAGGGATGCTGCCTTTTCGGAGCTGACCGCCATAGGAAATGTGATCTTTTCAATAGCTTCATCGCAAACGGATGACTCGCAAGGCATGGGTTCTT
>JAXKAR010000068.1:0-2981 GCA_036305845.1 Emergencia sp.
ATATGATAAAAACAAGATAAAAACGCAATGCATATTTTTAAGATATGCTAGAGCTGGTAGGTAGCCCAGCCGTCCTATGTAAATAGGGTAAGTAACCTGCCCCTCCGGGTTGTCCATTCTTTGTTCAATTCATTTTAGGAGCTTCCTGTATAATTCAAGTATAGGGAATTCCGAGAAAGAAGGTTGAGAAAAAAATACCTCAGAGTAAAATAAGATTACTGACTTTGCCGGTTAGTAAAAATCTTATTGAACAGAGAGGTATCCGAAATGAATTATAACACACAGAACGCAAAAATTGCATCCATTACTGAAAAAACTTTGATTGTTGGTATTGATGTCGGAAGCGAAACTCATTACGCCAGGGCTTTTGACTGGAGAAATTATGAGTATAGCAAAAAGCCGCTGGAGTTCAGTAACACGGAATCCGGATTCCTGACTTTGAAAGCGTGGATGGAAGATATCGCAGAAAAACATGGCAAAACTGCTGTGATTCCCGGAATGGAGCCGACCGGTCATTACTGGTTTGCGTTAGGGAAATTCCTGCAGGACAGCGGAATGAAGCCGGTACATGTGAATCCCCATCATGTCAAGAAATCGAAGGAACTGGACGACAACAACCCCAACAAGAATGACCGCAAAGATCCCAAAACAATTGCGGCACTGGTCAATGAGGGACGTTTTTCCTATCCATATATACCCACCGGCATTTATGCAGAGATCAGGAGCCTTTCGAACCTGCGTTTCCAGACGCAGGAAGAACTCACAAGGATCAAGAATCGGATAGCAAGATGGTTTTCCATCTACTTCCCGGAATATAAAGATGTGTACGTGGATTTGAAAGCGGTCAGCGGAAGAATGGTGTTGAAGGCAGCTCCGCTGCCGGAGGATATCGTAAAGCTTGGGGCAGAAGGTGTGAACCAGATCTGGAGAAATGCGAAGCTGAGAGGCGCTGGAATGAAGAGGGCAAAGACCCTGGTATCCGTTGCAGAGCATAGCATTGGGAGTAAGGAAGCGCCGGAAGCAGCGAGAATCGAATTAAAAAATCTGCTGAATGACATGGATGTATATGCAGCAAGGCTGGAGGAACTGCTCCGGAGTATAGAAGAAAAACTAAAGGAGATCCCATATATTGATAAGCTGATGGCAATCAAAGGGATCGGATTGGTTACAGTCAGTGGTTTTATTGCAGAAGTTGGGGACATTGGACGTTTTGATAATCCCAAACAACTGCAGAAACTGGCGGGATATGCGATCGTGGCGAATGATTCCGGTAAGCATAACGGAGAAAGTCGGATCAGCTACCGCGGGCGAAAGCGCCTGAGATATGTGCTGTATGAGGCAGCGATATCGCTGATTGGAAAGAATGCGGAGTTCCGGGAAATACATGAGTATTATCGGGGCCGAAAGGAAAATCCGCTGAAAAAGATGCAGTCAGTGGTAGCGATAGCCTGCAAGGTTATAAGGGTATTCTACGCGATCCTCACAAAAGGTGTAGATTATGATGCGGAGAAACTGATAGGAGATATCAGAAGACCGCAGATGCAGGCAGCATAACAACCAGAGACAAAACAGGTAATGTTCCTGCTACAGCTGAATTGAGCCTTTAGAAAACAAATCTGAGAGTTGAATTCAGCTGTAGCAGGAAAGCTGAAAGGTATGAGGAACAGGCCGGAAAAACGTCCACCGCAAGGTGCTGGTTTGTGGAGCATACAGAATAGGTCAGTAAAACTTAAGACAAAGAATGAGCCAGTAGTCGGCAGGAATATTTTCCATAGGGTAAGACCCTGACAAGGAGCTAAGCTGACACCCTGGTTATGGACAGGCGGGACGAAGGGTACGCCCAGAAGGGTATACAGATTAATGAGTGGAAACCTCATCCAATAAGATGTAGCCGCATCATTGGTAGCGAGTTTTGGGGAAGCAAAGGTAACAATGCTTCTTAAGTGTAAACAGTCAGGAAATAGGGCTGAAAGTGATTGAGCACCGAAATCCACGTGTTTCGAAGGTCGACGCTTTCTTTCGAGCGGAAGATAACATGTATATATTTGAATGGCTAGAATATATATGCTACGGCGGTGTCTAAGAGCCAGCCATGTTTTACAATGTCTGTATATTACCTGGGGAGAGCCTATATCTTCCTGATTATTCAGGTATGATGTACGAATGAGAAAAGGAAGTCAAATGAGGTATAGTGCAGTCGGATGGTCGAATAGTACTGATGAAGGTGGGTAACGCCACTGGAGGGAAGTCGAGAGGGGTTCATCCCTACCACACGACATCATATCAAAAGGGAAACATTATCTATACACAGAGATAGGAGAGAATAATGACAACGAAACTTGCGAGAATCTCAGAACTATCAAAAGAAAAGCCCGATATGAAATTTAACTCTATCGGACATTTGATTAACTTTGACATGCTCAAAGCGTGTCATAACAAAATGGATGGCAGAAAAGCGGTTGGCATAGACGGAATATCAAAAGCTGACTATGATAGAAATCTCGATGAAAATCTCAGGAACTTAGAGCAGAGGTTAAAGAATAAAAGCTATAGACCTAAGCCTGCCCGTAAGGTGGAGATTCCAAAAGAAAATGGTAAAACAAGACCTCTAAGCATTTATGCATATGAGGACAAGCTTGTACAGGAAGCTCTCAGAGAGATACTCGAAGCGGTATTCGAACCACATTTCTGCGAGAATATGTGTGGTTTTAGACCAAATAGAAGCTGCCATGGAGCAATACGCAAACTGAACGACATGATAGAAGGTCAAAGAACGAACTATATCCTTGACGCAGACATCTCTGGATTCTTTGATAATCAGAGTCATGACTGGATAATTAAGTTCATATCATCACGCATAACAGACCCAAATATAATCCGGCTAGTGGAGCGTATGCTCAAGGCAGGCGTCCTAAAAGAAGGAGAATTTTATGTGGACGACTTTGGTGCTGGTCAGGGAAGCGTGTGCTCGCCAATTATTG
>JAXKAR010000069.1:0-12665 GCA_036305845.1 Emergencia sp.
ACATAAATATACCTGCCTTTCCAATGGCTGTCAGGTATCATAATTGTAAGGCTAAATGCAACATTTATGAAAGTGGAAAAAGGTGTAAGACTAAAATCCACTTTGCTCTATTTAAAATGGAAATAAACTTTTCACTTCAGTGGAAAATAAAAGTTTCAGAATTTTACAAAAAAACACTTGATTTTTGTCTCGTTTTGTATTATTATAAATGCAAGAAAAGAAAAATACATAATCTTAGAAATAGAGAATTGATGTATGGAATCTAATAGAAAGGAAGCGAAAGTCATGTTGAAACGCTGTCAAGGACCGGGAGACTCCCAGTCGGCAGGATTCACTACTTTCAGAATCGTTTCTCTTTAATCAGAATTTGTTGGAGTCGTAACTCGATACGGCAACGGGAAAAGACCCTGCCGAAAGATTATCGCTGACGAGGAGAGGAACTGAAGGTTTTGAACAGTAGCCACATCCCGCCGAGAAACAAATTATCGTTTATATTAAAAATAGAGATTACTTATTTTATATATACGGATAATGCGCGACTCACAACTGAATAAGGTATTTGTAAACTAAAGGGGCAGTCGTACCAATGGAGAAATCCATCAGAGCGAAGCCCCTTTTTTAATGTCTATTCAAATCTCTCGTTTTCTTGGCTGGCTTTTCTGCCGATTCTTTCTCCATAATGAACACGAGTTTCTATGCCTTGTCTGCTGTTTTCCAGAATATCATCATCCATAGTCACCCGTCCTTTCTTCAGACAGAGAATTACTGTCGAACCACCGAACTCAAAATACCCCTTTTCTTCTCCCCGGTGTACCTGTTTTTCTTCATGATGATTAACAATCCGTCCAACCATCAACGCACCCACTTCCATCATCATCACCGTTCCAAAGTTTAGGCTTTTCAGGAAAGAGATAACGCGGGTGTTCTCTTTATATACAGGATAGTATTCTCCGGCCGTAGGATTCACCGTATGAAAAACTCCGGCAATCGGATAATTTCTGCTCTTTTCTCCTTGGTCAATATAACAATATCGGTGATAATCATCTACAGTCAACCGAAAAAGAAGTAGGGTTCCGCCCTTATATTTATCCGCCAGCTTTTTACTTCTGGTCAGGCTTTCCATAGTATATACCGTATTCTTTATGGAAAAAACGGCGTCCTCATCTATTGGATACACCGTCAATTTGCTGTCGCAAGGCGCAATCAGATGTCCCGGCCTCATATCAACCGGTCTTGCCTGCGCTTTTATCTTTCTCGTAAAAAAATCATTATAGCTTTTGAAGTCCTGCTTCTCATATTCGTCCAGAGAAATGCTGTTAGCACGAATAAAGGGATTTATTGCAATCCGAGAAATTCTCCTATTCAAAATCCAGCCGCCGGCTTTTGATATTTCCGGGCGGATCAGAAGCTGCAAAACCCTTCTGCCGCACGAACTTCCGTAAAGCCTTTTCAGCATCCGATCCTGTTCATTATCCCCACCGATCAAATGTCCCTGCCTGTCTTTATACTGCATAAGCGCCTCCTAAATTAGTACCGGGTGGGTAAATCTATACCAGGAAAAGATAAGGATAAAGATTATTGCAGCCGCTACGATACCTACCAAAAGGGTCAACACTTTGTTTCCCGGCTTTTTCATTTTAAAATCGGCAATAAACAATATTCCAACAGCAAAAAGCATGATGATCAGAATCAGTGGATACAATCTGGTCGGCACAATAAAACTGAGCAGCGAAACCAGAGGTAAAATTACAGCGATGGAAGTAATCGGCAGTCCGTGATAGACCTTCTCGTGTTCTTCTTCCAAAAAGAACGCATTGGTTTCCATCACATTAAAATATGCAAGGCGAATTACACCACAAACACAATAAAATCCTATGGCCAAAAGACCAAGGCTTCCCTTTACGCCCATGGTATAACACAAAAATCCCGGAAAGGCGCCAAAAGCTACAACGTCACACAGAGAGTCCAGCTGAATACCAAATAGCTTTTCGTTGTCCGTCCGATCCTTTTTCCGTCGCGCTACCTTCCCGTCAAACATATCAAAAAATCCGGATAATGCAAGGCAGAGCACCGCCAAGCTGAACCGCCCCGCTGCTGCGAAAGTCATTCCGATCATCGCCGAAAGCAGGCTCATATATGTCAGTATCACGGTATAATTATAAAATCCTATCATTGTTCTTTCCCCTAAAAATTACAAAATAACCCACAACGGTAAATACGGCACTAATCAGCAGCTGTGTATAAAAGCTGATTCCTCTGCTGACAATCAGCGCCGGCGTCAGCAGCATACTTCCGCAGATGGGAAGAAAAATCAGCTTAAATAAATGTTCACTGATCCCAAGTCCACCCGGAAGTGGTAACATATCCACCGCTACAGAAATCATCGCCTGCAAAACAATTGCCTCCGACATGCTGATGTTTCCAATGCCCAAAGACTTCAGCGCCAGATAAGTAATCATAAACAGAAAGCATCTCTGCGCAAGCGTAATAACAAGCACATTGAAAATCACAATCTTGTGATGCCAAAAATAGGAAGCCGCCTGCCTGTAACCTTCCATAGCGTGGTTCAGCTTGTCCTCCCAGACATCAGCTCGCGCAAACTTTCCGGTTCTCCTAATCAGACGAAACATCGCCATAACCAGGCGTTTGGCAAGATCGGGCCAAAAAACCAACGCCAGCATAGCGCCAACGCAAACTACATTGAGAATAATGCCCAAATAGATCCACGCCATTGCCGGTTTAAGAACGGTCATTTCCGCGGCCGGTCTAAGAATCACCACACACAGCCCAAAGATGACCAGTACCAACTTATATGTTATGGTTACGATTAGCAATACCAGTGTAGAAAGGTGGATAGGCAATTTGTCTTTTTTCATAAAGACAATCTGCATGGGCTGTCCTCCGCTGGCAGATGGCGTTACCAAACTAAAAAAGAAACCTACAAAGGAATAGAAAAAGCAGTGGCTCAGTTTTGTCTTTTGCCGCAACGAGCGCATCAGATAATGAATAATTATCGATTCACTGAGAATAAATGCAACCACCAGCCCTACACCGGGAATCCAATAGGAAGCCTCTGCCTCTTCAATATAGTCGAGTAACCGTTCAAGGTCTTCCCCATGAAATACATAATACAGCGTTAAAGCAAGACAAATCAGCAGAAAAATACTATTTATCCAGACTTTTTTCTTTTTTGTCAATCTCATCATCTACCCCAAAAGCTTTGCAATCCAGTTTCTCAAATCCTCTCATCAGCACTTTATACAATTGTGTACGCATTGCTATGCCGTAACAGATCAAGGCAACGCCGATACCACCTGCAACATCCGCCATGTAGTGCTGTTTGGTAAACTGGGTTGAAAGAAAAATCAATATGGCAAAAATTAATGTTGCCGCCTTATATCCCTTCGAAAGCCCCTCTGCCTTCCGTACACCCAGATAAGACATCAGACTGGCCAGACAGTGAATGGATGGAAACAGATTGGTCGGCTGATCCATCGCATAAATCCAACCCATCACCCAGTCCCAAATCCCGTCTCCAAGAATATCCGGTCTCAAGTTAGTCGTAGGAAAAAGCAGATAAATTACACCGCATACCACTCTGGCAAGCATATCCGCTGTAACAAATCGGAACCAAAAGGCTCTGCCTGTTCCTCTTGCCGTCAACCAGTAGCTGAGTATCCAAAAAGGGTAGCTCAGCACATAAACGGATGCCCAAGCAGGACAAAACGGTATACTGCGGTCAATAGCCATCGTTAAATCATAATGATAAAAGTCTGCGCCGACGTACATAGTAAACCAGTAAATCATGCAGTTCCAGGCAAAGCAGCCGATTAAAGAAAAAAACGCATATCTGGGCAAATATCGTTCCAGATGTGCGTTGTACCAATTACCAAATTTATTTCGTCCTTTATATCTCATCGTATATCGCAATCCAGTCTTTTCCCTACTACTTTAGTATTATATCCTTTAAAAAAGGGTATTGCAATATATAGGACAAATCTTAGCAAAATCTTAAGAAATTTATCATGTTATTCTGTGCAGTAAGAAATCGTCAAAAGATATCTGTCTGCGAATCCAGCTTTCCTGATCGGCAGACTTAATCATATCTCCATCCAAAAATCCACCGATAAGGAAGGGTGAATCCGGGTCATGATGAGACATATTCTGCCGCACAACTTCGTCATCATAATTAGCGTAGCAATACCGGCATCCATGGCCACAGGTGTTGTATGCGCCGATATCGCTGCCCAAAAGGCAACTGCACGCCGATCTTGTCATGGCCGATGCAGGCACATTGAGCGGCAATCCCACAGCTTTCTCCAAAACCGCCTGTGACTGGCATCCAGTGCAATCCGCACCATATTCTGCAAGCGCTTCACCTTCACCGCATGGCCGCAAAATCATATCAAAAGCCTTTGCAATTTGCGAAAACTCCCTGCCGATTACTTCACGATTCTCTTGTTCTACCGCTTTCCCTTGAGGAAAGTTTTTCTTTGTCTTATCATAAAGATCCAGAAAGCTGATTACACAACTATCAGTAAATCCGGCCAACTGCGCAGCCATCTTTTCGAAGGTGCGCAGATGAAAGTCCAGCGTATAGGTTTCTGTCAGAAAAATCGGATCATACCGCCAAGCGATATTCTCTTTTCCAACCTTCTCAGAAAGTGCGCAAAAAGCATCCATCACTTCTCCTGCGGAAGGCACTGCCGGCTCGATATCCGTACCGTATGGTGTAATTGTCACCGCCCAGTACTGACGAAAATCATCCAGCAAAGAAAGCCGCGAAAGCATTGGTTCAGGATTCTTAGTACAAAAAGTTATACAGTCCACAGTCTCCGGCTCCAGAAGATATCGGGTCACCTGCTGGGGATTATACGGATTTCTTACAAGTACAAATCCTTCTCGTATCCTATTGTAAAACCAGCTGCTGTAAAATGCAGGTATATCTGTTCTATTGCCGGTGTTGATAATCATCTATCTGTTCACAATCTTTCCTATATTTTTCAGCGCAATAGAAATCGTTCCGTCGGCATTGTTGATAAACTCCACATAACGGCTGTTTTCTAAATACTCTGTCGGAATCTTAATTTCAATTCCTGTATCCGTTTTAATCTTATGACTGCGGATACTCTTAACCACTTTAGGGTTTTCTACCGTAATCTTAGCAGGCAAATCCGCCTCCATCGCTTTTTCTCTAAAGGACTTTTTCATCACATCGTTATCATGAAAAACTTCCTCACAGATATCGGAAGGAGAAAAGGGCACATTCTGTTCTGCACTTTCAATCATGCAACTTTTTGCCCTGCTCACCGCAACGGCCGGATTACTGCCGTATTCCTCAGCCACTGCGCCGGCAATTTTTCTGATTGTCTTGACTGTATCTCTGTCCGACTGTCCGTAAGTACACTGCAAAACCTTATCCGGCAAAACCTGTACGTCCTCTCCGTTAATGGCTCTATTTCTGTCACTGAGGATAATTTCCATAGATTCCATATCCACAAGAGCATAGCTGGAAATCTTCTGGGTTGTCCCGGGAAGCAAAGTAAAATAACGGATAATTTTATTTGCTACGCCTTCCCCGTCATTTTCCACCCGGTGCGTGTAGGCAATCTTGTTAGGAAGCAGCAACAGCCCGATATACTCTCTACCATCTTCCGTAAACCGGCATACAAGAAAATCCATGGATTCCGGCTCGTCTGCCTGAGATATCTGGTCATACAGCAAATTACCCGCCGCTGTAGAGAATTCCGTAAAATCGATGTTGTCCGTCAGATACCGATCCAGCGTCTGGCGAAAAATACTATACTGAAGAAATTCTCCCTTCTTGCTTCCTCCATCCTCTAAAATTCTTGTCAGGTGTTTGGCAATGAACTCTTCCGTTCCATAATCCGCCAAATCCAGTTCTTTCTGAGAAAAGACGCAGATATCGGAATTAAAGTCCAGAATATGTAAAATCGCTTTGTTAATGATCATATTTTTCCTTTTCTACTGAGCGTTCTTCGCAAATTCTGTATAAATAGCCTGCACAGCATTTTCATAATCTGCACTGTCTACCCCAACAGTCATATTGATTTTTTGTGCACCGTGGTCAATCAGTTTCACATTAATCTTTCGATTTGCCAGGGCGCCCAAGACTCTAACGGCAATTGCCGGTGAAGTGCCCAGTTCTCTGCCTACTACCGCAATCAGCGCCACATCCTCTGCCACCGTAATGCTGCCGGAAGGTACTTTTTCCCAAAGTTCCTCAGTCAGCTCAGTCTTGCAATTCAGTACGTCGGATTCATGGACAATAATATTCAGAGAATCAATGCCGGAAAGAATATTTTTTACGGCAATTCCCCGCTCTGCAAAAACATCCAGAATTTCTGCTCTTATCTGCGGTTCTTCATTCATTTTATCCTTCTCAATCAGGATTGTGGTATAGCCTGTCTTTCCGGATATTCCGGAAATTGACAGTGCTGACTGATAGTAATCTGCATTCTTAACGATAAACGTACCCTGATCTTCCGGTTTGTTGGTATTGCGGATATTAATTGGAATTTCCAGCTTTACCACCGGAAAAATGGTATCCTCATGCATAACCGCCGCGCCCATATAAGACAGTTCTCTCAGCTCTTTATAGGTGATTACCGGTACAGCCAAAGGATTATCCACAATCCTCGGATCTGCCATAAGAAGACCTGAAACATCTGTCCAGTTTTCATAAATATCTGCGCCGGCAACTGCTGCTGCAATAGCGCCTGTCACGTCTGAACCGCCTCTGGAGAAAGTTTTAATTGTTCCGTCCGGCATGGTTGCATAAAAACCCGGAATCACAGCACCCCGGCTTTGTGCCAGAGCTTTTCCCAGATTCGCCTTGGTTTTTTCTTCGTCAAACTTACCGCTTTCATTCAGAATTATATTATCCTTAGCGTCGATAAAATCAAACCCGACAAAAGCGGCTAAAATCTTCGCATTCAGATATTCGCCCCGGCTGATCAGATAATCTCTATTATTGGCATCGCCTAATGACTTTCTGATCTGTGAAAACTCATCGTCAATATCCAGTTTAACGCCAAGACCTCTGACCAAAACCTTGTATCTGGACTGAATCTTCGTCAGAATCTCTTCAGCCTCTTCTTCCTGTCTGTCTGCACAGGCAATAAGAAGGTCTGTCACCTTTTCGTCCGTAGCCGAACGCTTACCCGGCGCAGATACTATCACGTATTTCCGCTCAGGCTCTGCCTTGATAATCTCGGCGCACTTTTTAAAATGAGCGCTATCAGCAAGAGATGTGCCGCCGAATTTGACAACCTTACAATCTACCTTCTCTCTGAAAGCATCGGCGACAGATTCATCACGAATCTGGTCGATATCGTACTGGGTAGTCTGATAAACGAAATAGTTCAGCCAGTTACAATACAACAGATTGGCAGAAGAACGCCACTTTACGGTAGGTTCCTTCGTATCGTCATCTTCCGGAAAATAGTTACACGGAATATCCGGATTGATTCCGGCCCGTTTATCTCTCAAATATTCTTTCAGCAGAGTATCGCCGTCATATTCAGAGTGACCCATGATAAAAATCTGTCTGTCATTTTCGGATTTAATTGCATATATCCCGGCTTCTTCGGAGCTGGAAATAATCTTCAGCTGCGGCACAGCCTCCACATCTTCTCTGTATACAGTAGTGTTTCTGGAGTGGGGTACATAAAACTCATCGTCAAAACCACGGAACAGCATACCTTTTTTATATTCCAACGTATGCTTATATACCCCGGAAAGCTTCTTATCAAGTTTCCGCTTCTGAATACCGTAGTGATAATACAGTCCTGCCTGTGCGCCCCAACAAATGTGGAAGGTGCTGTGAACATGGCGTTTGGACCATTCCATAATTTCGCAGAGCTCATCCCAGTACTCTACTTCTTCAAACTCCAGCAGTTCTACAGGTGCACCGGTAATGATAAGACCATCGTAGTTTTTATGTTTAATCTGATCGAAGGTCTTGTAAAACGCAATCATATGCTCTTGTGAAGTATTTGACGCCTTATGGGTACTGGTCTGCAAAAGTTCCAGTTCTACCTGCAGCGGCGTATTACCCAGCAGTCTGGTCAGCTGGGTCTCTGTATCGATCTTGGTCGGCATCAGATTGAGAATAAGAATCTGCAGTGGTCTGATATCCTGAGTCATGGCTCTGGTATCCGTCATGACAAAGACATTCTCTGCTGTCAGCGTCTCAATTGCCGGTAGATTGTTCGGTACTTTAATTGGCATAGGAAAAACCTCCTGATCGTTGAAATATTAAGCGCCAGAGGCGCAGGTCGATGGGGAAACGGTAAAACACCTGTATCGCTTCCCGTATCAACTCTAATAGTACTATTATGCGATAAAATCCGTATGGTTTCAAGAAAATTTTGTATGACCCGGAAGCCGACCCGGAAGCCGGTCCTTACATTATGCTTCGTCCTTGTTCTGGCTCTTCTGTGTATTGATCAGAATAATCGCTGTAATAGAAAGAAGCATTCCTACTACCGCCACCGGCGTAGGAAATTCACTGAAAAACACCATTCCGAAGATAATGGCCATAACCGGTTCAATGGATGCCATCACGGAAGTTTTCCCATTATCCACATGCTGCATCCCAAAGGAATAAAAAATATTTGGAATTACGGTAGATACGATACTGATGCATAAAATCGCACCGATTACCGGAAATCCATTGACGCTGACGGCATGACCCAGCTGATCAAAATCAGTAATAAACGCTCCGGAAATCAGAGAAGTTAAGAAAGTATAAAACTGTAAGGTCAGAGGATGATAACCATAGTTTAGACTATATCTGGCGAAAACGGTATACAAAGCATAGCCAAGCCCTGCACAAAGACCTATCAAAATGCCCTTACTGTTCAGCGCAGTCTCTGCACCAAATATTCCACTGACCAGCATACATCCGGTAAAGGCCATAATCAGGCAGATTACTTTTCGCCTGGTGATAACTTCTTTAAACAATACTGCCGAAAACAGCATGACAAAAATAGGCGCAGTATACAAAAGCACCGCTGCTACGGAAAGTGAAGCGGCCTTAATGGTTTGAAAATAGCAGAAGTTAAACAGGGTAATCCCAATTACCCCCGTTCCCAAAAAACACCAGCCATGCGCAAGCTTAATCCGAAACAAACGTCTGTCATAACACAAAATGCCCAGACCGAATACTACCGTTGCAACAATAGAACGGCTTTCTACAATTTCCATGGAAGCCACACCATATCCATTGAGGGATCTGACAAAAATTCCCAGAGCTCCCCAGCAGGCTCCTGCAACAATAATCATTAAGGGTGCATATTTCTTTAACATTATTCCTCCCAGCCGGCTGCTGTAATGAGCTGTTCCTTCTCATCTTCTGTAAGACCCATGGTAGTGGTCAGCTGCTCTATGGTCTGCCGATCAAAAACAAAGTTTTCTTCTGTGCAAAGTCGGGTAAAATCACTTTTGCTGATTCCCGTCTGATTAAAGGTAATCTCCCCATTCCCAATCTTCCTGTCATATATTCTGAAAAAAATCTGTTTAAATGTCATATCTTCCTCACTTTGTTCTACATTCTTCTTACATTTCATTTGACAATACTTTCTTCATGATAACAAATTCTCCTTGATAAGGCAATGTTTAATCCCTATAATATATCTTATTGGAATAATAAAGGAGAACAAGAAGTATATGCAAAATAGAAAAGGAATGTTCATTACACTGATTGCCGCTACACTTTGGGGTTTTTCCGGAACCTGCGGACAATATATTTTTGACAATTTCGGTGCAGATCCAACCTATCTTACCGCCTACAGGCTTCTGATCGCCGGAATAATTTTAACCCTGTTTGGATTGATTAAAGATAAAAACCATATGCTGTCCATTTGGAAGGACAAAAGCGCCATCCTCAGCCAACTTGTTTTCGCCATTGCCGGAATCATGTTCAACCAGCTGGCCTACATGAAAGCAATCGCCTACTCCAATTCCGGTACAGCTACCACATTGATGTACGTTGGTCCTGTGCTGATTATGATCATCAGCTGCATCATGGCAAAACGTCTACCGAAAAAGAAAGAAGTTGTAGCCATCGTTTTGGTCATGATTGGTGTTTTTCTCATCGCAACACACGGCAATATCCACACATTGGTCATTACACCCAACGGTCTGACCTGGGGCCTTTTGAGTGCAGTTGCTGTCGTACTCTACACCATGCTTCCGGTGAAAATTGCCGGAAAATACGGCAGTATTCTCACCACCGGATATGGCATGCTCATCGGCGGCATGATATTATTTATCGCCTCACGTGCTTGGGAAGCGCCGATGATTTATGATATCCGCTGCATTATTGCCTTTATCGCTATCATCATTTTCGGCACGATTTTGACCTTTACCCTGTACCTTACCGGTGTTTCACTGTGCGGTCCTGTAAAAGCCAGTATGCTGTCCAGCATTGAACCTGCCGCCTCCACGTTCTTCATGGTTATCTGGCTGGGCGTATCACTGACTGCCATTGATTTAGTTGGGTTTGCCTGCATTCTTGCTACCGTCTTTCTTCTGGCAGACAAAAAAGACAGCGAAAACCATTAGATTTATACATAAAAATGCCGGCGGCTTTGAAACGCGCCCAAAATTAGACCTGAAAATCTAACGGTTGGGCGGTCGGTTCATTTGCCCCGGCATTTTGTATTGCAGATATTTTTTGTTTTACAGTATCGCCTCATCCAAAATAATGGTAAACGGCCCGTCATTAAGCAGACTCACTTTCATCTCCGCGCCAAATTCCCCGGTCTGTACTACCGGAACAGTCTTGCGACATTCCTCTACGATATAATCATACAGCGCCTCTGCCTGATCCGGTGCACCGGCATCCACAAAACTTGGGCGGTTTCCCTTCTTGCAGTTGGCATAAAGGGTAAACTGGGAAATCAAAAGCAATTGGCCATCGACATCAGCCAGAGACAAATTTGTCTTGCCGTTTTCGTCCTCAAAAATACGCAGTCCGAGGAGTTTCCTAATATACTTATCCGCAATCTCCCTGGTATCTTCCTTACCTACACCAATCAGAACCAGAAAACCCTGATCAATCTTGCCCTTCACTTCTCCGTCTATGGTAACGGACGCTTCTGTTACTCTCTGAATTACGAATTTCATCCAATTTAGTTCCTCTCATTATGTTTTCTGTCGCTATATTATATCATGCAGGGAGTCAGAACAGCAATCGCTGTTTTCAAATCCTTTAAAGAAAAATGCTCTAAGGATTACCATCAGATGAAGATAAACGTCTCATCTGATTCTCACTTAGAGCATATTGTCGAAAGTTGTAAGTTGCCAGCTCCCGTATTCCTACTCTACCGTTTAACGGTCAAATTCCGGATTAAACGCATAAAAGTTTCTGGCGTCCAGGTTATCCTGTACGATTCTCAGTGCTTCACCGAATCTCTGGAAATGTACAATTTCGCGCTGGCGAAGAAACTTGATCGGTTCAATAACATCCGGATCGTCTACCATGCGCAAGATATTGTCGTAAGTCGTACGCGCTTTCTGTTCGAGTACACCTTATAAAGACTACATTTTGTTTTAAAAAAATTTAGAACTTCCAATGTATTTTAACAGGTTGTTCCTTTGTTTCTGGGTCTTTCTTCCCAATTTCTATGTAGTCAATTAATGCAACTACATATTCTCTTGTTAGCTCCGTAACATTAGCGTACTTTGCTAGAAAGTCTTTCAGGTAGTTATCGTCTTCCATCTCCCTTTCTAATTTACTAATCTTTTCTTCACTTTCTTTAATCATAGCATTTACGGACTTTACTTCCTCTCGAAAAATTTTGAATAGACTTTCATATTCAGTCATCTCTATATCTTCATATAGTTTTTGACGGAATAGGCTCTCGGAATTTTTCTCAAGTTTCTTCCTTTTGTTTAACAGGTCTTGATATTCTTTCTGGTAAATTTCAAGTTTGCGCCTCCTGTTGTCTATCAGACTAACTGAACTTTCGACTCTGTCTTTATCCAAATATTCATCACATATCTCTTGCAGTTCCTTCAGCACAATTCGCTTTAACTTCTCTACTGCAATAAATGCTCCTACGCACTTACCTCCTGTAAACCTTGTACTACATTGTAGGTAATAATTTCCATGATTTTTTTGCGAACGCATATATCTTCCGCAGTTCATACATTTTGTCTTTTTTGCAAATATCCCCACTTTTCCCGTATTTTTGAATGGTTTTGCCTTTATTCTAATCTTTTCCTGTACATTGTCCCATAGTTCTTTATCTATAATTGGTTCATGTGTCCCCTCTACTATAATCCATTCTTCACGAGGAAGTGGAACATTCCTATGTATTTTGTACGATATAGGACTGTACCTGTTTTGCACCATATTTCCCAAATACATTTGGTTTATCAGCATATCACTAATTGTATAGTAGTGCCACAAAGTACTATTTTCGTTTCCAACACCTTTATATCTCAGTCCTTTTTGTCTCTTATACTCAGTCGGGTTTGGAATACCTCTAGCATTCAGTTTTCTTGCGATATTGACCTTGCTAATCCCGTTAGCATACATTTCAAAGACTTCTTTAACAACTTTTGCAGCCTCTGGGTCAATAATCAAGTGACCTTTTTGATTTGGGTCTTTCATATACCCATATAGGGCAAAC
>JAXKAR010000070.1:0-9034 GCA_036305845.1 Emergencia sp.
AGATCCAGCCTTAAGCGAGTGAACTCGCAGGTAACAATCAATTAAGTGCGGTATCTCTGTTCCGGAACAGCGGTTTCCTGCCGCTGGATTGGCGGTATCCGTTCCTCCGGAACAGCGGTACTCCCGCACAAGAATATCCAGATCACAAAAGGAATAGCAACTATGGCTTCAAATGGAGGTAAAATACAGATTGTTGCTTCTCCGTACCTCTCTGATGAAGATATAGAAGCCATTCAGAAGGGTTATGCAGAACGCAACAGCATTATCGAAAGGGCTATTCTGCGCCAAATAACCGGGGAGCAAGTTGATTACTATTCCATGCAGAGACTCAATCTTCTTGCTTGCCTGATTGCAGATGGGATTTTGGACATTCGCATTGCATACACAGAGGGGAAAAACGGTATTGGAATGTACCATGAAAAAATGGGACTTATCGAAGACGGTGAAGGAAATATTGTAGCCTTCTCCGGATCGATGAACGAATCTGCAACTGCAATGTCCATCAATTACGAAACAATAGATGTTTTTAGAAGCTGGGGCGATCAAAACGAAACTGACCGCGTAAGGCTAAAAGAGAACGCATTTTTCTCTATTTGGAATGACAGTGAACCTAACATCAAAGTCTTGGAGTTTCCCAGCATATCACAAGCTCTTATTGATAAATACAGGAGGTCCCCGCCAAACTTTGACTTGGATAAGGAGCAGTTTCCATCGAAAGATTCAAAGATTCGCACACTGAAAGACGGAAATATTGAAATCGTAACGAGAGCCATAGGACCCCGCATACCTGAAAATATCTCTTTACATGATTATCAAAAAGAGGCTATTGCTTCGTGGGTAGGAGAAAATTATCACGGTATATTTGATATGGCAACAGGTACAGGCAAGACATTTACCGGACTTGGTGCAATTTCAAAGCTTTCCGAAGACTTGAACGACAAACTTGCAGTTGTAATCGTTTGCCCTTATCAGCATCTTGTTGAGCAATGGGTAGAAGATATTGTCCGCTTTAATATGAAGCCCATCATCGGATATAGCAGCTCACCACAGAAAGACTGGAAACAACGATTATCGAAAGCTGTGAGGGACCAGAAGATTCGAGTAGACAAAAGTTTCTTCTGTTTTGTATGTACTAATGCTACATTCACGAATAGTTATGTTCAGGAACAAATAAGTAAAATACATTCACCCGTCTTGCTTGTCGTTGACGAAGCACATAATTTCGGTGCAGCTTCCTACGCAAGATTATTAGACGATCGTTTTACATACCGGTTGGCTCTGTCGGCTACCCTTGAAAGGCATCGCGATGAGGAAGGCACCGCGCTCCTATATGCCTTCTTTGGGAAAAAGTGCATTGAGTATTCTTTGGATCGAGCAATAGAAGAAGATAAGCTCACACCGTATAAATATTATCCTGTTGTTGTTCACCTAAATGATGACGAACTTACAGCTTATGAGCAATTATCCTATGAAATGTCGAAGTGCGTCATTAAAGGTAAAAATGGAAAGTATAAACTCAACAAGCATGGCGAGATTCTGGCACTGAAACGGGCAAGGATTGTAGCTGGTGCGTCTGAAAAGCTTGATGCTCTCAGGGAAGAGATCAGACCTTATATTCACGACAATAATATACTGGTGTACTGTGGTGCAACCAATGTGTTGGACGAGAACGCCGATTATACATCCTCTGATACAGGAGATATTCGGCAAATCGAGGCAGTAACTCGTATTCTCGGTAATGAGTTTGGTATGGATGTAGCTCAATTTACATCCAGAGAAAATATGGAAACGAGAGCAGCAATCAAGGAGCAATTCCAGCGTGGAGATCGGCTTCAAGCAATAGTGGCGATCAAGTGCTTGGATGAAGGCGTCAATATTCCTGGTATTCGGACTGCTTTTATCTTGGCAAGCACAACAAATCCCAAAGAGTATATTCAGCGTCGGGGGCGTGTACTAAGGAAAGCGCAAAACAAACCTTATGCAGTGATTTATGACTTTGTGACCTTGCCCCGACCTCTTGATTCAGTGTCATCGCTAACAACTGAACAGGCTCAAAGAGATCTAACCCTTGTGAAGAATGAACTGGCAAGGATAAAAGAATTTGGACGCTTATCTCAGAACTCAATGGACGCAAACAACTTGATCTGGGATATTCAGGAGGCATATCATATTACCGACGAAGAATCGGAGGAAGGTGGTTTCGAGTATGGAACAGATTGAGATAAACGAGAAGGCTGTTGAGCGCCTGAAACGCAAAATCATCCTTCAAGAAAATCAGAATCTCAAAACAAGGGCTATGACCGATCAGCAGATGGTCGCATGGATTAAGAAGCAGATCGAGGAGGAAGCGCAATGTTACTCGAATCGATAACACTGGAAAACTTTAGACAGTTCCGTCATGAATCCATCGACTTTGCACAGGGCGATAACGGGAAAAATGTCACGATCATAATTGGTGAAAATGGCACGGGTAAAACAACCTTCGCCCAAGCATTCTTTTGGTGTATGTATGGAGAGACAGAGTTTTCCGATAAGAATATGCTTAACAAACTTGTCGCAGCGGAGATGAAACCAGGTCAAGAAAGCAAAGTTCAAGTCATTCTCAAGCTGCGTCACGGAACTGTAAATTATACGCTCATGCGGGAGCAGACTTACCGTAAAGACTACTCAAATCGTGTCAAGGGCGATAATACGGTCTTCGATATTGCAATTAAAGACGCAAATGGCAATACATCCTATGTCAAAAAATCGCAATGTGAAAGTGAAGTTAAAGGAATCCTCCCGAAAGAATTGTCCAGATATTTCTTCTTTGACGGCGAAAGAATCGAGAAGATGAGTAAAGACATTTCAACCGGAAAGAAAGCCACTGACTTTGCAGAAGCAGTAAAAGGGCTTCTTGGATTGAATGCTATGTACAGTGCTATTCAGCATTTTAATCCGAAATCCAGACTTGGCGTTATCGGCAGTTATGAGAGTAGCTATGACTCCCACAGCAACTCAAAAATACAAGAGTACACTCAGACTATCGAACGATGCAAATCTGAAATAGCTAAAATTGATGCAAGATTGGAAGAACTGGAAGGTCAAATCGAGCAAGCAAGTGCGCGGAAGGCTGAAAAGACTGAGGAAATCAAGCAGTACGCAGAAGGTGAAGAATTACAACGCCAAAAGGAACGGCTTATCCAAAAGATAGCAAGAGCGAAGGACTCTAAAGCAAATGTTGTTAAAGCAATTTGCAAGGACTTTAACAGCAACATGAGTTCCTTCTTCTCGGTTGCACTGATGTCTCGCGCACTTGAGCTTCTGTCCGACAGAGACTTCACTGGCAAGGACATTCCGTATATGCACGCAAAGACTATTGAATATTTGCTGAACCAGAAAGTCTGTATTTGCGGGACACATTTGGATGAAGGCTCAGTGCCATACACTAAAGTTAAGGCGCTTATCGACTTTTTGCCCCCTCAGTCCATCAGCAATATGATTAGCGACTTCAAAAAGGAAGCTAAGCGCCGTGCCAACGCTCAGCAGGATTTGTTTTCCCATATAAGTGATAATCTTGCTGTGATAAGCCAGCAGGATGAAGAAGTCACTGATCTTCAAGATGAACTACATACTATCGAAGGGAAACTTAGCGGTGGAGATGTTCGGAGCAAAGTCCGGGCAATCAACAGTGAGATTCAACTGTGCGACAAAGTTATCAGAGAAAGTGGAGCCGAAAAGGACCGTATCCTTTTAAGAAAAGGCGGTTATGAGTCTGAGGCTGAACGAGCAGACACAGAGCGTCGTAATCTTACCTTGTTGGATGATAAAAACAAGAAGATTGAGATCTACAAAGCATACGCCGAACGCATTTACCAAGAACTTCTTGAAGTTTATGCCACCAGCGAGGCTGAAATCCGCAGCAAATTGGAGACTACCATCAACGAAATATTCAAGCAGATTTATGAAGGTGGATTATACTTAACCATTGATGAGAAATATCATATTTCTGTATATGCAAATGACTATGATGGGGATGTCGAAACATCCACCGCTCAAAGCATCTCGGTAATTTTTGCCTTCATCACCGGCATTATAAAGATGGCTCGTGATAACAGAAACGCTTCGGATGATGATGCCAAGCTCCTGTCTTCTGAACCTTATCCTCTGGTGATGGATGCTCCCCTATCTGCTTTCGATAAGCGGCGTATCAAGACTGTTTGTGAGGCGCTTCCCAATACAGCGGAGCAGGTTATTATCTTTATCAAGGATACTGATGGTGAACTTGCAGAAGAGTACATGGGCGACAAGATCGGCTGTCGGCATTACTTTGATAAGAAAAATGAATTTGAAACTGTGTTGGTGTAAGGGGGTGGGCAAATGTTTGATAAACAATATCGCTTTCGTGGCAGACACGCTGTTCGTGTGGATGCTTTAACAAGCGTCTTTGACAGCAACAGCAAAGCCAAGTTATTTGATCGGAATGTTGATGTGTACGCAAATGCTCCGTTAGTCGGTTTCCTCTATGGCAGAACCGCTGAGCAAGATGATACTCGGAATCCTGAGACAAATCAGGTCTACAACCAAAATGTTATGGGCGATCGTGTTATCTATTCTCAGGAAGAACTCCAATTCAATTTTAGATTGATCATGTTGCTTGACAAAGATTATGAGCCTAACGAAGATGAGCGAATCGACAAGGCATTTAAGCACATGGGAGAAAATCCTGATGATGAAGCTCGTTTTGACAGTTATGTTCGCGGCGGCGTAGATGTCCTTTATGAAAAACTTATTGAAGGAGTATCATCGCCGGATGAGTATGTAACAAGACTTTATGACTTTATTGAAGAGTTTCAAGAGAAGTTCAACGATGAAATATCAAGTGACGATATTTTGAAGCTTTGTTCTAAGTGAAATGTGGTGAATAGGGATGGAAAACCGTCAAACGGCATATGAAAAACTGATAGAGCTTGCCGAAAAGCAGGGCTATGTGACATTTGATAATATCATGGACTGTGCTGACGAATATTCCCTCCCTATTCAAGACTTTGATTGGCTCAGCAACTCTATTACAACTCGCGGAATCCTCGTTTATAGCGAAGCTCCTACTCGTAATGTTCCTTCCGATGAAGATGATTTTGATGATTTTGCACAGAGTGATTATGATGCAGTATATACTCGCATCATCGAACTGAGTCCTTCTCTTGAATCCTTCGTATCTTATGTGAGAATGGTGATACCTCCACAAAGGGGGGAAATCAGGCAACTCAAATATCAAATTGTTGATGGCAATACATATGCACGAGAACGAATGATTGAAATGCACTTGCGATTAGCTTTGCGAGTGGCATTGCAGAGAGCGGAAACATATGATATGGACATAGAAGATGCCATAGGATATGCTTGTATAGGGCTTGTAATTGCGGTTGATAAATATGATCCCGATACATCAGGAGCGTTTGCTTCATACGCATCTCTCTGGATGATTCAAAACATTTCTCGTGTACAAAGTACACAGCGGCCTTTAATTTATTATCCCGTTCACCAGAAAGAGGGATATTTCGCTATGTACCCCGTGCTGAAAGCGCATGATTGCATAGGTTGTGAGCGGTTAAATGAATGCGCTTATGCCATTTCGATGGTTCAAGAAAAAATCGAATGCTCTCCGGATGAAGCAAAAAAGATCCTTGACCAGATGATACCCGATGCCCAAATAGAGGATCTTCTTGAATTATTTGAGAAGTACGATGAGAAAGACACTCCCAGAGACACACTCATTGACGCATTATTAAGCAATCTCTCCGAAGAAACCATTCTCTCTGATGAAGATGCACTGTCCACTGTTCAAAAGAATGCTCTTAAAGAGGAAGTCGCTTCTGTTCTGAGCAAACTAACACCAAAAGAGGAAAGAGTTCTCCGTTTAAGATATGGGTTCGATGGGCACGAACGAACACTTGAAGAAGTGGGCGCTGAGTTTAATGTCACCCGTGAGAGAATCCGTCAAATCGAGGGGAAAGCACTCCGCAAACTAAGACACCCATCAAAAGCGAAAAAACTCAAGGAATATTATTAGAGCAATCACTCGAAAGGAGTCAGACTTGGACTGGGATCAATATTACGAAAAGTTCTACGACTGGACTACGAGTACACAGATCAGCCGGATGTCATCCCTGACTTCTTATGGTGCATCCTCAGAGGTTGCCGAGGTTGCTCAGGAATACATGGACGAAAAGGCTGCATCCCGTCTCATCAAAAAAGCAGTGGCGTATGGAGTTCAGTTTACGCCGGAAGAGATTTATGACCTATCCGGTTGCTGCAACACAGAAGCTATGAATGTACTTCTTGATTCCTCGAAATGCAGATTCACAAAGGAGCAGTTAGAAGACCTTTACGGTGCAGTTGATGATGAAGTCCTTGGAAGAGTAGCTGCGAGGAACAAGATACGCCTCTTTGAAGATGACGAGGACGAAGAAATTGAAAATGAGACTGGCGAGGAAGAGTTCTTCGATGAGCCGGTTGCTTCTGCCCCTAAAATTGGCTTCTTTGCAAAGCTTTTCGCAGGAATCGGAATTGCTGATGCACTCTCATCCTCTCATGCTTCTCATCCGGGACATTGTACCGGCGATTGTGCGAACTGTCCTCCCCATTATGGCTATCGCTATGGACGATGGTATTATGGTCATGGTCATGTGCATGGCTGTGAGTTCGGCGGTAACAAAGGCGACGGAAGCCTCTAACAGAGCAATACATATTGGGCTATAAGAAAAAGCCTCAAACGCAATCAAAAGGAGCATTTGAGGCTTTATTACTCATTCAACAAGCATTGTTCTCGGATTGATAATTGTAACCAGCTTGCCTTGTCGTTGGGCATACTGGACTGTCTTGCCCGTCCCGCTGGGTCTGCCGTCCCATACAGCAATGATAAAGTCTGCCTGATCTACCATGTAGCGGTTCCTCTTGTGCATACAGTCAGAGGTGTAGTGATGCTGGATCAATGTCTCCTTGTCACACTTAGAGGCAATCTCAAAATAACGATCTCGCTGTTTCTCAGTCCACTTCTCAGCCTGACTTTCACATGGAATTGCGCTTTCAAGAGTAATGCCTTCATAGCTTGATTTCAGACCAAGTACAATTTCCGCTGCGTACATATCAACGCCGAGTGCCATGCCGCTGATGAAATGGGTAACGCCTTCCTGTTCGATGAGTCTGATAATCTCCGCACGGAGCGTTTGCTTGAGGGCAATGCAGCGTTCATCCGATTCGTTAAATCCGAACGGAAGGCTCTGTGGTCTATGACCGGTAAAAGCACATTTCTTCACTTTCATCTTTTTTCTCCATCTATGTATTAGCGCGTGTATCTCATTCGCTTATACATAGTATAGCACATGATTGTGAAGAATTATGTCGATTGATGTCAGAAAAAAACGAACCACACAATAAATTGCGTAGTTCGTTGAAGGAAGTCATTTGCCGTTGTTCTTTTCCTGCTCAATCATCAACTCTACCATCTGAATGATCCGCTTTTGGGCATCGAGTGGCAAGGTCTCAAGCTCTTCGGAGAGCTTATTCGCCTTGTACTTCGTAGAATGGTCAACCACATCACAGAAGATTGCATCCGCTGAAACCTCAAGTGCATTGAGCAGGGTGATCAGTTTTTCGCAGCGTGGGAAGGAGGCCCCGCGCTCAAGGGTAGAAATGTAGTTTGCTGTAAAGCCGGTCTTTTCGGCAAATTGTTCCTGCGTCAGTCCAAGACGCTCACGGCATTGCTTTATTCGCTTGCCTATTCTATTATCGATCATGACACATACCATGTCCCTTTCCATGTCTTTCATAATAAGTATATGGATTAGCGACACAGCTATACAGAAACGCTAATACATTGACTGTGGATTAGCGTTTGATTTTCGGAGATTATTTACGAAAAAGACACGAAAAAAGAGCCTCAGCCGACACTCGAACGAGCATCGACCGAGGCTCTTTGCAGTAATAAGATTATGGCTGAAAACCGACCTTTATTCTCACATTGGCGGCGCTTGACTGCCACATGGGAAAACATACGGGGCTACATTTTCGCGCGGCTCTAGGAGGCTAAAAGCCGTCATTTTCGACCTTTATCCTGACAGTTATATCGCTTTCTCCGACCGCTTTGAGATATAGTGCGGACAAGCGAGGATCATAGTGCGAAGACTCTGCTTGCAGTCATGAATACAGCGTCGGCATACTTCATTGTACTTCCGCCGTCCGTCCGTGCCTAAGAAGAAGCTCCACTCCACCTTCCATTTCTTACTCTTACTCATAAATCACGCTCACTCTTTTTCTCTTTTGAGGGCGCTGACTTGACCTGCGGCTTGCTGGACTTGGCGGCTTTCAGCCTGTCCATGATGGAAGACTTCTCTCGCTTTTCGCTGCTTTCCTTCTCTTTGGAACCGTTGTTGATGATACCGTCAATCATGCCGTAGTCATCCTCGACGGACATCTCAGCGGTCTTGAGAGGATTCTGCCGTTCCAGCATCGCTTTCCACTCAGACTTTTCAACGCCAAAGATACCGCCTTTCGCAGCGTGATCCGGGACTTCCTTTGCGTCCAGAACCAGCCCCTCGGTATCGTCGCCGTACAGCCGGTAAATCTGGCACGACTTCATAACCTCAGCCGCAGCCTCTTCCCGCATGGGCAGCATCCCGCCCCATTTGTAGCCGTACTGCTTCATATCCTCGATGCTGATGCTGTCATCCGGCATCTTCTCGACCGGCATGACCTCCTGACGGAGCAGATTGACTGCGGTCTCGTCGAAACCGTCATAGATATGGGACAGCACCAGCTCGCCGCGCTCATCGACAATGATGCAGGAGGCATCGTCCCCAAAGGTATCATGCTCCATGAGCCAGAAGGTGTGACCATCAATCTCTTTGTGGTCAATCGTGTGCCATGTGCCGATATGACCATCCACCGCCATACCGGAGGTGTTCTCGTTGATAATGGAGCTTTTCTCTTCAAGAACAGTCTGTTTCTGCTGTTCTTCGGAAATCATCGGGATTGCCACGATCCTGTCTCCGAT
>JAXKAR010000071.1:0-9979 GCA_036305845.1 Emergencia sp.
CCCTTACTCTTCAAAATGCTTGTTGGGATGTCTCCCAAACCCTCTATCTTTACGAAAGGACAGATTGCCTATGGCAAATAGAACAAGGCCAATCCGCATTGAGTTCTGCGTGTCAGAAAATGAGCATCGGATCATCAAATCAAAGATGGCGCAGCTCGGAACAAAGAATATGGGAGCGTATCTCAGGAAGATGGCGATTGACGGCTACATCATCAAGGTGGACTACACGCAGCAAAAAAAGCTCGCATCCGCTGTCAGCCGTGCAGCGTCAAATATCAACCTGATTTGTCGCCGCATCAACTCAAAGGGAAACCTCTATGAGGATGATGTTGTGGAGCTGAAAGAGAGGCAAAAGGAAATATGGCAGTTACTAAAATCAAGCCAATCCGAGGAACTGTAAACAAGGCACTTGCCTACATCCTCGACCCGGCGAAGACTGACGATCAGCTCTATGTATCCTCTTTCGGCTGTGCTGCCAGCGACGCAGCGGCAAAGGAATTTGAGTGGACGCGAAATCTCGCTGCTCAGCAAGGAATGCAGATGCCGAAGGTGATTGCCCGACACCTGATTCAATCCTTCGACATCGGAGAAGTCACGCCGGAGATGGCGCATGAAATCGGAAAGCAGTTTGCCGACGAATGGCTGAAAGGCAAGTATGAGTATGTGATCGCCACCCACATAGACAAGGGGCATTGCCATAATCACATCATCTTTAACGCTATCAATTTTGTAGACTACCATGCCTATCGGAGTAACAAGCGGACATATCGGGAAATGCGCCAGCTCAGCGATGAAATCTGTAAGGAGCACGGACTTTCCGTGATCCCGCCATCACAAAGCAAGGGCATGGACTACAAGGAATACACAGAGGCTAAACGCGGTACGAGCTGGAAGCAAAAGCTCAAACAGACCATCGACCGCTGCATCATCACAGCGAAGGATTACGATGAGTTTTTGAAGCTCATGCAGGAAGCCGGATATGAAATCAAGACCGGAAAATACATCTCTTTCCGTGCTGAGGGACAGGAGCGTTTTACCCGTGCAAAGACCATCGGCGACAACTACACCGAGGAACGGATCAAAGAGCGCATTCAGGGGCGCGGGAACCGCAAGCGCCAGATGCAGACCTCTCGCCGTGGTATCTCCCTCATCAGCGATATTCAGGAGCGCATCCAGCTCATCGGCAGCAAAGGTTACGAGCATAAAGCGAAGCTCACAATTCTCAAAGAAGCTGCGCGAACACTCAACTATCTCACCGAGAACAACCTTCTCCAATATGCCGACCTTGAAGCAAAGGCTGAGGACATTCACAGCTCCTATGACCGCATCAGCAAGGAGCTGAAAGGTGTCGAAGCCAGACTTCGGGAGATACAGCCGCTAATCAAAAATATCGGCAACTATCAGCGGCTCAAGCCGGTCAATGAAGCCTATCAGAAAGCCAAAGACAAGACCGCATTCCGGGCAAAGCATGAAGCCGAGTTAGTGATCTTTGAGGCAGCAAAGAGTACGCTCCTTGCCGTTCAGGGTGATAGAAAACTTCCCAGAATGAAGGCTCTACAAGCAGAACAAGAACGACTGACCGAAGAGCAGCAGCGGCTCTATGACAAAAGAGCCAAGCTCAAGAAGGAAGCCAAGCAAATCGACACTATCAAGGCGAATGTCGATAGTTATTTGAGGCCCATTGCATCTCAGGAGCAGAAAACCAAGAGAAGAAGCGAACTGGAATAATGAAAAGCTCATCAATCCATCAAGAGTAACGGATTGATGAGCTTTTTCATATTGAATTAAGGCTTGACCAGTGTTATAGCTCTTCGTCTAATATGTTCAGACATTTCCCACAGACGATACGATTATATAGCTCGCGTTCTTGAAACTTTTTTGTGAATTATCAGAGGAACTAATTGAAAACACCGAATATGTATGCTATAATTTAAGCTGTATATCTGTATCCACACTGGTGCATGAAAGCTTGAGGTGTAATATGAAGATAAGCTATAAACGGCTATGGGTACTGCTTATTCAAAAAGACATTACGAAAGTTACACTAAAAAGGGATGTCGGCATCTCTGCCGGAACAATGTGTAAGCTTAACAAAGGAGAGGAAGTAGCTCTTTCTGTCCTTCTGCGCATTTGCGATTACTTGGACTGCGACATTGGCGATATTTGTGAGGCTGTAAAAATTGAAGGGGAATAAGTCCATTTTTTTGTACTTTGTATTTGCTATACTTATGTTGAGAAGCTGTAAATCTAATTCCACGAAAGGAGGGGTCATTCATGTGGTGCAACAACTGTAATATTGAAACTAACGATAGCATTTGCCCTCTTTGTGGTGCTCAAACTATTGAGGACCTCCCCGTGGAAATATATTGGTGCGACCATTGTCACACGCCAATAATTCAAACGGCGTCTCAAGCGGATAAAGGTACTTGCCCCCTCTGCAAGGGTAAAACAAAATATATGACCGCTGACCTTCGTCCTGTATTTCCCGAGGAGCGGTTACTTGTTGAGCTTCTTCTGAAAAAAGAACCGCATCAGTATATTGAGAACTCGGTATGGGCAAGCAACAATCGTTATTACATTGATGGCAAATCTATTTCAATTCCTAACGGGCTATACCAAAATGTTGACACTGATAAAATCGCAGAGCTGCTGCATCAGTACCAGAGTGAGAATACATACAAGTTTTTTGATAAGCACATGGCGACCTTCGTCTCGGCTAACCGTGACCGGTTAAATTATCTCATAGATGAAGCACATAACTTCATTCGTAAAGCTGCCAAAAACTTCCCCGAAGAAAGAATCGTTTTGTCTTTCTCAGGAGGCAAAGATTCGACAGTTACAGCAGATTTGGCGGTTAAGGCTTTGAGCAACCCGTCGCTTGTTCATATATTTGGAAACACGACATTAGAGTTTCCAAGCACAATAGAGTATGCTCAGCGTTTTCGGGATAACCATCCTGATGCAATTTTTCAGGTAGCCAAAAATGACGATCAGAACTTCTATGATGTCTGCGAAGATATAGGACCACCTGCAAGAATGATGCGCTGGTGCTGTTCTATGTTCAAAACAGGACCAATTACAAGAGTAATAAATAGTTTGTACCGTAGTCAGCAAATACTCACATTCTATGGAATTAGGAAATCGGAGTCTGTAAGCCGGAGCAAATATAATCGAATTGAAGATAGTGCCGATGCTGTAAAGATTCAGCAGCAAACAGTGGCATCTCCGATTTTCTTCTGGAAAGACATAGATATTTGGCTCTACATAATCGCAGAAAATGTAGACTTCAACGACGCTTATCGTCTCGGCTACGATCGTGTAGGCTGTTGGTGCTGCCCTAACAATAACCAACGCGCTCAGTTTTTGTCAAAAATCTATATGCCTGAGCAATCCAGAAAATGGCGTAACTTTTTGTTGGAGTTCGCAGAGAAAATAGGAAAACCAGATCCCGAAGTATATGTAGATACTGGAAAATGGAAAGCTCGTCAAGGCGGCAATGGTCTTGCATCAGCAAGTGATGTAAAGATTAGATTCACAAACTGCACAGCCGAAGATCATGCCAAAATATACCGGCTGGTCAGACCATTTGATGATGAGCTTATAGGGATGTTTGTACCGTTTGGACGAGTAGCACCTGAACTGGGTAGAAAGTTGCTAAGAGAAGTTGTTGTTCTCGATCACAAAACAAAAATCCCAATTCTCTCTCTCCAACCTTTTAGTCAAGACGGTTATGAATATGCCGTAAAAGTTAGAACAATGAATGTTGCAGACCATGACGATTTACAACGCATGGTTGGGTATCAAATAAGGAAATTCAACGCTTGTAGAAAGTGCTTGAAATGTGAGTCGCTTTGTCGAGCTGGTGCCATTACTATTAGCAGTTTCGGTTACTTCATCGACCCGGAAAAATGCGTCCATTGTAAGGCTTGTATGACTGCAAAGTATCTTGACGGCGGCTGCATGATGGACAAATATCTTAGGACAAAGTAAGCAATGGAGGTTTTTTTATGGCAATGAAGTTTCGTGCCCATGATACATTTTTTATAAGAAAAGGTTGGCTTAGCAAGGGCATGAAGTATGTCCAGAAGAAACCAGATGTGTTCGTTGCTAAAGACGAAAACCCTATGGATGTCCTCGGAATAGGCGCAAACATGGTTAAAGCTCTCCGCTATTGGCTTCAAGCAGTGGGCTTAACCGAAGAGCCGAGCAGCGGCAAGCGCGTTCAAACCTTTACTTCTCTCGGAAATAGTGTCTTTACAAATGATCGCTACATAGAAGAATTGGGTACGCTATACCTACTCCATTATCGGTTATCTTCAAATAAAGATGAGGCAACTGCGTGGTATTTTTTCTTTAATGAGTTTAATATGACGGAGTTCTCAAGAGATGACTTCGTAGAGTTTTTGCAGAGACGCATCCGCATGGAAGAAGGCGAGGTAAGTGTTGCAATACGATCCCTCAACGATGATTTCTCGTGTATCATAAATACTTATTTACCGCGATATAAATCCAACCCCAATCGCATAGCACCAGAGAGCAACATTGATTGTCCATTTGGAGAACTCGGACTGATCGACACACTCAGCAAAGAAAAGAAAACATATCGGAAAGCGATACCTCTCGCAAACTCAATCGATCCATGGATCGCTTTAGCTGTAATTGTTGATCAGGCAAAAGGAGCTAAAGAAATTAGCCTCAATGAATTACTAACTGCTCCCTGCAACATTGGCAAGACCTTCAATCTCGATGCAATCTCCATGCTTGATGTTTTATATCAGGTTGAGAGAATTGGAAAAATTAAAATTAACAGAACTGCCGGTTTGGATGTTATTCACATTTTAGAAGACCTTACATTCCAGGACTGTGTTGATGCGTATTATACAGGCATAAACAAGCAGTGACAGGAGATAGAACTATGAGCAAAATGATCTCTGTTGCATCAGGTTTCCAGTATTCGGTTAATATTGGATATGACCTGAGCAGCAATGAAAAACTGAAAAACTTCATACCTACAAAGTCATCACTCGGTCTCCTTGAAGAAATCCTTCTAAGCACTGCTGAGACATCCACTGAGCGTTCTCGTGTTTTGATCGGGGCATATGGCAAAGGAAAGTCACATATCGTTCTGACTATCCTTTCAATCCTGATGAAACGCGACTTGCGTTTATTTGAAAAACTTCTCCCTAAACTGGAAGAACACCCAAAGCTAAAACAGTGTGTTCTCAATTATTATGAGAGTCCAAATAAAATACTTCCGGTTGTAATAACAGGTAGCAACACAAGTTTGTCCCAAGCTTTCCTACTGGCATTGCAAAGAACGCTCTCGGATAACGATCTTCTTGATGTCATGCCGGAAACGAATTACAAAGCTGCTATCTCTGTTATTGAAAGATGGGAAAAAGATTTTCCCGAAACCTATACGGCATTTGAAGCAGCTATTGATATGCCGGTTGCTGCATTTATAAATGCGCTTTCTACTTACGACATCTCTGCTTATGAGCAGTTTGAACGGGTTTATCCGACACTGACCGCAGGAAGTGTTTTCAATCCCTTTCTTGGTTTTGATGTTGTTGAACTATACGAAAGTGTAGCTAAGGGTTTGATGTCCAAAGGCTTCACCGGAATGTATGTGGTTTACGATGAATTCAGCAAATATCTTGAAGCAAATATTACGGAAGCATCTTTGAGTGATACTAAGATGCTCCAAGACTTTGCTGAAAAATGTAATCGAAGTGGCAAGATGCAGCTCCACTTGATGCTTATTTCCCACAAAGAAATTGCGAATTATATTGACAAACTGCCCAAGCAAAAAGTTGATGGGTGGCGTGGGGTGTCAGAGCGTTTCAAGCATATCCACTTGAACAACAATTTCTCTCAGACATATGAAATCATCTCATCCGTAATTCAAAAAGATGAGACTTTGTGGAGCGCCTTTATCAAGGAACATGAAGATGATTTTGGAGCAATTTCCCAGCGATATGCTACCCATCCGCTATTCTCTGAGAACAGCGATGAATTGAATATCGCATTATATGGCTGCTACCCTTTACACCCTGTTTCGACATTTATTCTGCCGAGACTATCTGAGCGCGTTGCGCAGAATGAACGCACTCTATTCACTTTTCTCTCCGCAGCGGGAAGTGCAACACTACCGTCTTACTTGGCGTGTTCAGACGATAGGTTTGAGTTTATTACCCCGGATGTCATTTATGACTACTTCGAGCCGCTTTTCAAGAAAGAAGTTTATACCGGTGAGATACACCAGAACTATCTTTTAACTGCAAACATACTGTCACGGATTTCCAAAGAGTCTTTAGAGGCAAAAATCGTAAAGACGCTTTCTCTGTTCTATGTGCTTGGGCAATTTGATAGGCTAAAGCCCACAAAGGATGAGATCGTTGGCGTTTTCTCTTCTGCTTATACGGTGCCTGAGATCACGACTGCCATAGATAATCTTATTGAGCGTGATTATGTTATCTACCTCAAGAGAAGCAATGATTTTTTGAAACTGAAACAAACCTCTGGCGTAGATATTAAGCAGAAAATACACGATTATGCTGAATCTCACGCAAAAAAGGTTTCCGTAAAAGAAACCCTCAATGCCTCGAACTTCGACAACTATATGTATCCTTCCCGATACAACGATGACCGAGAGATGACTCGCTTCTTCTCTTTTGTGTTCATTGACGAAAGCGAGGTAAGACCCGATACAAACTGGGTTATTAAGAGCGAATCCATTGATGCAGATGGCGTGATTTACGCTATCATCCCACATAGTGAGGACTCCATAAAAAAATTAAAGGAAATCCTCCTCGATACAAGCAGAGAATGTGATAGGCATATCTTTATTTTGCCTAATCATTTCACAAGCATTGACGAGGCTGCGCATGAATATGAAGCTGTTTCTTTCTTGCGAGAGACTGCTTCTGACGATCCAGTATTGTTCGATGAGTACGATGTTGTGTATGAAGATTTGCGTGAAGTGATTAGTAACTTTATGTCTATTTATACACACCCTGAAAAATACAAGGCAAGCTATATTTTCAATGGCAGGATTCGCAATATACAACGGAAAGCTGCTCTAACAGAACTAATGGCTGACATATGTGATGATGTTTACTCCCTCACCCCAATTATTTGCAATGAGGCAGTAAATAGAGATGTCATCACAAATATTGCAAGCAATAGCCGGAGTAAGTTAGTTGCTGCACTGCTCCGTAACCAACTTGAAGCCAACTTGGGACTTTCTGGTACTGGGCAAGAGGTTTCTATCATGCGAAGCACATTGCTCAGAACAGGTATATTGGTGGAGCAAGGAGGAATGCCATCGCTTGACTTGCGTCCGGGCGATCCTAACCTTGCGAATATGTTAGAAACCATCGAGAACTTTGTCCTGAGTGCAAGACATAATGAGCGAATTGGATTTGATGTCCTGTACGATACTCTTACTCTTCCAGAGCATCATATTGGATTACGCAAGGGCTTGATTCCGATTTACTTAGCTGTTGTCCTCCATGAGTACAAACAACAAGTCGTGATATTGGATAAGTTTGGACAAGTTCCTACATCAGCAGATGTTCTTCTCCAAATCAATGCCGATCCCAAATCTTTCTCCCTATCTTATCTTGACTGGGATCCTGAAAAGGAGAACTTTGTAGAGCTGTTGGCTCAAGCATTTGCAAATCATATCATAGATGCAGAAAAAGGTGCAAACACATACGATTACATCGCAAATGCAATGAGACGCTGGGTGATGTCTCTGCCAAAGTATGCGAAAGAAATCAAATGTCAGCCTAACGGGAAAAAAATTGATAGCAGGCATTTGTCATTGTTAAAGCTATTGAAGCAAAATACGAGTAGCTACGAACTGCTTTTCGATAAGCTTCCCAAAGCATACGGATATGCTGAGACTTTTTCGGCTGGATTGGCAGAAAATATTATTGCATCGAAAAACTTCATTGACAGACTTATTTCTGATTTGAAGAAGTCTCTGATTGCTCAGACCAAAGAGATTTTCATGCTGCCTCAGAACGAGCCACAGGCTAATAAAATGTCCTTAGCATCTACCATTAAGGAGTGGTGTGACTCTCTAAGTCCTTCCGTATTCAATCATATCTTTGCTGATGGCACGGATAAATGCCTTGTCTTGTTTAGGACTGTCACGAACGATGAAGATTCTTTCATTGTCCGTCTTGCAAAAGCTTCGACCGGCTTGAGGATTGAAGACTGGGATGATGGCACTTGCAAGACATTCACCAACAAACTCCAACAATATAAGCAAACCGCTGAAAGCTATGAAGGCGAAGCTGTACAAGAAAGCGCCGATTCTTCTAACTACAAGGTAACATTTGTAAATGCTGATGGATCCGCCACTACTAAGAGTTTTGAACGAGTAGCATACAGCAATCGTGGCAAACTTCTCTACAACCAAATCACTCAATCGTTGGATTCCATGGGACACGCCATTTCGGAACAGGAAAAGCGTCAGATCATCATGGAAATATTGCAAAAACTATGTTAAGGAGGTGAGCTGATGGCTTACTTTGATAATGCTGCAACTACTTACCCGAAACCTGAAATCGTTTATCAGAGTATGGATCAGTTTCAGCGTCATACCGGTGGCAGCTTTGGACGGGGCAACTATGGATTTTCAAGTTCCGCAAAGAGCATAGTTGACGATACAAGGGCTGCCCTCCAACAACTTCTTCATTGCCCTGCAAAACAGGTTATCTTTGAGCCATCAGCTACCATCTCTCTTAACATTATCATTCAGGGAATTATCGAAAAAGGCGCAAGGAACATATACATAAGCCCCTTTGAACACAATGCGGTAACGCGCACCCTTCACCATTATGAAACGATGGGTTTGGTTAAGGTAGTTGAATTAACGGTAAACAAGGATCTTTGCTATGATATTCAACGGATCAGATTTCAGTTTGAGAATACGAAGCCTGATTTAGTCATAGTCAGCCACGCAAGTAATGTGATTGGTCTAGTTGCACCGGTCGAGGAAATATTTACGCTTGCAAAAGAGTTTCACTCGCTTACTCTTTTGGATATGGCTCAAACAGCAGGTCTTGTTGACTGTGATATTGGGAAAGACATTTTTGATTTTGCGGTATTCGCTGGTCACAAAACTCTGCTGGGTCCGACTGGTATATCAGGGTTTGTAATGAAACCAACCATTGACCTTGAACCGGTTTTCTTTGGAGGAACAGGGTTCGATTCTGCAAATCAAGATATGCCGGGATCGTTGCCAGAGAGATTTGAATTTGGTACGATGAACACCATTGGAGTAGTTGGACTAAATGCGTCAGTTAAATGGATATTGCAACAGGGAATAAACAATCTTGCCGCAGCAGAGTTGAAAAACAGAGCAAGACTAATTGAGATCCTGAACGAATATGACTTTATTTCTGTTGTTGGAAACTGTGACGGACGAGATTATGTCGGAATTGTCTCTTGTGTGCTTAATGACATAAGCAGTGACACCGCAGGACAGTTATTCAGCGAAAGAAACATTTCAGTTCGTACTGGATTGCAGTGCGCCCCTGCTGCGCATAGGTTCCTTAACACCTTCCCAGCAGGAACGGTACGGTTTAGTGTGAACTGCTTTACAACTGATGAGGACTTTGATGTTTTGAGAGAAGCACTTGATGACATCAATGATAATCTATAAGGAGATCGCATCATGAGCTTACAGGATGTTAGTGTAAAAAATGAATATCGTTCCCTTATAGACAATGTTGTTCAAGAGTTCTATATCCCATTGCTGGAACAGGCAAAGGTCTACAAAAGAGCAGTCGGTTTCTTTTCTTCGTCCTCTCTTGTAGAGATCATGAGTATTCCGGGCGGTTTTACACCCCTATTCCGGAGATTGGAAACCATCGTTCCGATATGAAGGAAACCGCAATTCCGTTTTAATGGAAACCGCAGCTTCTTTCCTTATAATGTATTTATGCGTCGCTTGACGTAAATA
>JAXKAR010000072.1:0-11150 GCA_036305845.1 Emergencia sp.
CTAATTCACGGGCAGCTTTTGCAGCGCCAATTTCCAGTCCAAGCTTGACTGCTTGAATTTTGTATTCTTCATCGTAAGTGTTGTTTTTTCCCATTTTAGTTATCTCCTTTTTCTCATGATTATATTTTTTATCCATGAGAAAAAACTGTCAACTAAAATTATACAACATCATTCTTTTATTGTCTGTTTTCTTTTACCGATTCCACTGCATGGTTTCTGTAAGAAGCCAGTCGCACCATGCGTCAAACCCCTCTCCCGTCACAGAACAGACAGGGAAAAGCTTCAGCTTTGGATTCCGCATCAAGGCATACTCCCGAACCTTTTCCATATCAAAGTCAAAATACGGAAGTACATCGATCTTATTGATCAGCAGTACGTCGCACACTTGAAAAATCAACGGATATTTCAGCGGTTTATCATGACCCTCCGGCACAGATAAGATCATGGCGTTTTTCACCGCGCCTGTATCAAATTCCGCAGGGCAAACCAGGTTGCCTACATTCTCCAAAACGACCAAATCCAAATCTTCAGCGCCAAAGGCATCCAGCCCCTGGCGAGTCATTTCCGCATCCAGATGGCACATACCGCCCGTATGCAGCTGTATGGCCCGGACACCACTTTGGGAAATCGCTTCTGCATCCACATCAGAGTCGATATCCGCCTCCATCACGCCCATGGCAAGCCGGTCTTTCAGCCGTCTGATGGTTTCTTTGAGGAGGGTAGTTTTTCCCGCTCCGGGAGAAGACATTAAGTTCAGCAAAAAAGTCTTCTGTGCTTTCAGCTCTTCTCTCAGCGCCGCAGCATCGGCGTCATTGCCTGCGAAAACGCTCTCTTTTACTTCAATAATCTTATATTTTTCCATAGCTATTTAATTACGGCTCTTGCCGCTGCCTCTTTATAATACTTGAATTCAGTGAAAACTTCTCCCGTATAAGGGTTCTTCTTGTTCTTGACGGATTTCTGCACGATATAAAGCAGTGCGATGGCGTTGGTAATCAATGCAAGTGCGCTGACTACGGTCATGGCTGTCGGATCTGCATTGACAGCAGTTCCTGCCGCTATACCGTTAAGGGTTCCGTCTGCATACTGGGTTGTAATGGTCGCCCATGGGAACCGGGAAGTTCCGTCTGCAAAGGTTTCCTGGAATAGCGGGAAGACCTGCGCAAACATACACCACATGCACAGGGTATTGGCTCTGTTCATAATCCAACCACCCTTGTTCCACAGAAGGGCCGCAATAGTTGGCGCCAGCAGCAGAGCAATGCCGCAGAACCAGGAATGGGTCGGCAGGCAATTATAGGTATAAGCAAAGTTCCAAATATCATAAACGATAATATATACCCAGATCATATCCGGCCAGATCATATCTTTTTTGTCCTTGGACGCATATACTGCCCACCATCCGGTCATACAGAGAATATTCAGGAGCCCTGCAATGCCGTTCATCACATTATGCCAGCCGCCGAAAAGCCATACACCTTCGGAAGAAAGCCACCAGCTCCCCCAGCCTTTAAAGGCCGATTCAAAGTCACTGGCTACGGCAATCAAGATATTGATGGCCACGATAGCGAATGGGAAGGCTTTGAACCAGTGGGCTTTACCAATCCCCCATTCGTATTTGATCATCATAAATCCGATACAGCCTGCCAGGGATGCATACAGCTTAGCATAATGGAACCAGCCGTTCATGTAAAGGTGAGTCTGGTTGTTCAGCGCCCACTCTGCGCCCATGCCGGCCGCCACTTCGATGACGATAAAGTATGCGGTAAGCGCTGCCGGAATAGCGGCAAACATAATCAATCCACCCAGTTTGGTTCTTCTTGCAAATTCATTCAGTATAATCAGTGCAGCCAGTACGCCCAGCATAGCCACCCACTGGGGAACTGCATTTTCTCCGTAAACATGAAATAACATGTCATCATCTCCTTCTTTATTCTTTCTTTTATTAGCAGGCCTCTATCTCCTTGATGTTGACCTCACTTCCCTGTATCAGGTATGTATTTTCGCTGCCGCACAGCGGACAGATTTTTCCATGCTCCACTGTGCCGTAGGTTTTACCGCAGCCTTCGCAAAAGGTAACTGCAGGAATTTCTTCTATATGCAGTTCTGCTTCTTTCAGCAGCTGAGTTTTCTTTATTGCCCACTTCCAACAGTCAGTCAGATAATGGGGAATCACTGTGGATACCTGTCCCAGCTCCACCGTCACAGAAGCAATCTCTGTCAAATCATTTTCTTCCGCCACTTTTTCTACACCTTTGATGATGTGAAATACTATGCCCAGCTCATGCATCTTACTGCTTCCCCTTCTTCGAGAACTTAATCTTGATGGCCTGCTTCATGCCATTGGGCAGAATGTATTTCAGCTTGTCTTCGCTGGCAACCATCTTGCTGGCTTCAGGAAAGTCTCGATACAGACGGATTGCGTCAAATTCACACTTGGTGGTACACAGCCCGCAGCCGATACACTTGTTTTCGTCCACCACAGAAGCGCCACAGCTGAGACATCTGGCCGTCTCGATTTTTACCTGTTCTTCAGTAAACGGCAGCGAAGCGTCACGGAAAGAAGTTTTATGATCAATGGTCTGATCTTTTCCAGGAATCTGCCTGCTTGCGTTATCGTAGCTTTCGACATGAATATTATCTTTATCCAGTTCAATAAACTGACGGCGGTTTCTGCCAATGGTCAGACTTGAATGAGGCTGGACAAACCGGTGAATGGAAACAGCCGCCTCCTTACCTGCAGCGATAGCGTCTATGGCAAACTTTGGCCCGGTATAAACATCTCCCCCAACAAAGATATCCGGCTCGTCAGTCTGATAAGTCAACGAATCCGCAGCGGCGACCTGTCCTCTGCCCAGCTGTACCTTCGTATCGTTCAGCAAATCTCCCCAAAGGATACTCTGGCCGATACTCAACAATACATTGTCACATTCCACAGTCAGGGTTTCTTCTTCATCGTAAACCGGATTGAATCTCTTTTCCTCGTCAAATACACACACACATTTTTTCAGGACGATTCCTTTTACTCTTCCGTTTTCGATAAGAATTTCTTTCGGTCCCCAGCCGCAGTTTATGCTTACACCTTCTTCCAATGCCTCTTCAATTTCTTCTTCTGAAGCCGGCATTTCCTCTCGGCTTTCCAGACAATACAGGAAAGTCTGACTGCTGCCGCATCTGCCTGCAGTTCTGGCCGCGTCCACAGCTACGTTACCGCCGCCGATTACCACGGTCGTTCCGCTAATGGCCGCCGGCTGTTCCTCAGCCGCAGTGCGCAGAAAATCTACTGCCGTCATGACCCCTTGTGCACCTTCTCCCGGAATGCCTGCCAGTCTTCCGCCCTGACAGCCGATCGCCAGATAAAATGCCTTATAGCCCTGTTCTCTCAACTCTGCAATGGTAATATCTTTGCCTACTTCGGTGCCGGTTTTGATTTCCACACCCATAGCCTGAATGATATCAATCTCTGCCTGCACCACATCTTTTTCCAGCTTAAAGGACGGAATACCGTAGACCAGCATACCGCCGGCTTTTTGGTTTTTCTCAAAGATTGTCGGACTGTAACCCTTTTCTGCAAGATAAAATGCACAGGAAAGTCCGGCAGGTCCTCCACCGATAATTGCAACCTTTTCCGGGAAGAAGCCCTTCAGCGCCGGAACGACTTTCTTTGGAATAAATCGGGTTTCTTCCTTCAAATCCTGCTCCGCAATGAATTTCTTTACTTCATCGATGGCGATAGCCTGGTCGATGCTTCCGCGAGTACAAGCGTCTTCACACCTGCGATTGCAGATTCTTCCGCACACAGCCGGAAGCGGATTTTCTTTCTTGATCAAGGCAAGCGCCTCTTTGTAGCGACCCTGTGCCGCCATTTTCAGGTAGCCCTGTACGGCAATATGGGCAGGACATGCGGTTTTACACGGCGCAGTCCCTGTTTCGTAACAGTTAATCCGGTTATGATCTCTGTAATCTTCGTCCCACATTTCCGGACCCCAAGGTCTTTGACTCGGAAGCGGAATCTTCGGATACTGTATCTCACTGCCGTCTTTGCTGCATAGTTTCTGACCCAGCTTTACTGCGCCTGCCGGACAGTATTCCACACATCTTCCGCAAGCAACACAGTCTTCTTTGGTCACCCTTGCCCGATAAGCCGATGCGGACATATTCGGCGTGTTGAATAGCTGAGAGGTTCTCAGGGCATAGCAGACGTTGACGTTGCAGTTGCATATGGCAAAAATCTTGTGCTCACCGTCAATATTGGTAATCTGATGAACAAAGCCGTTTTCTTCCGCCTGACGGAAGATTTCCAATGCCTCATCCTTGTCAATATATCTGCCGCCCTTATTGGTTTCCACCACATAGTCAGCCATATCACCCACGGCTACACACCAGCCTTCCGGGTCATCTGCACAGCCTTCCTCATAGGTTTGTCTGGAGTATCTGCAGGAACAAGGACTTGCCGCATATTTTCCTTCGTATTTATCCAGCCAGTAGGAAATGTGTTCGAGGGAAATTGATTCGTTTTCCATCTCGATAGCCTTTTCCACCGGGATAACGTGCATACCGATACCCGCGCCGCCCGGCGGTACCATCGGTGTGATTTTCTCAAGGGGCAGTCTGCTCATCCGTTCGAAAAATCTGCCCAATTCCGGATGCTCCTGAAGCAGTTTTCTGTTCATGTTGCTGAATTCAGCATTACCTGGTACAAACATAGGCAGAACATACTGCTTGATTCTCTCCGGATTTTCCCAGTTGTACTCCAGAACCCCGTTCTCAGACATCTGTTCCAGAAGTCCTTCCAGTTTTTCCTTTTCCATACCGGTGATTTTCACCATCTGATCGAGGGTCTTGGGTTTACGCACCCCCATCTTCAGCGCAATCTCTGCCATCTCATCGGTACACATAGCCGCAAGTCCCCAGTATTCCGGGTCATACTTGGTAATCTTCTTGATGCCCAGTTTCTGCGGTACGCGGTCTGTAATCATCTTGGCCAGCTTGACAATGGGTTCACGCTCTACTTCCTGTTCTATGTATTCAGGGATATAGCCTGCCAAAGGATCAGCCATAATAATACTCCTTTCTCTCCGTTCTTTCTTCAACTCGGTTTAATCATTTTTCTCAACTTTCGCATGATAATTGGTTATACCAACATCGTTATTTACTTAACATTATACAAGAGATTCTCCTAAAGTCAATGAAACGCCCCATTTTTAGCATTTTTCAACGCTGTTTTCACGGACTTTTTTGTTTTGGCTTCTGGTCATACCAATTCCATATTGTTTTAAGTTCATGTCTTCTGTCGAAATATGCCGGGTAGCTAACACATTAAAATTTCTTTATGGTATACATGCTGTTCAGCTCTACAGAGTTAGCAGGAAAGTACTCCATGATATTCCAATACCCTGCCCCCGCCAAATCGTATTCTTCAATCAGTGCCAGTTTGGCTCTTATGCTCCGTTCATCCTCAAACCACACCACATGCTTAAACCCATCAGGTGCAGTATAGGTAAAGAACGGCGCCTGAGACAGCTGGTCATAAACCACCTCTTGCTCATAATATCTGGCTCTCCACAATGCACCTTCGCTGGTCAGCTTTTCTGCCTTGGACTCTCCTTTTATAAAAGGGAGCTTCCAGTCGTAACCGTAATTGGGCATACCCATAAGAATTTTTTCCCGGGGGATTCTCGTTACCGCATAATCCAGAACTTTCCGCACCTGGTTGATGGGCGAAACCGCCATCGGCGGTCCGTAACTGTAACCCCATCAATGGTGGTTGTGAAATTAAAATAGCCAGGACAAGTTTGTCCCAGCCAAATCTTTATATAAATATGTTTTCATATTATTTTTCGCAACAGTAAACGACATTTCAACGAATGGTGGTAACTTCAATCTCAATTCCTCAGGAAACAATTTCTTGATTACATTAAAGAAAATTTTTCTATTCATGTGCATTCCCCCTTCAAAAATACATTCAATGTCGTTTACGATTTTTGTTACGGAATCTGGTGGACATGGAAGGGGGAGGATTCTCATGCCCATTAAATTATAGAATGCTATGTTTATCTTGTCAATGCCACTCTTTTGCAACTTGCCACTCTTTTGCAACTTCTTTTCTTCACATTAAAAAAGGGCAACCATTAAGGCTGCCCGAAGTCAGTTATTTTAAATGAGTTATGTTGTCCAAAACAATTAGATATAACTTACAACTTAGCCGCATACTCGCTGGTAATGCAGACCCACCCCGGATAGTCACCGCCGACATAGCCATACTTTCCGTCTGCAGAAATATCAAACAAGGTCAGCACGCTGCCTTTGCTCCGTGTGCCCAGTTTCTTGTACTTGGTTCCCGGACCCGTACGCCGGTTCATATCCTGTTTGAGTTTCACCTGTAGCACATCAGATTTAATTCCTACTACTGCGCTCTTTGCAATCACCTTGCCCAGTGCGTTCAGTGCCTCTACTTTGTAATAGTAAGTGCAGCCACGTTTAGACGATGTGTTGATGTAGCTGTTTCCGGTGGTTTCGAACATCTTCTTGTATGTACCATTGCTATAGTCTGCCCGGTATACCCGATATTTTTTAGCGCCGCTGACCTTGCTCCAAGTTAGTTTAGGCTGGCCAAGGTCGCTATGGGATTTCGTAACGCTCATGGATTTTACGGTAGTTTTCTTTTTTGCTCCTACGCTTTCCGCTGCGGCTTTTGCCAGCGCCTCGCCCATCTTTTTAAGCTCATGGTCTTCGTCCCAATCCTGAATATCTTTTTTGTTATCTACAAATGCGATCTCGTTAAGAATTGCTGGCATGTTTGTTAAACGAAGCACACCAAGGTCAGGTCTGTACTTAACACCACGGCTGTTCTGCCCGATAGCTTTAACGTGCTTTTCAAAACACTGTCCGAGGCTCTTGTTTGCGCTACCGTAAACCAAACCCTCATAGCCATCTCCTTCGCCAGCATTAAAGTGTACGGAAACAAACAGATCGGCTTTCCATTTGTTTGCCCGTGCTACGATGGTGTTAATGCTATCTGCTGTAATGTCTTGATATATCTCGCAGATATAATGCTCTTTCATATATGCCGCAGCATACTCGACAACCTTCATCGCCACGTCTGCTTCTCTCACATATTTAACCGCACCTGGGTCACTTCCACCGTGCCCTGCGTCAAAGTAAATTTTAGCCATGTTCTACCTCCAATTAAAAAATCCTGCAATGACTGCAGGACGAATTTCACTATTGCAAAATAACTTCAATCGTGGTATATTGAAGTCAAGAGGAAACCGTTGAAAACGGTTGACCATGTTAACTATAAAAATAGCCGCTTTGGTCTGCGAAACTATCGGCGGTTATTTTTATTTCCTCTAATCATTTCTACTAAAGTAAGTATCATTAAGATAATTACCAGAATTTCATAGTCTGAAATATTATCACCTCCCAATTGTACAATTCCCATTTTCCAGGGTATATGTAACAATATCGGAAGGTCAACCGCTTTCTTAGTTCGTCCTCTTGACCATCATAGTATACCATGCCTTGTTCCTACGGACAAGGTTCTTTATTTTTCGCCGTATTTCGGCATTTCTACCTCCTTAGATTGTAAATGCACGTCTTTCATTTCTACCGCCATCTTCTCCACCATGCTATTTCCGCCCAGAGCCTGATATGCCTTATACATATCGCAGAAATTCTCATAGGCGTAGGGCGGCATCGGCCGTTTTCTGATGGCATATTTGTCATGATAATCAATCAACTGGATCCGAAGCAGCAGCATGGTCCCTGCATCATTGGCATCGTCCTTCTTGGCCATCTTTTTCAGCAGCCACACGATGTACCCCATAATCGGCGTAACCACGCAGGGAATCAAAGCGATGAGCAGGGAGATAATCAGACTACTCATTTTCCTGCTCCTTCTTGTATTTGGCGCTGCTGATGCCCAGGGCAGCGCCCAAGAAAGCATCTACCGCTGTAATTGTGCCAACAACTTCTTCCCCATAGGGAAATCCCCAGATTCCGGCAAGGGCGAAATACAGGGTACCGGCAGCCGGCAGTAAGTACATAGCAATCCATTTTAATAAGTCGTACGTTTTGTTGTTCATTTTCTTTTCCTCCTGTTTATCCTTCAATCATGAAACTGAGTGCTTCCAGCTCTCTTAGCGTCAATACATCAAAGCGATTCTCGCTTTCAGTGCGTTCCAGATCTTCTGCCGAAACCATTTTAATCGCAAGCTCCACTTCTTCCTCGAGTAGCTTGTTCAATTCCTCGTCCGGATTCGCCCCACCCTGCACAATTTCATCTCTGGCAGAATTGAAAGCTGAGATAGCCGGTGCTACCAGATCCAGATTGTATTTGATGGCGAAGCTGAGCTTGATCGGCAGTTTCTTCTCCCGAAGACTGTTCATACCCAGCACAAAATTAATCAGTACGCTATTTTTCAGCTGCATCACTTCCACCTCCTGCTAACAGTTCGTCCTGGCGGCTGTATGCGTAGTCTTCGAACTCCGCGATATCCGCACGCACAGTAACCCGGTTTGCTTTGTACATTTTTTGGTCGTTCTGCCAATGGCTGAATGAAATTTCTTCCGGATTATCTGAATCGATGGTCGCCTGCATACCTGCAACACAAACGCCTTCAATCATGGATTCTCCCGTCAGTGTAATTCTTTCTACCTTTTTTAACATTTTTCTTTTCCTCCTATTCTATGAATTAAAGTAAATAAGCGCCCTGGATGTAAAAATAGCCTAATTTCCATGCTTTATTGCATTTAATCCGTATAAGCCTTGCGTGTGAAGCATGGTTTTCAGGATATATCATACTTTCTGTCAATGGTGCTGTTCCAGTTGCTGTGGCGAGTGGAATAAAAGAGTTATTTGTATATTTTGAAGGAACCTGAACTACAGAAAAGAATTCTTCTGCTCCTACACTAATATCGTGAACATATACCGTAAGTCGTATCATCACTAAACCCAGATACGGAAAATATTTACAGGTTTGATTACTTATCTCTACATTTGATGTGTTTACTGCAGCGCATTCAAACGTATCGGAGACGTGGTTCTGTCCAGTACCGCCGCTTCCTACCGCTACAGGTTTTCCAAACCTGGTATCATCGTTCCTTAGTGAAATGAAGTTAGCCTCAGCACCGTCCTTGTAATAGCCGAGTACCGCGGCAACGTTATTGTTGTGGAGATATGCAGATAGATAATTCTTGGCGTTGCTGGAGTCGATTATTTTAAACGCCTGCGCTGAACGTGCAGCAGTTATATTAACCTCACTCACTTTCAACGCGCCGCCTGTAATATCTACTGCAGAATGCTTATGACCCTTGGCCGAATAGTTTCCACTGACCCATGACTCAAAAGCAAGCGCACCAAAATCGGTGACATCCACCTGCGCATTAAGCTTGCTGTCAGTCCACCCGATGTATATTTTGTTGTTTTTCTGATTCTTGCCGCCGCCTTGCTGTATCGGGGTAAAGCCTAAATTGTTCTGTTTTCCCGACAACAGATTATTGATTTCGCTCTCTGTGAAATACCGGCCATCATGAGTATGTCCAGTTTGCGCATATGCCGCTAACTTGGAGTTCATCTCCGTCTCAGTAAAATAGCGGTCATCATGGGTATGCGCTGACGGAACGAAAGATGACGGTTTATCCTGCAAATTGTTCCACGTCATTGCGTTTTTCACAAACTCGGTGGTAGCCAAAAGGCTTGACACATTGCCCACTTCCGCCGTCATTCCATACGCTTCACCTAAGCTGTTTACCCGAAAGTCTCCATACCGAAGTTCATGAGGAAAAATCCCCACATCTGCAGGTACCGCATAGACTTCCAGCTGAGGTTTAAATAATGACCACAAAAGCCTAAGCGTGTAATCTTCATTTGTGGCATTAGGCACACTCTGGTCTGCATACCAGTAAATAGGGGTATCACGCACTGGTCCGGTATCCTTGTCGTTATAATATCTAACTCCATTGGCGCAAATACGCCATCCGAATTCCACTTTTTTAGCACCAGAGTGCAGCGCATCAGCATCGCTCCAGTTTTCGGTTACATCATATGCGCCTACAAAATCATCGACAATACGGACGAGTTGTATCTTTAACTTGCTAACATTAGTAATGTATTCATTATTTCCCATTTGCAATTTCACTTGCTGCGGGACATTGCTAAATTCAATCGTTTCCGCTTTGTACCTGCATCTTGCAAAGACTCTTGCATCAAGCGGCTGGGTGACAACAAATATAGTTTTACCATACATCCTTACCGGGTCTGTATATACCATATGCGGCGAGGTTCCGTCATATCGTGCCACCAATCCAGATGTTTCAGAATGCAGCCCAATGTTATCTATCCCGAAAACACCAATTCTGCCCGCTTCTGCCTCTATATAGGTAGAAAACATCTTCATGCCGGTAATTGACCCTGTCGCCATAATGTCCTGGGCAAATAAATCCGTGACGTTTATCTTGTCCGCTGTGATGGACTGCGCCACGATAATCTGTCCGTTTAATGCATGTTTTTTGAGTTCCTCTTCTGTGAGACCGGTCTGATCGATAATCCCGTTATTGAGTTCAAACAGGATACCGGTTTTCCCGTCTTTATCACGGATGATTAACCTTTCTGTGGATATGGTGCCTCCGGTGATATTGTCACCGACGATATTGACCCCGGTAAGATAATGGGAAAAGGATCCTGTGGCAGCGTTTATGTCATTTGCAAGGAACTTACCTTTTACCAATAAGTCCTTTATCCAGGCTTCGTCAATATTGGCTTTGCTTACATCTACCTTATTTGCCTTTAGGGCTCCGATATCTGCTACCGTAGCATTTAGTGCCGATAAAGATGCATAATTCGCATCGAGATATCCCGTTGTTATCTTGTTGGCGTTCAAATCATCCACGACACCTTTCAGCGCTGTGAACGTCTTCATATCCGTGTAATTTGCCTCTAAGTACTCTGTTACCGTCTTGTCGGCAGATATGTCCCCAAAGCGACCACTTACCGCCTCAAGCTGCTGAATCTTTGCATAAGTAGCCTCAAGGTTCACAGTCTTGGTGTAATTCGCTTCAAGATATTCCGCCGTGATTGCTTTTGATGACAACGTATCGAATTTGCCGCTCAAAGCGGTTAGCTCACCGATTTTGGCATACAGCAAATC
>JAXKAR010000073.1:0-2564 GCA_036305845.1 Emergencia sp.
GCATTATGATGATGATCTGTATTTTCGGTATTATCGGAAGTGTTGTGCTGGGATTCGTGGATTCTGCTTTGGGAACCAAGAAGGCGATGATCATTGCCTGTGTGATTATGATACTGGCAGGTATCTTCGGTGCAGTTGCCACTCCTGAGAGAGCTGGTCTTCTGGTAGCTGCTCTGATCTGTCTGGCAATTTTTATGGGAGCATCTTCCAACTTTACCGTATCTCTGGCGGCTCAGTATTGGCGCCGTGAGGATTTCGGTACCGTATTTGCAGCAGTAAACCCGATCGCCAATATTATCAATGCTATCGGACCGGTAGTCGTAGCATTCCTGCTTCTGGGATTTGGCTATAAAACCTTATTCGGTGTAACTGCAGTCTGTGGCGTGGTATGTGTTGTACTGATGCTTCTTTTCAGTGCTAAGCATGTAAAAGAGAAAGATGACAAGTATCGTCAGGCAGCAGGCAAGTCGTTGGATGACGCTCTGGTTGGAAGAAAGTAGTCCAAGGCTGGTTCTGGCGTAGATATTATGTCATTCAGAAATATCTGCTTTACATAAAGCTTGCATGCCGTTTACGGTGATAGTTGAACAGAATAGTTGTAAAATTTTAAGGCTGTTATTTGCGGGATACCTGCAAATAACAGCCGTTTTAATCTTATAGGGTGCGCCCAGCTAAGGGCTTGAAATTCGGTGGGTGAAAGTCCCGCTGTGTAAGGTACAAGCTATACCGCACGAAGCGAGTCTTGGGCGGGCAACAGAGATGTTGTCTGCTAAGCGTAGACAGCGAGATTGCAAGGCAAAACTGCATATAGCTCCGATATTAAAATGAAACTGGGAAGGCAGAAGTGCTCCTATACACCGAAAGCAATACGGAGGTAATCGTTAAGAGCGAGATTGCCGCCGCTTCCCCGGAGTTTTGAGGTTGGTCGTGCAATCAAGGATTTCAAGTCAACTGGGGAGGTCTGTCTGGCTCCAGATGAGTTGCGTACATCTGGTATACGGAACAACCGTAAAAGGAAGAACTGTAAAAGGCCAGCAGAAGTCGGATGGCCGAATAGTACACGGAGGAAATGCCGTGGAAGTCGAGAGAGACCTGTCCTCGCAGGTCGGCCATGTAAAGTCATATCAAAGAGGAAACATAGTCTGTACGCAGAGGCAGGAGAAACTATGGAAACGAAATTGGCGAGAATATCACAGCTATCAAGCGAAAATCCAGGAATGGTATTTACATCAGTGGGACATCTGATAAACAAGGAATTATTAAAAGAATGTCACAGGGATATGGATGGGAGCAAGGCCGTTGGAATCGATGGGATTACCAAAGAGGAATACGGAGCGAACCTGGAAGAAAACCTAAATGACCTGGTCAGAAGGCTAAAGCAGAAAGCATACAAACCTAAGCCGGCAAGAAGAGTTGAGATACCAAAAGGGAACGGAAAAAGCCGACCGCTCAGTATTTACTGCTACGAGGATAAACTGGTACAGGAAGCGCTGAGAAGGGTACTGGAAGCAGTGTTTGAGCCACATTTCTATGAAGAAATGATGGGGTTCCGTCCGGGAAGGAGCTGCCACATGGCACTCAGGAAATTGAACGGAATGCTGGAAAAGGAAAAGACAAACTGGGTATTGGATGCAGACATCAAAGGATTCTTCGACCATCTGGACCATGAATGGATAGTGAAGTTCATAGAATCGCGGATAAAAGATCCGAATATAACCCGGTTAATACGGCGGATGCTGAAAGCAGGGATTATGAAAGATTACCAGTATGAAGAAACGGAGGAAGGGTCGGGGCAAGGCTCGGTCTGCTCTCCAGTGATAGCAAACATCTACATGCACTACGTGCTGGTATGGTGGTTCAAGGAGAAGATACGGCCGTTTATGAAAGGATATGCAGGGCTGGTAGTATACGCGGATGATTTTGTGGGATGTTTCCAGTATAAATCAGACGCAGAAATGTTCTATGAACATCTGAAACGCAGAATGAAGCACTTTGGACTGGAATTAGAGGAGAGTAAGACCCGGCTGATAGAATTTGGGCGGTTCGCGGAAAGAAACCGGGAAGCACGCGGAGAAAGAAAGCCGGAGACCTTTACATTCCTCGGATTCACGCATTACTGTTCGCATGGCAGGACAGGAAAGTACAGAGTGAAGAGGAAAACCAGCAAGAAGAAGCTCGCGAAGAAGAGCAAAGAAATAAATGCCATGATAAAGGATATGAGGTTTCAGCACATCAATCGAATTGTGAAGAAGCTGAATGAGATTCTGGTTGGTTACTATCATTACTATGGGATTACTGACAATTCGCGAAGCCTAAACTCATTCTACAATGTAGTCCGGTTTAGACTGTTTTACTGGCTGAACAGAAGAAGCCAGCGCAGAAGTTATACGAAAGAAGGATATAAGGAACTGCTGAAGCGGTTCCCATTAGCGCAGCCGCGAATATATGTCAGTATATATGGATAGCCGTAGATGGATTAGCTTTACAGGGAGCCGGATGCGGGAAAGCTGCACGTCCGGTTCTGAGAGGGGTAAGCCCTGTAAGGGGCTTACCTACTTACCAAA
>JAXKAR010000074.1:0-2448 GCA_036305845.1 Emergencia sp.
GTACAGTTTTTTCTCCACACCGTCGTTGAAGACAATCAGATTTTTGATGATGGTTGCTTTCTGGTCATAGAGCAGACGCAGGCTCTGGGCTGCGGTCTCTGTCTTATCCAGAATACGCTTTTTGATAACAGCGTCCACATTGGCAGAGGACAGAGAAAGGCGTGTATCAAAACGTCCCTGAATCTTGGAGAAGTCGTTACCCTTCACCTTGGTAATGGAGTCGATATCCTGCTGGCTGGTTACGATTACCCAAGCCTTACCCATGCACTCCTTGCCCAGTTCTTCCGTCACGGTCTGAAGGTTCAGCATCAGCTTGGAATCATCGCCAATGTACTGACCGATCTCATCCACAAGGAAAACAACATGGTGGTTATTGCCTTTTTTATCAATATAGGACTTTACACGCTTGGCGAAATCCTCAATGCTGATCTGGTAGCTCTCGGTAGCTTTCTCGCACCAGTTACGGGCAGCTGATTCGCTCATGAAATCCATGTCTGAAAGAACATCGACAACGGAATCCTGAATGAAATCGAAGTCCTGACGAGAGCTTTCCCACGGATCGCCATACTCTTCTTCAAACTTTTCCTTAAACTCTTCAAAACGACCTTCCTCGGAAAGCCTTCTCTCCAGGTCGGCAAGGTGCGGCATGGAACCGCAGAAGCCCTGCATCTCATTGAATACCTTCAGGAATACGTTCACAATGGCATCTTTATTTTCTTTGCCATTCGAATCGCTTTTGGAATCAATGTTGAAAAGAATCACATCTGATGGGGTGTTTGCTGCCAGCTGCATATCTGCCAGCACCATCTGATTGGTAATCTTCTGATCTTCGATAAAGTAGTCGATGGCATGTTTGTCTCCGACCTGTTTATTCTGAAGCAGATAGGACAGAATTTTCAGGAAATGAGATTTACCACTTCCAAAGAAGCCGGAAATCCAGACACCCATTTTCGGTGTGGTTCCCTGAATACCTTTTTTATATGCTGCAAAGAAATATGCAAAATGACGCTGAAGCTCACGGGTCACAACATACTCTTCCAGCTCCTGCGCCACATTTGTCTCTTCACCCTGACCGACAATGATAACGCCCTGTATCTCACGGTCAATTTTCTTTCGGAACATGTCCTTGATCTGCATAACAGTTTCCTCCATCCATTACTTTACCAGTCGGAATGCCCGGTAATAGTTATCGTCTTTAATCTCATTGAACAGGATCAGCTCCTGTTCATTATAGGTTCCCGGAAAGAACATCACGACCGGGCAGCGCACAAACGCCTGGTGCAAGTTGTTAAGCACCTTGTGGGAGCGCAAAATCGGATAGCACTTGCCGATACCGGTCAGGAACACGACTGCATTCTCCGGCGTATGTTCTTTGATATATTGCACGATCAGGCTGTCATCGTCATTTACCTTCATGGAGTTGGTCACAGCCTTGACGATACGCTCGATCCCTCGCTTTTTTTCAAAGTCATAGCACTTTTCCATGAAGTTTTTCTTTTCCAAAAAGTCAATGATGATATCATACAGGTCAAAGACCACAAGCTCAAAATCATCATCGCCCCGGTCATTCTTATTTTTCAGATACTCTACACGCTCCCGAACTTCCAGTTCCTTTTCCGGTGGATAATCAAACACCCAATAGTTGACCTCATTTGCGCGGCCTGTTCCTTTTCGGAAAGACGGCTTATGGATTGCAAGCTCCATCTCGTCCAGTCTTTGGCTTAAATCCATTTCATCTTACCCCCGTCAGTGTTTTTACCATGATGCCAAGGTCATGGTCATAAAGCCAATGCTCAAATGCAATATCAAGAATTGGCTTCAGTATTTTTCTTGTGCTGTTTGCCCGGTTGCTTTCTAAAAGCCCAGCTTCATAAAGCTGCGTTTTATAGCAGGAGCCGAGGCGGTGCAGCGTATAGTCTTGAAGAGAAGCCACTTTCTCACTCTGTTCCTGCTTATTTTTGAAGAATATCCGGATATCTGCATCCGTCAGCTCGTCGGAACCAAGAATCATTTTTTCCCGCACTACTTCATACACAAAATCAAAGAACAGCGTGTCATGCAAAAGAGCCGCAGTCAGCACAAATAATTTTTGTGTAGCAAGATCACTGCTCAGAAAGATTGGGTAAAAGCTTTCATCTAATGTCTTGATACGGGCTGTTACGGTAGAATAAATCTGCTGCGCTCGTAGTTTTGTCGGTGCGCCATAGATGTTTGTCTCTTCATTCAACTTTTTAATGTCTGCAAAGCTCTTACCCTCGCTCAAAAGCTGCACGGTTTTCCGAAATTCCATGAACCAGAACGAAAATTTCACGGCTCCGGCACTATACGATTTTCTTTCCATCTTCGTTCTCTCCATTTCCGGATTTTGTTTTAATGTATCTGCCGCTTTTGATTCTGGCATCCTTCGGCTTTTCGGCGTTAATAGGAATGACCCACTGATGGCCTAAA